>AWVY01000044.1 GCA_004143605.1 Desulforamulus aquiferis
ACTGCGGAGAGAGGAGTCGTGAGGGATTATTAAAACCCGAATATAGGTAGTTCTCGACAATCTGAAAGGTTCTGGCTTTTGCCAGAACCTTTCCTCTACTGTTCAATATCCAACCTATATAATTTTAGAGGACGTCCAACAGGGCCATATTGCATATCCACATTTACCTTTCCACATCTTTCCATGAAGTCCAGGTAACGTCGTACGGTAACTTTAGTAAGCTTTACTGCCCTGGCTATTTCCGATGCAGATAGACTACAATCCTTTTCTTTCATGTAGTTTAAAATTTGGTTAAGTGTTACTTCATTTAAGCCTTTGGATAGCTCCCCCCATTGCTTTTCCCTGTTGACATTCCTTTTAATACAATTGCTGCATTCCTCTTCGAGAAAGCTACTATCGGCACCTGAAGCAATTTGCTTTGCCACAGGTGCATTTATTTGCGTAGCCTTATTAATTTGATAATTTAGGGCCTGGACCCACTCTCCCATTTCTTTTATTGATCTGGCCAGTTCACCTATTTCATTATTACTATCAATTTTGGTTGGGTAATATAGAGAACAGAAATCCCCCTTTGTAAACTTTTGTGTCTCTTCAGTAAGTAGTTTAAGGGGTTCTGTAATTACCCTTTTTGTAAAATAAATTGCTCCAAAGAAAACCATTATGGTCAAGGCTATACCAATAAGGGCCATTCTGGTTAGTGAATCTACAAACAGAGTATCATAAAACTTTTTAGAAATTCCAACATAAAACATTCCAATAATGTTGCCATTCTGATCAAGCAAAGGCTTGTAAGCCGTCTGATATCGCTGTCCGACCACTTCTGCCTCACCAAGATATTCCTTCCCTTCAGTAAGCACTTTCTTAGCAACTTCCTCAGATGCATGGGTACCAACTGCCCTTTCCCCATTTTCTTTCTTAACTGTTGTGGCTACCCTTGTTTTGCCTAAAAATATGGTAGACGTATTACCCGTCAAACTGCTTATATAATCAACAATTTCATTATTATTGTTAATTCTTATGTTCCCTTTATAAAGGAAACCATCTTCCTCCCTCCAGGGTCCCGGATACTTAAAATTTATTAGTGCCTCCCCGGTGGATAAGTCGCTTTTAGCCTTGGTTATACAGGCCAAAACTGCAGTGTCTTTTATTTGCATGCCAATGGCAACCATAATACTCACTGCTAATATTAAAGTTGAGGCAACTACAAGCACAGTAATTTGATGTTTTAATGACTGCATGCGACCACTCCCTGTCCCCTTTAAAACAATTCAATATATTTAACACAATTTATGTGAATTGCATAACTTTCTTTTATTATTCAACTAAATAATTATGAATTTTTTAAATACCTAGCCGCGGCCATATTTTAATACTACAATAACAATTGTGCAATAATTTGTAAATTTAGAATATTAAAAAAATAATTACAAAATTAGTCCCTTAATTTTGTCAATCTCTATTAGCTATTCTATTGCAATGACAATGGTTTTGTAAATTAAAATAATTAAGTAAATTTTTATTTAAAAAAACTTTCTAAATAGTTTTTATATTGCAGGAATTTTCACAAAAGCAAAGAATAACCTTTAATAAAGGGTTAGTGATTGTGCTCCTTTTCATAACTTTAGCAAATCTATTTATTACTACCCGGTGCAAGGTAAATACGTACTACTTGTGCGGATAAAATTACAGCGTTGGGAATGGTCAGAAGTTGCTTATTACGCACATTCTGACCATTTTTCCTTTTCCTAAACTATTTAAATAAATAACTAAAATAAAGGAGGAAAGTGCATGGAAAACCTCACTGTAAAGCCAAAGTCAGTAACAAGACGGGGCTTCCTTAAAATGATCGGGGGAGTTGGGCTGACCGGAATAGCAGTTACTATTTCTGGCTGCAGTCAGGAACCAGCTGGTGGAAAAGGGTGGCTGCCACAGCAGTATCAGGTGGCCAGCTCTTGGCCCGTTCAGGTAAAAGGGCGTATACCCATTGACCCCTACAATCCCTCAATAGTAAGGGACGATAAAAAGTGTATCCTATGTGGTCAATGCATTGAGGTCTGTGAACGTATCCAGACGGTTTATGGCTATTACGATTTACCAATTAAAGATGACATTACCTGTGTCAATTGTGGTCAATGCACACTATGGTGCCCAACTGCTGCTATTACCGAGCGGGATGAAATTGATAAAGTATTGGCAGCCATAGAGAATAAGGAGCTTCATGTAGTGGTGCAGACAGCACCTGCTACCAGGGTTGCCCTGGGTGAAGAATTTGGGATGGCCCCAGGGAGTATTGTTGAAGGTAAACAGGTTGCCGCATTAAAGAAGCTTGGATTTGATGCTGTATTTGATACTAATTTTACTGCAGACCTTACCATCATGGAAGAAGGTACAGAATTAGTTCGTCGTGTCACAGGAGATCTGCCTGCTCCACTGCCCCAGTTTACTTCCTGTAGCCCAGGCTGGGTCAAATTCTGTGAGTACTTTTACCCTGATTTGTTGGAGCATATGTCCTCCTGTAAATCTCCCCAGCAAATGCTGGGAGCATTAATTAAAACATATTACGCCAAGGAAAAGGGTATTAACCCGGAACAAATCTTTTCTGTATCAATAATGCCTTGCACTGCCAAAAAGTATGAATGCAATCGCCCTGAAATGAATGATGCCGGACATCATGATGGAAAGCCTGAGATGCGAGATGTTGACGTAGTTCTGACCACCCGTGAATTAGCCCGCATGATAAAAAGAAAGGGTATAGACTTAACAGCCCTTGCTGACGCCAAATATGACCCCCTTATGGGAGAAGGTACTGGAGCTGCTGTAATCTTTGGTGCTACCGGAGGAGTTATGGAGGCTGCAGTTCGCTCAGCTTACTTCTTAATTACAAGTCAAAATCCACCGGAAGCTTTATTTAACCTCACACCCGTAAGGGGCCTACAGGGTGTTAAGGAGGCCTCCTTAGAAGTGCCTGGCGTTGGTCAGGTTAATGTGGCGGTATCCCACGGTTTGAGTAATGCCAGGGTTATTTTAGATCAGCTAAGAGAGGATAAACGCCAGGGACTTCCTCCCAGGTATCATTTTATTGAGTTCATGAGCTGTCCTGGAGGCTGCATTAGTGGAGGTGGACAGCCAAGAACATCACTCCCACCTTCTGATGATATACGTAAGGCCCGTTTAGCCAGTACCTATCAAATAGACGCCCAGATATATAAAAAGCGGCTGAGTCATGAAAATGCTGAAGTAGCATTGATTTATGAAAAATTCTTAGGGAATCCAAACAGTCATTTAGCCCATGAATTACTGCATACAGAATACGAAGATCGCAGTAAACACTTAACCCCAAAGAAAAAAGTTTAATGTAATTCTCAGGAGGTGAATTAAATGGCAAAGGGTGTACTGGTTGACCTAACAAAGTGTGTAGGGTGTGGAAGCTGTACTGTGGCCTGTAAATTGTGGAATGACATAAAATTTGATTCAAGCCCTGCAGTAGGAGAGCAAGTAAAACTAACCGATAAGAATTGGACCGTTGTAAATTTTAATATGGTTCAATCACCGGAAGGAACTCCGGTATTTAGATTTGTTAAGCAGCAATGCCTGCATTGTCAAGATCCTGCCTGTGCTTCAGCATGTTTTGCCAAGCACTGCAGAAAACTGAGGATGGGCCAGTAATCTACTATCCTCACCTATGTGTTGGATGTCGCTATTGTATGATTGCCTGCCCCTTTAATATTCCTAAATATGAGTGGGATAAGGCTTTTCCATTGGTAACTAAATGTCAAATGTGCTCCACTAAGGTGGAGAGGGGTGAGTCACCGCTTGTGTTTCAGTTTGCCCCGCCGGAGTATTTACCTTTGGAGATAGGGATAAAATCCTTGCTGAGGCTAAGTCAACCATTGCTAAGGACGGCAGGTACATTAAAGAGGTTTATGGAGAAAAAGAAGTTGGTGGTACATCCTGGTTATATATTTCCGACGTTCCCTTTGAACAGTTAGGCTTTAATACTAATCTTGGAACCACTCCCCTATCTACCTATTCCCACGACTTCCTTAAATACACACCTATAGTTGCTGTTAGCTGGGGTGTAATATTGACAGGATTATACCATTACACCAAGCGTCGCAACGAAATTTCTAAAGACAAAAATATTAAAGCCTAGAATATTATAAGGGGGGATATAAATGGCAACTCAAGGCTGGAGTTTTAAGATGACTCCCATAAGAAAGTTATTGATTCTTTTGGCAATTATTTGTACCGTTGTAGCAATTTTTCGTTTAGTCACCGGGCTAGGTATAGTCACAAATCTAAGTGATGAATGGCCCTGGGGACTTTGGATCGGCTTTGACGTTCTTACAGGTGTTGCATTGGCCGGTGGCGGATACTTTACTGCCATTATAGTTCATGTTTTACACAAGGATAAATACCATGCCATAGCTCGCAGTGCCATGTTAACTTCTTTACTGGGATATTTACTGGTAATGGCAGGCTTATTCCTTGATATTGGCCAGTGGTTCAATTTCTGGAGGCCCTTTGTATCCTGGGGTCATACTTCTGTATTATTTGAAGTTTTCTGGTGTGTATCCTGTTATACCACCATTCAGGTGTTGGAATTTGGAGAAATTTTCACGGAGAAGGTTGGTGTAAAATGGCACAATGCCTTTAAATCTGCCATGCCCTTCCTATTAATCATTGGTATTATCTTTCCTACCTTGCACCAATCTTCCTAGGTGGATTGTATCTGGTGGCGGTGCATAAGTTGTATCCCCTTTGGTGGTCTACAATGATTCCCTACTTCTTTTTAATCTCCTCATTCTTTGTCGGACCAGCCATGATTTGTGTGGAATCCACCTTGGCCGGGCGTGCCTACAATCATAAAGTTCCTGTAGATGTTTTAAGGGGTTTAGCAAAGATCGGCGGTTACTTTATGTTACTGTACTTGGCCCTAAAGATTTTTGACCTTTCCAGCCGCAATGTCTGGAACCTGGTCTTTGCCGGTAACCTTGAGGGCAACTTGTTCCTGGCTGAGTTAGTACTTGGCGTTATAATACCAATCCTCATTGTCTTTACAGGCGCTGGTGCTACCCGTTCTGGCTTGTTTATCTACGGCCTGCTGGTCAGCGGAGGTGTTATTCTAAACCGGATGAATGTAGTCTTTACTGGTATGTCTGGCTCCACCGGCGGCTGGTACTTCCCCTCGGTTTGGGAGTGGTCGGTAAGTATTGGCCTAGTTGCCATCGGTATACTTGCCTATTGTTTCATTGTAGAGAACTTCCGAATTATTGATCATGATGACCATAATAAAATTGCAGCATAAATATAACCCCGGGGATTTCCTCCCGGGGTTCTTACTTTTACTGTTAAGGATTAATTACACAAGGCCGATAACTTTCCACCAGGTCATGGCCACCAGAGCCAGAATGAGGACCCCCAGGGGTAGAGCAACCAGACCTGCCTTTGCCATTTGGGAAGGTTTAAAATAACCTGTAGTATAAGATACTACGTTAGGGGGGCATCCCACAACCAGCAGATAGGCGAAGGATGTGTACATTCCAAGGGCCATGGCCACTATCACTGGATTAATACCATTCATTTGTGCTAAAGGAATTGCGATTGGTAAAATAAGAGCTGCTGCTGCCACGTTGGCCATCAGGTTGGTTAACAGTGCTGCAAAGACTCCCATTCCAACAAACAATATCAGCCAGCCTTTTCCATCAATAAGCGGGAAAAATATTTCCTTGGCCAGATAGTCTGCAGCACCACTGGTTCCCATTGCTGTTCCTAGGGCGATGCCGCCACCAAAAACCATCAATGCCACTGCCCACTCTGTCTTATGGTTTAATTCTTCCCAGTTAATTAATCTCATAATTAGTGCCAGTATTGCACCCCCAAAAACCACTATGGAATAATCCTGGCCATGCCAATCCTTAGTAAAAAACCCAAGGAAAACTAGAGCCACAACTATTAGTGCTTTAATCTCTGCTGTGGTGAAGGGCTTTTTTGCCTTCTGTTCTTCAGACAATTCTTTAAAGTGCAGATTGCGATTGGGGCGAAATACCAGGTAAACAGCACACCATACAGCCGGAATAGCTAAAATAGCGGCAGGCATTGCATAAAGGGTCCATTCAAAAAAGATATATCTATTCCGGTGATATCCTTTAAGAACGCCGCCGAAACCATATTCCGACCGCCCCCACCAGTGTACCCATGCCACCTGCTGAACAGCTAAAGGGCAGAGCCAATAAAAGGAATGCACCTTCACGACTGCCCGGATGAATATTTGCCGCTTTCATCAGGGGTAGCATAGCCATGATACCAATTGTTGTAGCAGCAACATCATGCATGATAGAGGAGGCAACACCTAACCCAAAACAAGAAATAAAAGAAAACTTTACTATATTAGTTCCCGTATGCCTAAGAATAAGGCGTCCAAGTCTCTCAGTTAAACCCACATGCTCGGCAATAATTGCAATCATCAGGCAGCCAATCACAAAGAACACTGTAGGATTAGCATAACCTGCCCAAACTACCTTTACCTGCTCGATGCCAAGCAATACCATAGCTAAACCTGAAGAGGCCATAACCATCGGAAGTGGAATAGGTTCTGTCAAGAACATTATTAATAATGCAGCTAGCAGTGCTAGGTAAGTATGTCCTTTTTCAGACAGACCCTCAGGAGTAGGCAACATCCATACTGCTACTCCAACACCAATTGCAAGCAATATCAGTAATAGAGTTCTTTGCATAGAATGTCCCTGGGGAGCCTCAGGATAGCCTTGTTTTTCAACCACATGACCTTGCAGTTGAAGTTCAGCTTCAACCTTTGCCATATACATTTCTCCTCTCTTATCTGCTTCCTAATATTTATAATTCTCTTAACTTGTGATTTTTTTAACTTTCCACAAATACAAAGTATATAATTATTATTTTCTAATAGTTATTTTTTCAGTATATTAGTTCCTCCCTATCCTTTAGTTTTATTTGGTATCTGTTTAGTAGTTTATTAATAGGGCTTTGTGTTTTTTCTGTCATTGAAAATTACTTTTACAATTGTCTAATTGGTAAAGTAATTTATTATCACCTCCAATTTTTTCTCAGTTTCTGCCGTCTCCAGAATTTAGAATAAAATAGGCCAACTATCCCCGCATTTTTATTTAGGGATGTTGGCCTATCGTTTTTCGATTCAGCATATGTATTTTAATTTTCTAATCTGAGTGAAAGGTATCACACTTAAAAATTATTGTCAATGAGGTAATCTATATTTTATACTAGAGGTAACGTTCAGCATATATTTTTAATTTTGTCAATTAGCAAGCATTAATATACTATTCCAAAATCAAATTTTTACTTTAAGATCAAGATGTTATGGTTTGTGATATTCTTCTCTATCCTTGCTAAAAAACCACCATCCCTCATGGACAGTGGTTTTTAATGTATCAAAAGGAAATATAATTATTTAATTAGGGTTATAGGGCATTTGCACAGTTGTATTACCTTCTGGCTTACGCTGCTAGAAGTATTACCTTAACCTGTCCCAAACCCCTTACTCCCATAACAATATGGTCTACTCCCAGCAGTTCTGCAGTTTCTGCGATTACCTCTCCGGGATCTCCTTCTTTGATAACGGTATTAACAGGAATGCCTGCATTTTTAAATAACCCAGCTGTTTTATGACTGACATCTTCAACTGATTCAGTAAACCAAGCCGCAACTTCCTGTACGCTTAGTACTGTAACCTCAATACTCTTTCTATGGGTGGTAGCAATATCAAGCAAATACAAGGCTGCCCGCATAGAGTTTTCTGAACCGTCTGTGGCTAGCAAATATTTATACATGGTGACCTCCTTCCGGTTATCCTAATATCATTTTACCTAAAGAAGAATAACATCATGTAGGCTGCAAATAACACCATGGCAATTGCTACAGCAGAACTAATTGACCACTGCTTTAGAACGCCAGGGTAAGCCGCCTTTTCTTGCTCTAACCGTTTCTTAGCTTCTTTTCCACCGACCATAGATACAACCAAGGTATCTGCTCCAATCTTGATAGCCCCCAATGGATTCTTCCCAAACCAAATTACAAAGTTGGGGATTTTCTCCAGGAAAATATACCCAAGCTTATTATGGGTCCAGGATACTGGAATAGCAAGGGCTGCAACTACAATTTTTGCTCCCCTTCTGTAAAACCAGTCAGTATCAAGGGTAAGGGTCTCTGTTCTCTTGAGGTACTTCAATAGCATGAAGAAGGCTAAGGCCGAGAACATGAGCAACTGAAGCTGGCTAACAACGTGATCCCCGGTGTACGGTACATAATCAACGGGATACGGAAGAAGTTGGTACAATACCTGGGGATATACCCCGATTAAGATACACATGAAAGATAGGAAGCCCATGGCTACCAGCATGTTTACAGGTAAATCCTTTTCGCTGGGTCTTAACCCGGAATCCTTTGCAAAAAACACAAAGTAAGGGAACTTGATACCAGCATGTAAGAATACACCTGCGGATGCCAGGGTTAACAATAACCATATAATGGTGATATGCTCATGTCCCGCAGCAGATGCAATCATTGACTTGGTGGTAAAACCTCCCGTTAGCGGGAAGGAAGATATTGACGCTGCTCCAACAAGGCAGAATATAAGGGTCCAATGCATGGTCTTATATAAGCCGCCCAATTCGGTACACCTACTTCGGCCGGTCAGATAAAGCACCGCACCTGCAGACATCATCAAAAGTGCCTTATACAAAATATGCGCAAAGGCATGGGATGCTGCACCGTTTATGGCCAGGGTAGTACCTATTCCGATACCTACAATCATAAAGCCCACCTGGTTAATAATACTGTAGGACAATACTCGTCTCATATCATTTTCCAGGATGGCAAATACAATACCATAAATAATCATGGTAATACCAGCCCACATTAGGATCTCAGTACCGGCAAAGCCCCTTGCTAGGGTATAAACTGCTGTCTTGGTAGTAAATGCACTGAGGAATACTGTTCCAATCACAGTACTCTCCGGGTATGCATCTGTAAGCCAAGCAGAAAGTGGAGGAATGGCTGCATTTAATGCAAAGCCAAGCAAGATGAATACTGAGGCCAACCCGTCTAAACCAATTAAGTTGAATTCCAGGGAGCCAGTTTCCGCAACATGCATCAGTATACCTATTAGCAGCAGTAGGCCGCCGAAAAGGTGTACCATGATGTACCTGAAGGCTGCTTTAATGGCCGCCTGGGTATCCCTGGCAAACACCAGGCATACAGATGCAAAGGCCATAATCTCCCAGAAGATAAACAGAGTTAATAAATCTCCTGCAAATACAACACCCAATGAACTACCGGCATAGAGAAACGCTGCCGTAAGCTGCATCTTATCCTTTTCATGTAGTGCAAATATAGCACCGGCAAAGGACATGATCACAAAGATATAGGCAAAAACCATACTAAGTTTGTCTACCCGGGCAAAGGTTAGTTGATACTCCCAAAAATTCAGAACCCAGCTATTGCCCTCTGGCATATTGAGCAGGTTTAAGAATGCAAGACAGGGGAGAAGAATCATATATGCCTGCCTGAGTCTCCCGTTAAGGAAAGGAATCAGAGCCGCCCCTGCTATAAATATAAAGGCAGGCGGTAGAAAGCTAGTCATAGTAATCCTCCCCTTTTTGTAGCCAAAACTTGCCCAGCAGTTTGGAAACTGCAATGATTACTGCACAGGCGAAAAAACCATAGACTGCGAAAAAGGTTGGAAAGGCTGCCCAATGAAAATATGGGTGCTTCTCAATAAATAATTCGGCTATAAGAAGTAACACCAGGCTGGCATAAAATATATAGCGAACTGCTTTCCCAACCTCTGGTCTTTCGAAATATTCCACAATTTTATTCATTTTCGTTCCTGTTTGCCCCCCTGTCTTCCCTATTTACGGTTACTTTTTCACTATTACACCACGAGGGCCACTACCATTTTGGCAAGATCCAGCAGCAGTGCCGGGTAGAAAAACAGTGTGATTGCTCCAATTGCAGTTAGAACCAATGGAACAACTACCATAGGTGGAGCCTCCTGTACTCCCTGCCCATCCTCTTCCGGCGGGTTTTTAAAGAATGCTGCATAGATTATGGGTAAAAAGTAAGCCGCGTTTAATAAAGTACTTAACACAATTACCCCAAGGATAGGAAGCATGTCTGCTTCAATTGCCCCAAGTGTAAGATACCACTTACTAACAATCCCGCCAACCGGCGGTACAGCTATCATGGACAGGGCCCCCACTGTGAAGGCTGCCATGGTAAACGGCATCTTCTTGCCTATCCCATTCATTTGGCTAATATACTTTTTATGCGTAGCCACGTAAATTGCTCCGGCTACAAAAAAGAGAGTAATCTTACCAAAGGCGTGAATGGTAATGTGTATTATACTGCTGGTAATACCGCTTGGTGTTAATAATGCCACCGCGAGAACAATATAAGATAGCTGACTCACTGTGGAGTATGCCAAACGAAGTTTTAAATTATCCTGTCTCAGGGCTATTATGGAAGCAACTATGATGGTGAAGGATGCAAAATAAGCTAATAATGTACCAAGACCGATTTCCTGTAACAAATCAACACCAAATACAAACAGGACAATACGAAGAACCGTAAATACGCCCACCTTAACAACTGCCACTGCATGCAGAAGGGCACTTACCGGAGTAGGCGCGACCATGGCAGCTGGCAGCCAAAGATGGAAGGGCATCATGCCGGCTTTACCTATACCAGCTATAAAAGGACAAAGATTACGGCTATAACTGCATTAGGAGCAGTCCCGGCCAGTATTCCATGGCTTGCAAAATCCAAAGTACCTGCATAGTTATAGGTTAAAAACATTGCCGGTAAAAAGAATAATATCGATGTACCCAGCAAGTAGGTTAGATATCTTCTCGCACCTTTGATGGCAGCCGGAGTTTCTTCGTGGGCAACAAGGGCGTAGGTACTTACGGTGATTACCTCATAGAACACAAATAGTGTAAATATATTTGCCGCGAAGGCTGCACCCATGGCTGCGGATAAGGCAATGGCAAAGCACATAAAAAATCTTGTTTGAGCATGCTCATCCAGAGACCGCATATAGCCAATGGCATAAACCGAGGTAATAATCCATAGAAAAGATGCAGTTAGGGCAAGGGTCATGCCTAGGGCATCAACCTTGAAGGCTAAATCAAGACCGGGTAATATTGTAGCTAGATGATACTCAATTACCTTGCCTTCCAATATTGTAGGAAGCATTGAAACTACAAGGCCAAATTTAATTAGGGAGGCCAATATGGTCCATCCTTCCCTAAGGTTAGGTACCTACCTGATACACCTATCAATATTACTGCCAGCAGTGAAACAAGAACTGCTAATCCCGGCCTTGCTGATTCGATTATTTCCAAGTTTATCACCTCTTTACTTTAAAAGAATCACGGCCGCTTTTTCTGCAAGGGAAACAGGTGCATAGGCAAAGACACCGAAAACTATGCATAATACAGCCACTGTAACTGTAGGTATCAACATGGATAAAGGAGCATCATTTGATTTAATAGGTGCATGGTGGCAATCATGTCCGTGTCCCCGTTCATGAGTCTCTTCTCCCGGTGCACACTTAAACCAAATATTATCAATTACTCTCCAGAAATAAGCTGCGGTAAGCAGTGAGCTAATTAGGATAATGGGCACCAACCACCACATGCCGACTTCAATGGAAGCAACCGCTAAATACCACTTGCTGACAAATCCTACAGTAAGGGGCACACCAATCATAGAAAGGGCAGCGATGGTGAAGGCCGCCATTGAGAAGGGCATTTTCTTACCAAGTCCTCTGAAGCCTTCTATACTGGTATAACCTGTTCTGTATACTACCGCACCTACCACCAGGAAGAGAGCTCCCTTCATCATAGCGTGGTTTAACAGGTGCATCAGTGAGCCAATCATTCCAGTTACACTCATGAGTGAAATACCCAGTACAATGTAGCCTATCTGCCCCACACTGGAATAAGCCAGCATCTTCTTGATATCTGTCTGTGCCAGAGCAATAATAGACCCTGCCAAAATGGCAATTACCGAGAAGAAAAGTAACGTATACTCAATGTTAAAAGGAACCTGGGCATAAAATTCTGGGTTAAACAGGGTAAACATTACACGAATTAATGCATAGGCTGCTACCTTAGTAGCTGTTGCAGCCATAACCGCACTGATAGTTGATGGAGCATAGGCATAGGCACCGGGCAACCATATATGCACAGGGAAAAGTGCCAACTTAATGCATAGACCCACTAAGAGGAAGGCAAAAGCTGTAAAGATAGCTTTGGTATGATAAAATTCCGGCAGTCTAGCTGCCAGATCAGCAATATTTAGGGTCCCTGTCATTAAATACAGATAGCCTATACCTAGAAGGAAAAAGGTAGCTCCTATGGTTCCCATTACCAGGTAGTTAAACCCTGCAAACAGAGCTTGACGCTTTCTGCCTATAGCTATAAGGCATATCCTGATATAGATGTGATTTCCAAAAACACATAGATATTGAAAATATCCCCTGTTGCAGCCATGCCCATCAGGCCGGTTACAAATAATAGGTACACCCCATAGAAAATAGGTTTTCTATCTTCGTCAATTTCAATGTTAATGTTGTTCTTGGAGAATATGGCTCCAACAAAAGCCATAAAAGAAACGATCAGCAATACAAAAATATTTAGATAATCAATTACATACTCAATACCCCAGGGCGGCTCCCAGCCACCCATCCAGTAGCTTATACTCCCTTGATCCAATACAGTTTGCAAAAGCGAAAGGGAGATAGCAAAGCATATGAATGTTGTTATGGTCGCGGCATACCAACTTAACACCCTGTTTATTCGGCCAACGATGGGGGTAATAATCGCAGCCAGCAGGGGTATCACTATTAACAGAGCTGGCAAATGTTTAATCATTATGCTTGTTCATCTCCAGTATTTGATCTTCTTCAATGGTCCCATATTCCTTGTAAATTAACATTACAATGGCCAGGGCCACAGCGGTAATACTCACACCCACCACAATGGCGGTTAGCATTAATACTTGAGGAAGGGGGTTATCGTATAGATGTTGTCCCTTCAAGAGGACAGGCGCGGTTCCACCCTCAATTTTGGACATGGATACGAAAAACAGAAGAACAGCCGTTTGAAAGACGTTAAGTCCAATGATCTTTTTGATCAAATTCTGCTTGGCCATTACTCCGTATAACCCAACTGTTAACAGGATTATTACAATCCAATAATTATATTTTGCTAATAGTTCAATCATTGTCATCTCGCCTTACCGTTTCATAGAATAGTGTAATCATTACCGCGGCAACTGTCATACCTACTCCTATTTCAATACCTAGTATTCCATAATGGCTACCTAGCTTAGGATCAGGGAGCAAGGCCCGATACTCAAGGTAGTTCCCGCCCAAGATCAGTGCTAAAACGCCGATACCACCATAAATCAATGCTCCCGAGGAAACCAAGAGATCATTAGTCTTGATAGACATTCTCTTTTGACCTTCTTTTAGGCCAAATACCAAGCAGTAAACTATTACGCTAACTCCCAGGATAACACCTCCCTGGAAGCCTCCGCCTGGTCCCAATTCTCCGTGCGCTATTACATACAGCCCAAAGAGTTGGATAAAAGGTATTAATAACTTAGTTACTGTTTTCTTAATAATGTCTCTATCCTGTTCGGCACCGGCCGGACCCGGTTCCATTTGGTTTACATGTTTATTCATGTACGTGAGCCCGTCCTTTCCTCCGAATCACCTGTGCTCCGTCCCTTTCTGAGCTGCCTTAGAAGTAGAATCAGACAAAAACCGGCGGTGGCAACCACTACAGTTTCACCTAAAGTATCATAACCCCTGTATGAAGCAAGAATTGCTGCAACAACGTTTATCATACCTGTCTCTTCATAGGATTTCTCCAAATAATAAGGTGCAACATGGCACTAGGCGCAATATTAGGATCCCTCAAATTGGGAAGATCGGCGGTTCCATACAGGAGAATAGCTGCTACTGCAGCGGCAACCAAAAGGCTGGAATACTGACGGGTTTCTTGCCCTCGTCCACGTATTTTGTACGGCTTAAAACAACCATAAAAAGTACCGTGGAGATGCCTGCCCCCACTGCTGCCTCGGTAATAGCCACGTCAACAGCATTAAGGCGAACCCATTCAATAGCCATAACCAGGCTGTATACTGAAAAAATCATTATTGAACTCATTAAATCTTTTACCAGTAGTACTGCAATGCCACAAACCACCAGAAAAAGCGGAATGGCTATATCAATCATACCTTCAACTCCATAAACGTGATTTTGTGTTAACCATTACCTTTTTGCCTTAACTTTGGCTTTTTTACCGGCAACGCTAGTGTCACAGGATACACCAAATGGGTCTGACTCCCCATACTTGCAGCCCTTTTCCCATGGTTTTACACCCTTCATATAGGCTGCCTTGGCCAAGTAGTGGGTGGCAGTAGGGTTAATGACATAAATCATAGCCATGATAATAAGCAGTTTAAGGCTCACCAGGTTAAATCCTGAGTAAATGATTAGTCCAATTAAAATGCAGGACTGTCCCATGGTATCGGCCTTACCCGCCGCATGCATCCTGGAAAAGAAATCAGGAAATCTGATTACCCCAATGGATGCAACCAGTAATAAGAAACATCCTAAAGCCAGGAATAATCCTGTAAAATTATTCGAATATCTATATCCATATTTCCCCATCCTGTTGATTAGTAATTATTATCACCTGTCAAAACGGCCAGACTCGACATACTTTAGAAAGGCCAAAACAGCCGTAAAGTTAATCAGAGCATAAACAATTGCAATATCTAAAAAGACATCAGGTCTACCGTACATGAAACCCACCAGGACCAGGATTACTACTGTTTTTGTACCAAAGAAGTTTACTGACATAATCCTGTTAAAAACAAACGGTCCTACCACTGCTCTGTAAAGGACGAGAACTGCAGCTAAGACTATAGTGACTGTTGCAATTTCAAACATATTACCCATGCTGCTTACTCATCTCCTTCGTTCCGCCCTCAATTTCTTTAACTCTTGCCTGCATATCACCTGACAACAAATCCTGGGCAGTTTTACTTGATACTGCATGAACTATATATTCATTCCTATCAGCATCTATTGTAATTGTACCAGGAGTCAAGGTAATGGAGTTAGCAAGAAGTGTGATACCCATATCGGTCTTTAAATCGTGCTTAAATCTCACTATGGTTGGTTCAATGGGCATTTTGGGATGCAGGACAAGGTATATTAGATGCAAGTTGGACAATACAATCTGCCAGGCTAACCATGGATATATTTAATCATACGGAAGATTCTCCCTATGTCTGGTCCCTTCTCCATCTTGCCTATTAACAAATCATGTGACCAGTAGGCAACCAGTAAACTGGATATTACCCCTAGTATTAGCAATAGTGGTATTGTCTGTCCGGATAAACTAAACCAAAATACAAACATTAAAATCGCAGTTAGTAAAAAACTAAGCATATTTCCCCTCAACTCACAATTTTTTTGTTATTTTTGTCACTTGCGCCAGAATATTTTCCGTTAACTTTTTTGTTGATGGCAATAGTATTCTTAGAAATACCTCTCCCCAAAAGCATCCCCCCTATTGTATATTCCACCAAAAAAACCCTCACATTATACTATAGTATTTTCGTTTTATAAGCAACCCTTTCCTTTTTACATCTATTAAGATAGGAAGACAAAGGTTTTTGTCACTACGTTCTATAAAAAAATTATGACAACTATTCGACAGTTATGCCTAGACTATTATGAAGCCCCGGTAATTCCCGGGGCTTCATATTTACTTGTCTCAATTTTAGCAAGCTTATAATTGAGGTTATTTTTTTAGTATATTACATTTTTATACTAAACCAATAATTTTCCACCAAGTCATGCCAATGATAGCCATAATAATTACCCCCACGGGCAAAGCCACTATACCCGCCTTCATTAAATCAGACGCCTTAAAATAATTGAAACTATAGGCAACTACGTTAGGCGGACAACCAATAACAAGAAGATAGGCGAAGGAAGTGTACATTCCTAAAGCCATGGCAACTATCACCGGGTTGATGCCGCTCATTTGTGCCATGGGGATAGCAATGGGCAAAATCAGTGCAGCTGCTGCCACATTGGCCATCAAATTTGTAAGCACAGCAGCGAAGAACCCTAATCCTACAAACAGCACCAACCAACCCTTGCCTTCAACTAGCGGAAATAACTGAGCTGCCAAATATTCCGCAGCACCACTGGACCCCATAGCAGTACCAAGGGCAATGCCGCCACCAAAGACCATAAAACATACTGCCCACTCAGTCTTTTCTTCAAGCTGTTTCCACGGAATCAAATCAAGAACAAGCATTAAGATAACTCCAGTTATAACTACTATAGAGTAATCCATACCATGCCAATTCTTCGTGAAAAATCCCCCAAAAACAAGGGCTACCACAGCTAAAGCCTTAATTTCTTTAGCAGTAAAGGGTTTCTTTGCCAGCTGCTCTTCAGTTAAGGGCTTAAAGTGTATCGTTCTATCCGGCCGGAATACCAGGAACACAGCTAACCATACGGCAGGAATTGCAACATGGCAGCAGGGTAAGCATAAATGGCCCAGTCAATAAAGCTAATTTCTATACCGGTAATATCCTTTAGGAACGCCGCTGATACCATATTTCTGCCACCGCCCACCAGAGTCCCCATTCCACCGGCCGAGCAGCTGAAGGGAAGGGCGATCATTAAGAATATGCCTGTTCTACTGCCCGGATGAATACCGGCGGCCTTCATTAAGGGCAGCATAGCCATTATTCCAATGGTAGCAGCAGCAATATCATGCATAATGGCAGAGGCTAAACCCAGACCCATACAGGATATAAATGAAAATCTAACCACATTGGTTCCAGTATATCTTAAAATAAGATTCCCAGCCTATCAGTAAGTCCCACGGTTTCGGCAATAATGGCAACCATTAAACAGCAAGAACAAAAAATACAACAGGGTTGGCATAGCTGCCCATACCGTCTTAACATCATCAATACCCAAAATAATAAGTCCTAAACCGGAGGTAGCCATTACCATAGGCAATGGAATAGGCTCAGTTAAAAATAAAACCAAAAGACCCGCCAGTAGGGATAGATACATATGACCCTTGGCAGATAATCCTTCTGGAGTTGGAATCATGTAAACTAAAACACCTACTAAAAGGGCCAAACCTAGCAAAAACAATTTTCTTTGCAAAGTGGGGCCGGGGCCTTGGATTTCAATGCCATGTTCAGCTTTTTCCACTGCAAGTTCCCCTGCTTTTTGCACTATCATAACCCCCCGTTCCAGAATATAGTCACCTTAAAAGAATAAGTATTATTAATAATTAACTGGTTTGTTCTATTTATCACTTAGTCCTCCAAAAAGATACCTTGGTGTCCACCCCCTTCCATACCAAGGTTTAAATACTTTTACTCATTTCCCACAGGCACACTTTTCTGTTCATGACCACAAATCCTCATCAAGCCGTTGACTAAATCATTAATCTTTTCGGGTGTTAAATCCTCAATATTCCCAAGGTTACCTACAACTCTTTGCTTGACCTTTCCATCTTCTCTGTAATTCTTAATAAGCTTTACGTATGCATACTCCTTACCGTTGACGCGAGTTATTATTTTGCGGAAAAACATAGGCGTCACCCTCCCTATATTTTTGTTTATTTGTTAATTGGCTATTGCAACCAATTACTTTCATTTTTCTTGGCACTACAAATTTCAAAAAATAATAGGCCGATTTAATCTTACTTATCTGAAGCAAGATTAAATCGGCCTATCGTTGTTCGATTCAGCCATTAATTTTTTACTATGCATGAAAGGTACCAAATTAAATTTATATTGTCAATTAGTTAGCTATATTATTCCTAATAATTATAATTAAATACTTGTTAGTCACCAGCCTCTGGTTTTCTTTGGCGCTGAACTTTAGGTTTAAGGGGTTTATCATCAAGCCTAATTGTTTTTACTGCCTCATATATAAGAACAGGTTCACCATTCTCTACTCTAATCTTCATATCGCCCCAACTGAGTTCACGAATAAATAAAATTAATTGTTTTTCTTTGTTGCTTAATCCCCGTGCATTCCGTTCTTCTGCCATCTCTGGAACCTCCTTGAAGCACCGCCTTGGAAGTTAGCTTGTGCCGCAGTCAAAACCTTGTATTCTCTTAGCTGAAATCACAATTAGTATTTCATAATCTATAGATATAAATGCCCTTGTTAAGTTTGTAAAACAAAAAAATAATAGGCTAATTCCCCTGCAAATTGCAAGGTTAAAAGCCTATCGTTGTTCGATTCGGCCAAAGGTAATCTTGCTTGAAAATTATCAAATATCCTCTTTTTTGTCAATCAAATCTAAAGTTAATTGCCAGCATAAATAAAAGCTCTAAAGCTCTGAACCCAAGGCCCTCCGCAAGGTCACCTTTAAATCATCCAAACGAAATGGCTTTGATACATAGGCGGTGGTTCCTTTGGCCATTGAATCCGTTGCCGTAGTAATACTATTATACCCTGTCATAAATATCACCGGCAGCTCAGGCCATCTCTGTCTAATTTCCTCTAATACCTCAAGTCCGGTCATGCCCGGCATTTTATAGTCTAACAATACTACTGAAATATTCTCTTCAGACAATATCCTCAGACCATCTTCACCATTATCAGCCTTAACAATGTGGTAGCCTTCCTGGGCCAGCCCCTTCTCCAAAGCCCAGTGCATTTCAAGTTCATCGTCTATTATTAATATTCTATTACCAGGCATTCACCAGTACCTCCTTGCATTATTTAGTCTACACACAACCGGCAGTCAATATGCTTTTTACACAATTCATTAATTATGATATTATATAGTTTTATTGATAATCAGGAAAACAAAGGGTGAACTTAGCTCCATTACCTGGGATACTCTCTACCTGCATGGTTCCCCCATGGCTCTCCACTATTTTTTTACTTATGGCTAACCCTAATCCACTGCCCCCGGCTTTTTTGAGAAGAAGGGTTGAAATATCTTTGAGATATCTTCAGGCTTTATTCCCTCACCTGTATCTGAAAATGCAACACAGGCAGTATTTTCACCCACAAAGGTTTCGATAGTTAGCGTTCCTCCTTTGGCATAGCTTGGATAGCATTAATGATTAAGTTTATAAAGGTTTGGGTCAACTTTTCTTGGTCGCCCCTAATATTAGGTAAAATATTACTAGTAACAACTTTAAGCTCAATATTACTCTTCCTAAGCAATTGCTCTGTTTGTGCGGTTACGGTTCTTACCAACTCCCTCAGATCAAAGGGTCCATCTTCACTTGAGTGGGGCTGCCAAAGTTCAGTAGTTCAGTGGTAAGTCGGCTGTGGCGGTCTAATTGTTTTTGAATCATCTCTACACACTCTTTTAAGTCCGACTGATTCTTGACCCTCGGTTCCATTAGATCGACGGTGGTCTGGATAATGCTAACCGGACTCCTTAATTCATGGGCAATGTCCGTCACAAACCTCCCCAGTTCGGATAAATATTCTGAACGTCGCAATTGTTCTGCCATATGCTCCTTTTCCGAGAGATTAGCTGCCATCCTATTAATAGCCTTTGTTATCTGGCCCATTTCACCTGACATATCCGGCAAAGAATTGTTCAGATCCTTTTCCAGCTCATAAGCCCGTCCTTAATTCTACTTACCTTTTTAACCCATGATAAAACAGAAAATATAGTGGCCCCAACCCCAAAACCAAATACAATCAGGGTAAATACCAAAAGTATTTGCCTGGCCTTAGCACTTTGAGCAAAAACCGGGTGCATTCTCTCCTGGGCCCATACAACAGCCACCAGCTGGAGTCAACATTTATAGGCACCAAGTACTCAAGAAATCTATCATCCCATGTTTTTCCTAATTTCGATATTGGAAGCCCTCCGGCCACAGCGGCCTTGATGCCAGCAGCCGTCTCATTATAGATTCTCTGCTCACGGGTATTAGGACTTTCTCCACCGGGAGGCCGATTGTCATGCAAATAGCCCCTAATATAAATCTCGTCCTGCTGAACGACATATAACCCAATCCTTACCCCTTTATTTATATCTAAAATTGGCTCGGTAGCATCTTCAAAGGCGTTTACCAGGGTCTGGGACAGATTCACTTCGGGCCTCTCCTCTAATTGTTCCTCAACTTGATTCTGTATCTGGGAACTCATTCTGTCAACAATACGTGTTAGTTTTGTTTCAAGATCCTGAACCAAGACATCATCAGTTTTAGATATATATGCAATATCAAAAGCCATAATCATGACCGGAACCAATAATAGTATAGAAACTATTGCCACGACCTGGAATCGAAAGCTCTTTGGCCAAAATCCAGACATGATTCTCTTCCTCCATTAAAAACCTAAATAGTTTTATAGTAATAACCATTCTAACATATTAATGAACTACCCCATAAGAAAAAATTGCAAATTTTCATTCAGCTTAGGGGTGTAGCTAGTTGACCCTGTTTTATTTTTATGCTAGTATTTAATCAAATTAACTTAATACTTGCAAGGTCAAATCGAACAACGATAGACCAAAGTTTCACAATCCCGTTGAAACTTTGGTCTATTTCTTTTTAATTAACTGTAGTTTTGGGCAAAAATAATAATAATCCATTTAAGAAAGGAATGGGATTATATGTCTAGCCTTTCACATTCCGGCGAACAATCCTCAGGAATAGAATTTACTCATCTGTTAAGCTACATAAAAAAAGCCCTGGCAGGTTTTTTCGTAGTAAGCAAATTACCAAATCAGCAAAAATCTATCATGTTAATTGTGAATATGATTTAGTCCCAAACACAGCAATAAACTCATTTTCTAATATGTCAAGGATAGCCTGTGTAGATACAGGTGATTTGTATATTTGTATTTTTGATCAACCTCATTACCAGGGTCAATATCAGCTTCTTAAGCCCCGGGAAAAAATTTTCCTTGGCCACTGTGGTTCAATGGTGATCAGCCTAAGTCCGATTCCCATTGAGGCCTTTCGCGCCGGTCAGGCACCTAGCTGGTGTTGGGAGATGTCTGTACAAAGATATATGTGGCATTTTTCCTCAGGCTATAAATACGTTTAGCTAATAAAATAATAAACCACCTCTGCTCAAGGTGGCTCGTGGACTTAATTTGATATTAAAAACTATTCAAGGGCATCAAGAACATCCAAGGCACTTATTACACCTACAGCCCTATATTCGTTAAACACCGGAACTGACTCCACACTATTATTAATCATGACATCCCTTGCCCTGGTAACGGCATCATTAGTGTAGACAATGTTCTGTTCTAGGGGGCGAATTGATTGACCAACCTTGGTACAGGTATGACCATTTAGAGGATCTGTATCAGTATAACAGCCATATCCTAGGCCAAAGGCTTTCGATATGGAGAACTTTTCCCTGTCAAAGCCAAGTACATTTTTTCTAATAGTGTTTAGAATATCTCGCTCACTTAAAATTCCAATAAATTGTTTAACATTTCCCGGCTTTCTTTGATAAACAACCAGTGAACGGTATAAATTTCCTTCAAGAATACTTGCTTTTAGCTTTTTAATGGCCTCTTCAAGGGTATCATCATCATAAATTGCTGGATAATCGTATAAAGGAATCATTATATCTTGAACTAATCTTACTGGTGGCATAGTGACACAGCCTCCTTCTGGGATCAATAATCCCACGGGACAATAGACATAATTATAAAGAATGACCCCTTGTAAAAAAAATCAAATAACTTATAGCTAACCCTGGATCAGCCATGCTATCGTGGGTGTTTTGTGATCTTATCTTTATTCCTAATATACTACTATTAATGAGTTATATCAATATGACAAAGAGCCATTTGTCATCAAAAATATTATAAGTAAACCCCCCTCTTTTATTAGTAAAGGGGGGGCTGTAACTTTTTTTAACCTTTGACTAGTAGCTCCTTAATTCTATCCATTATGCTCCCACCTAAACCCATTCCTTCTTCAGCCCTTTCAACCGGACCATAACCAAAACCAGCAGCAATATCCATCAATATCACTTTTAAGGCTTTAATCCTTCTCCGATAAAACTCCTCATGACTTAAATATCTTCCGAAAGACCTAGCTTATTTCTCAACAAATCCGGTCCATATAGTAAGGGCATTAGCATCTGTGCAATATTTCTATTCATCCAAACTCTACTATTAAGCTGGCTGGTGGCATAGTGAATCAATTCCAGGTAAAGATCTGAAAGTTCATAAAACTTCTCACACTCAGCATCATCAAGCCATTCTTTCACTGTCCAAGACTTCTCACATTTATGTCCAAGACAGAAATCCATTTTGTCCACCATAAACACTCTCTCAATTTTCTTGCCGTCTTGTTCAAAGCGTACCGCTCGGCCTATGGGATAGGTTCGACAATTCCTTGATCTGGCAGAGTATATTTCACATCTGCCATCTTCCAACATAAAAATACAGGGACCATCCTCAGCATGCTTCAGTCTAACATAGGGCCATTTCAGCTCAGGGCTAAAGTCATATTTACAATACTCTGCCAAAAACTCTCTTCCAGATATATTTAGTTGTCTGGCCATTATTTCTATATCCCAAGGATCTAACAAAATGGTAATGCTGTTACAGCATCTGCCCATACAGGCTGTTTTACACTCAAAGGTAAATTGATGATCCATTGATAGACCTGAGATTGATCCATCATCCAATTTGTTCATTATTTCCTGTTTATAATTGTATAACATATACCCTCTCTCCTAAATTATTAATATATCTTTTATAAATTCGACGAGTTCAATAACATTCCTTGATATTTAAAATGATATTTACAAATATCCATTTACTGATTATTTGAACAATTATAATTAATCTTTCTAGTGTTATTATTATCCTCATATGTATTTTATTTAAAGTTTTTATGCTATATTATGGCTAGTGAAAATTATCACATGAGGGGGAGTAAGCATGAGTAAGTTTCTTAAAATCAGCTTGATGGCACTTCTATCAATTCCGTCCCTAATTTTAATCGCCTTTTCTTTTTGGTAAAGTCATTAATTTTCTGTGGACTTGGCTTTATCTTGCTAAACTTTAGGCAAAAAAAAAGCACTTAGAAATATTTTAGATAATAATACTCCTTTGTTTTAAGTTTTTTATATTATTTAATAGACTTGTTTTCTGTATTTTCTTTTAATTCTAAATATATTGAATTTTCTTTATTTTCTAAAGTTTTTATGCTATGATCATATTAAAAAGGAGTGGTTGGGATGATTAACAACACACCACTGGTTTCTGTATTTCTGGCCTCGTTTCCTTTCTTAATATTATTATTTTTATCCTGTTTTTTACTTTGCTTAATTAGTGCAATTTCTTGGATATTAATAAAGGGACCCAGGTGGTCTTTCTGTAATATGTTTTCAGTATGTAAAATACCAAATAATAATTATCAGACTTGTTATATGCCTAAACCATCATTTAATAAGGCTTCGAGAATTGCCTAATCATTAGGCTCTTTTTTTTTGCTGTTTTTTAATATTTGATCAAAATCACTAAATTAGATATTATGTTGTAAGAAAGATGACAATTTTGCTAAGGGGTGAAGGATTATGGAGGAGAACAAAGAGTTTGAACTAAATCTATCAGAGGAAACCATTGCAAAGCTAGAAGCTTATGCGTCAAAGCAAGGTTCTAATCCCGAGGATGTAGCGGAGTACATAATTTACGAATTCTTACGCAATCAATTACATATTATTGAAAAAAAATCCGAAGAAACTGGAGTCCCCATGAAAGAATTAGTTAATATGCAATTTGCCCGTATTTTGGATTACCTCTGTCAAAAGGACCAAAACTAGTTTTTAAAACATTAATCCCGTATTTAAATACGGGATTAATGTTTTAAAAGATACAACTGGGTTTTAATAATCCGGAACAGCGATATTTTTAAAATTTACGTACAAACATTTTTGCCTTTTTCGGGTCAAAGAGCTCATCTATCTCATTGAAACCCAAGCTTTTAAGCAAGGCCAAAACATATTTATTATCTGCTGCAGTCAAACTGTTAGCTTCCTTCCCATATTCGTTAACCTTCTCTACACCCTGTTCCGGGTCTATCAATACATGGGGCCCACCAACACAGCCGCCCTTGCAGCCCATTCCTTCGATAAAATTTGCCTCTACCTTTCCATCTAGCACATTCTGCAGCAGCTGACGACATTCCTTTACCCCGTGAGCCTGTACAGCTTGAATATGTATATTCCTCTCCGGTCTGATCCTTTTAAGGGTATCAGCTACAGCTTCACTTACACCTCCAGACCTTGCATAAATCCTTCCCCCGGTTGAGGAATGTTCCTTGTCGTCCTCCTCCAATTCAGCTGGTTTTATGCCCACTGCCTCAAATATTTGCTTTAATTCCTTGAAGGTTATCACAACATCCACTGCATCCCTTACATCCTCTTCCTTTGCCTCGGCCTTTTTAGCAATACAGGGCCCAATAAACACAACTTTAGCATCGGGATGAAGCTTTTTAAGACCTCTACCGCAGGCAACCATGGGAGAAACCGATGGGGATATATGAGGTATTAATCTCTGATAAACCTTTTTTACCATAGACACCCAGATTGGACAGCACATACTGGTTAAGACAAAATCCCCCTGTTTTTGTACATGGGAATCAAATTCCAGGGCTTCTCGAAAGCTTAAAATATCAGCAAAGAGCGCTACCTCCACCATACCATAAAATCCGAGTCTTTTAGGGCAGCCTGATTTTTCCCGGTGAAACATCTGTCCAAACTGTCCAATAAAAGCAGGAGCAACGATAGCGAAAACCGGCACCTTGCGATCTCTTAAAGTATCTACCAGTGGGATAAATTCCTTTTTATCTATTAAACAATCGTGTTCACAAACCTCCACACATTGCCCACAGTGTGAGCAAGACTTGTCCCGGATAACTACATTTCCATATTCATCCCTTGCTATGGCTTGCAGCAAACAAGCTACTTGACAGTTTTCACTCTCACACCCACAGTCATTCTTACAATCCTTTATTTTAAAAACCACCTTGTTTGCCTCTCCTCCCCCGGTGGCGTAGGTTATATATTTGTCTACCTCCTTGTCATTTCTTTCCTCTAAACCCTTTATTTCCTCCGGCAGATTGCCCTGGTAAGCTGCCTTTACCAAATCCTTAAAGATTTGGTTGTATGTTAGCCTAGTCACCCTTTACCTCCGACTCTACAATATTTTTCCTAGTATTTCTCCAGGTATTAAAATTATGACCGGAGTAATATTTAATAAACCTTAACGCTATAAAAAGAAGGCTATAACTCAAAGGGTTATAGCCTTCAGGCTGAAATTACCTATATTCGGGTTTTAATAATCCCTCACGACTCCTCTCTCCGCAGTGGACAGCGCTAATCGCTCGCTTCGGGCGAAAATGGGCCGCCTTCGAGT
>AWVY01000045.1 GCA_004143605.1 Desulforamulus aquiferis
ATGTCCGCTCACCCATTTTCGCATCCTCAGCTTCGCGAAGCGCTGTTTCCACTGCTTCGAACGTCGCTGCTCGGGATTATTAAAACCCAATTATAGCTTTTTCAACAGGCTGGTCCTTTTTGTGAAATGACAAATATTTCCTATTGCAGAGAACTCACGTTCGGTTATATAATAACACCACTAAGCAAACAAATGTTCTGGTGGTGTTTATTAATTGTCCAGAGTAATCTTTCTATGTGATATGAATAGTTTTTTTGCATCGGTTCACCAGGCGGAGGACCCAAGACTGAGGGGCAAACCAGTTATAGTAGGGGGAGATCCGGCCAAAAGGGTGGGGATCGTAATTGCTGCTTCAGTTGAGGCCAAGAAAAATACGGCATCAAGACTGGAATGTTAATTGGTGATGCTAAATTCCTATGCCCGGAAGGAATATTTGTGTACCCGGAGCATTCTATATACGCTGCTTACTCTTCAAGGATTAATAACATTTTAAAAGACTATTCTGATTTGACTGAGCTACTCAATTGACGAGAGCTTTATGGATGTAACTGGCTGCATTCATCTTTTTGGCTCAAGCTTTAAAATTGCCCAACAGATTCAGCAGAGAATTAATAATGAAATAGGGGTTGGGGTAAACATAGGCATTGGACCGAACAAATTGCTGGCTAAGATGGCTGCTGAGCTGCGTAAACCTAACCAAATAATTGAGCTATCCCTTGATGATTGGCCCAAAATTATTTGGCCACTGCCGGTAAGGGAACTATTTGGTGTGGGCAGCCGAATAAGCCGGTGGCTAAGTACTATTGGTATTCAAACCATTGGGGAATTAGCTGCCCTTCCGGTGGGGATACTGCGCAAAAGATATGGATTAGTTGGAGAAATATTACACTATTCTGCCCAGGGAGTCGACCATAGCCCCGTAGACCCCCACTCCCTGGATGTGATTAAAAGTGTAGGAAACCAAATAACTTTACCCAGGGACTACTACGGATACCAGCAGGCCAAAGTCGTCATCCTTGAACTTGCAGAGGAAGTGGGGCAGCGGGCCAGAAAAGCCGGTGTATAGGCAAGAGGATCTCCCTGGTTATAAAGGACCCGGACTTTCATACCGAGGCCCACTCAAAGGCCCTGGGGCAGTATACTAACCTTACGGAGGAAATATATAAGACGGGGGTTTACCTTTTAGAAAGATACTGGTCAAGCACCCTTCGGATAAGGTTGGTGGGACTGGCCTTATCAGAGCTTATAGAAAACCGGGAATTACAGATAGATATCTTTAATGTTAGGCAAAAAAACGAGCAAATAGATAAGGCCTTGGACGTAATAAGAAGCAGATGGGGGGCCGGCAGCATAAAAAGAGCTGTTTCCTTGACGGAGCAGGGGGTTTACTATGGACGAAAGAGTTAAGAATTACTATAAAAGGAACCATCTCTATGCCAGCAAAATGATTTTGCCGGACACGGGAGAAAAGTTTCGCCACTCTTGCAATGACTGTACCTTTTTATCCCTGTCAAAGGACAACAAACCACCCGCAGGATGTGTGTATCAGGTGTGAAGGCATATCGGGCCGGACATAAGAGAGTCCCGGAGGAAATTGATATTTTAGAGCTAATGCTTATTCTGGGTAAAGAAGTCCTGGAGGGAATGTTAAACAGGGCAGAGCATCATCAGGTAGCCTGTGGAACATTTAGGCAAAAGCTATATTGACCTGATAAACCCAATGGTATACTATTGCTATGATATAAAAACTTTTGGAGGAACTAAAATGGATTCAGCTACTCCTATGGCAAAGGACCTTGTGGTGCCCTATGAGACCCTTGAAGAGGCAATAAGCACCGGGGAAGAATATTTCTTAAACGAAGTATTACGTATAGCCAGGATAACCATTCAGAATGGTGGAAAAGTTATCATAAGAAAAGAGCACTTAAATCCAAATCGGCAGGATATAGAAGAATTCACCAAGCTTGATGAAATAGATAAATGGGAAAAAGGATTAAGACGTGATTTTCAAGGAGTGAAATAATGGCTGAACGGATTATTGGCAAAATAGGGGACCAGGCTTTAAGGAAAGTATGTAAGCCAGTTACAGAGATAAACTCAAATATTTTAAGTTTACTTGACGATATGACTGAGACCCTTGACGCTGAGAGTAACGGAGCAGCACTGGCAGCACCCCAGGTGGGAATCCTGAGGAGAATGGTAGTTATAAATACCGGACAGGGTTTTATTGAATTAATTAATCCCACCATAATAGACAAATCAGGGGAACAAATAGCCCGGAGGCTTGTTTATCCATGCCCGGCATTTGGGGCAAAGTAAAGAGGGCCAAAAACGTAAAAGTAAAGGCCATGAATAGGCAGGGCCTAGAATTTTTAATGGAAGGTAAAGACTTTATGGCCCGCTGCCTGCAACATGAAATAGATCATTTGGAGGGAATCCTGTTCATAGACCATGTTATACCAGGGCAATTATTCAAAGAAGGAACTAACGAACCGTTAGACCTATATGCTTTAATGAAATTATCAAAACAATAATAGTTTTTAGTAATGAAAAAATTACTTGTTTACATAAGATTAATACACTGATAAAATACGGCACATATAAACTGTTAAAATACTCTTCCGATAGTCGAAGGGTATTTTTTAGCAAAATAACAAACCTGCAGGAGGATGACATTGCAAAACTTTGTAATTTTAACAGACTCGTGTTGTGACTTGCCCCTGGAGATTATTAATAGTAACAAATTGGATTATGTTCCCCTTACTTATCAGTTAGCTGGTAAAGAATATTTTGATGACTTTGGACATTCTTTAACCTATGAAGAATTTTATCAGGCTATGAAGGCAGGAAATGTTGTTAAAACATCTCAGGCAACATCCCAGGCATTCTACAATAAATTTTTAGATTACGTTATAAGGGATATAGAAATTTTATATATAGGAGTATCAACAGGTTTAAGCGGGACTTACAATAGTGCTAATCTTGCCCAAAGAACTATTTTAGAAGACTATCCTGCTGCCAAAATAACCTTGGTAAATACATTAACCGCATCCATGGGTCAGGGCTTACTTGTTTTAAAAGCTTTAGGGCTACAAAAGCAAGGAAGAACACTGGCGGAAATTGTTGAATATTTAACTGAAAGAATTAAGACCTTTAAAACCTTTATGACCGTAAATGATCTCCACTATCTAAAAATTGGCGGAAGAATAAGTACCATCCAATATTCAATAGGTTCACTTCTCAAAATAAATCCAATGTTGCGTTTAGACCAAGAAGGAAAAGTTGGCATTATAGATAGGGTGAGGGGTAGAAAAAGGGCTATTCAGCACTTGGTTAACTCCCTAAAAGAAAATGTTGTGGGATCGTCTGCCCAAATAATAGCTATGTCCCACGGTAATTGTATTGAAGAAGCCTATCTGCTAAAGGATGAAATAGAGAAAAATATTAATACCAAGGAAATTCACCTGGGAATTATCGGTCCTGTGGTAGGGGCCTATGGTGGTCCTGGTGCCTTGGCAGTTTTTTAATGAATGAGTAAATTTTGTATAAACTTTCGAAAGATAATTGGTGGCTTCATTTTTTTAATAAAATCCTGTCCAACTGTACATTATAGAAAATAGAGATAGAGGACGTGTAACGTCCAGAGAAAAATTAGGAGGGATTATTTAGATGAAAAAGGCTGTTACCATCATGCTTACATTGTTATTAGCTTTTAGTATTGTCCAGGTAGCCTCAGCGGAAAAGGGCTGGGGTCACGGATCAAAGCAGCATTATAGCACCTTAGGGGAAGACCCCATTAACAACCTGAAATTGACGGATGAACAAATAAATAAATTAAGGGATATACAGAAGAAAAATCATCAGGAAACCCGTGAGCTACGGATAAAGCTACAGGATAACATCTTTGAATTAAAACAATTAAAATTTCAAAGAAATCCAGACAAGTCAAAGGTTGATACAAAGGTTAATGAGATAAAGGAACTTAAGAATAAGCTTTCGGAAATACGCCAGCGGAACAAAACAGAGTGTCAATCTGTACTGACCGATGAGCAGAAAGCTAAACTACCAAAGAATGCCGGTCCTACTGGCCCCAACTGTGGTAAAGGGCCTTGCACTACAGAGTAACCCAAAAACCCGGGATAGATTCAGTAGAGAGCTCTGAGTCTTATCCCGGTTTTTTATATTTCTTGGAGTATTTGCCAATTAGGAAACATTTACAGTATAATTAACCCGGTTGCATTTATAATATTGGGAGGTGACCACTAATAAAAAAGTCGGCATTATCAATAATCCCACTGGGTGGCTGGGTGAAATCGGCAAAAATATGACAGCGATTAAGTACCAAGACCAAATCCTTGTCATCGACTGCGGGCTAGCCTTTCCGGAAGAAGATATGATGGGTATTGATTTAGTTCTGCCAGATTATGCCTATCTTGTAGAAAATCGTGAAAAGCTGTTGGCTGTAGTACTGACACATGGTCATGAAGACCATATTGGAGGGCTCCCCTATTTTCTTAGACAAATAAATGTTCCTATTTATGGTTCTAGACTTGCTTTAGGGTTAGTAGAGCGTAAATTAAAGGAACATGGTATGGATAGACAGGCTGCCTTAAATTCTGTAAATCCAAGGGACATTATAGAAATAGGTTCCTTTAAGGTAGAATTTATAAGGGTTTCTCACAGCATTCCGGATGCTATGGCCCTGGCAATTCATACTCCGGTGGGGACACTGGTACATACAGGGGACTTTAAGATAGATCATACTCCTATAGATGGAGACGTTCTAGATTTGCATAGATTCGCCTCCCTGGGTGAACAGGGAGTTCTGGTACTACTTTCTGACAGCACCAATGTGGAAAAGGAAGGATACACTTTTTCTGAACGATTGGTGGGTAACTCCTTTGACGAATATTTCAGGGAGGCCAGTGATAGGATCATCATCGCCACCTTCGCCTCGAATATACATCGTTTGCAGCAGGCCATCATTACAGCCCATAAGTACGGACGTCAAGTTGCAGTGGCTGGGCGAAGCATGGTCAATGTAATAACAGTTGCCTCAGAATTAGGCTACCTCAACATTCCTGAAGGTACATTAATAAGCCTTGATGAAGTGGATAAGCTACCCAGCAACAAAGTGCTGGTCCTTACTACAGGAAGCCAGGGAGAGCCTATGTCCGCCTTGACTAGAATGGCCTATGGAGAGCATCGTCAATTCGGCGTATTGCCAGGAGACACGGTAATTATTTCAGCAATGCCTATCCCGGGTAATGAGAAAACAGTTTCTCGCATTATCAACCAGTTATTTAAGCTGGGGGCCAATGTAATATATGAAGGTGATTCTGAGGTGCACGTTTCTGGTCACCCTAGTCGTGAGGAACTTAAGCTGATGTTAAATCTAATTCGTCCCCAATACTTTATCCCGGTACATGGAGAATACCGTATGCTAATGAAGCATGCCCAACTTGCCCAGGAATTAGGCATACCCCAGGAGAATATTTTTGTTGGGGAAATAGGACAAGTCTTTGAGCTAACAAAGGAAAAGGGTAGGATTTCTGGAAGAGTACCTGCGGGCAGAGTTCTGGTTGATGGGTTAGGAGTTGGCGATGTTGGTAATATTGTCTTACGGGATCGCCGGGAAATGGCTCAAGAAGGAATTTTAATTGTGGTTATTACCTAGATAAGGAAACCCATCAAGTATTGGCGGGACCAGATATTATCTCCCGAGGTTTTATATACGTCCGAGAATCAGAAGCGCTAATAGAGGAAACTAAGGTAAAAGTCACAAGTGCACTGCAAAGATGTACCCATCAAGGAAAATGTGGGTGGACATATATCAAGGCTGCCATAAAGTCCGAGCTAAGTAAATTTTTATTTGAAAGGACCAGGAGAAGGCCGATGATTCTGCCAATTATTATGGAGATTGAAAAAAATAAAGCTAGCAATGTAGGACCTAGCTGGTCCTATAATAAAGGGGAATGCCTCATCTCATTTAGGGCATTCCCCTTTACAGTTTACATAATAGTATTATTGGTTAACCATGTTAGATTTTTATTCCTATCATCTCCATTAAAGCAATGGCGTTGGTGGTGGTGGATACACCCTCCTTTAAACGGTAATCAAAGGTTATTTCATTGTTTACAAACTGATCTGTAAAGTGATAATTTTTGATATGGTTAGGATAATCTTCCTCTAATTTACTTATCTCCAGGTCATGAGTGGTTACAAAGCCAATGGTAGAAAGGAGGTAAAGATTTTTTATAACTGTTTTAGCACCAAATATTCGATCCAGTGAGTTAGTTCCCCTAAATACTTCATCCAGCATAAAAATAAGGGGGGCGCCTTCCTGGGCCGAGTCAATTATTTTTTAATCCTCTTTAATTCTGCATAGAAGACAGAAGTATTTTGCTCAAGATTGTCTTCAACCTTAATGCTGGTATAAATCCTCATTAGTGAGCATTTCATATTTTGGGCACATACGGGTGCTCCGGCATAGGCCAATACCAGGTTAATACCCACTGTCCTTAAAAGAGTACTTTTGCCGGACATATTAGAACCTGTTATGATATGTACCGTACCAGTTGGTAGAGATACATCATTGCAGACCCTAGATTGACCATTAATAAGGGGATGTCCAAGGTTTTTGGCAGAAAAGTATGGAGAGCCCTTGATTACCTCTGGTAGATCCAATCTTGATTATCATGGGCCAACAAGGCTAAACTATTGAGTGCCTCAAATTGTCCGATGACCCGGAACCAGTTCTCTAAGTAAATTCCCGATTGTATTTTCCACTTATCCAGCCTCCACACAATATAGAAATCACAGAAGGTAAGGGCATTAATAAAGAGATAGACCACTGAGTAGCGAAGATTTATCAACTCACCTATCTTCGAAAGGTTTTCAATTTGTTTGGATGCAGTCTGCTTACCTCTGAATAATTTCTTTTGCCCGTCCTTTAATAGTCTAGCTTGATAATTTTCCGATTCTATATAGTTTAATAGTATTCTATATCTTTCCAACTCTGTGGCGGCATTTTCTGTATCTCGAAATACTAAGGAAGTAAACTTCAAACTGGCGGTGGCAAGTATAACCTGGTAGTTAAAAATATCAAAGGAATATATGTGGGCACTATCCTTAGGGCCATTAATAGAATCAACAATGCGGTGGTGACAGGCAGGAGCCATACTAGATAGATATATTTCCTTTCCTCAAGCAGGGGCTGTTCCCTGGACCATTTTAGTAATCCACGGATATTGTTGTTTTTCTTCTCACTACCCATTCCCGAGGCTTGGAATTGTTGCCTCCAATCTAGACGAGGTGCCAGCTCCTCTATAGCTTGCTGCCTTAAGCCTATTTCCTGGTAGTCAGGCTGATGGCTTAATGAGTTTGCTAAGGCTTCTTCACCCATAAAAAATGTAGTGGAATTGATATATTGATATAGGGACCCCTGTCCAAAAATATTTAGGTCCCCGGAGTAAGGATGATCCGGATTCATGAACTCCTTACCTGATTTGTCAAAACTGGTCCATTTTCCCTCTAATCTAAGCAGAGAAATTTTATTTATTTGGATCAGATTCTGTAGAAATTGGATTCTTTTTTTAATCCTGTTATGCTGGATAACCAAGTAAACAAACAGAACAAGGGCAGGCAATATATAAATCGGGAAAAGAGTGATTTCTTTAAGATAGCCAAAAATTAAGAAACCTATAGAAAGGATAGCTATTAGTCCTCTTTGCAAGGCAAGGATATTATCCTTTTTCTTTAATTCAATATATTCCCCCTCATACTTTTTCTTGCGAACCAGATATTCTTTTTTAATATCTTCTGTCATCGAATACTCCTCAATTAATAGTTATTTTTTATCATTATATCCTCAAACATAGTATTAAAACTATATACCATTATACAGGTTTAAACATGCTAGTGAAATTGAACTTAAAGGGGCCAGATATTTTTGTTATTAATGCTGAAGGGATAAATCATTGAATAGAGAAACCTTACATTATAATTAGTTTATACCTGGTAGGAAAGAGAGGTTAGTAAAAGTGGAATCAACATGGTTGCTATTTGGCCTTGGAGCAGCAGTGCTTTATTTTGGTTTTAAAATTGTCACAGGAATTATCAAGAAGCTTTTATTTTTGGCCATAATAGGAGCAGGGATATGGGCCTTTATGCAGTACATAAATTAGTGGTTCAATAAAAAACAATATTAGGATGATTAAGATACATTTAACACTTGAATTTATCCTATCTTAATGTTAAGATAGCAATTGTCGCCTCTATAATGATCCATTAGCTCAGTTGGTAGAGCACCTGACTTTTAATCAGGGTGTCCCGCGTTCGAGTCGCGGATGGATCACCATTTTATCAGATGGAGTGGTACTCAAGTGGCTGAAGAGGACGGTTTGCTAAACCGTTAGTGGTCGCAAGGCCAGCGAGGTTCAAATCCCTCCCACTCCGCCATATAAGAGGTAAAATTTATAAAATAAATATATGCGGTCGTGGCGGAATTGGCAGACGCGCTAGATTCAGGTTCTAGTGCTCGCAAGGGCATGGAGGTTCAAGTCCTCTCGACCGCACCAATTTTTAAACCAAGGGTTATTAATCCTTGGTTTTTTTCATTCCATTTGTAGTAAAAAAGTTAAGATGAAATTTAAAAAATATTAGTGATTTTTGAAGGATATTCAGAAGGAGAATATAATATATAAACAAAACAAATTAGGATGGTACAAAATGGATACCTGCAGCTTTGTTAAAGTTTTAAGGGAAGAAAAAAGATCATTAATGGAAGAGAGCAGAAGAATTTTTTCTCATTTTGATTTTCTGCCTATACTAGTCCATTTGATGGATCAAGATTATTCAATTATTTATGCAAACCAATTTCTATGTGACAACTATGGAATGGATGTGATAGGAAAAAAGTGTTATGAAATCTTTGAGAATAATACAAAACCTTGTGATGTTTGTTACACTTATTCGGTTATAAAAACAAAAAAGACCTATCGCTGGGAATGGGATTGTGTGAAAACTAATAAAACCTATGATTTATATGCTTTTCCCTACTCAGATTATGATGGTAAAACCATGGTTTTGGAGATGGGTTTTGATATTACTGAACGCAAGCAAATTGAGAGGGAAATGGGGCGTCTCGACAGGCTGAATCTAATAGGGAGATGGCAGCGGGGCTCGGCCATGAAATTCGCAACCCCATGACCACGGTTCGTGGCCTATTACAGCTTCTAAGTGAAAAGGAAGAATGTAACAAATACCAGGAGTATTACGGTATTATGATTGAAGAGTTGGATCGAGCAAATACCATTATTAGTGAGTTTTTATCTCTGGCTAAAAATAAACCGACTCCGAAAAACGAAGTCAATTTAAATAAAATTATTACTTCTCTACACCCGCTGCTACAAGCGGAAGCCATTGAGTATGATAAAACTGTCAAACTTGAATTGGGAGAATTAAACAGCCTGTATTTAAATAATAATGAGATAAGACAGATGATTCTTAACCTGGTGAAAAACGGCTTAGAGGCTATGCCGGTAAATGGCCTGCTAACCATAAAGACATATGAGACAGAAGACAAGATATTTTTAACTGTTCAAGACCAAGGAACGGGAATTGACGCTAATATTATAAATAATTTAGGGACACCCTTTATTACAACAAAGGACAATGGCACCGGGTTGGGTCTTGCTATTTGCTACAGTATTGCGGCCAGGCATAATGCTACAATTTCTGTGGACAGCTCCAGTATGGGGACTACCTTTTATGTAGAGTTTAATAAAAAATAACTGAGACACCCGATAGGTGTTTATCTATTTATTAGACTATTTCAATAAAGGAAATTGTAACCAGATGTCGAATGAAGATACAAGCTTTGAAGATTGTAATTACAGGGGGTTTTATTTTGTATCGACAACCAGGACCAGCGCTTTATGTTAGAGAACCAGGAGCATTAGCAAAGCTCCCCAGGTATGTTCAAAATTAGCTAAGAATCCCTTAGTAGTTGGGGGAGAAAAAGCATTACAAGCAGCTTCTGAAAAAATTAATAATTCCTTCATGTCAGCCCAGCAGTCAGTACCAGACTCCATATTATACGGAGGAGAATGCTGCGAAAGTAATATTCAGAGGGTAGTCCAGGCAGCCCAATCTACAGAAGCCGATATGTTAATTGCCGTGGGTGGGGGTAAGGTGCTGGATACGGTAAAAATAGCAGCCTTTCGTTTGAATATTCCCCTAGTCACAGTGCCTACCATTGCATCAAACTGTGCACCATGGACACCACTTTCGATTCTGTATGATAACAATGGCAAGTTTCTTGAAATGTGCTTTGAGGCAGCCATGCCGGAGGCTATTTTTGTGGACCCGGAGATTGTTGCCGAAGCACCGGTTCGATACTTGATTGCAGGGATGGGGGATACCCTTGCTAAATGGTACGAGACGGAGATCTCCACTCAAAACAAATTTGGCAGCGCTGTTATCGGGCTAGCCAAGGCGAGTGCTCATCTTTGCTATCAGACCATCATCGAAACAGGTCAACAGGCCATTGAGGCAGTTAATCAGCAGCTTGTAAAGCCAGAACTGGAAGAAGTAATTGATGCCATTATCCTGCTCAGCGGTACTGTAAGTTGTATGGGGGGGGACGACTGCCGCACGGCTGCTGCCCACGCCATTTATTCCGGATTAACCGGGGTCCATGATATTCATGAAAAAAGCCTCCATGGTGAAATGGTGGCCTTTGGGATTCTTGTACAACTAGTGCTGGACAATAAAGAGCAGGAAGCCATCAAGCTAGCAAAACACTATAGAAATCTTTTTCTGCCCTGCAACTTGGCAGAATTGGGTCTCCTTAACTGTACAGAAGGTGATCTGACAACAATCATTGAGGGAACCTTGGCAACTGACGATATAAAAAATATGCCCTATGAAGTTACGGCTGTTATGTTGAAAGAGGCAATTATATCAGCAGACCTGCTGGGACAGAAAATATAAGTGAAGGGGAACATTAAGGTATGTCCTTAAATAAGTTAGAGTGTGCAAGACCAGGTGTCGATAAACTACAGTGTTTTTCACGGGAATGCCCAGACCTTCCGGTGGCTGATATAAAAAAACAGCTTGGTGTTGAGCTGGTCATAAAGCTTTCCTTTAATGAAAGTCCCTATGGTTCTTCGCCAAGGGTTCAGGAGGCTTTGCAGGAAGCAATAGGTGCACTGCAATTATATCCGGCCTCCTACGCCGATGGGCTATGCTCTGCCATTGCTGAGGATTTCCGGCTATCAACCAATCAGGTTTTAATAGGGAATGGGGCAGACGAAGTAATTAATCTGGTAGTTCAGGCTTTTGTGGCACCAGAACAGGAAGTAATTGTACCCTTTCCTACCTTTGGGGCCTATGGGGCAGCAACCCACATGGTGGGTGGAGAGGTGGTAAAAATACCTCTGGCTGGTTGGATATTGGATCTAGAGGCCATGAAAGCTGCAATTACTGATAAAACAAAAATGATCTTTATATGTAACCCAAATAACCCAACCTCAACCTTACTGCCTTTAATCAATTAGCTGAATTTTTAGCAGCTATTCCTGAGCATATTATCGTGGTGGTAGATGAGGCCTACAATGAATATACCGATAATCCTGAGGAAAGCAGCCTAATTAGGCTCATTAACAGCCATGCCAATCTGTTGGTTATAAGAACATTTTCAAAGATTTATGGCTTGGCAGCCCTTCGCATTGGTTATCTTTTGGGAAATGAAGGTTGATTCAGATAACCCAGAGGGTCAGGCCGCCCTTTAATGTTAATCTCCTGGGACAGGTTGCAGCATTAGCTGCTTGGCGGGATCAAGAACACGTAATTACTGCAAAACAGCAAAACACCCTGCAAAGGGAGCTGGTTATTAACAGCCTGAGAAAAATGGGCTTGGCCTGTGCTGATTCACAAACTAATTTCCTTTTGGTGGACATAGGAACAGATGCCCGTCCTTTATTTGAGTTCCTTCTTGAAAAAGGGATCGTGGTGAGACCAGGCTTCCATTTCGGCTTACCACAGTGTCTTCGTATAAGCCTGGGAACCTCTGAGGAGAATCAACTACTATTGTCTGAAATTGAAACATTTATTAATAATAAATAAAATGAAATATTATACAATAATCCTTATAAATTGTGAAATATTAGCAGGATAACCAAAATATTTAGCGAATGTTTTGTGCTAGTGCTTTAATTAGTTAAAAAGAAGAACTAATAATCAGGGGGAGTGTTAAAGTGTTAGTGGGGAGAAACAAGAAATTATTGGCATTGTTGATGGTACTGACAATGCTGGCCAGCGTCCTGGCAGGCTGTGGTGGTTCCAAGGAAGCAGATGAAAGTAAGGGAAGCGAACAGGCTGCTGACATACCAATGGAGAAAGTTCGTATTACCCTATGTACATGGGCTGGTTACGGACCCCTCTTCTTAGCAAGGGATAAAGGCTTCTTCGCAGAAGAAGGTGTTGAGGTAGAAATTTCTATCGTAGAAGGCTTGGCTGAGCGTAAGGCGGCCTTAAAGGGTAATAAGGTTGATGCCATGGCCACAACCCTGGATATCGAATCCACCGTTCAGGCTGAGGGCATTCCCATGAAGGTTGTATGGGCCTTGATACATCCTACGGTGCCGACGGAATTCTAGCTAAACAGGATATTAAAACCCTGGAGGATCTCAAGGGTCGTTCAGTGGCTTTAGATGTAGGAACAACCAGTCACTTCTTCTTATTGAGCTGCCTGCAAAAGGTGGGTCTTTCGGACAAGGATATTACTATTACCCCCATGGGCTCCTCCGGTGATGCTGGTCAGGCCTTCGTTGCGGGTAAAATTGACGCTGCAGTTACCTGGGAACTGGCTTGGCCGTGGGGTAAAAGAGGGTAATGGTCATCTGCTAGTTGACTCTAAAGATGCACCTGGTCTCATAGTTGATGCAGTTGCTTTCCGTCAAGACTTTGCAGAAAGTCATCCCAGGGAAGTACAGGCAGTTGTAAATGCCTTAGCCAAGGCTATGGATTACTTTGCCGCCAATGAAGAGGATGCCACTAATGTTATGGCTAAGGGCATGAACATGGAGCCCCAGGGCTTCCTAGATGGGATCAAGCTATACAACCTAGAAGACAACAAGAAGCTGTACCAGGGTGAACTGCAAAACACCCTATCCAGTGCAGCTGAGTTTTACTATAATATGAAGGTTATCGAAAACCAAATTGACACCAAGGATATGGCGGATGTTAGCTATATAGAAAAGGTTGGTAAGTAATTATTAAACTTCTTAAGCGGCGCAACCGGATTTTGGTTGCGCTGCTATTGTCATCATTGGGGGAATTATAATGCCATTATATAGTACAAATATCACTACTAGGCAATACACTGCTTTAGGCTAAGCCATTTTATACTGCTATTAATTTTCTGGTCCTTATTAACCTACACAGGTCTTGTTTCATCCATGTTTTTGCCAACTCCTGATAAGGTGTTATCTACTGGTTGGGAGCTGATTACTAACGGTGTGCTTCTGGAAAACACACTTATCAGCACTTACAGGGTTGCCGCAGGCTTTATTATTTCAGCCCTGATTGCTATTCCCCTCGGCATGCTGATGGGGACATTACGTCCGGTAGAAGGTTTTTTTGAACCTATGTTTGGTTTCATCAGATATTTACCCGCTTCTGCTTTCATTCCCCTGTTTATCCTATGGCTGGGTTTAGGTGAGTCTGAAAAAATCATGGTTATCTTTTTTGGCACCTTTTTTCAACAAACCTTAATGATTATGAATGTTGCTAAGGATGTATCCAAGGATTTGGTGGAGGTTAGTTATACTCTAGGGGCTAAGGGAATAAAGGTGTTTACCAAAGTGATTTTTCCTGCAGCTTTGCCAGGTATTGTAGATACACTGCGGATTACTTTTGGCTGGGCCTGGACCTATTTGGTTGTAGCGGAGATTGTTGGAGCTAATTCGGGGCTGGGTTATGCAATTATGATGGCGGCCAGATACGGTCAAATTGGCAAGATATTTGTTTTCATTGTTACCATTGGACTATTAGGTTTAATTACAGATCTATTATTTAAATGGTTATATAAAGTGTTGTTTCCCTGGCAGAGGGGAGGAGTGGCGTAATAATGAAACAGATAAAATTAAGCATAGAGGAAGTATGTAAAGTTTTTAATGGAAGCCAAGGTACTGTGGAGGCCTTGCAAAGTACCAGCTTCAAGGTTTCACCCGGTGAATTCGTCACCATCCTTGGTCCATCGGGTTGCGGAAAATCTACTATTTTAAGGGTTGTGGCGGGACTGGTTAACCCGTCATCGGGTGAGGTCTTGATGGATGGCCAAAAAATAATCGGACCTGGTCCGGACAGGGGTATGGTATTTCAGTCCTACACCCTATTTCCCTGGCTTACGGTTCAGGAAAACATAGAATTTGGTTTAAATTTAAGTGGAGTACCTGCCAAGCAAAAGAAAGACACTGCCAGGCAGTATCTTCAGCTTATTGGGTTGACAGGCTTTGAAAATAACTATCCTGTAAATCTCTCCGGTGGAATGAAACAAAGGGTTGCCATTGCCAGGGCTTTGGCCAATAATCCTGAGGTGCTTTTGATGGATGAACTTTGGGGCCCTTGACGCCCAGACCAGGACAATAATGCAAGAGCTTCTACTCAAAGTATGGGAGGCTACTAAAAAGACAATACTTTTTGTTACCCATGATGTGGAGGAAGCCATATTCCTTGGAGACAATATTTACATAATGACTGCCAGACCAGGTAAGATAAAAGAAGTGATATCTGTAGACATACCACGTCCGAGAAGCTATGAGGTTAAAGAACTGCCAGAGTTCCTGGCTATTAAACACAGGTATTACAATTAATTCGAGAAGAAAGCATTAAAGCTGCGGAGGTTAGCGATATATTAGGCTTGCCTGTCGTAGCCGGACATTAATTATCGCCACAAAAAACGGCCTAATTACTTTTGTAAGAGGGCCGTTATTATTTTGCGCCATTAGAAGGAATAATTAATAGCAAGAAATGAAAGCTTAGGGGGAAGTTATGGAATTTCTTACGAAGGTAATGGCGGGAAGGAAGATAGGTGCGGCCATTAGAAGGGTGGAAGACATTCAGGAGGCCATTGGACACCGAAACATCAATTCAATATTTCTTTTAGGTGGTGATATCAACTACCTCCCTACTATAATAAAGAGAGTAACTGCTGCCAAAAAAGTATTGCTCGCACATATTGATCTTGTAGAAGGCATTGGAAAAGACCGGGCCGGCTTACATCTCCTTAAAAGAATGGGCTTACAGGGTGTAGTTACAACGAAGTCCAATTTAGCTAAGGCAGCTAAGGAAGAGGAGCTAATAGTAGTACAAAGATTATTCATCGTTGATTCTGAATCCATAAAAACAGCTATCCGGGTAGCAGACAATATTAAGCCCCATGCTGTAGAAGTATTGCCTGCCACCATACCTGAGTATGTTATAAGGGATATGAAAAAATCCCTGGGATTACCAGTATTGGGCGGGGGTTTATTAAAAACCGAGTCAGATGTTCAGGAAGCCTTAGAAAAAGGTATAGATGCCATTACAACCAGTCTCAGACACCTTTGGAATATTATTTAATAAACATAATAATTAAAAAATTATTGCAGTAATGATTAAAACAGTGTAAAATTTAAATACATAGTATCCAGTATACAAATAATTTTAAGAATTGACCTGCAAATAACTTGATATTTGATGGAGTAATGGAGACAAACCCCCTGTAGACATATAGAAATATATATGTTTATAGTGGGTTTTTTGCATTTAGGTCTTGCTTTGTTAAACAAGACATTTTTTATTCTATTAGGCGAAGGTTATATAAAATAACATATATAACCTCTAGAAATGACATTTAATAATGTTTAAAATGTACTAAGTATCAGAGCATAAAAGTTATCTGACAAATCAATAACTTATTAAATAACTAAATGACTAAAAAGGAGGATAATATTTTTCTCCAGTAAGGGTTTCCAGGATTACTTGACTTATTATAGAAAAGGAGAGTGTCTTCATGGAAAAAAATACGTATTAGCATTGGATCAGGGTACAACCAGTTGCCGGGCCATTTTGTTTGATAAGAACAGCAACATTATGGGTGTTGCACAAAAGGAATTTACCCAAATTTACCCTAAGGCCGGTTGGGTAGAGCATAATGCAGATGAAATCTGGAGCACCCAATATGGTGTAGTTGCCGAGTTGGTAGCAAAAACCGGCATTGACCCCCAGGAGATCGCTTCTATTGGTATAACCAACCAGCGTGAGACAACTGTTGTATGGGATAAAAATACCGGCAAACCTGTTTACAACGCCATTGTTTGGCAATGCCGCCGTACTGCCAGTATCTGTGATGAATTAAAAGCAAAGGGTCTGGAAGAAGTGTTTCGCACAAAAACAGGTTTAGTAGTTGATGCTTACTTCTCAGGTACTAAAGTTAAGTGGATTTTAGACAATGTTGAGGGTGCCCGTGAGAAGGCTGAAAAAGGGGAACTTCTTTTTGGTACTATGGATACCTGGTTAATTTGGAAACTAACCGGCGGAAAAGTTCATGTGACAGATTATTCAAATGCTTCCCGAACCCTGATGTATAATATCCGTGAATTACGCTGGGATGAAGAATTACTTGAGGCCTTAGGCGTACCTGCCAGTATGCTGCCTGAAGTAAAGGCTTCCAGCGAAGTCTATGGTGAAACTGCACCGGAGCAATTTTTAGGACACTCTGTTGCCATTGCAGGTGTAGCAGGTGACCAGCAGGCAGCACTTTTTGGACAAGCATGCTATAAGCCTGGAATGGCCAAGAACACTTATGGCACCGGCTGCTTTATGCTCATGAATACAGGTGATGAGCTATATGATTCTAAGAATGGGCTATTAACCACCATTGCCTGGGGTATTGACGGTAAAGTTGAGTATGCCCTGGAAGGAAGTATCTTTATAGCCGGAGCGGCAATTCAGTGGTTAAGGGACGGTCTAAAGTTATTAGAGGAAGCACCTGACTCCGAGTATTTTGCCAGCAAAGTTGAAGATACCGACGGTGTATACCTGGTGCCCGCCTTTGCCGGACTGGGTGCTCCCTATTGGGATATGAGAGCCAGAGGTGCCATTGTAGGTCTAACCCGTGGAACCACTAAAGAGCATATCATTAGAGCTGCCTTAGATTCCTTAGCATATCAAACCAAAGATGTATTAGGTGCTATGGAAGCTGATTCAGGTATTAAATTACAAGCTCTGAAAGTAGATGGTGGTGCTGTGGCTAATAATCTGTTGATGCAATTCCAGGCTGATGTATTAGGAGTTCCCGTTGACAGACCTCAAGTAATTGAGACCACTGCCCTTGGGGCAGCCTATCTGGCCGGTCTTGCAGTAGGTTTCTGGAACAGCAAAGAGGAATTAGCCGAGCGTTGGAAATTAGACCGCAGATTTGAGAACCATATGGATGAGGTTAAGAGAGAGAAGCTTTACACCGGCTGGAAGAAGGCTGTTAAGCGCAGCATGGATTGGGAAACCGAGTAAGAATTTGATAGAAGGCTTGAGATAAAGGAGAAGCCACACAGTAGTATAGGGAGAACCCTCTATTGTGTGGCTTTTTTCTCTTATATATTGCTGATGAATCGGAGGTAATGCTATGTTGACGGATAAGGCTCAGGTAGTGGTAATAGGCGGGGGAGCTACCGGGACAGGTATTTTGCGAGACCTGGCCTTAAGGGGCATATCCGGCATATTAGTTGAGCAGGGAGATTTGGCCCACGGTACCAGTTCACGCTTTCATGGATTACTCCACAGTGGGGGACGTTATGCAGTTAAGGATAAGGATGCCGCAAGGGAATGCATTGAAGAAAACCTGATCCTACGCCGGATAGCGCCTAACTGCATCGAACTGACAGGTGGTATATTCATCCAATTACCGGAAGATGATCCTGAATACACCAAAAGGTGGATAAGCTCCTGTGCTGAAGCTGGAATTGACTGCGAAGAAACGGATGTACAGCAGCTAATCAAAGTCAACCCGGTACTTTCCCCGGATATAATCAGGCTTTTAAAGTCCCGGATGCTGCCGTTGATGGATTTAGGATTCTCTGGGGCAATGTTAATTCAGCCGCCGCTACGGGGCTAAGGTATTAACTTACCACCAGCTAAGTGCCATTCATCAAGGGGGAGGCAGGGTAACGGGGGTTGAGGTTACTAATCTATTGTCCGGAGACAAAATTAATATTGAATGTCAAATGATCATTAACGCAGCCGGTGCCTGGGCCAAGGAAGTTGCTGCCTTAGCTGGCCTAGAAGTTAATGTGATTAAAGATAAGGGAACTTTGGTAGCCTATAATCATAGGCTGACAAATACCATCGTAAATCGTTTAAGAACACCGGGAGATGGGGATATCTTTGTTCCCCATGGTACCATTACCATTTTTGGTACTACTTCCGTTACAGTAGATGATCCTAATTGCACCAAGCCTGGACACGGGGAAGTTCGTGAATTAATTGAGTTAGGGAAGCAAATGATGCCAGGACTTGATGATTATAGATTAATTCGGGCCTTTGCGGTGTACGTCCACTTTATCAAGAAGGGAATATTGGTGGAGGAAGGTCGGTAACCAGGAATTTTGCCCTGCTGGATCACCAAAAAAGGGACGGTTTAGCCGGAATGGTTAGTATTGTAGGGGGCAAATTTACTACCTTCAGATTAATGGCTGAAAAACAGTTGATATGGTAGCCAGTCACATAGGCATTGCTGCGCCATGCCGTACCGCCGAGGAACCACTAATAACCCCGGTGGATGAGCAGCTCTTAGAAAGAGGCGTGAAGGTCTTTGGTATTCCTGGGGCCAAGAAGGCGGCGGATAGACTAGGTGATAGTTTTGTGGAAGTAGTAGAGATGGCCGAGAAGGAGCCGGAAAAACAACGGATCTTTTGTGAATGTGAAGTGGTTAGTTTAGCAGAAATTAACCACGCTGCCCAAAATGGTGATAGCTTTACCCTAGGAGATATACGCCGTAAAACAAGAATGGGCATGGGTACTTGCCAGGGTACCTTTTGCAGTTATCGAACCCTGGGAGCGTTGCGTGAATATAAACAATTTAACGGCAATCACAAATTATATTTGACAAAGTTTTTACAAAAGCGCTGGAAGGGTATGAGACCGGTTTTGTGGGGGCAGCAATTACGTGAGGCACAGTTGTCAACGGGAATCTACAGCTCACTATTTGCCATGGAGAGAATGAAATGAAAAAGAATACTGACGTGCTGATAATAGGTGCTGGTCTGTCTGGATTAATTGCTGCAGCTAAAGCTGCGGCTTATAATAAAAAGGTTTTATTAGTGGCTAAAGGTATGGGGGCCATAGGTCTGTCTTCCGGCTGTATTGATCTGTGGGGTTACAGAACTGATAATCCGGAACAGGTTTGCCCAAACCCCATAGAGGAAATAGACACCATGCTGGAGGTAAATCAGGCTCACCCCTATTCACTGGTAATAGATGAATTAGGTGAGAGTGTATCCTTTTTTCAAAAAATATGTGCAGAGAACAACAATCCTTACTTTGATAACCAAGGAGGCAATTGGCTCCTTCCAACTGCCCTAGGAACATTACGTCCGACCTATCTAGCCCCGGCCAGTATGGCATTAGGTAATCTGCATAATGTTAAAAGAATCTTAGTTGTTGGTTTTGAGGAGCTAAAGGATTTTTATCCCGACGTGCTCGTAGATAATCTAAAAAATACGGGAGAGCTGAGCAGTGATTGCCGGCTAGATACAGCTTTAATCAAAGCCGGTGGGGGGGAGCTAAGTTCTAATAATTTGGCTCACCTTTTGGAAAAAACAGAAATACAAAGTTCAATAATAAATCAGCTAATCTCACATATTACTGCAGACACTATAATTCTATTCCCGCCGGTATTAGGCGAGAGGTGGGATTCTAAGGCAGTAGATAACATTTCTAATGGTCTGGGTTGTCCTATCTACGAAGTGGCTAATATTCCACCTGCACTTCCAGGACAACGATTGCAACAAATGTTATTGCATCATATTAAAAGACAAGGCGTGGAAGTAATCCTGGGATGTACCGTAACAGATGCTTATATTAAAGATAAAAATGCTTAGAAATCTTAGCTATCGGTTCTGGAAAGCAAATCAATATAAAGGCTAAAAATATTGTCCTGGCAACTGGATCTTTTCTAGGCGGAGGTTTAGCCTCAAAGTTAGGGGAGGTTTGGGAGAGTATATTTAAGTTGCCAGTGGATACATGTGAAGGTAAATGGTCAACCCAGGAATTCTTAGCCATGGAGGGCCAGCCCTTTAATAAGTTTGGTATTAGGGTAAATGATTCCCTGCATCCAATAGATAACCAAGGGCAGGTATTGGTGGAAAATCTATTGGTAACAGGTGCTAACCTATCTGGAAGCAATTTTGCGATAGAAAAATGCGGCAACGGAGTAGCTTTGGCCACTGGTTATAAGGCCGGTAAACTTGTTGGGGAGGTGGGACAATGAGCCAGGAACATAGACTTGCCCTAGATAACTGCATCAAATGTTCAATTTGTGTGTCCCACTGCCCGGTGGCCAGGGTTACAGATAAGTTTTCCGGTCCTAAACAAAATGGTCCTGATTTAGAACGCTTTAGACTGGAGGAACCGGCGGCAGTACATGAATCAGTGGGCTATTGCAGCAATTGTAAAACTTGCGATGTGGCCTGTCCCTCAGGTGTAAGTATTTCGGCCATGAACTGTAAGGCAAAGGGGGAGTACGTTGCTCTAAATGGCGCCCCCCTTAGAGACAAAATATTAGGCCGGGTGGAACTGATGGGTATGGCTTCCCGTCTTGCACCACCATTAGTTAACTATTTCGGCAGTATTAAATTTCTCCGCAGCATAGGCGAGAAGCTTATGGGTGTCAGTGCAGAGATGACCCTACCCAAATATGCCGGCAAAACCTTTTATCAGTTACAGAGAAAAAGAAAACAATATGTTTCTGACCAAAAGATTGTATATTATCCAGGCTGTTATGTAAATTACAATACCCCCGAGGTAGGTCTGGCATTAATAGATGTGATGGAGCAAAATGGTATTCAGGTTATCAATGATAAGTTTAGCTGCTGTGGCCTGCCTTTGATTTCTAACGGGCTATTAAAGGATGCTGAGGCTATTGCTAAGAAAAATATACAAAAGCTACAAGGCTATATTGATCAAGGCTATAAGATAATTACCTCTTGCCCCAGCTGTAATCTAACCCTTAGACGGGAATATCAAGAGTTATTTAACCTTAATGCCGAGGAACTAAATGATGAAATATTAGATGTCTTTGAATATTTACAGCTTTTAAAGCAAGAGGGTAAGCTAAAGGATAAATTTGCAAGGGTAGAAAAAAATTATGGATACCACCAGCCCTGTCACTTAAAGGCTGCCGGACTTGGTATTCCTTCAATGGATATAATGCAACTGATCCCAGGACTTACTGTCCAGGAACTGGATGCTGGATGCTGTGGCCTTTCAGGCAGCTATGGTTTTAAAAAAGAAAAATACCCCATAAGTAAGGAAATAGGGCAAAATATTGTTCGTTCAGTTAAGGATAATAATATAGGCAGAGTATTAAGTGAGTGCGGTATGTGTCAATTGCAGGTTAAACATCTAACTGGCTTGGAAGTATACCATCCGTTACAAGTTCTTGCTGAAGCTTACAGTGTTTATTAAACTCCTAGGTGAAAACCTGGGAGTTTATTCTTTATAACCAATTTGCAATTGTGGATATAGAATTAATTATAAAGTTTAATATTGTACCTGATAAATAAATTATTATAGGCCATGTTTTAAAAAGTATTAAACTAAGGACTGCAATTATAAGCAAACCCTTTAGAAAGCTGGCAAATTTTTTTTAATTTTAGAACGGAACAAAAAAAAGAGAATTACAGCTAATACAATAAAAATGAGGGACAAGTAGGCAACACCTCTCAAGACTTTTAAGAAAGTACATATAACTTCTATTTTTTTAAAAATATACCTTTTAGTTATTAGTAAAAGGCAGTATATTATTTTAAGATGAATAAGTGTTGGAGGGATATAACCATGAAGAAACTAGCATTAGTCCTTTGTTTATTTATTTCAACAGTCTTTTTCCCTGGGACAAGCTTTGCCGATTCACCGATTACATCGACGGATTTTTTTAAGGCATATCTTAATGTAGACATTGTAAGCAGGGCTGCAGATATTAAGATTGTTGACACAGAAATTGCCACATATCTTGCTTCGCCCGACCATCCCATTGACACAAAGGCTGCAGTCATTAATGCTATTGGGTGGGATGCCAATGCTAAGAATAATGCCGATAGATACGCCAATATTGTTTATGGTAAATCTGTCAATGAGCTTAATCTGGAGACATTAAGTGGTGAAGAACTTTTTAATATTGGTTACTTAATGGCCATGGATAATTATTTTGATACAGCTAAGGCCTCAGACTTGCTCCAAAGGGCAAAGGCAAAGTTAAGTAACAGCTTTACGGTATCAATTGTCGCTGCAATTGTAGCTTCTCAACAACTAATTAGTCAACACGGTCAATGGCCTGATATATGGGAACCAGCAGGAATTGTTTTCAATAACCAAAGGCTTCAGAGGGACCTTCGACCAGAGGCGGGGAGAATAATCTTTGATTACATGAGCCTTTATAGCGAAGAACCGGTGCTAAACCCTTATCTGGATAAAAATAAAATAGTACTACGTATTGGCAGCCCTGTGATTGTGGTCAACGAAAAAACTTATCAATTAGATACGGGATCACAAATAACCCCGGAACTGACAGCTAACAGAGCCTTTCTGCCAATAAGTCCATTAATTAAAATGCTGGGTGGGATCATAAGTTGGGACGGAACTGAACAAAAGGTGACCATTGTGCTTGATTCCCAGCAAATTGAACTATGGATCGGTGAAAAACCGCCCTTGTAAATGGTGAAAATATCGAGCTAGATAGCGAACCCTACATCTCTAACATGAAGACAATGCTACCCTTGAGATTTATTATTGAGAATTTGGGATTCGAAGTTGACTGGAAGGGTGAGAAGGGTGAAATTATCATAACGGCTAATAGATAATAAAAAAGCCAACAGATCATAGATAAGCTAAGATCTGTTGGCTTCTTTATACGACAATGAGTATATCCGTTCCATTTAGGAATCTTCTCTAAGCTGTTTATACAATGCATCCATAATGATATAGCCGGTTTCTAAAGTTTTATAATCATTATTAAGTACCTTCCCTAAGCCTCGGAAGATTACCTCCAAGCCTGCTGCTTCAGGGGGAGGAAGTAAATCAGATACTGCATCGACAGCATCAATAATACTACAAATATGGTTTAGTACGGGATCATTTAATTCATATTCTTTTAAAACTGTACAGAAGGTACAATGACCACGTTTATGACTTAGGGTAACCCCGGGAATATCAAAGGGTATACCATCTATACCTTTAACATTGGCTCCCTTTTTAATAAACATAAATTCAGCGTTAGGGTCAATAAATCTTATGATCAGCCAGGCACTTGAAATCCGGTCAACCCCAATATTTTCCCATGTAATCCACCTCAAAATTATTCATCCTTTCCTGACAATTCAGAAGCCTTCTTTTCTAATAAACCTTTTACCTCAATCCACAAAGGTGATCGCAGGTAGTCCTGGGATTTTATCTGATGAAATAATGTCCAAAGTTTTTGCAGTTGTTTTATATTAATTGCATTTTCAACCTTATCCATAATCTCCTTATATTGTTTATTAACCTGTGTGAGGAAATATTCTTTAACCTGATCCTCCTGGCTATAATCAAGGGCTATTGTTTCCCAGAGGGTGGCATCCCCGCCCATTTCTTTAATTTCCTCCGCTAACCATTCAAAATTCTCCAAGGTACGTTCTGAGTAGGGGAGGATGCAGACGGAGTCTTGCAGTGGATAGACAGCCAGTTTTTTTAGTTTTCTCCAGATAGCCACCTTTTTTGCTGTAGTCTTGGCTTTTGGTAATTTATATACTAGCAGGACCCATTTCATAATTATCAACCTTTTGTTATATAATGAAACTATAGTTACATAATATAAAATTCTAAGGGCTTCTGTCAATAAGCTTTATTTTAAATAAATACTACAAAATATTATTTAAATAATTATTAATTGAAGTAATTCCCAATTGACAAAAGACAATACCTAAAATAAAATGTAACCAAGGTTACATTAAAAACTAAATTAAGGAGAGTGGTTAATATGCCTCCCTATAAGAATCATTTATTAACTAGTATAAAAAGAACAGGTAAAGATTTTCAAAGTATGCATAACTGGTTGGATAATGATCCAGATAAGCAGCTTAAGGCAGAACGTCATAGCTTAGATCGGGTGCCTGAGAATATATCCTATGTTAGGGAGTCCTGGGGAGAGGAAGCAGTAAGTGAATTTCTACTTCATATAGTCGAGGATTTGGTCATGAAAGATATCGAGGTTTTAATAAATGCTGGATGCCCCAAGGATGCCATTGAGCATAGTGTGGAGGTAGCCAGAAAAGCTTTAGAAATATCCAGTCGCACCAAGATCGATATTGATAGAAAACTTATTGTCTTAGGAGCAATTTACCACGACCTAGGGAAAGCTAAAACCTACGGATTAGAACATGGAGAAATAGGAGCACAAATGGCACAGGAACTTGGTTTAGGAGATGGTATTATCAATGTTATTCTTAAGCACATTAGGGGCGGATTAACAGATAGAGAGGCAGTGGAATTAGGTTTACCTGTTCGTGACTATACCCTTAAGACCCCTGAAGAGAAGATAATAATCTATGCAGATAGAATGGTAGACATATATACCGAGGATTTGGTTGAAGTAGATGAAAAGGGCGCAGAAGAAAATTTTGAAGATATTTTAAATCATTTTATTAAATATGGAAAAAATGAAATTACCACCAAGCGCTATCTTAAGCTTCACCAAGAAATTCACCAGTGGATGAACAAGTAAGGATAATGAATGGGCAGAAAAGCCAAAAAGTATTCTGGGCTTTGGGCTTGTGCGGTATGGCTGCAATTTTCAGCTCAACTCTTTCAAAAATACCGGTTTTACCTCTCTATGCGTTACATTTGGGGGCCAATGAAGCTCAGGTGGGCTGGATCGCTGCGGCTTCAACTGTACCAGGTATATTTTTAAGTTTTTATGCTGGAGTTGTCTCTGATAGGTACGGCTGGAAAAGGTTGCTCATGTTGGCACTCTTAGTATTTGCCACTGCACCTCCGCTTTACTTGGTGGTAAATGATTCACTACAACTGGCAGTGGTTCGTTTTTATCATGGAATTGCAACAGCTATTTTGGGGCCTGTGGCAATGGCCGCAATAGTGTCAAATAGTAGCCATCGAAAAGGCGAATTGTTATCTTTATATTCCTCCCTTACGATGATAGGTAGGGCAACGGCACCTTTTGTAGGTGGGTTCATCTTGACCTTTTGGGGATTCCATGGTGTTTTTCTAATTTGTGCCTTATCTGGTTTTGCTGCCCTCGTAGTAGGAGTAAGTATCAAGCTTAAAATAGAAAACTTGACTGTTCCTAAAAACTCGCAGAACTTAAAGGAAAACAAAAAGTTGTCTAATTTAAGAGAAATATTTTTTCACCGCCCATTGGTAATGGTGGGTATGTTGGAAACTGTTGTTTTTTTCTCCTTTGGAGCCTTTGAAGTAATTTTCCCCATCTATGCCAAGGGACTTGGTATAACAGTAGGGTTGATAGGTGTAATTATGGGTCTGCAATTGGCAGGCATTATTATCTTCAAGCCAGTTTTTGGCAGACTCTCGGATAGGATAGGTAGAATGCCTATAATATTAGCAGGTCTTATGCTTTGTTCCCTAGCTGTGGTGGGTTGTTTTTTTGTAAAAATATTTTATTTATTGGCATTATGAACGTTGGCTTTGGATTAGGTTTTGCTTTGGTTACCTCCAGCACCCGTCCATTGGCCGCAGATATAGCCGAAAAGGGAGGTTGGAGCTTCTTTAGGTATCATTAGTACCCTAATGGATCTTGGGCAGGTGGCAGGTCCTCCAGTGGTGGGAATGGTGGCAGCTTTTTATGGTTATCAAGCTGGGTTCCTTTTAATGGCTGCAATATTAGCTGGTACAGCTACCATATATGTATTCATTTTAGCTAGGCTTAAGTTAAATTCCCCTTCGCTGTAACGGAGAAGGGGAATTTTTATTTCTAGTGTGATATAGCTAACATCCATTTTTCAACTACTGTATTAAACTAGGTCTAGGAGGTGCCTATTAATATGGAAAAGGCAAAAAATACCTCAACCCAGCAGTATTTGAACATTATATCCGAGTATTTTTGTAAAATGAGGGGCGGAAATTGCCCGGTCTTTCAACAAGTAAGCTATAAAAGCCATATAATAACTGCCCTGGGGAGCTTTTTAGGTATAGGGTTGATTTCTTTACTAAACCTTTATTATGACATTCCCTTGTTGGTACCATCCCTTGGGGCGACAGCTGTACTCTTATATGCAGCTTGTCACGTGCCTATGGCCCAGCCTAGAAATGTAATAGGCGGTCATTTGGTGTCGCTGCAGCCGGGGTGTTAGTTTACCAACTTATAGGTAGTCAGTGGTGGACCATTGCCCTTGGAGTCAGCTTAGCTATTTTTATAATGAACCTTACCCATACCTTACATCCTCCAGGTGGGGCTACTGCCTTTGTGGCTGTTTATACGGGTCAGGATTTTTCATATATCCTTGCTCCAGTGGGATTAGGGGCCTTTATGTTAGTTCTTATTGCTGTACTGGTAAACAATTGTTCTTCCCAAATAAAATATCCTGATTTCTGGTATTAGTTAAAATTTGAATCGCCTGTCCCCCATGGAAATACAGAGTGGAATTATTCCCAGCAGCAAAATAGCAAGCTAAGTAGTTGCTTAGCTTGCCAATAGGTTAGCGGTAATCCTCATCGTAATAAGCTACTTCAAGGGAGTCATCACCGTATTTATAAAATTTAACCAGAATATCAGAGCTATCAGTGTCGGTTATTCTACCTATTATTTCGGTATCCTCTGATAATTCATATTGAATATCACTAACTAAATCATCAAGCCAATCTTCAATATCTCCGTCCCTAAGGGATTCCCACTCATAGTCGTAATAGCCCAGATCAACATCAATATATACATAAAGCTCATTTTTATCCCCATCAAGACTAATATCCTCAATACCAACGTCTTGTAAATAATCGTAATCGTATATTAGATCATTCTCTAGATCCTCTATCCTATTTTGGATATTATCCTCATCTTCAAGGGAACTTATTTTGTCTATTAAATCCTCTATCTCGCTTTCTTTTTGTGACAGCTGAAGTTTGAGATTATCAATTTCAATTTGCTTTTGATCTAGCTCATCCAATGAGGTGGATAGGGAATTTATCATAACAATTTTTTCTGTAGCAAGCCATTCCACACTAAGATTTAACGCCTCTGCCACCAGTCTGATAGGAACAAAGGTTCTGCCGTTATAAACTAATGGTTCTTCGTCTGGTTGCACAGTTATAACACTGCCGTCTACTAAAAGTTGAATGTCCTGATAATTAACATCGATTGCTTTGCTGATTGTTGCTGCATTTGCACTGGCAGAAATGAATAAAAAAAGTGACATTGATAAAAGCAGGGTAACAAATATTCTTTTCATCATATAGCCTCCAATATTATAATAAAGATAAATTTACCATGCTAAAATTAATCCTTGCTGAAGATAAGCTGAATGTTTGATAAAAATATTCAGGTAGTCTTAAATATACTTGGGCAAGAGAATTTTTGACTTGTTGAAATGTACATACTATCCTAGGATGTAAAACTGTTAGGAGGACGTTATTTCTGGATGGAAAATAAAGCTGAACTGTTACCTGTAAAGCATTGGCATGCTACTACAGAAGAAGAAGCTGTGAGGAAACTTGACACAAATCTAAATGGCCTTAATGAAAATCAAGTTAACGAGAGGCGGCAAAGATACGGCAGTAATATCTTGCAAGTGAAGGAACCTCCTACACTGGTGGGAATTTTTTTGCACCAGTTTCTAAGCCCATTAATTTACATATTGCTTGTGGCGGGAGTAATATCTGTCCTATTGGGAGAAATAGTTGATGCAATCTTTATTTTTGGCGTGGTGCTTTTAAATGCAATCATTGGCACGGTGCAGGAATGGAATGCAGAGAAAAGTGCGGCTGCCCTTCAAAATTTATTAAAAGTGGTGGTAGTAGCTAGAAGAGATGGCATGGAGCAGGAGATCAACGCTGAGGATTTAGTGCCAGGAGATGTGGTGTTGCTTGAGTCGGGCAACAAGGTTCCTGCAGATATAAGATTGATTCAGAGTAACCAGCTTACAGTAGACGAATCTCTTTTAACAGGAGAATCCATAGCCAGGGATAAAAACCCCGATTCTGTAGCCATTGAGACTGCTCTGCCTGAGAGAACAAGCTTGTTGTTTGCCGGGTCAACCGTAATGGCTGGCCGTGGCTTAGGATTGGTAGTCAATATCGGACAGGAAACCGAAGTGGGGAAAATTGCCAAAACCGTTACCTTTTCAGAAAGTACTAAACCCCCATTGGTTATCCGCATGGAGAGATTTACGAAAATTATCAGCTATGCCATACTAGTTGCGTATCCCTTTTATCGGTTATATCATTCCTACAGGGCATGCCCTATGACGAAATATTTTTCATAGCCGTGGCCCTAGCGGTGGCTGCTATTCCAGAGGGACTGCCCGTGGCAATCACGGTAGCCCTTTCCATCGCAACTCGCAGGATGGCTGGGAGAAATGTCATTGTCCGTAAATTAACTGCTGTAGAGGGACTGGGCAGTTGCACCTGTATTGCCAGTGATAAAACAGGTACTCTTACAGTCAACATGCAAACCGTAAAATGGTAGCTTTGGCTCCAGGAGAACAATATCAAGTTACTGGTCAAGGCTATTCCGGTGAAGGGAAAGTAACTGATGAGCAGAACCAGAAACCAAGTGGGGCTGCCGAGCAACGGCTTAAAGAGCTGGCCAAGGCGGGTATTATTTGTAATGAAGGCAGATTAAAACAAGCTGGAGAGCAATGGGAGCACTCTGGAGATGCGGTGGACGTAGCCCTATTAGCCTTTGGGTATAAAATGGGTTATGATCCCAATGAAATTAAAAAGGAAATAAACGTGGCCGGAGAGATACCCTTTGAATCTGAGAGAAGGTATGCTGCAGTTTTTATAGAGAAGAGAGTAGAATTAAGGTAGCCCTAAAGGGTGCCCTTGAAGTATTATTGCCTAGGTGCCAGAGTATTCTTACCGAACAGGGTCCCACAAGCATAGATCCCGGGGCTATAGAGCAAGAAGTTAATATACTATCTGAAAAGGGCTACCGGGTGATAGCTGTCGCCAGTGGGAGATAGAACAGGAGAGGGAAGAGTACCAGGAGGAGCATTTACCTAAGCTTACTCTGCTCGGTTGATTGGCTTAATCGACCCGCTTCGTCCGGAGGTTAAAGAAGCAGTAGATAAGTGTAAAGGGGCAGGGGTTGATGTTGTGATGATAACGGGGGATCATCCTGCAACTGCCTTGGCCATTTCTAGGGAGTTGGGTATAGCTAAGGAGTGGGAAGATGTTGCAACAGGTATGCAATTATCGGAAATTGGTCCCCCTGAAAGTAAGGAATTTGTTAAAAAGATAGCCAATACCCATGTCTTTGCCCGCGTAACCCCCATGCAAAAGCTAGAAATAGTTGATGCTTTGTTAAAGAATGGACACTTTGTTGCGGTAACAGGTGATGGTGTTAATGATGCCCCTGCCATGCGCAAGGCTAATGTGGGTGTAGCCATGGGTTCTGGTACAGATGTGGCCAAAGACACCGCCTCAATCATAGTAACCGATGATAATTTTGCCTCCTTGGTGGCAGGGATAGAAGAGGGCAGATATGCCTATGACAATATTCGCAAGGTTATTTATTTATTAGTTTCAGCAGGTGCCGCTTCAATTCTATTATTTGTACTGGCCCTTTTTACCGGACTGCCCATACCTCTGCTGGCCGTGCAGTTGCTCTGGCTAAACTTGGTAACAAACGGCATTCAAGACGTTGCCTTAGCCTTCGAGGGAGGGGAACCTGGAGCTATGAAGAGGCCACCCCGCAGGCCTAACGAAGGTGTTTTTGATCCGCAAATGATACGCCAGACATTAGTTTCCTCAGTGGCCATCGGCATAATTTCCTTTGGAGCTTGGTTTTGGCTGTTAGAAGGAGGTTGGCCGGAAGCAGAGGCCAGGAATATGCTATTCTTACTAGTGGTTTTGTTTGGTAACTTCCATACATTAAATTGTCGTTCCGAATATATTTCGGTGTTCAAGATTCCCTTTAGCAGAAATAAGGTCTTGATGATAGGTATTCTTGTTGCCTTAAGCATCCATGTGGCAGCCATGCATATCCCTATCATGCAGAGGGTCTTAAGGGTGGCACCAATATCTGCAGAATCCTGGGTATATCTCCTACTCACTGCATCATCTATCCTAGTAATAATGGAACTATATAAATTTATCATTAGAAAAAAAGAAGGTTTGGCATAAGAAATGAAGGGAGTGCACTCCACTGGGAATGCACTCCCTATTTGTTTGTTGTTAAGCTTGTGTAATCTACATCACTGTTTATTTTACTATAGAAGTTATACTTTGAATTGAGGTGAGTTTACTAATGATAATATTACCCAAGGAACATGGAGTATGGGCAATGCTGGCTGTTCCCTTTATAGTTGGGTTAGGACTAAGTCAGCAAAGCTGGCTTCATCTGCCCCTTTTCCTGGGCCTTCTGTTCCTTTTTCTTTGTGCTTATTGTTTGCTGAATATCATAGGGGCAAGGAATGGTGTAGATGATTATAAAAAGTGGTCCATTATATATGGTGCTTGGCAATATTTGGTTTGGCGGTGCCAATTGCGAAATATCCTGGGATTCTATGGCTGGGGCTTTTGGTAGTGCCCTTGCTGCTTGTCAATATATACTTTATTCAAGTAAAAAAAGAGAGGGGAATGCTCAGTAATTTTAGCACTATATCAATCTTGTCTTTGGGGGTAGTAGCCAGTGGCTATTTGTCTCTGGGGGGATTTGGCAACAAACTTTGGCTGGCCTGGTTATTTTGTGTAATATTTTTCATGGGCAGTGTGTTTTTTGTTAAAACCATGCTGCGTGAAAGGAGAAATATAAGCTACAAATATTTATCCTGGAGCTACCATTTAATGATATTAATAATATTATCTATTATTTCTGGAAGTGGGCTTCTTTTGGTAGCCTATCTTCCAAGTATGGTAAGGGCATTTATTTGTTATGGACGCAGCTTAACTCAGCTGGCAATAGGAAAAATAGAAATTATTAATTCAACAATATTTACAATATGCTTAATAATATATTTTTAAAGCCACCTTCAGGTAGCTCAGATTGTCAAGAAACTACCTTCGGGTTTTAATAATCCCTCACGACTCCTCTCTCCGCAGTGGACAGCGCTAATCGCTCGCTTCGGGCGAAAATGGGCCGCCTTCGAGTAAACATCGTGTTTACCTCAGGCTTTAGCGGACGTCCATGTCCGCTCACCCATTTTCGTATCCTCAGCTTCGCGAAGCGCTGATTCCACTGCTCCGAATGTTGCTGTTCGGGATTATTAAAACCCAGTTGTATCTTTTTCAACAGTCTGAAGGCTATAACTCAAAGGGTTATAGCCTTGGTACTAATTCTTATTTTTTTTCTTTCCCCTTGCAGGTTTCTGGGCAGAAGTAACCGCTTTTGTTTCATTAGCCTTCTGGCCGGTTCTTCGGTTGTGATGCCCTTTTTGGCATTAAGCTCCATTTGACCGCTCTTATAGAGCAAGTAAAGCAATCCTAACCAAGATACAACAGGTAAAATTGCCAGCATACTCATAAACCAGGTGGTTTGTTTACTTATGCCCACGGCATATCCGAACCAAAGATAAAGCCCTGCAACGGCTATCCTTCCTGCTAGATAAACATATTGTTGAATTGTCTCACTTATGTTTGCTTCCGCCAGCTGCCAGTTAATGAGGTAAAAACCTACGGTTAAAGAAATAAATACTAGGGTAAATGTAATCCTTTTCCTTTTAATCTCCTGGGCTGCTTGGTTCAAGGAATTCAACACTCCAAACTACATTATTTTGCATTTAAAACAGTATACCAAAATAAGCCTTAACGAAAAGGTTATAAAAACTCCCTAGTTTTCTTTGAGCTTTTCCTGAATAGCCACACAGCCAAAATCCTGATTCTCGTGAATGATATTTAAAAATTCCTTGGCAGTCCTATTGGCAAATTTTAAATTATTTGCAACAACGGCCAAAAACATGAATGCATGTAGGTAATGTGACCCTGTCAGTCTCTCATGCCATTGGTCAACAAAGGTACTCATTTCCTGCCAGAATTCCTCATCCACAGGATAATGCTCTGCTGACTCTCCTTCAAATAATGATCCCTGCAAACGTTTATTTAGTCTCACAAAATCTTTATTCCCATGTGCCAGCATTGCCAGGATGGCTTCAAATTCCGGAGATATACTTGGGTTGCCATGTTGTTTCCTCCACTGTATTCTCTCTTCTGTGGCCTCATATATATCTTTGCTTTTGTGATAAAGGTTCGAGTTGAAGTCTATGTATCTCTCCAATAGCTGATCCTGCCAGGGCAGCTGTTTTGTTTCCTTGCCCGACTGTTCCTTCCATAATTCAAGATAGACCCTACACTCGGTCAACAGGCTTTTTATCTCATTTCTTTTAGACAAATACTCTTCATCCGGCATGGGACTAATATTGTTAAAGCGGGTAGCCAGGGAACAAAAAAATTCTGCCATAACCTCATTTAACCTCTTAGAAACTTCTATTAACTTCTCCCGGTAGTGGGGCGGTGCGATAAGTCCATTAACCAGCACCCCTGAAACTAACCCTATAAAAATGCCGATACTTCGGTTAAATGCCTCGGTCAAAAAGGCCTCTCTAGGTGAACTTAAAATAATGACCATGGGTACCAGAGCCATTACCACTTCTCCTAAACCTAATCTTAATACTAACCATATGACTAGTGGAGTAGCCAGGCCCATTTCAAGGTCCCGGAGCCCATAAAAAGCCAACTGCAAGCCCTACTACAACACCAACCATGTGTACTGCCAGCTGTTCCCAGGCATTACGCAAAGACCTGTTTAATGATGGCTGCACATTAATTATGGCTGTTATGGCTGCCACCACAGAATTTAAATTAAAGGCCTCGGCAAGATACACAGTCAGCATTACTGCCAGGGCAGTTTTTATCATTCTTGCACCAAAGGGCATTTTTAAACGAAATTTCCTTAAACCTGCCATCCCTAAAATCTCCCTAAAATATTACTTTAATTAGCTGATTTAGCCGCACTAATTCCTGCCAGATAACCCGAGGACCATGCCCACTGCAGATTATATCCACCACAGTCACCGTCAATATCCATTACTTCTCCGCCAAAGTATAATCCTTCGACTAGTTTTGATTGCATTGTTCTTGGATCAATATCCTTAACGTCAATACCACCGGCTGTGGTCTGGGCAGCTGACCAGGTATTTGTGCCCTCCACCTCAAAACGCCAATCCTGTAATAAACTAATAATCCCATCTTTTTCTGCAGAGCTAAGCTCAGATACTCTTTTATTTAGGTCAGCAATACCTGCTTGCTTTAAGAACACTGGTATCAATTGTTTGTTAATAAAGCCAACAAAACTAAAGCTTACTGTCTTCCCAGGGTTATCCTTAAATCTCTTATTAGTATAGCTAATTATCTCCTCCCTAGATAGGTGATTAATTATTACCACCTTAAGCCAAACCTGCTTACCCTTTTTAATCCATTCTGATGCCGAACGACTGACTTGAAAGATTGGCGGCCCCGAAATGCCATATTCTGTAAATAAGATCTCACCTCTGGCCCTAGCCATAGTTTTATTACCCACAATTATCTCGGCATCCCCATCAAATTTAATTCCTTTTATTTGTTTTAGATAGGGATAATTAAGTTTTAGCTGTACCAGGGCGGGAAATGGTTCTACTAGGCTATGTCCAAAAGTCTGGGCTAGTAAATACCCGCTCCCGGTGGTTCCAAGATTTGGAGCAGCCTTGCCCCCTGTTGCTATAATAACTTTATCAGCCGAAATAGCCTCTCCTCCCTTTAGGGTTATCTGAAACCCCCTATTGTTCCTTTTAATCCCCTTTGTTTCAGCCTCTACAATAACTTTTACGCCAATTGACTCCATTTCATGCCTCAATACATCCAGCACACTTGATGCTTGGTTTGAAAAGGGAAATACCTTACCCTGCTCCTCCACTTTATGGGAAATACCTAATTTCTCAAAAAACTCAATGGCCCGGTAGTTGTCAAAGCGATTTAGGCATAAAAGGCAAATTTTGGATTTAAGCCATGGAAGTGAGAGATATCTATGTCGGTATTAGTTAAATTACAACGACCATTACCTGTCACCAGTAATTTCTTTCCAACTCTTTGATTCTTTTCTAAGACTGTAACTTCGGCCCCTTCTCTCCGAGCAGCAATGGCTGCTATCATACCTGAAGCTCCCCCACCCACTACGACAACTTTAGTTACCGAACTAGACATAGCTCTCAACCCCTAACGGCTTAAACCTCTGGGCAACAGCCTCAGCGACTCTGATTCCATCCACTGCTGCGGAAACAATTCCCCCTGCATAGCCGGCACCTTCACCGGCAGGGTATAGACCGGCTATATTAGACTCCCGCTGATCATTTCTCTCTATGCGCACCGGAGAAGAGCTCCTGGTTTCTACACCTGTCATTAGGCATCGGCCAATGCAAAACCCTTGAGTTTTTGTTCGAAATAAGGTATTGCTTCCCTTAATACGGCGGTTACATAATCTGGTAAGGATAGTTTTAAGTCAGTCATGGTAACGCCTCTACTATAGGAGGGTGTAATACTACCCCAACTGCTGGAAGGGCGGTTTTTAAAAATCTCCTACTAATTGTGCCGGGGCCTGATAGGTTCCCCCACCTAATTGGAAGGCCCTCTGCTCCCATTTACGTTGGAAATCCACCCCCGCCAGGGGGTGTTTACTGGGGAAATCACCCGGTGTGACACTAACAAGCAGGGCACTATTGGCATTTGCCTCATTACGGGCATGTTCACTCATACCATTGGTTACCACAGCCCCTTCCTCCGAGGCCGCTGCCACAACAACACCACCTGGACACATGCAAAAAGTATAAGCCGACCTTCCCGATGGAGAGTGGTAGGAAAGCTTATATTCCGCCGGTCCAAGCCTTGGGTGTCCTGCAAATTGCTTATATTGGGCTAGATCTATAAGCTGCTGGGGGTGTTCTATTCTTACACCCATTGAAAATGCCTTAGGGGTTAACTTTGTCCCTAAATCATAAAGCATCTGAAAGGTATCCCTAGCACTATGTCCGATGGCTAAAATTACAGCTTCGGCAGGAATTCTATCACTATCGTTAACTATTACTCCCATAACCCTATTAGAATTTATTTCTAGACCTGTTACCCTAGCTCCAAAGCGAACTTCTCCACCTAGCCCTTCGATCTTTTGCCTGATGTTTTTAACCACTGTTCTAAGAATGTCTGTACCCACGTGGGGTTTGTGGGAATAAATAATTTCCTCCGGCGCTCCAGCTTCCACCATTTCTTCGAGAACTTTTCTACACCTTAAATCCCTTATTAGTGTAGTTAGCTTTCCATCAGAAAAGGTACCCGCTCCCCCCTCACCAAATTGAACATTGCACTGGGGGTTGAGCTTGCCTGTCCGCCAAAAGTTCTTTACTGCTTCAGTCCTTTTATCCACATCTTCTCCCCGCTCTAGAATCAGTGGCATATACCCATTTGGGCAAGTATCAGCCCGGCAAACAAGCCGGCAGGACCACTGCCAATTATGATCGGTCTGTTTTCCAATGGCGCCAGCCAGCCACTACATATTCATACTCCAAGTTAGGTGTAACCACGATATCCTTATCTTCTTTAAATCTACTTAATACTTTTTGCTCATTGCTAACAACAGCATCTACCGTATATACGAAGAATATCTGTTCTCTTCTTCTGGCATCTATTGACCTCTTGAATATACTATAATCTACCAGTTCATTATCCCGGATCTTTAGCCTGGCTAATAGACGCTCCTTTATCTCTAACTCAGCACGATCTATAGCAAGTTTTATGCCTGATATTCTAATCATATCTTAGTTTCTTTCCTTCCCATGACTATGTAAATGGCTAAATAGCAATTTGGCCTTCTTATATGTTACATCTCTTGTTCAAAGTTTACCAGTTCCTCCTTGCTCAATTATTATTTATAGGTTATTTAATTATTTATCCACCATTTTCTTTGATAGTTTCTTGTTCGTAACATCAATTTCTTTATTGTTATTATTTACTATTAACCTTGTGTTAAACCAACCATTGGAATATAATAGTTTCATATACAACTAGTTACTAAAGGAGGTGACATAAATGGCAACCAAATTCTGTGAAAAAATAAATGAAGAGGTAACCATTGAGCCCAAAATGGATTATGAGACCAGACAAACACAGGTTGGCTGGTTATTTTTTACCTGCTATAATTTCTACCGTAAATGTAAAGGCGCATGTCCCCGTCAGGAGCACCTTATTAAAGATAGCAAATAAACACTGATAAGCAACCATTTGGGTTGCTTATTTATTTATCTAAAATTATATGTTTTAATTAAGGGAGGGATATGTGTAGCTTAGAATTATCCCTGCAAATTTATCCTAGGAGACAGATATGTCTAATAATAGTTCCTACTCAGTTTATATTCTCAAATGCTCCGATGAAACCTTATATACCGGCATAACTAATAATTTAAATCAAAGGTTACACCACCATATTCTAGGCAAGGCAAGTAAATACACCCGCTCCAGGTTACCCATTAAGCTGGTTTACGTTGAAGCTAATTATACCAAAAGTGATGCCCTTGCCAGAGAAAGGGCTATAAAAAAGCTCTCCAGAAAGCAAAAACTGCAGCTAGTCTTTTCAAGTAAGACATGAACCGGGGCAACCCCCGGCAAAAAAAATCTAATCATGAAAGTTTAAGGTATGTCCTACATTATTTAAAATAAAACCATGACCAAAGGCTTCTTTTAATTTCATTTGGGCGTGAAATCCAGTGCAGTGTGATACTGCCATCTTCTCTACCTTCATTTCCTGCAATGCCTTAATTGTCAAATCTATTCTCCCGTCATCCGCCGCAACTAAATGAGTGCCTCCAACCACAGCATAAATATCTTTGCTTTCAGTAACCTCACAGGCATATCGTAAAATATTAATTAAACCAGAGTGGCTGCAGCCAACAACCACCACAGTTCCCCTGGGAGTCCTAATAAATAGAGCCTGATCATCAAAAAGAGGATCAATCTGGTACTCTTGATTTTTCTTTACAATAAAGTGGGGATTAATTGCTTCAAAATCCGTAACCCTTGGTATTTGACCTGACAGAATAATATTCTCGGCAAGCTTAATAGGCCCCTTATTTAGATGAAACTGCACTCCCAAAGACTCCAGCTCCATCTTGGAAAAAGGCATTCCGTTTGGGCAATGGGGACCATCTGAAGTGGTGGCATATTTCTCATCAAAATTCCTGGATGTCCGAATACATCCTTAGGGCCACCTAGGCTCAGCACCTTCTTTAGACCTCCTGTATGATCATTATGTCCATGGCTTAAGGCTATAGAATTTATCTCCTGAAGGTTTACCCTCAGTTTTTTTAAATTTGGCTCAACAGCCATCCCCTGCCCCGTATCAAATAAAACCTTATACTGCGGGGTCTCGATTAATAGAGACAATCCATGTTCAGCCAATAGCTCCCTCTTTGTTACAGAGTTTTCAGTAATCACAGTAATTTTCAATTCCATTGCCTTTCTCCCCCTATATTTTATAACCTGCAAAAAATATTGTACTCAAATACCAAAATATAATGCTTATACCAACCTTAATCCTCTTTAAAGTTCTTTAACTTAGCTATAAATCCTGCCGGTTAAGTTATAAAACCCAGGTATTTAATATAAATCCTATATTCACAAAATTTCTATTGCTTGCATAAGTTGCAATAACCATTTATTTCCTTGTATTGTCCTATATAATTAAGATCGCCGAGGTGTCCTATGGAAAAAGAAGTTATAATATTAAGGCCTGAAAAAAGCACTTATGTTACAAGTCGCAAACCTTTCTTTATTTCATGCAATTCTTCCACTCTTCCTGTGGGTTCCTTGTGCGCTTCAAAATTTATATCCTACCTTTATTTTGACCTATCAAGTCTTCCTTCGGATCTTATAATAAAATCTGCTTTATTAACTCTATATTTTAAAGCTCATCCATATAAAGGAATTCCACCAAACACAATAATAATTCATCCTCTTAAGAATGCCTTCGAGGATTGTGAAACATTCTTTATTGATCGTCCCCGTAATTTTGCGGAAACTAAATTAATCGCCAATTATATTTCTGAATCACCTAAATTTGAGGTGACTATAACAGAAATTTTTAATAGGTGGTATTCTCAAACACTGCCAAACCACGGACTTTCCCTTTCTACATCTGATTTATTTAATAGCGGCTATTTAAAATTTCACAGTAGTAACATCATTGATATTTCCCAACAACCCACCTTAACAATTGAGACATCCGTCTCCAAGGAATGTGACATAGTTAACACCGAGGAAGATTTAGAGGTTTTATCAATGAATAGCTATAGCAGCACCAGGGAGGTTTGGTGTTTCTCAGTTTTTAGTTTTATAGTGAAAAATACAGGCATAAATCAAATATTACTTACAATACAGGATAGTGCCGATGGTCTAGATTTTATTGATGAAGGACCCGAGCGTTCTTTACTTCCTGGTCAATCCGTTATTTTGGTAAATAGATTTTTTGCCCGTTATGCTCGACTAAAGGCAGATTAGCTCCCGGTGAAAGTGCTACTGGTATAATAAAGATATTCCTGCAGGGAAGGATTACCTAAGTGGCAATTTTTTACATGGCAACATATGTTAATGATAAAGGAGGAATAAAAGATGCCTAACTTTACCGTGTTTAACTTTGACCCTGATGTTCTAAGAACCAAAATATTTGGTTCCATGGATGTTGCCATTGCCACTGATGCTGACGGAAGGCTAGAAATTGCCGGCATTTCTGATTCTATTACTGTTACTGCCGCTGATTTAGATATCCGGGACCTCTGTGCCGATAACGACAACGTTTTGGTATTTGGTTTCGATGGTTCTGATGTCCAACCTATTAGAACCGATGATGAGGGAAGACTAGAGGTAATATCTAACATCACCCCTACTTACACTGAGGATGAAGAGGCAGCTGTTACCACAGATGATGACTTCACCGGCCTTGCTTACGTTGACACCTCCACCCAGGTTATGTATACCTACTTTGTTTATAATACTGGTGCCAACTCTGCAGACGTTAGATTAGATGTGAGCCCAACGGGTGAGGATGAGGTATTCTATATCGATGTAGCCGCCCGAACCCTTGCTTCTGGTGCCACCGACACCTTTGTGGCCAAAACATTTTTGAGATATACTAGACTGTCCTACAGATCAACCGCTCCGACTGAGCCAACAACCCTGGATATTTATTTTCAATCTCAATCAAATTAATGCGGCCTAACATATTATTTCCTCGTTAACATGTGAATATCCGCAAGCATAGGATAACCTGAGGCATTAGTTCTCAGGTTTATTCTTTATGAAAATGGGTGAGTTGAGTGAAGGATACTCAGAAGCTTAGTCTTTGCATGATCGTTAGAAATGAGGCGGCAAACTTAGCAAGGTGCTTAGCCGGTGTAAGGGATTTAGTAGATGAAATAGTTATTGTGGATACTGGCTCCATAGATAACACTTTAGACATTGCCAAGGAATTTGGGGCTCAGATTTTTACCTCTGAATGGCAAGAAAATTTTAGTACTGCTAGAAACTATTCTCTGGCCCAAGCCACCGGCGATTGGATCCTATATCTTGATGGAGATGAAGAATTAATAGATGTTAACAGGGAAACTGTTGTAAACCTGTTAAACCAACCGGTGGAGGGCTATTATTTCACAATAATAAATCCAACCACAAATCAGCCTGGTGGTCAAAGTATCCGGCACGTCAATCTTCGCCTGTTTAGAAATAATCCCAAATACCGATTTTCAGGTGCCATTCACGAGCAAATAATTCCTTCTATACTAGCCGCCAAGCCCCAAGCCAAGCTAATAAATTCAAAACTAAAAATATATCATCATGGTTATAAAACACACTCAATTGAAGAAAAAAACAAAAACCTACGCAACCTGAACATTATAAAAAAACAGGTGGAAAAGGAACCTAATAACAACTTTTATCTATATAATCTCGGAGTAGCACTATACCAAACAAATGACCTAACAGGCGCCATTGATGCCTGGGAAAAACACTCGCAAATTTAGATATTTCCCTTGGCTATGCACCCACCCTATTCCGCAATTATATCATCTGCCTAAATCAAGCTAATCAACCAGGGAAGGCCTTAGAGATTATAAAAAAGGCCACTAGCTATTTCCCCAATTATACCGATTTATACTATCTTAAAGGTCAAACCTTAGAAAAACTAGGCGAATACCTAAAAGCAAGAAATTGTTACCAACTTTGTTTAGAATTAGGGAATGCGCCGGAACATTATGTGACAACCACCGGCGTAGGCAATTACCTTCCACACTATAAGCTGGGATATTTAATGGAGCGATTGGATGAATTTGAAGAATCAGCCTACCACTATTTGCAAACCTACCTGGCAAATCCAGATTACCCCGAGGTCATGGAGAACCTCGGCCGTGTGTTATTAAAAGTATTATCAACACCACTAGATTTAAGGGAATACCTCTTGGATAACATTATTAATCCAAATCCTTCCCATTCTCTTAAATTGGCTAAAATTCTTTACTCAGCTGGTGACTACCCCGGCTGTTTATTGTATCTGGAGCAGTGTAATATGTCCATAGTTGAGGTTAGGGAGCTAAGGTTAAAAAGCTACCTAGCCATGGGCCGGTTGGATCAGCTAGAAATAGAATTAGAAAATCAATACGGAGATTCTCCAGGGGAAAGTTCCTTCCAGTTAGGGAAATTTCTTTTTGATAATAATTATATCTTAGAGGCGGCAGACCACCTGCTAAAGGCAATGACAGCAGGAATTGAAACGGGTGAACTCTATTATATGCTTAGCTGTATCTGTTGCCAAAGGAATGTTCTTTGGGAAGCTGAGCAGCTAATACAAAGGGCTATTAATACCGAGCCTGAGAGACAAGAATATCACGAAAAAATGATTGATATTTTACTTCAACAGACTATCGAAACTTTAATAGCAGCCATAGACATATTTCCAACTAACAACTCCTTCAAAGCTCTTCTTTCTTCACTCAGAGACATGAATCTACAGGGGAGTAATGATTAAAATGGTGAGTATCAGTTTATGTTTAATTGTTAAAAATGAAGAAGAGAATCTGCCTAGATGTCTCTCAAGCATTAAGGATTATATAGACGAAATCATCATTGTTGATACAGGCTCGGAGGATAATACCATAGAAATTGCCCTTTCGTTCGGAGCCCGTGTTATCGAAGAAGCCTGGCAAAATAATTTCAGTCATGCTAGAAATGTCGGACTATGCCAGGCCAAGGGGGAATGGATACTCTTCCTGGACGCAGATGAAGAAGTTATGCCGAATAATTTAGGGCAACTAAGGGATCTCCCTTCTCAAACTGCAGATGGCTTCTTCATACAAATCCTCAATATAGACGATAAAGGAAACACCATCAAGCAGTCAGCCCTCCGTTTATTTCGAAACAATCCCTTGCACAGATTTAGAGGTTCAATTCATGAGCAAATCATAGACTCTATTTTAGAGCATAATCCAGAGGCTCAATTTCAACACCTTGATCTTATTGTTAAACACACCGGCTACCAGGGCAAGTCAATTACACAAAAGGATAAGATTCAAAGAAATCTTAATATTTTAAATTGCGAGTTTGAGCAGGGAAACCAAAGCCCCTTTTTACTTTTTAACTTAGCCACCGAATACCTACGTTCAGGTGATTTTCCCAAGGCTCTTCATTTTTATGACCTTGCCGAACCACAGCTTGAGCCCTGGGTTAGTTATAGTCATCTGTTAGGCAAGAAAAAAATACAGTGTTTAATACTGCTGGAGGATTACCAAAGTGCCCTAGAGGTAACAAATGAATACTTGCATTTATATCCGGACTACACAGATTTATTGTTTCTCAAGGCATCTATTTACTATCATAAAAAGGATTTTATAAATTCACTTCAAACCTTTCGGGAATGCCTTAAGCTCGGTGAAGCTCCCGGAAGCTATGTTTCAGAGGAGGGGGTCGGCTCCTTTAAAGCCGAAAGGTCAATCAATCGTATTCTTGAGCTATTAAAACAAAGTGATATTCCTGAAAAAAGGGCAGACCTAAGCCTATGCTTGATAGTCAAAAACGAACAAAAAAATATTGCCCGGTGCATAAAGAGCGCCAAGGGAGTGGCAGACGAGATCATTGTGGTTGATACAGGTTCCCAGGATCATACAGCTACCCTTGCCCGCAAACTTGGGGCAAGGGTCTATAACTTCGACTGGTCAGGAAATTTTGCAGAGGCGAGAAATTTTTCCCTGGCAATGGCCAGGAGTGAATGGGTATTAATCCTGGATGCTGATGAAACCCTGCGCCTTGAAGAACATAAACAAATTCGGGATATCATTAACAAAGCTGGCGATACCCAAGGCTTTTATCTTAAGCTAATTAATTATTTTGGCACTGTAGATCCCGATGATTATGTGGTAGACGCCGTATGTCGATTATTTAGAAATCAACCTGAATATCAATTTGCCGGAGCCATTCACGAAAATATTTCCCAATCTATTATTGGAGCTGCCGGTTCAGCCAGCATTGTCCCTACAGAAATCCATATTGACCACTGGGGATATTTAACCAGGCCAATACTCAAAAAGAAAAATATTCGAAATACGCAAATTTTGCAGCAGGAGGTAGTAAAAAATAACGACCCCTATACCCTGTATGCTATGGGTACAGAATTTTTTCAACAAGCACAATACAAAGATGCTTCTTCCTACTATTGCGAGGCCCTCCGACAACACTGCGACGACGGAATGCTATCCGACCTATATTTTAAAACAGCCATCTGTTACTTAGAACAAGAGCAATATTATCAAGGAGTGGAAATGGTAAAGAGGGGATTGCAGCTATTTCCTGACTTCGCAAGTCTGTGGTATCTCTATGGAATGCTGGAATATCAGCAAAACAACCTGGAAAAAGCTTGTAAAATATGGCAAACAACATTAGCCACGGGTGATCCCCCCTGGCATAAATATACCTTTCCAAAGGGGATTGGCACATTCCGTACAGCTGCAGTCCTGGCAGTTTGCCTTGAAAAAATGGGGCAAAATAAGGAAGCTGAATTGCTGTTAGAACAGTTTTTAGAAAAAAGACAAGGTCTCTTATCCATTGCCCCTCCCTACTACCGTCTATTAGAAAAAAAATATGACTCTAATAAAGCTGTAGAAATACTTATCGAGAAAATTAAACCCCTGGATTTTAGCTGTTGTTTTATCCTTGCGGATGTTTTTAATCAGTTAGGTAGACCTGTCATAAGGCAAGGGTTTATTAAATACTCCCTCGAGCTGTTGATTCAGCAGCCCCTGGAAACAGATTTTATGAAGCTGGCGGGGATGCAGCTAGGAATTATACTAAAAACTGTGCGGAAGTTATTAAAAAGTTCCCCGCTTCCATATCTACCGACTATAAAATTAAAAAAATCTCTTCTCTCTTTAACTTAGGTGTGGATCTGTCCCAATAAACAAAATATTTGTTAGGAAGGAATGTGTGGCGTGTTAAGTGTATTAATTGCCGGGCCAGTTAGAAAACCTTCTGCCATACTAAAGGAATTTTTATGGTCCTTAGACATATTGGATAAAACTAATTTATCTGTTAGTTATGCCTTCGTAGATGATAACAATGACCTTGAAAGTAAAGAACTTCTGAAGCAGTTTGCCTTAAATAAAGATAATATTGACATAATTCCTGCAAATGCAGATGATTTTTATCATTGCGATGAAACAACCCATCATTGGCAAGAACATCTCATTTGGAAGGTAGCTGCTTACAAAGACAACTTATTAAAGCTGGCCTCAGAGAAAAATTTTGACTATGTCTTTATGGTTGACTCAGATTTAATCTTACATCCCAAAACCCTGGTTCATTTAGTAGGGTTAAGTAAAGATATTGTCAGTGAAGTATTTTGGACCAAGTGGGAGCCTGATTTACCTCCACAGCCTCAGGTTTGGCTGTCTGATTCATATAGAATGTTTCATTCAACAAGAAATGAAAAATAGCTGCAGGCGAAATAATCAGGCGTAAGAAGGAATTTTTCGAAATGCTTGCCCGGCCAGGCACCTATAAGGTTGGTGGCTTAGGTGCCTGTACTTTAATGAGCAGAAATGCCCTTGCAAAGGGTGCCTCTTTTTCTGAAATATACAACTTGAGCTTTGTGGGTGAAGACCGCCATTTTTGTATCAGAGCAGTTGCCCTGGGTTTAGAACTATACGCAGATACCCATTATGAACCATACCATATCTATCGAGAATCTGAATTAGCAGGTGTCGAGAAATATAAAGAAAGGCTCTATCCCTATTTAAAAGGTGATGATCAATTAGATAAAGGAGCTATGAACAGCATTATACCCTCAAACAAGATCACCCTGGCCATGCTGGTTAAAAATGAAGCGGCTAGGTATCTTGAAAAGGTTTTGAAACATGCTGCCCGTTATATTACACAAGCAATCATTCTAGATGATGCCAGCGATGATAATACCTGTGAGTTATGTCAAAGTATCCTTAATGGCATTCCCTTGACCATTGTATCAAATCCAGAACCAGCCTTTGATAATGAGGTAGTGTTAAGAAAACAGCTCTGGCGTTTAGCAGCTAATACCGACCCAGATTGGATATTAATCCTGGATGGGGACGAGATTTTTGAAGATAAGGCCCTCGAAGAATTGCCTATCCTGGCCAGCCGCAAAGATGTTGATGTATTGTATTTTCGATTATACGATATGTGGGATGAGCTGCATTATAGGGAGGATAAATATTGGCAGGCCCACCGTCAATACCGCCCATTCATGGTGAGATATAAAAAGGGGTTCCCATATAAATGGAAGGAAACACCCCAGCATTGCGGGCGTTTCCCAATAAATATTTCAAAATTAAGTGGAGCAGCCAGTGAATTAAGGATAAAGCATCTTGGCTGGATGAAGCAGGAGGATCGCCAGGAGAAGTATAATCGGTACATGACCTTGGACCCTGAGGGTCGTTATGGTATTCTTGAACAATACTCATCAATATTAGATGAAAACCCTAATCTACTTCCCTGGCTGGAAGAGGAGGAGAAACATACCTCAGATGAAATAAAACCTCCCCCTACTGCCAGTACCAATGGAGGTGATATAATAGTCCACACTATGCCTTTGTTTATAAAGGATAAGCATGATCTTTCATTAGCTAATTCCTGTTTCTCCAGCCTTGCCAAGTATTATCCAGATTCACTGATAGTACTCTTTAATCAGGGCAAATTAACAAACGCAGAGCTTACCAAGTACCTACGCCAGTTCAAACTTCGTTTTCACATATTGGGGAAAGGCTCAATGGTTAGTTTAGCTCTAGCCCGGGGAACCTGTCTCAATTACCTTTGGAAATACCTGCCTGATATTAAGTATATTTCAGAAATAGCCCAGGATATGATCTTCCCCTCCCATTGGCTGGATGAGATGATTAATTTTTTAAACACCCATCAAGACCAACCCATGGTTTGCCCAGGAATCATTAATTACCGGGGAGAACGATATCCTCAGGAATCAGATAGATTGATCCTGGAGAATATTCCTACCAATGACTTGAACGGCATGAATGAATTTCTCTCCAGTTTATCCATTGAAAAAGAACTAGAAGGTTTTGCATATCCTGTGGTTCACAGGGCAGAGGCCCTAAAGGCTGTGGGAGGATACAATACCAGTTTTTTGAAGGGTCCCCAAGGCTTCGAGAATGACTGTTTGCTGCTTGGCTACCGATATTATATGGGGTTAAAACATAACTGGAAACCCATCTGCTGCTTAAAAACTTATGTTTATCAAGGCTCAACGATTCTACAAACCATCCCCGGCAATGAAGGTGAAGCAAACCTTAAGGGATTAATTCATATGTATGGACTGAAGGGAATAATGGAATTGGAGCAAATTCACCAAAACAATACTTATTATAAAGAACTCTATGAAGAATTATTTAAACAGCTTGGTATAGAAAAATAAAAAACTTTGTACAGACGTGCACAAAGCAAAATCATATTTACCATTAATAATATGATTTGATTATTTATTCACAATTTCATTCCACTGTGTATATGGTATTCTATGGTATTAACATTTAAATTTGGTTTGAGATTGTTTACACATTGTGTAATATAATGGTCATTAAGCAGACATTTAAATGTCATGACAGTGACGTTATTTTAATTTTCTAAATAGTATCATTCTTTTAGAAGATTAAAAGGGGGTTCGTCAATGAGATATTTAGCCATTGTTAATCCTATGACCATGATGTTTGTATATTTTGTGGTGGCTCCGGTAGTAAAAGCCTATAGAAAAGTCAAATGTTCCATTAACCCAAACTCTCCAGAATGTGCAATTAACTAAAATTAGCATATAATCCCTACGGTTTATAGAGCCCCTCTCCTGCCAAGGGCTCTATTTTTCTGCTGTAAAGACCGCTACTCCCTCTTCATTTAAAAACTGCCAATCTCCACGAACACCACACGCCAAAGCACCCAATTCAATATGCAGCATAGCTATGCCACAATCCAATCTTTTAGGAATATTGTAGGTCTCTACTATTGAATCTAGCATTACTATAATTTGTTGATTACCAATATGGAATCTCCAAGGCTGCCTGTTTACCGCCGAAGGGGCTAGCCTTGCCGCTTCCACCGCAAGCTTAACCCAGCGGGGCCATTCGTCCTGGGGCAAACCAGAAACCAATTCTGCTATAGGCAATCTTTTTTTACTCTTAGCCATCCCGGACATTAGTCTTTCTTCTAAGGAATAATTTTTTTTGGTATAGCCTACCGGTGTTACAGCCATAACCCTTTCATTTGGCCCTATACTCAAAGCATTGGCCACCGTCTCAGGTCTGAAAAAACCTCCTACCCAACAGGTTGATAATCCTAGATTAGTAGCCTCTAAGATCAGCCCTTCACCTAGATATCCTAATCTTTCTAAGTGATGGGGAAAACTGGTGTTTGCAATAAAGGCCATATAGGCAGGCGCTCCTTTAATTTTACCGTAAGAACCCATGGCGCCCTTATATATATCACTGGAAGATCTTAATACCAGTTCTGCCCTAGCCTCTGGAAATTTAAAGTCCTGGCATAGGCCTACTAGTTTTTCAACTGCACTTTCATCTAAGGCCTGTTCTTTGAAATTTCTTCGGGAATTCCTTTGACTTATGCTGTTATACCACTCCTTTTTAGGAGCTACCGCTAGGGCGGTGCCCATACAATCCCCTCCAGTTTAAAAGTATTATCGATAATACTTATGCTGGCTCATTTAATATATGTAGTTTTTGGTTTTTAACTATTTTAAATTAAGTTAATTGTTTGGCTTGTTTTGCACCCTTTGATATTCCTTCGCATCCTTTAAATAAAATAAAAGCATTGGTATGAGTATAACAAAGGCACAGGTTAGATACATAAAGGCCAAGCCAACTTCTTTAGACAGGATTCCCAAGAGTATGGAACCTAAGCCGATGCCTAGATCAAAGGCGCTAAAGATTGTGCCATTGGCAGCACCCCGACGAAAGGGTTGGACTTTATTTATGGCCATGGCCATAGCTGTAGGGTGAATAATACCAAATCCCACTCCCATGGCTATGGCAGAGGCAATAAATAAAATTTCCCCTTTAGCCAGAAACAGAAGTACAAAGGCAACAGCTATGGCAATAAAGCAAGGGCCATTATTTTAATAGGTCCATTCTTGTCAAATTCTTTTCCTGCCCAAGGTCGTATAATAAGAAGGGTTAAAGCATAAATCAGAAAATAAATACCGGGATTACCTACACCAATTTTATTTCCGTATAATGTAATGAAGGATACAATTCCTCCATATACCAGGGCTGTAAAAAACATAAGGATGGAAAGTGAATATACCTTTGACTCAAAGAAGCTGTCAAGGCTTAGTTTCCCCTTAACCTCTATTTTTATATCCTGATGAAAGGATATCCCAAAAAGGGCTAGCAAGCCTATCAACGCCACTACAAAGCCAGCAATGAATAATGAATCAAAGCCTGCATGGTTTAGAATTATTATGCCCAGGGCTGGGCCGGCTGCCATGGCCAAGGTATTTGATAGGCCATAATAACCCATCCCCTCACCTCTTCGGGCAGCAGGTACAATATCTGAGGCAACTGTTCCGGCACCGGTGGTGGTAAAACCCCAGGTAAAGCCATGGACTACCCTGAGAACAAATAAGAGGGTTAGGCTTGTGACAAAATAATATCCTCCCATGGCCAGGAAAATGCAATCAGTGCCAAAAGTAATACTTTTCTGCGTCCAATGACATCCAGGGCAAAGCCGGATAATGGACGAACCAGGACTGCCGTCAAGGAGAGTACACCAATTATGTAACCGACATTACTCTCATCACCCTTTAATACATCTGTAACAAAAATCGGCAATGTAGGCAAAAGGAAGTAAAAACTCGTAAATATCATTAGATTTGCCAGACAAATGAGTATAAAGTCTTTGGTCCATAAGTTCTGTTTCATGCTTATATATTTCCCCCTTATATTGTAATTTTATTGCGGCAATATTTCCACCGTTAAGTTTATAGAATTTTGCCAATTTTACGACTTTAGCCAGATGATTCTATATTTATTTTGTCAATCCTTAACTTTGCTAAACTGTTTAAATAAATCGCAATTAACATGGCAAAAACTAAGCAGCCTATAGTACCCACTATCACTCCCGACCACTGCCATTTTACCCATAGGGTCCAAGCATTGTCCCACCTAACCCGCCTCCAAGGTAATAAGCTATTAAATACAGCCCCGATGCCCCACACCTTGCTCCCTTGGCGTTAATGCTGACCCAGGAGCTGGCCGCAGAATGGCCGGCAAAAAAACCAAAACAAAAAAGAGTTAAACCGATAATAAAAATAAAGATATCATCACTAAAGGTAAGCAATAATCCCAGGATAGAAATTATTACGCTGACACCAATGGTCAATGGGTTTCCTAAACGACTTGCCGCTGCACCAGACAGGGTTGAGCTAATGGTCCCTGCCAAATAGGTTAAGAAAATTAACCCTAGGGCTTTGGTGGAAAGTAAGTAGGGTGGAGCAGCCAGCAAGAAGCCCACATAGTTGTACACTCCAACAAAACTGAACATTAAGAAAAATCCAACCAGATAACTACACCTTAATGTTTTATTTTTAAGATGTGCCATCATATCGGTGACACCCCTACCAGGGAAAAGGGATGGGCCGTGAAGTTTGGGATTTTGGCAACAGTATAAACAATAGAATACCAGCCACGAGATTTGAAACACCAAAGACCCAAAAGACCTCCTGCCAGGAAAATGGTAGGCTATAGAACCACTTACTATCCTACCTGTCATTCCACCCAGGGAATTGCCACTTATGTACAAGCCCATTGCCAGGGTTAAACGATTTTTATCAATTTCCTCTGCTATATAGCCATGGCCACTGATTGAAGGCCGCCCAGCAATAGTCCCTGGCAAAACCTCATTAAAAGAATAAAATTAAAGTCCTGGGCAAAGCCCGCTGCCATAGTTGGAATTGCAGCGGTAACTAGGGCAAAGGTCATCAGATTTTTTCGCCCCAGGGCATCTGAAAGGGGTCCATAGAAGAATAACGATATAGCCATGGCCAACACCACCAGGGAAACCGATAGCTGGACACAGTAGGAGAAACCCCAAAATGCCCGGTAAAGGTTGGCAGCAACGGCTGGGCAGCATATATATCTGCAAATGTAGCAAAGGAACTAATAAATAGGGACAGTAATGCCCTGATAAAATGTTTATTTGAATGGCACATATTTATTACCTACTCCTATCAATAGCCCCACTCTTGTATCATACCCCCTTATGGGGTAAACTGGTATACTGGAGGAGTTTATTATGATTTTACTACAAGCTAACAATATTAATAAGTACTTTAACGGCAATCAAATATTAAACAATGTAAATTTGACTGTTCAGACAAATGAGAAGGTCGGGTTGGTAGGAGTTAACGGTGCGGGTAAATCCACTTTACTAAAAATTATTACTGGTCAGCTTAGCTTTGATTCTGGTGACCTGTTCCTTGCTACCGGCTTAAACATAGGATATTTGGCCCAGGATACAGGATTAGAATCTAAGAAAACAATTTATGAAGAAATGTTATCTGTCTTTGCAGACTTAGTGGAGCAAGAACAACAGCTAAGATATCTAGAAGAGTTAATGGGTAACCCAGACATAAAGAAATATCCTGATAGGCATCAACGTACTTTGAACCAGTACTCAGTTCTTCTGGATAACTTTAGAGACGCAGGTGGCTACAGCTTCCGTTCCTTAATAAGGGGTGTACTACAGGGCTTAGAATTTCCAGATATTGACAATCATTCACCCATTGAAAAATTAAGTGGCGGACAAAAGACCAGACTAGCTTTGGCTAAGAATCTTCTAATAAAGCCCCACCTACTAATTTTAGATGAGCCTACCAATTATCTTGATCTTAAAACCTTGGCCTGGCTGGAACAATTCCTACAGTCTTACCAGGGTGCTGTGCTGGTTGTATCCCACGACAGGTATTTCCTTGATGCAGTGGTTACAAAGATTGTAGAGATTGAATATGGACAAGCAAATACTTACAAGACAAATTACTCAGGCTTTATAGATGTTAAAGCTCAACAGCAGGAAAGTCAGTTAAAGCAGTATGAGCAACAACTGGAGGTCATTGCCCGAACCAAGGATTTTATACAGCGTAATATGGCTAGGGCATCTACTACTAACAGGGCCAAGAGTCGCTTGAAAGCCCTGGAAAAAATAGAACCGGTAGAAGCACCGGCAGCCAAGCAAAAACATATTTATTTTTCATTCCAGGTGGACCGACAAAGCGGCAAGGATGTACTTCGGGCAGACAACCTCAGTATAGGTTATCCAGGGTTAATATTAGCCGACCAAATTAATTTTACAGTAGAGCGTGGCGAGAGTGTTGCTCTCCTTGGTCCCAATGGTACTGGCAAATCAACCCTATTAAAAACAATCATCGGTGAATTGGAGCCTTTGTCGGGAGTTATTCGTAAAGGTGCTAACCTTAGCATAGGCTATTACGCCCAGGAACAGGAAAAATTAAATCCCACTAAAACTGTTTTAGATGAGCTTTGGGATGAACACAAATTAGTAGATGAAAGGGATATCCGAACAGTTCTAGGTAACTTCCTTTTTCGAGGAGAAGATGTATATAAAAGGGTAAAAAATCTTAGTGGTGGGGAAAAAGCACGCCTATCCCTTTGTAAACTAATGCTCCAAAGGGCCAATTTATTGATCATGGACGAGCCTACTAACCATTTAGATATATTAAGCCGAGAAATACTGGAAAGTGCCCTTATGGACTATCCAGGTACCCTAATTTTTGTATCCCATGATAGGTATTTTCTTAATAAGATGGCCACCAGAATCATGGAATTGACCCCTTTAGGGATTGTCAATTTTCCCGGCGACTATGACTATTACTTAGAAAAGAAGCCTCAACAACCAATTAACCCTACTGTTAAAGAAGTGCAAGAAAAGCCTCAATTAAATAAGCAGAGTTTTCTTCAAAATAAAGAAGCTCAACGTTTAGAAAGAAAACGTCAAAAGAGAATTGAGGAATTGGAATATCTAATAGCTGAGTCAGAAAAAGTTATTGTGGACTTAGAGAAGGATCTAGAAAAACCTGAAATTGCACAGGATTATACCGCCTGCTTAAAAATTAGTGAAGATTTAAATAATGCAAAGCTTAAACATGAAAAGTTCTTGGAAGAATGGTTAGAGTTATCTGAGTAATAACTTTTTTAAATTAACAAAAGCCTTTATAGATATGCCCGGCCAGCCTTTCAATCTGCCTTTGATTATATTGATGCCTTGTCTTTTCCAACCTGTTAAGATACTCTATTAGGCCTGGTAAGCCATAAACCATAACATTCTCTGGCAGCCTGGCCTCTGAAAAATCAAATTTGCCTGCAGATGCAAACACTATTATTCCATAAACTAAAACAGCTTCATCCTCTTCCTTTAGTATTTGTTCCAATGAGAATATCTGTTTTTTACATTGAACTGCCGGACTCTTTTGGGGAATCCACATCCCATGTTGAAATCTTAGCCATTCACCTTGACAATCACAGGCTGCTGTATTCCAATTTTTCGTTTCCAGGCTAAAAATACCTGGCGGACCTAAAAGTAGATGATCCACTTGGCTTTTAACATTTCCCCTAGTAATTTTAAGGTCATTTATGACCAGCCAATGATCACTTAGCCTGGTAAACAGTTCCCAAGCCACCTTTTTTTCTCCATCTGACCCCTTTCCCACCGAACTTGAGTCGAAAAAAAATCTTCGAAAGAAAACCAAGGAGTCCTCTCCTTGGTTCTTTATTTTTAATATAATTCTCCATACTGGGAGGCCACCTCAATACCTTAGCCATAACTATCACTCTTTCATTCTCTTACTATTCAAAAGAATAACAGAGTATAATTAATTCTTCAAGGACTTCAAGCCTTTATAATCCCAAGTCCATATAAGAGCACTACGACAATAGCCACCGGTGCGACATATCTAACAATGAAGGTATATACTGCAAGAAAGGAATTGTTATTTAATGTACCCTGGTTGGTAGCTTCATCAAAAATAACCCTGGAACCTAGCTTCCACCCGGCAAATAGGGCGATAAAAATACCACCAATTGGCATCAAAACATTAGAAGATAAGAAATCCTGCAGGTCAAACATATTTCGCCCGAGAATAGTGAATTCAGCCAAAGCACTTCCCGACAAGGTGGCTGTGCTGCCCAGGGCAGCGATAACCAATACACTAATTATAGTAGCTATCCTTCTGCTAAAGCGAAGTTCCTCATGAAGATAGGCAACGGGAACCTCCAATAGGGATATCATAGCACCTGTGGCGGCGATGGATGTAAGAATAAAGAAAACAGCTAGAAAGAATTGACCAGGGGCATGGCGTTAAATACCATGGGAATTGTAAAAAACAACAGGGGCGGCCCGGACTCAGGTGCAAACCCAAAGGCAAACACTGCCGGAAAAATAGCAAGTCCAGCCATAATTGAAACCAGTATATCTGAGAACATAACTTTCAATGCAGTGCCTGGTAGGCTTTCCCCTTGACCAATATAGCTACCATAGGTAGTCATGGTCCCAACACCTACTGAAAGCTTGAAAAATGCCAAACCAAGGCCAATAACACGGTAAGCTCTGTTATTTTACTAAAGTCAGGCTTAAACAAGAACTCTAACCCCTGGGCTGCCCCCGGGAGTGTTAATGCCCTGATATCACAGGCTATTAATAGCACAAATAAAATTGGCAGCAGGGTTTTGGTCATCCTTTCGATGCCGCCCCTAACCCCAGCCAGTATGACCGTCCCAGTTAATACTAAGGTTATCCACTGCCAAACAAGTGGCTCCCAAACTCCACCCGCCAGGCTATCAAAAACCTCCTTAGCTGACTCGGGGCTATTTATTGCTATTCCTCCAGTGGCAGCTTTAAAGGCATAGGCAAATACCCAGCCAGCCACATTGGTGTAAAAGGACATAATTAAAATGGCTGCCAGAACCCCTGCCAGACCAGTTAAAAACCAAGGTTTGTCCGGGGCCAGTTTTCTATAGGCACCCACCGCAGCCTTCTGGGCCCTGCGTCCAATGATAAATTCAGAAATCATTATGGGCAATCCTACCAATAAGGTGGCCCCCAGATAAAGTAAGATAAAGGCGGCACCACCGTTTTCCCCGGTCATATAAGGAAATTTCCATATATTTCCTAATCCCACAGCAGAACCCAAGGTGGCAGCAATTACTCCTAAACTGGTGGCAAACCCTTCTCTTTTTATTGGATTTTCTTTATTCATTGATTCCATCCTCATAAGTTTTTTAATAGTTTCTTCATTAATGGCAAAAAACCAAGGTAGCTTTTACCTTAGTTTAGATCCTCTAATACATATCTGTTTATCTTATCTAATTTTATTTATTAACTCGGCTATTTCCCCCCAACGCACTGCAATATTGCTCTTATATTTCTTATCTACTAATTTTTCTTCATAAAGCTTGCTAATTTCTTTATCGGCATTTGTATTGATCATATCCAGAAATCCTAATCTATCCAAGATTACAGCCAGCATCTCCCTGGTAACCGGCTTATGGGGATTCCAATCATACCCATCCCCCACCATAACGCCTGTTGCTTTAGCTTTTTCTATACTAGCTACTGCCCAATCGGAAGGTATCTGTGAATTTGTCATTGCCAATTCCTCCTGCTCCTTAAAAATTTCATTGACCCTTTCAATCAAATTCCAGTTCTTAGTTAGGTTAATCAGGGAGTTTGCGTACTGAGGGTCTGTAGCATATCCACAGGCCTGGAGCTGCCGGGCATACTCAACTGGATTATTCGCGGCAGCCACCGCAGGTGCATATCTTTTATTTTCTAAAATAAACACCCCATAATCGGCAAAGGATTCTTCATAGGAATGATAGGCCCGAAAATACGCATCAACCTCAATATACCTACTTCCGAAATACTCAAAGGTTGTGGATAAAACAGTACCTGCAGATCCTATCCCTTTAATGTTAAACAAATTGAAAGAAAACTGTCCCGTTATTCTATCGACTGTAACAAATTGACCAAAGCCTGTTTCTAAAATACACTGGGCCACCATAATGGCTGCAGGCAATCCGGTTTTCGTTTGAATACTAACAGCATCGGGTAAAACGGCATTGATAAATTCCTCTCTAAACCCATTTCATCACCTCGACATGTTACCATTTATTGCTATTGGTATTTTATTCATGTATACCTTGAAGGTGATATCAAAAGCAAAAATTTAACCCACCAAAGGTGGGCAGAATGTCCAGAAACTACCTTCGGGTTTTAATAATCCCTCACGACTCCTATCTCCGCAGTGGACAGCGCTAATCCYTYGCTTCGGGCGAAAATGGGCCGCCTTCGAGTAAACATCGTGTTTACCTCAGGCTTTCGCGGACGTCCTGTCCGCTCACCCATTTTCGCATCCTCAGCCTCGCGAAGCGCTGTTTCCACTGCCTCGAATGTCGCTGTTCGGGATTATTAAAACCCAATTGTATCTCTTTCAACATATCTATTCTATTAACGTTATGTACTAAAATGTCTGCAAAAGGAACTGGTTAAGTATTGCTTTTTTTAAGGTCCTCGGTAATTGTTGACAACAATTTTGAAAGCTGGTTAATGTCAGTTTTAGATGAAGCTGCTTGTTGATTTTCAGCTTGAATAGCTTGAAATACTTCGCTTCGGTAGATTTCTATATTTTTTGGTGCATCTATACCAAGCTTAATGATATCTCCGGATACGTCCAGAACTGTTACCTTAATATTTCCTGCTATATGAATGGATTCGTTCTTTTTTCGTGAAAGTACCAGCATCCCTATACCTCCGTCCGCAGGAAATTTTGTAGCGGTTCTTTAATGTTAAATTGACCTTCTAACACTATCTGGATACCCTTTTTATTTTCACTGTTTATTACAATAGGGGCCTTCAGATTGATAGTAGCATTATTTAAGCCGTTGTGACAGTTTACAATAGTAAAAACTGCTAAATGGGATAAGTCTTGGAAATCTAAATACTCCTTTGCAAAGCGGGTAAATTAAATTCATATTTTTTATTAAATTGAAAGGGATTAATAATAATAAAAGAAATATCTTTGTGATCTAAAGAATCCAGACTGAAAAATGGATATTCTTTATAGGGTTGATCTAAGGAAAAATATTTTAAGTTTTCATAGCCAGGTAGTCCTTGTTCAAAAGTAATACAAGCATTTGTTTTACTGTTTTTCATGGTAGACTTCTCTCCTCAATGTTAAGATAACCAACCTTAATAGTTTTTAATTTATCATATATGGCTTAAGTTTAACAGTAAATTACCCGATAATCTGTATGAAGTCCTGTTATTGTTCCAGGGAAACATGTACTTGGAATTATTACTTGGAGGAAAAAAACAAATGTCAAAACACCCCTATGAAAGTTACCAGCAAAATTCTGTTTTGAGTGCTGGGCCGGAAGAATTGGTTAACCTACTTTATAATCGATTATTGAAAGACTTAAAACTGGCTATCTATGCTATTGAAAGAAAAGATACCCAGAATACTCATAACTCATTGATTCACGCTCAGGATATATTAGTGCATCTAATGAGTACTTTGAACACAGAACTTGACGTCGGAAAAAGTTTGTTGCTTATGTATGATTATATGAATCGAAGGTTGAAGGAAGCAAATATTGAAAAAAACACGGAAATCATTCAAGAGGTTATAGGTTATGTTGAGGAAATAAAGGACGCGTGGGGAAAGGCTTCCCGGGCGGTTAAAACAGGTGAGTCAGTTGGATAACGAAATGCCAAGATTAATTTCATTTTATGAAGAGAAGAAATCAACTTTATTTTTGATCCTTAATAATACTCAAAAACATGAAGAAGCAATTAAAAACCAAGATATAAGTCAATTAGAGGATTTACTTTCAGAAAGGCAAGTATTAATGAGGAAAGTTGATGAAATAAATAACCTAATAAATGATCTTTATCAGGGGAACCCAAGCAATATAAAATTAAATAATGTCAGAATCGAATCGAAGAAAGCCGAATGTAAAAAGATATTAGGGCAAATTATTTTGGTTGATGAAAAAAATAACAAACTCTTTAAAGGGGAATATTTGGCACTTAAACAAAAGATAACTGATATTAAGGCCAATAACAATTTAAGAAATGCCTATTACCCAAGCAAACAATCAAGCTTTGGCTATTTTGTGGATTTGAAAAAATAAAAATTGGTTAAGGCAGAAGTTAAAAGGGGGTGATAGTATGGCAGGAGTAGGGCCAATTAACAACATTCAGCCAAGTTATTCTCAAATCAGCTCTCGGCAATCAGAACCAGCTGTTTTTCCAGGAGAAGGGGTTAGAGGTTCTGAACTTGCAGGTGAAGAATCTTTTCCGAAAGCAAATTATGATCAGGCAAAAAGTGCTGTTGATAAAATGAATAAAACAATGGAAACCTATAATACTGAGCTGCGCTTTCAACTACATGAAAAGAGCGGAGAGTATATTGTTAAAATTATTAATCCAAAGGATGATACTGTGGTCCGGGAGATTCCACCGGAAAAGGTATTGGATATGGTTGCTTATTTTAAGGAAATGCTTGGTTTTATGGTTGATAAGTTTGCTTAATTATGAAAATGTAATAAATAATTAATAAAAACCAGACAATAATTGCTGGTTTTTGTTTTATAATGTAAAAAACTGTTTATATCGTTTATCTATAAGGAGTATCTCAATGAAGAAAATCAATTTCAAAATAAAAGAGTTTGAAGAAAACTTTGCAAAACAATTAGGTGCAAGCTATGCGGTCTCCTGTGCTACTGGAACAGCAGCTCTTCACGCAGCCCTATATGCAGCAGGAATAAGCCATAAGGACGAGGTTATCCTATCCCCCTAGCTCATCCTGAAACAGCCCATGCAATTAGGTATTTGGATGGTGTACCCATCTATACAGATATAGATCCCTTGACTGGTTGCCTTGATCCAAAGGCTGTGAAAATGCGTCTATCTTCAAATACCAAAGCAGTTATTGCCACACACTACACAGGAATTCCTTGCGATATTGATAGTTTAAATCAGGTATTGGGAGGGAGAGAGGTAGTCCTCATTGAAAATGCCTCACAAGCCTTGGGAGCCGTTTGGAAGGGTAGAAAGATAGGTACCATAAGCCCGCTAACAATTTTTGATTTTTCCTTTGAGCAGAGCCTTTACACTGAGTTAGGCGGAATGGTTGTTACTGACTCACTGGAATACTATCGCTGGCTATGCTTGTTTAGGGATGAGGGTATGATGTATGACCGAGATGAGTTGGTTAAGGAGGAAGGGCCTTGGTACTATGAGGCTCAGGAAATAGGATATAATTATCGTCTGACCAGCATGCAGGCAGAAATTGGATTAAGACAGCTTCCAAAGTTGGAGCAAATGCAAACAGGCAGGGAAGAAACAGCAGAAATATATTTCAGAGAACTGGCTGAGATTGAAGGTATAACATTTTTAAATCCTAATGAGATTAGCACTAGCGCTTGGTATTCCTTCCCAGTTGTACTTGAGGGAAGAAAATTAATCAGTCATCGTAGGGAGATTATAGAAGAACTTAGGGGTATGGGTATTCAGGCTGATGTGCAGTATTACCCTATATATCTACACCCCATATATTTATGGCAAGGACACCCTGACGTTTGTACTATCGAAGGTCCCYTTGTCCCAGGGCGGAGGAGTTTTATAGTAGAGTCATTAATTTGCCTATTCAACCATCATTCGACAATAATATCACAATGTGCATTGTTAGTTCCCTCAAGAAGCTAGTACAGAAGTTTAATAAATGACAACAAAATGGGACTTTAGTCCTACCAAGAAAGAGACTTAAGCATTATGCGCTTCGATGGACATTTTGCCCGCAGACATGTAAAATAATAACAAAATACGGTTTGTAACGACAATAATTTTCAAATAATCATAATTATTGTCGAATTAATGAACAAACGTAACCCAAAATACGTCTTTACTATTGGAGTAAAGGACATTATTAAATGAATGTAAAAAATTTGAAATATTGTAAGCAGATCATCAAAGTTAGAAGGATTTTGTAGAAGATTGTTGAAGATGTATTGGTATTAAAGGGTAAGGTCTCTATGTTTATATTATTGGCAAAATATACCCATTAATACATCGGCATTATTAAAAGATTCTTTAGACCTTATTTCAGAATAATTAAAGGGACTGATGAAAGATGAATATTTTTGACGGCCCCATGTTTAACCTTTTGAAACAGGGCTTAGATGCAGGAGCGATGCGACAGAGAGTCATTGCCAATAATGTTGCCAATATCAATACCCCTGGTTTTAAAAATCCCAGGTCAGCTTTGAGGATCAATTAAAGGCAGCTATGAGTGGCGGTGGGACTCTCAAAGGAACGCATCCACTGCATATAGGTGCTCTAAATGGAGTAAAACCTGAGATAATACAGGTTGATAAAACCACCATGCGTTTTGACGGAAACAATGTGGACATTGATGAGGAAATGGTAAATCTGGCAGCAGCAGCAATACAATATGATGTCATAACGCAGGGGTTAATGGACAAATTTAATGTGTTAGGTATTGTAATCGGTGGCAGGAGGTAATTGTAGTGGGTTTATTTCATACTTTTAGTATAAGTGCTTCCGGAATGACTTCGGAGCGACTTAGATTGGACTTAATTGCCAATAACGTAGCAAATATGAATACTGCTAGTCGACCGAATGATCCTGCTAGTCCGGTGTATAAGCGCCGGGTGCCTGTATTTGCAGAGCAGTTGCGTCAAGCTGCTTCGATGGCAGGAGAATTTAAAGGGAATGGAGTGAAGGTGAAGGCAATCCTTGAAGATCCGGCACCGCCAAGGCTGGTGCATGATCCGGATAATCCTATGGCTGATGAAAAGGGCTTTGTAGCTTATCCAAATGTAAATATTGTAAACGAAATGATGGATATGATTACTGCCAGCCGTACCTATGAGGCTAATGTAACCACCCTTAATGCAGCCAAAGGGATGGCCCTTAAGGCTCTGGAAATATCACGGGGTTAGGAGGTCGAATCATGATAATAATGCCTGTGTCTGTACCCCAGCAAATACCAGAAGCAAGTCCTAGCAAGACTGCAAATGGGGTGCCGGATTTTGCCAATATTTTGAATTCGGCTGTGTCAAAAATCAGCACAACTGAATTGAAGGCTGAACAGGTAATGGAAAATTTTTTAGTGGGTGAAGTTCAAGATGTTCACCAGGTTACCATGCGCTGCAGGAGGCAAAGCTTACTATGCAGTTGGCAGTGGAAGTTAGGAACAAAGTTGTAGAGGCTTATCAAGAAATATCGCGTATGCAGATATAATCCTCCTCTGAGGAGTGGTACTTTTGAATTATCGAGACCTGCTGGAACGATTAAAACAGCGGTGGCAGGAGACAAGCCAAAATAGAAAAATCTTAATAATCCTAGTCAGTGCCGTTATCCTGGCAGGTGCAATCTACCTGGGGCAGGTTTTAACTAGAACCAACTATGCCTTACTGCTTGGGGACTTGGAACCGAAAGATGCCGGCGATATTGTTGCACAATTAAAAAGCGAAAAAATTCCATACCAACTGGTCAATCAGGGAACGACAATTATGGTTCCCAAAGATCAAGTTGATGCTGTCAGAATTCAATTGGCCAGTGATGGCCTGCTTACAGGGGTAGGCCACGGATTTGAACTGTTTGATCGCAGCAAATTTGGAGAAACAGATTTTGAACAGCAAATAAGCTACCAGAGGGCACTGCAAGAGGAACTTAGGCGCACCATTACTAAAGTTGAGGGAGTTAGTCAAGCCAGAGTTCACCTGGTAATTCCTCAAAAAAGTGTGTTCCTGAGTGATGAAGGTACAGCCTCGGCATCGGTGGTAATTAAACTCAAACCTAATGCTAGGTTGAAGCCCGAACAGGTTAAAGGTCTAAATGATTTAATTATTGGCAGTGTGGAAGGTTTAAAGGCTGAAAACGTTCATATTATTGACACGGAAGGCAATGTCTTAAATGAATTTCTTAAGGATCCAGCGGGTTCTGAGATAGTTGGTAACTTTTCCAGCAGTGCCGTTGAGCGGCAGCAGCAGATACGCAGGTCCTTTGAAAAGGAATTGGAATCTAGAGTACAGCAAATGCTTACCAAGGTGCTAGGGCCTAACAAGGCAGTGGCCATGGTTACAGCTGATTTGGATTTCAACCAGCAGCAGACCAGCCTGACAGAAGTAATTCCTGGTGAGATTGTTAGTGAGCGTAGCGTCAATGAAGAAGGTAGTGGAAGTGCTGGAGACGGGGGAGTACCTGGTTCCGACGCACAGATGCCCGGTCAAAGCATTCCGGGGCTTGTTGGTAATGGTGAGAGTTCTTACACCAAGACTGACGACATTAGGAATTACCAGCATGGCACAAGAGTTCAATCGGTGATTCAGGCACCTGGTCAAGTTTTAAGGCTTTCCACGGCGGTGGTTCTTGATGAGTCAGTTAAAAATCTGGACAAGACTCAGGTCGAAGGTATTGTTGCTGCTGCTATTGGCTTTAATACTGAACGAGGCGACCAGATTACCGTTTCAGCCCTGACCTTTGATAAGAGTCAGTTAGAATTGGCTCAGGAAATTGAACAAGAGGCCAACCAATACGAAATTTATAAACTATACATAATTGTTGGGGCTATAGTTTTAGGGTTACTGCTTTTGCTCTTATTTATTATTATTCTTATCCGAAGAAGAAGGAAAAAACAGTCTTTGATTACTGAATCTGTGGCGGAAGAAGTTGAAAAGCCGCAGTCAGAAACACAGACCCCTAAATGGGAACTTCCTCCTCCGGTAGATAAGCAGAAGGAACTTAAGGATATTGCTCAGGAACGTCCTGATGACCTTGCCTCAGTACTGAAGGTTTGGCTCCGGGAATAAGGGGGGATGAATATGCAATATGAAAAACTAACGGGGGAGCAAAAGCTGCAATATTGCTGATATCCCTCGGGGCAGACATTTCCTCAAGGATATTAAAACACGAATTTGCTGAAGATGAGGTTGAGAAAATTACTGGAGCCATTGCTGAAATGGATAAGGTGCCAAATCAGATCCAGGAGCAGGTGTTGAAGAGTTTATCTATCTAATCCAAGCTAGGGATTATATATTAAATGGTGGTGTTAACTACGCTAAGGAACTGTTGGAAAAAACCTATGGCTATCAAAAGGGTTCCGAGATCCTAGACAGGATTAGCTCTACCATGCAGTCAGTACCCTTTGGCTCCCTACGCAAGACCGATGCCAGACATATCCTAAGCTTTATTAGGGAAGAACATCCTCAGACCATAGCATTTGTTTTGTCCTACCTCAAACCGGATCAGGCCGCTGTTATATTAGCTGAGCTTGATCCCAGAATACAGAGTGAGGTTGCAAGACGAGTAGCTATCCTGGACAGAATTTCTCCCGATGTAGCAAAAGAAGTGGAAAAGGTATTGGAGAAAAAGCTTTCCTCGGTGGCCCAACATGAAGAAACTGTGGTGGGTGGCGTCCAGTGTTTGGTAAATATCTTAAACAGAGTAGATCGTTCTACCGAAAAGAGTATCTTTGAACAACTAGAACATGCTGACCCAAATTTAAGCGAAGAAGTTCGCCGCATGATGTTTATTTTTGAAGATATAGTAAAACTCCACGATGTGGCTATACAAAAGGTGCTGCGTGAAGTGGACAATAAGGATCTGGCCCTGGCTATGAAGGGTGCTAACCAAGAGGTACATAACCGTATTTACAAAAACATGTCTAAACGTGCTGCTGATATGCTGAAAGAAGAGATAGAATACATGGGGCCTGTCCGGCTTAAGGAAGTGGAAGAGGCCCAGCAGAGAATAGTTAACGTTATCAGGCGATTGGAAGAGGCTGGAGAAATTGTGATATCCCGGGGCGGGGAGGATGCAATTCTTGTTTAAGATCATAAAAAGTGCCCCGGTTAGGGATGAGGGTCAACTGCTAAGTTTAAGACAAATAGATCAGCCAGTACCCCAAAATCCCCCTGAAGAGGAGGAGCTTTCCCCCGAGGAACTGATCAGTCTAGCCCGCCGGGAGGCAGAGCAGCTTGTGGATGCTGCAAGGAAGCAGGCAGAACAAATTATGAAAGAGGCCCAAAAAGAAGCTGAACTGCAAGGTCATTCTATCAAGGAGCAGGCCAGACAGCAGGGCTGGCAGGAAGGGATTGACTCTTCAGAGGCAGAGGCTGATCAAATCAGAGAACAGGCCCGTCAAGTCCTTGGACAAGCTTGGGAAATACATCGGCAAACCATTGATAAAATGGAGGGGGAAGTGGTAGACTTGGCTCTGGCAATTGCCCGACGGGTTGTAATGGCTCAGCTGTCGGTGGAACCGGGGACAGTGATGGAAATAGTTCGAGAAGCTGTAGAATCAGTTAAGAACCGTCCCCTTGTTAATATATATGTCAGTGAGATGGATTTGGAAATTATTGAAAAAGACAAAAATAAGCTACTTCAAGGATTACCGGGCAAAGTGGAGCTTAATATTCTGGCTGATGCCAAGGTTCAACCCGGTGGTTGCCGTATTGAAACTGACCAGGGGCAGGTAGATGCAACCATGGAAACTCGCTGGCGTGAAATGATTAAGTCTCTGTATGGCCTGGAGGAATGATTATGGAACTAAGGTTGAGATAAACCTTAATCCATACAAGGAACGGGTGAAGCTGGCTAGGGTAATAAAGCCCATAGGCAAGGTAACTAGAGTAATTGGGTTAATGATTGAAGTGCAAGGTATCATTGCCCGGATTGGTGAAGTGTGTGAAATTGTGGTTCAGGATGAGCCTGAACCAGTTCAGGCAGAAGTTGTTGGCTTTCGCGATCAATTTTCTTTGCTGATGCCCCTAGGTGAACTTAAAGGTATTTATCCCGGCTGTTCAGTTGTACCCAGTGGAAAAGCCCTTACCATAAAGGTGGGAAAGCACCTGTGGGGAAAGGTTCTAGATGGACTGGGAAGACCTATTGAAGATAAAACTGTTTTAAATCAAGGCGAAGAATTCAAGGTGGATAATCCCCCGCCTAACCCTTTAAAACGTAGGCGTATTAAGACAGTACTTGTTACTGGAATACGGGCCATTGATGGATTATTAACTTGTGGCAAGGGCCAACGTATTGGGATATTTTCCGGCAGTGGAGTAGGCAAGAGTACATTATTAGGCATGATTGCCCGGAATGGAAGTGCTGATGTTAACGTTATTGCCCTTATCGGCGAACGTGGCCGCGAGGTTTTGGAGTTTCTTGAAGAAGATCTTGGACCGGAAGGAATGGCACGATCCATTGTGGTGGCGGCTACCTCTGACCAACCGGCGCTGGTAAGATTGAAGGGTGCCTTTGTGGCCACAGCCATTGCTGAATATTTCCGAAACCAAGGACTGGATGTAACACTTATGATGGACTCAGTAACCCGTTTTGCTATGGCTCAGAGGGAGATAGGCTTGGCGGTGGGAGAACCACCGGCCACCAAGGGTTATACACCCTCTGTATTTGCAATTCTACCGAAGCTTTTGGAACGTTCAGGTATGGGGCATAAGGGTTCTATCACGGCTTTTTATACAGTGTTGGTTGATGGAGATGATCTCAATGAGCCGGTAGCTGATGCTGTCAGGGGGATTTTAGACGGACATATTGTCCTGAGCAGAACACTGGCCTCTAGAAATCATTTCCCCGCTGTGGATGTTTTACAAAGTGTCAGCAGACTTATGCCGGATATAACCTCTAATGAGCATCAGTCTAGGGCTGGGATGATTAAAGAGTTATTGGCGACCTATCTTAAATCGGAGGATTTAATAAATATCGGTGCTTATTCCTCCGGCTCAAATCCCAAAATAGATAGGGCCTTGGCCAAATATGAAGAAATTGTGGCTTTTCTAAAACAATCCCCTACTGAGTATAGCAGCTATGAGGATACCCTCGGAAGCTTAGTTTCACTAGTTGAGGAGGGCATGTAGCCTTGAAAAATTTTCAATTTAAACTTGAGCAAGTATTACAAAATAGGGTCGAGCATGAAGAAAAAGCCCTTCAGGAACAGGTTAGAGCCCAGCAGGAATGTCTAAAATGCAGGGAGCAACTTAATGAGTTTACAGAAAAACTTGAAAATACAATTCATAATTCATATATAACTCCTAGACCCATTGAACAGATGCACCTGCTTATGTACCGGGACCAGCTTCAGGCCAATATCCGGCGGCAAAGCAAACTATTGCAGAGGCTGAAGAAATATTACAGCTGCGTATCGACTCCACCGTTAAAGCCAGACAGGACAGAATGGTACTGGAAAAGTTAAAAGAAAAGCAGTATGACAATTTTGTAAAGCTCCAGGATTATCTGGAGCAGAAGGAAGTAGATGAGTTAGCAACTATTGGCTTCAGCAGAGGAAAATTAAGGGATGTACAATAAATATGTTAAATTGAAAGGAGGTGAATAGGTGCAGGTAAACAAGATTGATTTTAATCAGCTTAGCATGCCTAAGCAAATAGGCTCAAACACCCAAGGGCAAGGATTTGAGCTGCTGCTTCAGTTATTGATGACAAGCCAGTTAAATGGAGAACAGCAGGAATTTTCAGGAGAAATTTTAAGAGAAGGAAACCTTGCTGTACATGAAAACAATGGATTTTTGCTTGATGAGCTACCATTGGAAAAAATGCCAATATTCCCTAAGGAACAAGTTGAAGCAGAAGTGAAAGGCGAATCCTTAATTATTGAGTTACAGCCTGAGCCAGAAAATCAAAGTGACCAACTAATAGTTGAAGAAGTTCCTCCACAACAAAATATGGAAAATGAATACCATATGAAATTGGACGAGCCCATTCAATTAGCCCAGGAAGAAGTAATTCTCCAAGGAGCTGTACAGGGTACGCCCGCTAACAGCATATCAGGCAATCAAAATCATAACCAGGGGACTAGAAAAGACGTAGCATATAATCAGGGGGGGAATATTAATCCTCTGGAATCCAATGAATTTCCATCCTCTGAGCATAAGGGGTTAAATCAAGTCAATAATGTACAGAAGCCTAGCTCTATAGAAGAAATTTCTGTTCAAGAACCCACCCAACAAAGGCCCAATATGCAAAGGAATGTACAAAATACCGAAATGAATATAAAGCTGGGGGAACAAGTTCAAGGAGAACAGGCCAAACCTTTGGAATTTAACCATTATAGACAAGAGGCAACTTCCCCGGTAAAGGCAGCTGGAGAGGTACAGGTTAACCAGTATCCCCAACGGATTGCTGAAATGGTGAAATCAATGATGTTGCAGCAAAACCCAGGCCAAACAATTATAAATATTAAACTGCTGCCCCAACAGCTGGGCGAGGTTAATGTTAAACTTAGCTGGAGCAAGGGTGAGTTGACCGCCCATTTTATAACAGCTACAAGTATGGCCAAGGAGGCCCTGGAATCGGCCTTTCCTCAATTAAAGCAGTTATTGTCCCAGCAGGATATTCGTCTAAGTGAGGCCGCAGTCTTTATGGAACAGCAAACGGGTCAATGGGAACAGGGGAATGGCCAAAACAACCGCTGGCAATATCAAAGCCCAATAAGATATAAGGCGGGCCTTTTCAATGATGCTCAAGGGTCTGAAGGAACTTCCGCTACTCATATTAATAATACTGAGCAGGGACTTAATATTGTAGTGTAAGGAGCTAAAAAATGGAGGTAAATCAAACTAATAATAGTTATTATTATGAAGATAGAAACAAAAGGGAGCCGGTTAAGGAACTAGATAAAAACGCTTTTCTTCAATTGATGATAGCTCAACTTAGGTATCAGGATCCCACTAGTCCAATGGATACCAATAAATTTATTGAGCAAATGTCCTCCTTTACAACATTAGAGCAGATAACTAATTTAAACACTAATATATTACAGCTTTATGCTCTGCAGGAATTCAGTTATGCTACATCACTAATTGGATGCGAAGTAACCCTAAATCAAGGGGATAGTATTATCAATGGCGTAGTACAAAGGGTAACTGCAGATTCTGCAGGGGTAAGGATATGGGTGGATAACGTACCCTATGGGCTTGGCACGATTTCAGCAGTTGAAAACATTTGGGCCTTCAGTGAGCCAACCAACCAACAGCAGCAGGGGGATGAAGAAGGAGGGGTGGTAGGTGGAACTGAAGAATCAGGTATACCCGATAGTAACCCAGGACAAACAGATAGCACCCAAGAGGGTGAAGACACAACAGGAGGCACACAATCAGGTTCAGAAGGTTAATCAGCCCCAAAGGGTTTTATTCGAGGAGTATCTTCAGCGGGAAGTTAACCGACAATCAGAAGTTAAACTTTCGGCCCATGCCGAAAAAAGACTGAAGGAAAGAAATGTTTCCCTGTCAGAGGACGATTTTAATAAGATAAACAAGGCTGTTCAACGGGCAGCTGCCAAAGGCTCCCGGGATTCTTTACTGCTATATGGGGATTTAGCCTGGTAACCAGCATTACCAATCGTACAGTGGTAACAGCCATAGATGGGAAGAATATGGAGCAGCATGTATTCACCAATATAGATAGTGCAGTAATCATAAAATAAGCAGCCGGCCCGGAAGGAAGCTGCAGGCTGCTGACCGATTGAGGCAGCCAATATGAAAGAGGAGGAAAAAGAATGCTAAGATCCCTATACTCCGGTATTTCAGGTTTAAGAAACCACCAAACCCGCATGGATGTGGTGGGAAACAATATAGCTAACGTTAACACCACTGGTTATAAATCAGGCCGCGTAAACTTCCAGGACTCCCTAAGCCAATACTATAGTAACAATGCCGCCATCGGGCAGAACCAAGTAGGTACCGGTATGAAGGTGGCCAGTATAAATAATAACTTTATTCAGGGCCCCCTGCAGAATACCGGTAGAACCCTTGATTTATCCATTCAAGGCGATGGATTTTTCACTTTACAGGATGCTAACGGTAATCTGTCTTATACAAGGGAGGGGATTTTCTTTGTAAATGCCTCAGGGGAATTGGTTAATTCCGATGGCTATTTAGTTGTGGATGATGGGGGATCTCCTATTACCCTAACCCCACCTATTAATCAGCTCTCCATTAACGAATTAGGGGAGATATTTGAGAATGGGTCTACTACAGCCACTGCTCAAATAGGAATTACAACCTTCGCCAACAGAGAAGGTCTAGCAAAGGCCGGTAATAACAGATACCTTGAAACCATGGCTTCGGGGACTCCGACATTAGGGGCTCCCAATAGTGACAATGTTGTTATCTCTGGTTACTTAGAAATGTCCAACGTAGATTTATCCCAGGAAATGGTAGATATGATGGTTACCCAGCGGGGTTTCCAGGCTAACTCCCGGGTAATTACTGTTTCCGACAGTCTATTGGAAGAACTGGTAAATCTAAAAAGGTAGTATAATTAACTAACAAATTATATGTAAAGGGTGAGTAAAGTTGCCGGCATCGCCACAGGATACAGCACCCCAGGTGCAAAAACAAAGAAATTATTTACTTTTAAAAATGTACTTATTACACTATTATGTTCTTTGGTATTAGCTGGTACCGGGCTAGGGGGGTATATCTACTTTATAGGCACAGATAAGGCTGATGCCAGAACAGGGCCTGATCCGGAAAAGTTAATATCACTAAACATGGGCAGCCTGCTGGTTAACCTAGCTGATCCGGGTGGAAGTAACTTTATGAGACTCACTCCGGTTCTTGAATACGAAAAAAATAAGGTAAACAAAAAATTGCCGGAAGAACTAAATAGAAAAAAAAGTCGTTCTTCAGGACTGCATCATCCGCACTATTAGAACAAAAAGTCTAGCTGACGTCCAACCGCCAGATAGTATTGACAAAATAGCAAATGAATTGAAAAATGAAGTTAACAAGAACTTGGAAGACGGTCAAATACACAGGTATATTTTGCCGAATATCTCACTCAGTAAGGGTGATAAATGTGATGACAGAGAAAGAAATAGAAATGTTTCTGGGTGAGTTGGGAAATAATGTTGAGGGGGAAGCGGCCATTAAAAAGGTCAGCTTTCCTCCTCTGGATTCCCTTCAGCAGGCAAGAACCATGAAAACCAGCCTGGCCCACCTGGAAGACATAAAGATAACCATTAGCGCAGAACTGGGAGATAAAATTTTAAAGTTTCGCGAGGTACTTAATCTAGATGTAGGTTCTATTATAAACCTAGATAAGTCCGCTGGGGATGCCATAAATATTTATATTAATGAACAAAAGGTAGCCCTAGGTGAAATAATTGTAGTAAATGACGGTTTTGCAGTAAGATTTAATACTTTAGATCCTCCAAAAAACCTAAGGCGTGAGGGTAGTAATGGATAATGAAACCATTTGGCTTTTTATTAGGCTGGTAATTGTTTTACCCCTTGTGCTGGTGTTGGCCTACTTTACCATCAAATATGGATTGTCCCGTAACAAGGGGTTTGTCTCCGGTTCGAGACATATGAGGGTGGTAGAGTATCTACCTTTGGGACAAAAAGGGGGGCTAGCCATGGTGGAAATTGGAGACCGTTATTATCTGGTGGCCTTTCAGGAGAACAATATATCACTTCTTAAAGAATTTGAACAATTACCTGAACCACTTTCGAGCCCCGGCCCAGACACCTTTGGTTCCTTTCGGGATATTTTGAACCGCAAGCTAAAATAATAAATTGTAATTTCACCGATTAGAACGGGGGAAAGCGGGAGTGGGTATCCGGATAGTGTGTAATACTAAGAAATTTAGCCCTTTTATTATGGTACTGATGACAGCAGTGTTCCTGTTTTTAGCTCCGACGGGTGTAACGGCTGAACCTCTTATACCAATACCTAATATAAACCTTAATGTTGAAACAGCATCAGAACCACAGCAGGTGGTTGATAGTGTTAAATTACTTATTTTTCTTACACTGCTTTCGTTGGTTCCTGCCTTTTTAATGATGCTGACATCCTTTACCAGAATTGTGGTGGTGCTGTCATTTCTGCGCAGTGCGTTAGGTACACAGCAAACCCCACCTAACCAGGTTTTAATTGGCTTAGCTCTTTTTCTAACATTGTTTATTATGGCTCCTGTATATCAGGATATTAATCAAAATGCCATTGAACCTTATATAGCTAATCAATTGACCTATGAGCAAGCAACAGAGAATGCTGCTAAACCTTTAAGGGATTTTATGGTTAGACAAACAAGAGAGAAGGATCTGGGTTTGTTTTTGAGTGTGGCTAATGTGGACAGGCCCAATAATATTGATGAAGTGCCTATGACAATTATTGTACCGGCCTTTGTCATTAGTGAATTAAAGACAGCATTTCAAATTGGTTTTATTCTCTTTGTGCCTTTTTTAGTCATAGATATGGTGGTAGCCAGTACTTTAATGGCCATGGGTATGTTTATGTTGCCTCCTGTTATGGTGCTTTGCCTTTTAAACTACTGTTGTTTGTAATGGTAGATGGGTGGTACCTAGTGGTTAAATCTCTCTTAGAGAGCTTTAGGTAGGGAGGTAAGTCAGTGAGCCAAGCTTTTGTACTTCATATAGCCAGAGAGGCTTTAATGATGGTAGTAATTCTTGCCCTACCTSCTAGGAGTGGCTATGTTGGTTGGACTAATGGTCAGTATTGTACAAGCAACTACTCAAATTCAGGAGCAAACCCTTACCTTTGTGCCTAAGATGGTAGCAGTTTTTGTTACCCTAATTATCGCAGCATCATGCTATTGAATATTGCCACCAATTTTACCATCAGGTTATTTGAGCAGATTCCCAATATTGTCCGCTAGGAGTGCAAAGAGGTGCTGGATGTTGCTTTAATTACCACCTTTTTTTTAGTGTTTATAAGGATGGCCTCATTTGTGTTTTCTTGCCCACTATATAGCATGTCAGGAGTTCCCCCTTGGTAAAGGCCGGGCTTTCATTTATATTGGCAGTTTTGGTTACACCTTTGGTGCAGCCTGCGCCTATTGAATTTCCGGGAGGGATGTGGGGTTTTCTCTTGGCGGTAATGAGTGAGGTCGGAGTAGGGTTAGCCCTAGGACTTGTTTGCACCTTTGTATTTAATGTTGTAAAAATAGCTGGTCAAATGATGGATTTCCAAATCGGCTTTGCTATGTCTGCGGTGATGGATCCTATGACCGGAGGTATGAATACACTGGTAGGAAAATTTTTGCACTTTCTAACTTTGGTGGTATTTCTTAATATAGATGGACATCACATGCTAATTCGGGCCTTGGTAAGTAGTTTTGAAATGGTTCCATTGACTGCTGCCGGTATTAATGGACCAGTTACCTTGCTGGTATTGCGGATTTTTACAGATACCTTTGCACTGGCAGTACAAATAGCAGCTCCAATTATTGCAGTACTGGTTATTACGGATTTGTCCATGGGATTGATTGGGAAGACAGCACCACAAATGAATATATTCATGCTCGGGTTTCCTTTGAAAATTGCCGTAGGTGTTTCATGTCTGGCAATTCTAATGCCGGCGTTTGCTTCTATATTTAAAATGTTATTCGATACCTTACAGAAAGATTTATTTATGTTAATGAAGGGGTTAGCCTGATGTCACAGGGTGGTTCACAGGAAAAAACCGAACAGGCGACGCCCAGGCGGTTGCAGGAAGCCAGACGTAAAGGTCAAGTTGCTAAAAGTGCTGATTTAAACGGGGCTGTCCTGCTGCTAATTACAGGTTTGTTTGCGTTACTTTACAAAGATACCATGGTCAATAAGACTCAGATGTATCTGTACACCCACTTCAACAGCTTTGTTATGACTCATCAGCCGGATAGTCGGCTGCCTGAAATTTTAATAAGCTTTATCCTCAATGTTTTTACCATATTTATACCGTTATTTATTGTACTTATGGTGGTTGCCCTTGGGATAAATTTGGCTCAGGTTGGTTTTCTCTTTGCTCCAGAGGCCATTAAACCAAAATTTGAGCGTATTAACCCAGTTGGTGGCCTTAAAAGAATATTTAGTACGAGATCTCTTTTCGAATTATTTAAATCCTTATTAAAAGTGATAATTATCGGGTGGGTAATTTTCGCTGGGGTAAAGGGAGAATTACCTAACCTTTTAGCAATATATCATTCACCCCCCAGAACCGTTTTGAGCCAGGTATTAGCCATTGCCCTAAAAATTCTTATGTGGGGAGCTGTTGTATACTTTTGTCTTGCAGTGATAGATCTAATGTATCAGCGCTATGCTTTTAAAAAGGAAATGCGCATGAGCAAGCAGGAAGTAAAGGATGAATTCAAACAAACTGAAGGCGACCCGCAAATCAAAAGCTGGCTACGCCGCCGGCAGAGGCAGTTGATGATGAATCTGGTTCGCAAAGAGGTTCCAGAGGCTACGGTGGTTGTGACAAACCCTACCCGCTTTGCAGTGGCCCTTAGGTATCTTCCGGACATGGAAGCACCAATTGTAGTAGCCAAGGGGACAGAGCAAATGGCTAAATATATTAGGGAAGTGGCCCAGGAAAACAGTGTACCAATTATAGAAAATGTTGATGTGGCCCGCTTTCTGTATGCTAATGTGGAAGTGGGACAGTCCATTCCAATAGAGATGTATCAGGCAGTGGCAGAAATATTAGCCATGGTCTACCGACTTAAAGCAAATTAATGGCACAGGTCACTAAAGGTTGGAGGTTAACGGTAGGTGGCGCAGATATCCCTAACAGAAAATATTAAACAGTATACAGATCTTATCATTGCCGGATTAGTTATCGGCATTGTGTTGCTTATCATCATTCCACTCCCCCAGGGGCTTTGGATTTTTTTCTTATCCTCAGCATGTCCTTGGGTTTGGTTATCCTGCTTATTACAATGTTCACTACCGAACCACTACAATTTTCTATTTTTCCCTCACTGCTGTTGGTTACTACCCTTTACAGGCTGTCACTAAACATTTCTTCCACCAGACTAATATTGGGGGATGGAGCAGCAGGTAAGGTAATTGATGCCTTTGGCCAGTTTGTGGTGGGCGGCAATTATGTAGTCGGTGGAATTGTTTTCATTATCATTACTGTAATCCAATTTGTAGTTATTACCAGCGGCTCAGGCCGGGTGGCAGAAGTAGCGGCACGCTTTACTTTAGATGCCATGCCCGGTAAACAAATGAGTATAGATGCAGATTTGAATTCCGGACTGATTACCGAGGATGAGGCACGGGCTAAAAGGGAGCGTTTACAGAGGGAAGCAGATTTTTTCGGTGCAATGGACGGTGCCAGTAAGTTTGTTCGTGGTGATGCCATTGCCGGAATCGTAATAATATTAGTCAATATTCTTGGTGGTTTCGTAATCGGGGTTGCTCAGATGGGTATGCCCATGGGTGAGGCCCTGCAAAGGTTCACTCTATTAACCATTGGTGACGGTTGGTGGGTCAATTCCGGCTCTATTAATTTCTACTGCCGCGGGTATTTTGGTTACCAGGGCAACCTCGGAGGGAACCTTTGGCCGGGATGTATCAAAGCAATTTTTAAACTTTCCAAAGGTACTTCTACTGGCAGGGTTAATTTTATTTGTAATCGGACTAATTCCAGCCATGCCTAACTTTTTATTCTTATCCATGGCTGTATTATTGCTATATACAGCAAGAACCTTGAGCCAAGAAAGGGACAAACAGGCTAAACAAGAACAGCAGCAGGCTGCTGCTGTTCAGTCCCAACAACAAAAGCGGGAACCAGAAAATGTGCTGAATTATTTCCAAGTTGATCCCTTGGAGATTGAAATAGGGTATAATTTAATATCCTTAACCGATGAATCCCAAGGAGGGGACCTTCTGCAGAGGTTGGCGGCGGTCAGACGTCAATGTGCCTCAGAGATGGGAATTCTTGTTAGACCAATAAGAATTAGAGACAATATGCAACTTCAGTATAACAGCTATGTAATCAAAATTCGTGGTGTTCAAATAGGTGGTGGGGAATTAATGCCGGGTCATCATCTGGCGATGGACCCAATGGGGCAGGATTTGAAATTCAACGGTATTCCAACCACGGAGCCTACCTTCAATTTACCGGCCTGGTGGGTAAATGGTGAAGCTAGGGAGTTTGTTGAACTTAACGGCTTTACTGTTGTTGATTGTTCCACCGTCCTGGTTACCCACCTGACCGAAGTACTAAAGCAACATGCCCATGAATTGATGGGAAGGCAAGAAGTTAAGGAATTAATTGATATGGTTAAGGAAAAGAACTCTGCAGTGGTGGATGAATTGATCCCCGATATGCTTTCTTTAGGTGAAATTCAAAAGGTTTTACAGAATCTTTTAAAGGAAAAAGTCCCGGTCAGAGATATGGTAACAATTTTAGAGTCCCTGGCAGATGGGGCCAGACTAAACAAGGATGTGGATTATTTAACAGATACAGTTCGTCAAGGGCTGGCTAGAACAATTTGTCAGCGTTACGTTGATGAGAATAGCAAATTATCGGTAATAACTTTACATCCGAGATTAGAACAAAACCTTCAGGAATCTATTCAGCAAACTCAGTTTGGAGCTTACCCAGTTTTGGACCCACAGTTAGCTAGAAGATTATTGGATAAACTAAATAGCGTAGTGGAGGATATAACAATGAGGGGTGCAAATCCGGTAATTCTTTGCTCTCCTAGGGTGAGACTCCCCTTTAGAAGGTTTATTGAGAGATACCTGCCAAATTTAGCAGTACTTTCTTTAAACGAAATTCCGGCTAATATGGAAGTTGAGGCCATCGGACGGTGAGCATTGATTGAAAATAAAAAAATACACTGTTACAGAAATGCAGGATGCCATACAATTAATTAAAAAGGAATTAGGTCCCGAAGCAATTATTGTAAGCAGCCATAAAGTCAAAGGTCCTGGTTGGACCGGATGGTTTAAGAGAATGTTAGAAGTAACCGCAGTACTTGACGACATACCTGAACCTAGGGTAAAAGCATTACCCAGGGAAGTGGAACAAGAGGCTAAGAAGTATTCCCAGGCAATACCAGAGCAAAAAAAGTAGTTGTGCCCGAAAGAAAGGAATCTAAAGAGGTCAGTATTTCAAATTACCAAGTCGTTCGCAGTCAGAGTTCTGATGCACATAATTATTCTGGAAGTGTAGAGAAGATAAATCTACCTGAGACCAGTTTTCAACCCTTGTTGGATCAAGCTTTGCTAGCCATGGCGGAAACGGATCTTGAAACAAAGGTAAAACCGGCTATTCCTAAAGTTATACACAATGATGAGAACGAAATTTACAAGCGTTGGTTGACTATTTTAGTAGATATAGATATGCAGGCAGGCGTGGCCCGGGCATTGTTAGATGCTTCCTTTAGGGAACTTAAGGGAAACGTGTCCGATGATTTAATAAATATTACCTTAATCAATAAAACAGCGGAAATATTAAAGTCTGCCTATAGAAAAGAAGATGACTCCAGATTTATGACCTTTATTGGGCCGCCAGGAGTTGGGAAGACAACTACCTTGACAAAATTGGCCACTAGGTTTCAGTTATTAGATAAAAAGAAAATTGCCCTTATTACTGTTTATACTTATCGTTATGGCAATACTGATGTATTAAAAGTTTACGGGGATAACTTAAGGGTTCCGGTGGAGGTTGTCATGACACCGGCAGAATTAAGTCAGGCCATAGATAAACATATTGATAAAGATTATATACTTATTGATACTGTAGGTAGAACTTCAAAGAATACAGGTCAGGTTCTAGAATTAAAGAGTTATTTAGAAGTTATACCAGAAGAAGAACAGGACATCTTTTTAGTAATGTCTGCAAGTACCAAGGATAGGGATATGTTTAGAATTATTAATGATTTTCGTATAGCACACTTTAATAAATTTGTTATTACAAAGACTGATGAGACTGAAACCCTTGGCTCCATGCTTAACGTAGTAAGCAGGACGGGCCTGCCCATTACCTATTACACCAATGGGCAAAGCATTCCAGATGATTTGGAAAAGGCTCACCCCAAAAAATTAGCTAAACTTATATTTAGGAGTGCCGACCGTTATGAGGAGTCCAAAGGTTAACTACAAAGCTTTCTTTTCAAATGCCGAACCAGGCGGGGCTAGAGTAATTGCTGTAGCCAGCGGTAAAGGCGGCGTCGGCAAGACCAACCTCGTGGTTAACCTAGCCATCGAGTTAAACCGGCAGGGGAATAGGGTTGCTGTTTTCGATGCCGACTTAGGTATGGCAAATGTGGAAGTACTTCTTGGTATTGTACCTAAATATACCCTTTATGATTACCTGTTTAATGGGAATACCATAGAAGAAATAATGTCAACGTCACCTCAAGGCATTCAAGTGATTTCTGGGGGCTCTGGCCTTGTTGAATTGGCGAATCTTGATCCGAAGTCAAGAAAGAGGTTGGGGCAAGGTTTATTGGAGTTAGATAATAAATACGATTATGTATTGGTGGATACTGGTGCCGGTATATCCAAAACAGTGCTTGGCTTTGTTGCTCGGCAGACGAAGTTATTGTGGTGGTTACGCCTGAACCTACCTCATTAACTGATGCTTATGGTCTTATCAAAGTCCTATCAAAGTACAATATTCATAATGAAGTTATGGTGGTTATTAACCGAGCAGAGGACGAAAGGGAAGCCAAAGGCACTTATCAAAGGCTAGAAACTGCAGCCAACCGCTTTCTTGATATTAAGTTAGTCAACTTAGGCTATTTACCAGAGGACAGTTCAGTGGTTAAAGCCGTAAAAAACCAGCTTCCCTATACATTGATGAGTCCATCTTCAAAAGTAGCAAAAAGTATGGCAAAAGTAGCCCAGCTTTTAGTTACTGGAAAAGATAGTGAACAATCTGGTGTCAAAGGATTTTTTGGCAAGCTTATGCGTTTATTTAGTTAGGGAGATGAGTGTGTGGCTATAGAAAAGCTAAGAATTGGGCAAAAAATCTTTGTGATTCCTCTGGACAGAGAGGAACAATACATAAGCTCCGTTTATGATATGGACGATAAGGGGATTTATGTTCCCATACCCTTTGCTAATTCTCAACCCTTGATACTTACACGGGAGCAGGAGATTCAGGTTAAATATATGACTGAGAACGGTGGGTTTATGTTTCGCACCCAGGCCATTGGCAGGGTGAATGAAAAGGACAAACTACCCATGTACATATTTAGATATCCACTTGATACAGAAATAACCAGGTTTCAGCTTAGAGAATTTGCAAGGGTTCCTATAATGCTTGAAGTAGAATATGCCTTACCTCCTGAAAAAGATGAACCAGCGGTATTTGAAAAAGTCTTTACGGTAGATTTGAGTGGCGGGGGTATAAAATTAGCTATTAAAAAACCATTTAACCGGGGGCAAAAACTTCTGCTTTGTTTTACGATAGCGTATAAGGCAAAAAAGAAGCAGCAGGTTATATCAACCCGGGGGCAGGTTATCCGATGTGAATTGGTAGATCAGGACATGGGTACATACCATATTGGGATAAAATTTTTAGATATAACACCGCAGCAGCAAGATGCAATAATGGCCTATGTATTCGAACGCATGATTGAAATAAAACGCCGTAAGTAACTGGAAGTGAAAATATGTCTATTGAACTGGCATGGGAAAAATTTATAAATTGCCGCGATGAAGAAGTAGAAAGAAGCTGGTATTACATCATCTGCCACTGGTTAAACACCTGGCAGGACGTGTCGCCGTAAAGCTTCCTACCTTTATTCAACGGGAAGATCTAGAGGGTATGGAGTTATCGGGCTGATGGAAGCCCTGGATAAGTATGACCATACCCTTGGGAACAGCTTTGATTCCTACGCTTATCACCGGATCCGTGGTGCCATGCTGGATGAGGTTCGTCGGCAGAACTGGATGCCTAGGACTGCATGGCAGAAATTTCAACAGTTAAAGAGTACCAAGGAACGTTTAGAGGGAGAACTGGGCCGGACAGTAACAGAGGATATTTTGGCTAAAGAAATGGGAATTGATATAGAAGAATTAAATCAAGTTCAGTCTAATGCTAACAAAATGTATTTAGCATCCTTGGATGAGGAAGTTGTTGGCGGTGATGGCAGTCAGGTTCGCAAACTTGATTTGGTAGAGGATACGAACAGCCCTGATCCCTTAAGTATTGTGGAAGAAAAGGAAACACGAAGGTTATTGTCCCAGGCCATTAATAATTTGGGAGAGAGGGACAGGCTGATACTTCATTATATTATACTAATAATTTGACCTTAAAGGAGATCGGCCAGGTTTTAGAAGTTACTGAGTCAAGGGTATGTCAGCTTCATAGTCAAGCTATGAAGAGGTTGAGAAAAAGTTTGATTGAAATGCTAGCCAGTTAACTAAGGAGGAAAGAAAATGTTAAGAGGCTTATATATTTCCATGAACAGTCTTAATGTTCAGCAGGCTAAAATAAATACCGTTTCAAATAACTTGGCCAATGCTGATACACCGGGCTACAAGAAGAATGATATAGAAGTCGGCAACTTTCCCCACGCCCTTAAACTTGCCTTGGAAAAGGGATCTGCTGAGCGGAGAGAAATATTGGGTTTTGCCAACCTAGGTAACATGGTATCCAAGGAAGTAATTATAAATTCCCAGGGGATATTAACTGATACCGGTGTAATTACGGATTTTGGTCTGCAAGGGCAGGGATATTTTACACTGGAATCTCCTACAGGAGAAGAATTTTATACCCGGGATGGCTCTTTCCAACTGGATAGGGATGGCTATTTGTTAAATAGTGAGGGCTATTATGTAATAGGTGAGGGAGGACCCATCATAATAAGTGAGCCAAATAGTTTTTACGTCAAGGAAGATGGTACAATTATAGAAGGTGAAGGCGAGGATGCCCAGGAGATAGACAGGCTAAGAATTGTAGAGTTTGAAGATACTTCATTATTGAGAAAGGTAGACGGCAATTATTTTACAGATCCTGACAATACTGGAACGGAAGCAGAGAATACTAGAGTTTCCCAGAGAAGCTTAGAAAAGTCAAATGTAGATATGGTTAAGGAAATTTCTAGTATGATTGCTACAGCTAGGATATATGAGTCTAGTCACAAGTTAGTACAAATTAATGATGAGTTGTTGGACAAGTCTATCAATCAAGTAGGACGAGTTAAGTAATAGATCTAAATATCCTATTAAAAAAGCAGGGTGATAAAATGATTAAAACTTTATCCAATGGAGTTTCAGGAATGAGGGCTCAGCAGTTTAAAATGGATATTATAGGTAATAATATTGCAAATGTTCAAACTGTTGGTTATAAAAGGAGCAAAGCAAACTTTTCGGAAGTAGTTAGGCAGGCCATTGGCGATCAGGGGATCCCTGCAGCTGATAATCCCCGGCCTGCGGAGGGTAGCGGTGTTCAAGTTATATCTGTACATAGAGTGCTAAATCAAGGGGACCTATTGGAAACTAATCGTCCCCTGGACCTATCTATTGACGGTGTTGGTTATTTTAAGGTAATCTCATCAGATGACAGAGAGTATTATACCAGGATGGTTCCTTCAATATCAATAATGAAGGAGAAATCGTTACAAGTGGTGGTTATCGCTTAGAAACTGATTTTATTCTGGAAGAAGGAATTAGATCCTTTTCGGTTGACCCCAAAGGAGTGGTCAGGGTTATTGAAAGCGATGGGACTGAACAAGAAGTGGGAATCATAGAATTGTATACTTTCCCTGCGCCTGCAGCTCTCTTATCTGAGGGGAATAATTTATTTTCGGAGAACGAATTTAGTGGAGAAGCAGTTTCTAGTGAAGCCGGGGAAGAAGGAGTTGGCTTTATTAGGCAAGGCTTCTTAGAGAACTCCAATGTGGATCTGACCCAAGAAATGGTGAGTATGATTGAAGCCAGAGCTTATTCATTAAATGCCAGAACTATTCAGACGGCTGACCAGATGTGGAGCCAGGCCAATAATTTGCGTAAGTAATAATAAAAATTAGCCTAAAGGGAGGCAGGCATGGAACTGGCAAAGGGAGTAGTAGAAATCCAGGTTGGGATAGCCGATTACAAGGTTGCTGTTTCCCCCAAACGATTGATAACCCTGGGTTTGGGTTCTTGTGTTGGGGTGGCTCTATATGATTCCAATTCAAGGGTAGGGGGCTTTTACACATTATGCTTCCTGATAGTACACAGTTTAGCAATGTTAATAAGCCCGCAAAATTTGCCGATTTAGGCATACCTCTTATGATACAGGAAATAAGAAAGCTTGGAGGTAATCCTAGCCGTTTAACTGCAAAGCTGGCGGGAGGGGCCCAAATGTTTTCCGGCCTAGATGAAAAATTTGTTTTAAATATAGGTCAGCGAAATTCAGCCATGGTTAAACAAGTTCTTGCTAAACTAAGCATCCCTGTTTTAGCTCAAGAACTAGGGGGGAACAGGGGGAGGACAATGATTTTTGACACAACAAATGGACAGGTTACTATAAGAACTATTGGGACCCCGCTAAAGGTGATATAATATGTCAGAATTTCTTCGCTTTAAAGAAATGGTATATAATAGCTTTGGCTTGGACCTTAATAGTTATAAAGAAAACCAACTGAAAAGACGTTTGGACAGTATGCTTAGCCGTAAGAATTTTTCTGATTACCAGTCTTTTTTTAACCACCTTAAGCTTGAAAAAAAGGCATGGCCTGAATTTCTTGATTATTTAACTATAAATGTTTCCGAATTTTTTCGAGATGTTAAAATGTTTCAGTCACTTGAAACAAATATTTTTCCAGAATTATTAAAAACAAAAAGTAATTTAAAAATCTGGAGTGCTGCTTGCTCAAATGGTTGTGAACCATACACAATTGCTATCATATTAAATGAGATATCAATGGGGAAAAGACACCAAATAGATGCTACAGATTTGGACAAAACAATTCTGCAGGCTGCTTTGGCCGGCTCCTATACAGCAGATTCGGTACGTAATATCCATAAAGACAGGTTAAGTAAGTACTTCACTTTAGACAACGGCAAATACAATGTTTGCCAGCAAATAAAAGGGAAAGTTACCTTCAAGCAACATAATCTTTTGTCCGATAACTATCCCATAGGCTATGATCTTATTGTTTGTAGAAATGTAACAATATATTTCACTAGGGAGGCACAGGATAAGGTTAACTCAAGGTTTGCCCAATCCCTTAATAAAGGTGGATTCTTATTCATAGGAGGTAGTGAAACTATTTTCAATTATTTAGACTTAGGTTTCGAAAAGGTATCCCCTTGTTTTTACCGTAAAAAGTAACCAGTTAACTGGTAGCCGAAGGATGGGATAAAATTGATCGAAAACCGGGGGCTAACAGATACTCATTTAGATGTACTTAAAGAGATAGGCAATATTGGACTTGGCAATGCGGCAACCGCCCTAGCTACCATGGTTAATAAGAAAATTGATATGGCCGTTCCCCAGAGCAGGTTTCTTTCATTAGAAGAGGTAATGGAATTGGTGGGTGGCTTGGAGGAAGTTGTATGCTGTGTAAATCTCCGGCTGGACGGAGATGTACCCGGTCAGATATTATTTTTATTCAATTTAGAAAGCACTTATAACCTTGTTGATATGTTGATGGGTATGGAGAAAGGTACAACCAACATAATGGATGAAATGGGTGAATCAGTAGTAAAAGAGGTAGGTAATGTTTTGACAGGATCCTTTGTCAGTGCTATAGGCACCATGACCGGCCTGAACATGATTCCCACTGTTCCCATGTTTGCAATCGATATGCTGGGGGCAGTACTTAGTGCCTCCCTGGTGGCTGGAGGATACGTAGAAGAGCACATTTTAATGATTGAAACCCTTTTATTTGAAGATAATGAACAGATCAAAGGACACTTTTTCTTAATTACCGAGCAACATGCACTAAACACTTTATTTAATTCTTTAGGACTATCAATTAATCATAGGGGGATTAGAAATGGGTAAGAGGATTCTTGTTGTTGATGATGCAGCCTTTATGCGCATGATGATTAAAAACATTTTAACTAAAAACGGTTACGATGTTGCTGGGGAGGCAGAGAATGGTGCAGTTGCTCTGCAACTGTATAAGGAACTTAAACCAGATTTAGTAACCATGGATATCACAATGCCTGAAATGGATGGTATTCAAGGTGTTAAGGCTATTCGGGAGAAGATCCTAATGCTAACATTATTATGTGCAGCGCTATGGGACAACAATCTATGGTTATGGAAGCAATTCAGGCTGGTGCTAAGGATTTTGTTGTTAAACCGTTTCAGCAAGATCGTATACTCCAGGCCATTGAACGAGTACTTTCAAGGGTCTAGGATAGTGAATATCTCTGGTTAAAGGGGGTGTAAAGTTGTCCAAGGAAGTATTAAGCCAGGGAGAAATAGATTCGTTATTAGCTGCCCTTTTATCAGGTTCAGTTCCTGAGGAAGAGCCTGTGGAAATCAAGGAAAATAAAAAATTAAAGGTATATGATTTCCGCAGACCAAACAAGTTTACCAAGGAACAGCTTCGCACCCTGCAGGTATTGCATGAAGGTTATGCAAGGTTGCTTTCTAATTTTTTATCTGGCTACCTTAGAACTAATATATCTATAGAAGTGGCCTCAATAGGTCAATTTACTTATGAGGAATTTGTTAATTCGGTTCCCAGTCCGACTGTAATGACAATTTTCAGTCTTTCACCCTTAAAGGGAACGCCTTAATGGAAACAAATCCCCAGTTTCTTTTTCCAATTATTGATCTTCAATTTGGAGGCCCTGGTGAAATGCCCCTTAAGGTGCGTGAACTAACCGACATTGAGTTGTCTGTATGTAACCGCATTATTAAAAGACTTCTTGACCATCTGACAATATCCTGGAAGGATATTGCTGCAGTAACCCCAAGGATAGAGTCTATTGACGCGAATCCTCACCTACACCAGCTAATGTCACCTAATGATATTGTTGCGGTTATCACTTTTTCTACCGGTGTGGGGGAGGAAGTAAGAGGTTTAATTAACCTTTGTCTGCCTTTTAATTTTTTAGATCCTGTATTATCCCGTTTTTCAGCTACCAATCAGTTTATGAGAGATAACGAACAAAATGAAACAGATATTAAAGCTCTGGAGTTTTGGTTGGGAGAAGCTGATGTGGAATTAGCTGTTAACGTTGGTCAGAATGAAATAAGTGTAAAAGATTTCTTACAACTTCAGGTGGGAGATGTCCTTCCTTTGAATAGGAATTTCAATCAGGATCTGGATGTCTACATAAATGATGAACTAAAGTACAAAGCTCAAGTGGGAACTGTTGGCCAGACCTTGGCAATTCAGGTGACTCATTGGCTGAGGAGCATGGGAAATTGTCTAGACTATTAAGCCAGGAAGAAATAGATGCTCTAATGAATGCCCAGGCAACTGGGGATAACCCAGGTAGTTCTGAAGAGTTGGTCTTACCAGGTGTTGAGGCGGGTTCTTCTGCAGAGGCCATTAATGAGGATGCTAGTCCGAACCTAGTACAGTTGATGACTCTTGAAGAAATAGATGCTTTGGGTGAAGTGGGAAATATTTCAATGGGCTCTGCATCTACAACATTGTCAGAGATACTAAGTCAAAAAGTTAACATAACCAGTCCAAAGGTAAAAATTATAACAAAGGCTGAGTTGTTTGACTCCTTTGTTGTACCCTATCTTGTTATTAAAGTTGACTTTAGTGAAGGTATTAATGGCTATAATTTACTGATTATCCGTCTTGAAGATGCGGCAACCATGGCCAGCCTGATGATGGGTGGAGATGGTACTCCCATGTCCGAGGAAATATCAGAAATGGAAATCAGTGCTGCGTCCGAGGCAATGAACATGATGATAGGGACCTCGGCAACCTCCCTTTCCCAGATGTTCCATCGACCAATTAATATTTCTCCACCAGAAAGCACACTATTAAGAACGAAGGATGACCCTTTAGCTAGCCCGCCAGAGAAAATTGAGGATACCATTGTAGTTGTATCCTTCAATATGACAATTGGTGACTTGGTGGACACTGAAATAATGCAAATTATGTCAGTTGAAACAGCTAAGGAAGAGGCTAGCCTTTTGTTGATGGATTTGGTTGGTGGGCCTCCTGAACAGGTACAAATAACGGAATCGGCAATACCAGAGCAAGAATTTCCCGAACAGCTAGAGGAACTGGCTATAGATGTGCCGGATGAAATAACTACCAGGAGCCACTCTATACTAGTCCATCCCCTATGGTTAATAACGAGACCCTTAACGTACAACAGCCTGCTGCCAAGCCCCGTCCTTGGGAGCCTTGAACAAAGAAATCTCGAGCTCATTCTTGATATCCCCCTTAAGGTAAGTGTAGTCCTGGGGAGAACAAAGCGTCCTATTAAGGATGTTCTAAAAATTGCTCCTGGTACAGTGGTTGAGCTTAATACCCTTGCCAATGAGCCGGTAGAAGTACTAGTCAATGGTACTCTAGTGGCCACCGGAGAGGTAGTGGTGGTAAATGAAAACTTCGGTGTGCGCTTGACCAATATTATCAGCCTATAGAGAGAATCAAACGGCTTGGATCATAAAAGAGGTTAGAAGTGAGTGCTTTGGACTACTTACTTCTAACCTCTTTCTAACATCAAGGGTCGATTCCTTTGAGTCTTCCAGCTACTTAATTTAATAGAAACAAATACTGGTATTGGTCTTCGTCAACAGCCACCAGTGCCTGGGCAAGATCTGAACTTACATCTAAGCTATCCGCTAACTGTTCAGGATTAAGACCAAGTACAGCTGGCAAAACTTCTCTCTTTAACAGTTCAAAGTCCCGCGCAGTTGATTCCAGTTTATTATTCAAAGAAGTAATTAAAGGACTTCCTTCCTTCAGAGTTTGGATAAACACACAATCTCCCCCGGCATAAATAGCAAATACAGGTAGTTTGATGCCGCTCTTTCCCTCCGACAGGGCTTGCATTCTCTTCATTAATATTTCAACATTACTGTTTCCCCGGGAAAGTATAAAGTCTTCCTGAATAAAATCAGCTGCCAAGCGGCCCACAAGGATAGCGGGTGTAAGCTGGCTTTTTTCAGCAGCACTACTTTGTTCATATATGCTCCCTCCCAGATGTTACTGTTTTTCTGGATCAACTTTAATGCGAGTCCAGCGATCGCTGTCACGCTGTCTATATTTTTCCATCATTTCTTTGAAGGCCTTGTCCAAGTCAATATTCATTGAGTTTGCAAAGCAGCCCATGATAAACAATATATCTGCCATTTCTAGGGCCAGGTTTCCCTCAGGCTCTCCTTCTTTTTTAGGTTTTTGCCCATACAAGTGGTTGACTTCCCGCGCCAGCTCGCCCACTTCTTCTGTTAATCTGGCTAACATGGACAGTGGGTGCCAGTACCCCTCTTCAAATTGACTTATCCACTCATGGACATCACTTTGCATATCCTTTAGGCTCACAATATCCCTCCCGGTAAGAACTTCAGGTAATTATACCATTTTATGCCTGTTATTGTTACCCCCGGGTACTTTTTAATACCATAAACAGCTGGGATATGCATAAAGGGAAAGTTATTGGTATAAAGTGTAACCCAAGTCAGTATTTATTAGAAAAGAAATTAGTCTGGGGGGGTTTTTGTGCTTACACCTAGATGGTTAATGTTAAACAGGCATCGAATAGGACCATAGCGGTTGTGCTTGGGGTATTGATTTTTGTGCTTGTATTAGGGGGAATGTTTTTTCAAGCAGAAGTCAAATTGATGCTCAAAAAACCTTTGATACAGCCTTTATAATACCTTTGCCAGTAAAAGCTTTCGTTTTACAGTGGAGTCCAAACTGTTAGGGGAAAACGAATTTTATAGCAAGGTTGAAGGGGAAAGGGTAATGCCGGATAAAGTTCATATTAAAGGTACTATTCTTAAAACACCCGTTGAATTCACCCAGATTCAGAATAACACATACATGAGGGACCCCTTTTCTGGAAAATGGATTACCCTTAACGATGTAAGAATGTCCCAGGCTGAATTATTTGTTACCGAGTTAAATCCTTTATCCAATTTCAACTTTAAGGATATTCCAGAACTGTCCTATCGAGGGGAAGAACAGATCAATGGGGAGACACTCCTGGCCTATGAACTAAGGCCCAATGTGGAAAATATTTTCTTAGAAGAGCAGTTTAATGATTTCTTTTATAAGGTCTGGGTGGATCCTAAAGGTAAAACCATCCGACAGGCAACCATACGGGCAAATAAGACACTAGGAGATGTTAATGGGTTAGAAATATTTATTAAAATGTGGGATTATAATAGGAATCTTAAAATAGATATCCCCCAGTAGTGGAACTTAATTTAATAGTGAAAAAATGTCGCCGGTTAAATGGCGGCATTTATGGTATTCTAGGAGAGTCTAATATAAGTAAAAATATCAGCTATTGACGAAAAAACAATATATTTGTTATGCTCTTATGGTGGGCAATTATTGGCAAGGAGTGAAGATAATGCATCCCCATGTGGAAAAAATATTATTAGATGAAGCCCAGATAAAAGAACGGGTCCTTCAACTGGGCCAGCAAATAAGCCAGGATTACAAGGGCGAAAGTATTTTGATGGTAGGTATTCTAAAGGGAGCAATGATATTCCTGGCGGATTTGGTTCGCAACATTGATGTAACCACTTACTTTGACTTTATGGCAGTTTCCAGCTATGGAGCAGGTACAGTCTCTTCCGGTGCTGTAAGGATTCTAAAGGACTTGGACAAAAGCATCGAAGGCAGACATGTAATAATCGTTGAAGACATTGTAGATACAGGCTTAACCCTGCAATACTTGGTGGAAAACATGAAGTCCCGGGGTCCTGCCAGTCTTAAGATTTGTACACTCCTGACAAGCCAAGCCGCCGTAAAGTGGATGTACAGATTGACTACAATGGTTTTAGCATACCTGACGAATTTGTTGTAGGCTATGGTTTGGATTACGGTGAAAAGTATAGGAATCTACCCTATATCGCTGTGCTAAAACCTGAGATATATCAAGTTTAACAATATATCCTTTGAAAGGGTGAAGGGAAATGTCTTTAGCTGAGCAGGAACTGATACTGGTTCTTGATTTTGGTGGCCAGTATACTCAACTGATTGCCCGGAGAATTAGGGATTGCAACGTATATTGTGAAATTGAGCCACACAATGCATCCATTGAGAAAATAAAGGAAAAAAATCCACTGGGTATTGTTTTTTCCGGAGGACCATCCAGTGTTTATGGGGAGAAAGCCCCTTCCGTTGATCCGGCAGTGTATGAACTAGGTATTCCTGTGTTAGGTATTTGCTATGGCATGCAGTTGATGACCCACCAGCTTAAGGGTAAAGTTGTGTCTGCCGAGCAGGCTGAGTATGGTCGTACAAATCTGAGGGTAATGCAGTGTGACAACCTATTAAAAGGGCTAGGACCGATGAGCAGTGCTGGATGAGCACGGTGACCGGGTAGAGGAGGTTCCCCCAGGGTTTGTGGTTACAGCTAAAACGGAATTAGCCCCTGTTGCAGCTATGGCTAATGAGGAACATAAGCTTTATGCAGTTCAGTTTCACCCAGAAGTGGTGCATACACCTAAAGGAATGGAAGTATTAAAGAGTTTTCTTTTTGATATTTGCGGCTGCTCAGGTACCTGGAATATGGGCTCATTCCTGGAAGAGGCTGTGGTCGATATTCGTCAAAGGGTTGGCGATAAAAAGGTTTTATGCGCCTTGAGCGGTGGAGTAGATTCATCCGTTGCGGCAGTGCTGGTTCACAGAGCCGTTGGTGACAAGCTGACCTGTGTTTTTGTAGACCACGGTCTGCTGCGAAAGAATGAGGCCCAGCAGGTAGTGGATACCTTTAGAAATCTGTTTAATATAAAGCTGATTCATGTGGATGCTTCGGACCGTTTTTTAGGAAAGCTGAAGGGTGTTACTGACCCGGAAGAAAAAAGAAAAATAATAGGAACGGAATTTATACGAGTCTTTGAAGAGGAAGCAGGAAAGCTGGAGAAATTGATTTTCTGGTTCAGGGAACCCTTTATCCAGACGTTGTGGAAAGCGGTACCGCCACGGCAGCTGTAATTAAATCCCACCATAATGTAGGTGGCTTACCCGAGGATATGAAGTTTAAGCTGGTGGAGCCATTACGCTGGTTATTTAAGGATGAAGTTCGTAGATTAGGGGAGGAACTGGGCCTGCCTGAGGATATTGTCTGGCGTCAGCCTTTCCCCGGGCCAGGACTGGCCGTTAGAATTTTAGGTGAGATAACCAGAGATAAGCTAGAAATACTGAGGGAAGCAGATTTTGTAGTTACCGATGAGATTAAAAGAGCCGGCTTAGCCAGGGAAATCTGGCAGTACTTTGCCGTCCTCCCCAATATGAAGAGTGTGGGTGTAATGGGAGACGGGCGTACCTACGCCTATGCTGCCGTTGTACGGGCGGTATACAGCCACGACGGCATGACAGCCGACTGGGCCAAAATCCCCCACGAAATACTGGGCAATATCTCGACCCGCCTGGTAAATGAGGTCAAAGAAATCAACAGGGTGGTCTACGACATCACCTCCAAGCCCCCAGGAACCATTGAGTGGGAATAAAAAAGGAACCCCGCAAACCTTGGGAAATTAAGGTTTGCGGGGATATTTTTATGTCTGTTTATAAAAATCCATAGATTTTATTTTAACAATTGAAGGACAGTTTGTTGAAATTGATTTGCTTGTGCTAACATGGTTTGTGCAGCTTGAGAGAGAATATTTCCTTTGACCATTTCTATCATTTCTTTAGCCATGTCTGTATCAGTAATTTTTGAATTTGAAGCAGTTAAACAAATTTCGTAGTTAGAGGCATTCTTACTAATATGATTGAGTCTATTTTCATATGCCCCTAACCTTGAACGTTCCCCTGATACGATTTTAATTGCGTTATCAAGTTTACTAATTGCATTTTCAGCTGCAATTTGAGTTAACACATTAATATCTTCAATATCTAGAGCATTTGTTTTCATATCGTTTATACCGATTTTTATGATGTTGCCAGTATTAGGACCTACTTGTAAAAAAACTGGATTAGGATTTTCAACAACTACTACCCCATCAGTGGTTCCAGGTGAAAAGTCTAGGTGACTTTGACCATGACCACTACTATTTATAGCTATATCATTAATTATTTTTGCTTCCCCATCACTTTTTACTTCAATGTAGCTATTATCTCCCTGACTTGAAAAAAAGGCTGTAAATTCAAATACATATTGATTAAGTAAAGTGTCAAATCTAAAGGTCGCCTTTGCGCCTGCTTGAGAACCTACTGCGTTAAATTTATTAACTAAATCATTTATATTGTCAGATTCCTCAACAGCAACGGAAACACCATTTAAGTACACTATACCATCCTTTGTAACGGCATTAGAATTAATATAATCCAAGTCATTACCAAGAAGAAATAGAATATACCCGGTAGTACCTACACTATACGTTGTAACTTCCAGACCATTGTGAAGTTTTAAAGTTAACCCGTCACCAATGGCAGCTTCACCATTTATATTACCCGCAATGTCAATACCTTGCACATCCTCAGTTCTAGTCATTAAAGCTCCTAAACCGATATTATCCAGGGTTATTCCTATGGTTTTACTTTCTACATTAATTTGTCCTTTTGAACCGGGAGTAACTGATTCCAGGATTAAGTTTTGTGCTGTACCATTAACATGTATATTTGCATGGACTTTAGATATAGATGCAACGCTATTTATTTTAACAGCAACTTCTGCCAATGTCATTCCGGCTTCTAAGTCAATCTCAATTCCATTAACGGCTATTTTTGATCGTTTAAAATACCAGTAGCAACATCAATATAATCTCCAGTAATTATTGCATTTGTCGCCTTTGCTGTAAAATCAACCATATATTCACCAGTAGGAGTATTTTCTGTTGCTGAAGCGTGTGAAATATATCCGCTAAACCTACATCTTGCCGGCTCATCGGAGACATTACCATTTAATAACTTAATGCCATTAAATTCAGTATTATCTGCAATACCATCTATTGCAGAAATCATTTGTGATATTTCTTTCTGTATTGCTTGTCTATCTTCGAAGGATAATGTATCATTTGCTGCTTGAATAGCAAGTTCCCTCATTCGTTGAAGGGGTGGTTCAAGTATATTTGCAAGCCCTCCTTCAGCAGTTTGAATAAGAGAAATACCATCCTGAATATTTCTTTGTGCCTGCTGAAGTCCCCTAATCTGTGCCTTCATCTTTTCAGAAATAGATAATCCTGCTGCATCATCAGCGGCTTTGTTTATCCGAAGTCCAGTAGACAACCTCTCAACTGATTTGGATAGATTTTTATTAATATTTTTTAATTTGTTGACTGAGTTAAGTGCTAGCACATTATGTACTATTCTCATTGCATACTCCCAAGCAATATTTTTTACTATATATTCGGTTAATCTAAATAGATCTAAATAGTTACTTTAATTTTTAATAGGAAATTAGTCCTATAAAAACTGCGTCCATGTTTTTCTTCAAAGGTATATTAAAGTTTATCAAAATTGAATTGAATTTTCCTTTTATCAGTGGTTGGAGGAGGATTACCAGCGTAAAAACACTTAGTACTGGTTAAAGAAATAAGCAGGGTGGTTTATGACATCACCTTCAAGCCTCCTGGCACCATTGAGTGGAATAAAAAAAAGACCCCGAAAACCTCTAAAATGGACCCTATAAAGTGGACACTGAAAAAAGTCCCTTTACAGGGTCTGTTTCTGTATACTGAAATAAGAGATGTCATGTGTTGCCAGCTACATCCGAAAGGAGTCCGGATATG
>AWVY01000046.1 GCA_004143605.1 Desulforamulus aquiferis
TATGGTGCCGGATATCCTAGGCGTGGGCCAGGCTTTGGGCAGTGGGAGAGGTATGGGGCCGGGACGTTATTACGGCTGGTGTCCTGCTCCACCTCCGATGCCCTATAGGAGCAGGCGGCAGCCTGAGTTAGATTTTGACTGGTGGATGGATCGGGAAGATTACGACTACCAGAGAAATATGAATATGCTAAGAAGGCAACTGCAAACAGAGCTAAAGGGAATGGAAAGAATTAACCAAAGAATGGGGCAGGTTAGAGACCCCCAAGTGCGAATGATGCTAAACGAATTATTGCAGGAAGCCTGGCAGCAGGGGATGGACGTACCAGAACTAATGCAAAGTCTTAATATGAATAATCAGCCAGGATATACGGGTGCACTATTAGATCGTATTACTGGACCATTTAGAGGTATCGATCGTAAAAGTTTTGGCTGGGGTGCGGGGGCAGCTCTCCTGGGATTGCTTTTGCTCCCTAGCTTAGGAAAGTCTATGCGTCCCTTAGCCAGAAAAGCAATGGAAGAGGCTATTGATATTGCAGAGAGAGCTCAAGGTGTATTCTCTCATGCCAAAGAAGAGTTCGAAGATATTGTAGCAGAAGCCAGCTTTAATAAGATTAAAGACTCGGTTGCAACCAGGCCAATATGGGTGGAGAAAAAGATACCCCCATAAAATAATAGAAAAGCTTTTGGAGGCGGTGGTTGGTTGACAAATACGGACGAGCTTACAGCCCATTTATCAAAGGTGCTGAGCGAACTGCGTAAAGCTGTAGACGCCAGCGTTGCCATGAGGGCAAACAGTAAAAGCGAAGCGAAGGCTATAGCTTTGATTTGGGAAGGCTTTCTTGGCACATTTATTGGCTATATTATGAAAAAGGGACGGGAGACTGGTCAAAATTTATTAGCAGATATATCCTTCAGGAATATCTGGCGCAGATAAACAATGGAGCCCCACCTTAGGTGGGACTCTCAGACTGTTGAAAAAGATACAACTGGGTTTTAATAATCCCGAACAGCGACATTCGGAGCAGTGGAAACAGCGCTTCGCGAAGCTGAGGATGCGAAAATGG
>AWVY01000047.1 GCA_004143605.1 Desulforamulus aquiferis
CTCCTGAAATTTTGGCCTTATGAGACATGAAAAAGCTCCTCCTTGTAATAGACAGTTTTATTATTTAAACTGTCTACCACAAGGGGAGCATATCATTTTTTTAGTCAGGGGAAGGTTCTTTGACTTATTTTTGCTCCTGGGTGACCTTGGCCAGGGGGATACCACAGCTTTGGCAAAGGTATTCGCCTGGTTCCTGGGGCAATTCAGTAATCTGCCCGCACTTTTGACATTTGACTCGGTATACTCCTCTAATGGATTTGAAGGCTAGATAAGTCATTGCTAAGGCTCCCAGTACACCAAAGATTAGTAAAAAAATCCTAATGCCGATGTCATGTTTATCACCTGCAAAAAATGTTGATTATATTAACAAATATAGCAATTAAATCCTAGCATTTCCACTACAAGTGCATATTTCTCCAATAATTGCTAAAAATATATAAAAATACTTTGGGGGAATTATTATGCGCAAATTTGCTTTGGTAATGTGTTTTTTGTTTCTAATTTCTTTGTCCATAGGGTGTGGAGCGGCTAGGAAGCCAGAACAGACAGAGCCCGCGCCCAAAACAATTGTAGTGCCCGATGTTTCTAAGGTTAGCTTTGAAACCATTGAGTTGGAGAAGGCACCTGAAATTGTCCGGGCTCTGGCAAACAATCTTGAAGAAAGTCATTATGCAACCTGGACAGCAGTTAACGGCAGAAATTATGTGGTGATTAGCCAGCAAAACTTACCGGTGGGGAAAGGTATAGAAATCATTGAGATAGAGCGAAGGATACCAGCCAATGATTTTGATTGGATCAACGTCAGATTAAGGTACCTGGCAAATGTGGAGAATGGTGAGCAAGAAGGAGAACCAAAACCTATTGTGGCGGTCTTTTCATTAGACAGGGCAGTAAAAGCCTGGGCTTTGAAATTGGGCGGGAGGAAAACAAGACGGCTCCAACTCCAGCGGTCCCACCTGCGCCTGCACCTACTCCAGCTCCGGAGACAACTAAAGAGCAGGCTGCGGAAAAGGCCTAAGTTTAAATTCACCAAAACCCGGTGAAAAGGTTGATAGTCCTTTGCAGATTTCGGGTACGGTTTCAGGGGTAGAGGGGGCTGTAAGGGTGAGAATTAAAGACTCCGGCGGTCAAACCTTGGCAGAAAAGCCTGTTAATGTTAGTGGCTCCAGATTTAATACTTCAATTAGCTTTGGCTCATCAGAAAATGAACAAAGAGGAACTGTTGAGGCCTTTGTTACCGGAAGTGGTGGTATAGAAAAGGATATGGTTGCGGTGCCAGTTACTATCCTGCCAAAGGGAGCCGAGGAAACTATAGGAGCACCCTAGAAGGGTGAAGAATTAACTTTAGTTATTAGCCAGAGGGGAGTGACCAAAGTCTGCTAACTTTGTATTTGTCGTTGGGTTTGGGACTGTTACTGGCTTTGGTGCTCTTTTCCCATCTAATAATTCACTTTCGCTACTTTAGAGAGCAAGAGGATGATACCATAAGTGTGGAGTTCTTTCTATGGAGCTTTATAAATTATAAAATAGAAATCCCGGTACTGACTCTTCAGAACAAATTGTCTGGCATATCACTAACCACAAGAACTGAGCTGGAGACAGGGGGAGATAATTCCAGGGAGTTGCTGGGTAAGGCCGGTAAATTTAGTATTGAAAGTTTGGAAGATGCAATTTGCAAGTTTAAGCAATGGTGGCCTTTAGTTGATGAAATGAAGGTAATAGCGGATTACTTTCTTAGTCACATCCGCGTTACTTGCTTAGAGTGGCATACCAAAATAGGTACTGGTGATGCGGCAGTAACTGGCTTCCTGACAGGATTTTTATACTCCTTTAAAGGGGGAATTATCTCTGCCTTTTATAGAAAACTTGCCAATGCAGGTAACCCCAAGATTAGTGTTGAGCCAAATTTTCGCAAAGAACAATTTTCGACATCAATAAATTGCATATTTAAAATTCGAGTTGGCAATATTATGGTTACTGGCGTAAAAATATTTATGAAGATGGTTAAGAGACGGGGGGTGAACAGAACTTGTCAGAACATCCCATAGAAGGCTGATGAAGACTGCCATGGAAAGTATCAAAGAAATGGTTGATGTTAACACAGTTGTAGGGGATCCCGTTGAAACACCCGACGGCAGTGTTATCATTCCAATTTCAAGGGTGGCCTGTGGATTTGCCGCCGGTGGTGGTGATTATCAAGCCGGAGCCAACGGAAAGAAGGAAGGTGAGGCTCCTGGACCTCCCTTTGCCGGGGGAAGTGGTGCGGGGGTATCGGTGCAACCCATGGGCTTCCTGGTTGTTGGCAACGGACAAATCCGCTTGTTGCCTGTAGATGATAGCCATGCCTTGTTTGACCGCCTGATCGATGTTGCCCCACAAATGCTGAACCAAGTACAGGGCATTTTTAACCGTGGTGTAAATCAAACAGCCACAAATACACAGACTCAGCCACCAGTGATATAATAACTTTTTAAAAAGTGGGGAAACCCACTTTTTGCTATATAATATGCTCTTAAAATCAAGCTGGCAGGGACTTGATTTAGATGTGACTTTCTAATTTTTTTTTAAAGGTAATAATAAGTTTATGTCGAAAAAATTATTTAATTCTCCAATACTTTATGGAGGTTTTTATTTTGAAGGATTTCGAAGAATTAGTATCTGTACCTCAGCTTGATCAGTCGGAGCTGTACTCTAAATGGAAGAAGTTTATTAACGGAATACCCCTAGGCCAGGATAAAATTTTTAACGAAACATTAATGGCCTGGCAGAGGTGCGCAGATTTAGGTATAAGTCCCTATAACCTAAGAATTGAAGAATTGTCAAAGGAAGAGCTAAGCTATAGACAGGGTAAACTGACAGAGGTCCTTAAACTTTTGGATGCCCACATTGAAACCATAAAAAAGACTGTCAGTAACCATAGCGCGTCATATTGTATTTCAGTTGCGGACCGTGACGGCTATATTATGATGGCTATTAATGAGCTGGGTCCCGAACCCAGCCCCTTTGGCCCGAGCCTCTACCCTGGCCGATGCTTCGCCGAAAAATATGTAGGGAATAATGCCATAGGTACTGTTCTTGCTACCGGGCAGCCCATAGCAGTGATTGGACCTGAGCATTACGTGCAAACCTTTCACAGATTGTCCTGTGTTGGGGCACCGATCTTTGACATAAGTGGAGAAATTATTGCGGTTATTGAAATTACTACTCCTACTGGTTTTGAAAGCCCCTATACCTTTAGTCTGTTAGTGGCTGTTGCCACCGCGGTACAGGCTGGCTTGAGACAAAATTTGGTAGAACGGCAACTAAAGGAAACCAGTAAGGTTTTGGACCAAATATTACAGCAGAGGGATATAATTTTTAACTCCATGTCCCAGGGGGTAGTGATTTTAAACAAGGACGGAGTAGTTATCTTCTTTAATAAGGCCGCTGAAAAAATTTGGGATCTGAAATCTGAGGAGGTAGATGCAAGGCCTTTGATTGTTTATTTCATGACAAATGCCCCCGCCAGGAGCCCCTATTAATAAAAACTATCAGTGAGGGAATTGCCTTTACCAATATTGAATGTAAATGTAGAAATGATCGGGAGAGAAAAAACCTGCTGGTAAATACTAGTCTGTTGGTTGATGAAAATAATGCTGTGGCGGGAGTTATTGGTATTTATACTGATGTTACAGAGCTAAGGCGTCAAGAGGAGAGAATTAAAGAACAGGAAAAGCTGGCAGTTGTAGGACAAATGGCTGCGGGAATGGCCCATGAAATCCGCAATCCTCTAACTTCGGTCCGGGGGTTTGCCCAGCTTATGAGTGAAAAGAAGAACATTGACCAGACGATGTTAAAAGAATATCTGGAGATAATGATTAAGGATATTGACCAGGCGGATGGTTTTATCAATCACTTTCTACAGTTGTCTAGACCCAAACCACCGGTGAAAAAGGTCAGCTTAATTAACGCTCTAATTAACGATTTTGTACGTATTTTTGAATCCCAGGCATTTCTTCAAGGGACAAAGGTAAATACACAATTAGAGGATGTTCCCCCTGTGACTATGGATGCCAATCAGATCAAACAGGTTCTACTAAACTTGTGCCAAAATTCTCTCCAGGCCCTGTGCCTGGGGGGAGTCCTTACCCTGACAACAACCTATATTAGTAAAGAGAAGATGGTACGTATAGAAGTCATAGATAATGGACCGGGAATTTCACCAGTTAATCTTAAGAGGATTGGCATTCCCTTCTTTACTACTAAAGATACAGGAACAGGGCTAGGTTTGTCCATTTCCTATTCCATTGTAGACAAGCATCAAGGAAGGATTGAAGTGGAAAGCCAGGAGGGTAGTGGGACACGCTTCTCTATCTACTACCTGTGGACGAACAGTAATAAATGGCCAACCCCCCTCATATTAATTCTGAAAGGGGACAAGGGGGAGAGATTTTTGGTCAATTATGTTTGGCTTGGCATGATTGTTTTTGGTATTATTGTGGCCGGTTTTAACGGACAAATTGAGGTGGTCACTAAAGCAGCTTTGGATGGGGCACAGGTGGCCGTAAAAACTTCCCTCAGCCTGATTGCCATTATTACCTTTTGGCTGGGAATTATGAAACTGGCCGAGGCAGCGGGGCTTGTCCGGGCTTTAGCATATCTAGTTAGGCCGGTGACCCATTTCTTATTTCCCAGCGTTCCTAAGGATCACCCTGCCATGGGGCCATAATTATGAATCTTAGTGCCAATATTTTGGGGCTGGGGAATGCTGCTACCCCCATGGGGTTGATAGCCATGCAGGAATTGCAAAAGCTGAACAAGAACAAGGATACGGCCTCGGAAGCAATGTGCACCTTTTTAGCCTTAATACCGGTTGTATCACCTTAATTCCAACCACTGTAATCGGCATCAGGCTCCTTTATGGCAGTCAGGATCCCACCGAGATTGTAGGAACCACCATATTCGCAACCTGCTGTGGCATGTTAGTGGCTATTTTGGCAGACCGGGTACTTCGTGGCATGTATCGGAACAGGTGGTGAAATTATGTATGAGATAATCACACAGATTTCACGCTGGGCCATACCAATGATGCTGTTGGTAATAATACTGATGGCATTTTTTAGAAGGGTACCTGTGTATGAGACCTTTGTTCAAGGTGCAGAAGCAGGTTTTTCAACGGCAATTAAGACCATCCCCTTTTTAACTGGTATGTTGGTTGCGGTAAGTATCTTTAGGCTTCCGGGGCCATGGATCTGCTGGCTGCCTGCTTATCACCGATTTTAAGCATCATCGGTATCCCTGCAGATATACTACCACATGCTGTTATGAGGCCCCTTTCCGGTGGGGCGGCCCTGGGCATTGCTACGGATTTGATAAAGACCCATGGACCTGATTCCTTTATTGGGCGACTTGTCTCTACAATGCAGGGAAGCAGTGATACAACTTTTTATGTCCTAACCCTTTATTTTGGTTCCGTGGGCATACGTCGCTACAGGTATGCGGTAGCCTCAGGACTGGCGGCAGATTTCACTACCTTAATAGCCTCCCTTATCATATGTAGTATGATATTTTAACTTCTTAAAGAACACCATCTTCGGGTGGTGTTCTTTAATTAATAATATTTTCAAATAATTGAAGATTTTGTAATATAACAAGGATTATGTATTATTATGTCGAATAGGTAACTTCTAAGATAGCGCCTTTTTTATTTAGAATATTTCTTCTGAGTCGGGAGAGTGAAGGATATGGTTCCCTTTTATCTATCCCAATTGGACTATATCATTTTTTTGGAAGGCCTATTTCATCTAACCCTGGGGGTTATTCTTTGTTATCGGTTGGATAAGGAGATGGAACATAAATTACCTTGGTTTTGGCTGGGGATGTTTTTTCTTATTCACGGAATTGAGGATTGGGTTAACCTAATAACCCTTTCTTTACAGGATAATCAGATATTGTTTGTACTTAGATGGGGTCTGATGTATCTGGCAGTATTTTACTTATTTATTTTTGCCAGAAGGGGATGCATTAGGACTCATGAGCAGGGTCACTCAATTTGGTTTGCGGTCATCACGGTTGTCTTGCTGTCTTGCCTAGCTTTAAAGGGTCTGGGATTAAAGGATTTAACTATATATTTGCTCCCGTTTTTATGGGAGGAACTTGGGCAGCTTTTATAATTATTCGGGAGTCAATGCAACGAGGGAATCGTTCACTTTTGTTAGTGGGGCTTTCACTTGCTATTTACATATTCACCAGTATGTTTGGGGGTAGTGAGCATTATTTACATGGCAGAGATAGTAGTGTAAAATTGTCGGTTGAGACTTTCCTAATTCTAGGATTGAAGAATCTGGCCGCAATTATGATGCTATTGGCTACCTGGAAGTATTGCCGATTAATTTATGAAAGGGAAAAAATAAAGCAAGACAAATCACACTGCAAAAGGAATTTTGTAAAATCATTAATATTAGGAAGTATTATTTTATTAGCAGGATGGTATTTAACAGAAAAAACAGGACAAATGGCTAACAATGAATTATCAAATAACTTACTAACCCAATCTATTACTGCTGCGACCTCCATCAACCAGGAGCAGGTCTTAACACTGACCGGCACAGGAGCAGATTTTAATAATCCCTATTTTGAACAGCTTCGTAATCAATTAGCTGCTATTCGATCGGCAAACACACAAAGCCGTTTTGTTTATTTGCTACAGCTGCGGAGGGGAGAAATAATTTTCTTAGCTGATGGTGAGCCATTATATTCCAATGATTATTCACCACCGGGCCAAGTTTATGAAGAGACTTCAGATGCTGTTATAGCTTCATTCATTAGCGGACAGCCGTTTATTGAAGGTCCAATACAAGACCGTTGGGGAACCTGGATTTCCGGTCATGCCCCCATAAAAACCTCTGAAGGAAAAGTTATTGCCTTATTAGGAATAGATATTGACGCAAAAAATTGGCCAGCCAAAATCGCAGTTTACCGTTTAGTAGCTATAACTACCACACTGCTTGTATTCCTTGCGGCAATGTTTTTATCGTAATGAGGGTCAATAGGCTGGAAGCCCAAAGGAGCTTAGCTTCGGAGAAATCCTTTAGAGAAAGTGAAGAAAGATACCGTAAGTTGTTTAACGGTGGCAATGATGCAATAATTGTCTATACCATTGTTAATTCACAACCTGATAAAATTATTGAGGTTAATGAAGTGGCCAGCAAAATGTTGGGTTACTCTAGGGACGAACTTCTGGAACTTTCTTTGGAGAAGGTTGAAAAACCAGTTGATGTTATAATTGAAAAGCTTCTGGCTGAACAACATTTCTTGTTTGAGACCATGTATATGACTAAGGATGGCAGACAAGTACCCGTGGAAATTAATGCTCATACCTTCGAGCTTCGACAGGAATTTGCTGTATTATCCATAGCCAGGGATATTTCTGAGCGGAGAAAAGTCAGCGAGAGATTGCAGTATCTAGCTACCCATGACCCATTAATGGATATCCCTAATAGGTATCTCCTGGAGGAAGGACTTAAAAGAGCCATTAATAATGCCAGGAGGGGAAATAAGTCGGCCCTGCTGTTTATTGATGTTGATAATTTTAAATTAATAAATGATACCCATGGCCATTCTATTGGGGACAAAATGCTGGTATTATTGGCTGGGTTCTTAAAAGAAAAGGTAGGGGAAGAGGGTTTCCTAGCCGTATTGGCGGGGATGAGTATGGGATTTTACTAGAGGAAGTGGATAACAAAAAGGCGGAGGCCTTCGCTGAGAATTTGCGGAAAGAAATAGATGAAACAGAATTTTGGGACAAGGAGCTTTCCTTGAACCTGTCAATCAGTATAGGTATTGTAATGATTGATGGTAATCTTGAAACTCAAAAGCTCTTATCCTATGCTGATGTGGCCCTGCTTTCTGCCAAGGAGTGGGGGAGAAATAGGGTGTCCTTGATCCAGCCCGAGGAAAATTCCCTGCATAAATTATTTGATATAAATGACATGCTGCGTCAATTAAAAACCGCCTTAAGGGAGGAACGGTTTGTCCTTTACTACCAGCCTGTTTTTGATATTTCTCGCAATAAAACCAGTCACTTTGAGGTTTTGGTGAGGATGGTAGGCAAGGATGGGGAAATTATATCTCCGAATCAATTTATTCCCGTGGCCGAACGTTTTGGTTTAATGGCGCAACTTGATAAATGGGTTGTTCAGACAGCTTAAATATATTGAAGGTGCAGCCAAAGTTAAAACTATTTATTAATTTGTCGGGCACAAGCTTGGTGATGAAAACCTACTGGAGTCAATTGAAAGGGATATTAGGGGGAGTAGGGTGAAAGCCTCTAGGATAGTTTTGAAATTACAGAAACCTCTGCCGTTAAGGATTTGCTTCACGCGGAGCAGTGGATTAGAAGGCTAAAATCCCTGGGATGTAGTTTTGCCTTAGATGATTTTGGTAAAGGTTTTTCGTCATTTTCTTATTTACAAATGCTACCGGTGGATTATATTAAGATAGATGGTTCATATATTCGAGATTTAAACAGCAACCCAACCCATAGGGCCTTAGTTCAGGCCATTAGTACAGTTGCCAAAACACTAGGCAAAAAACCGTTGCAGAATTTGTGGATGATGCCAGGGTTTTGGATACACTTAGGTTCATGGGAGTAGATTATGGGCAGGGTTATTACATTGGAAAACCTACTCCTTTTTCTGAATATATGAAAAAGTATGCAGCCAATAAATAGGTCAATAGTGAGTTGACTTAGTTTTATGCTGTAAGGGTATGATACCAGTACGAGAATAAATTATAAAGGGGCTACCGTAATAAGATGCTTGAACGATTGCAGAAGGTGTTGGCTAGGGCCGGAGTGGCTTCTCGCCGGCATTGTGAAGAGTTAATTACTAAGGGTAAGATTCGCGTTAACGGTAAGGTGGTTACAGAGCTTGGTACCAAGGTAAATCCTTTGGTGGACAAAATTGAGGTAGACGGAAAGCCACTGCCACAGGAACAGCAAAGGGTTTATTTTCTATTAAATAAGCCCGGGGATATGTTACTACCCTTAAAGATGAAAGGGGTAGAAAAACCGTTATTGAATTATTGTCTGGCATAAGCCAGAGGGTATATCCTGTAGGTAGACTAGACTATGACTCAGAGGGCTTGCTACTATTGACTAATGACGGAGAACTTACCCAGGCCCTTACCCATCCTAGCCACAGGGTCAAGAAGACCTATCTGGTAGAGTTGACGGCCTTCCGGAAGAAGAAAAGCTAGCTTCTATGGCTAAGGGGCTACAGTTGGATGATGGTCCCACTGCCCCTGCGGAAGTTAAACTTGCCAGTGTAACGGATAATCGAGCCCTTTTGGAGATAACCATACATGAAGGACGCAACCGGCAGGTCAGACGGATGTGTGAACATATTGGCTATCAGGTTTTACGCCTGCAAAGAACCAGGGTTGGCCCATTAAATCTTGAAGGCTTGAAGCCAGGACAATTTCGCCCCCTTACTCAAAAGGAACTGAGGGAAATATTTTTACTGGCAGGAATCAAACTAAGCTCCCGGGAAGAAGAATTAAAGGGGGCGAGCAGGACAGTAAAGCTGTCATTGGTAACAAGAAAATATCTTAATGATCAACCAAATAGAAAATCTACCAATGCAGGCGCTTTAAGAGGTAAAGGGAACCATAGGAATAGCTTGGCTGAAAAGGATAAAACAGAAACAAGGAAGGACAAGCCAGGTGGTCTTAGGGGGAAAAGAAACGATAGAAAGAAGTTTTCGAAAAAGATAAAGCAGAAGCTGTTCCTGGCAAAGTAGGAGGCCTCAAGTCTGACAGAGGTGAAGGAAAGAGATTTACCTCCCGGGGGAAAAGTTCGTTTAGTAAAAAGAATAATAAATCAAGATAAAGAGATTAGCTTCCCGTGAGGAGGCTTTTTTCCTGTAATTGGGCATAAAATGTTTTCTGCTATGGCAATATTATAGATTAATTAAACTATCTTATTTTGCGGAGGAATTTAAATATGCCATATTGCAGGAATTGCGGAAACCATGAGAGTTTAGCCAGTTCCCAATTTGCCCCCGGCTCAGAGACTGCAGCCGCACCCCCTTGGGGTTTGCTGGCTAACTTTAACCGAAATGGGCAGCTTACCACCATGGAGTGCCAGGGAGCAAGCCTGGACGATGCCCAGGAGGCCTTTGAAGAACCGGAAAAATATTTTGATATCTGTCCTTTATGTGGTTCTAATGAAATCAATTGGTAATAGTTAGCAGGGATTTTACCTCACTGAATAGAATAACTAAGCTTAGTTTCTTAGGCATGTGTGAGGGGGTAATCCTTTTGAGTGTACAAAGTGAAGATATTATGCATAAACCCTTAAAGGTTAAAGTTCGTATGGATTTTAGAGGAGTTGGCAAACCGGGTAGATTTATCTTTGGCGGCAAACAAAGTGATAAGGCTGCTGAAGATATTAGGGAACAGCAAGTGGCGGTCTTTAGGAATGTCCCTATCCAGGGAATTCATGTGGAAGATATTGATGTCAGTGCTGAAGTATATACGGTCCGTGATGAAGTGACCAATAACGAGGTGGCCTATGCTCCGGTGGTGTTAATGATCAGGGCGGAAAATTTGGAAGATGTGGTCAGGTTTATTGCCAGGGATGACTTCCGCAAAATAGAAATTATCGATCCACCAAACCTATCCCTTTCCAAATATGATGTGGAAAGACTATTATTTAGGGTGGCGGAAGAAATGAGGGTTTACAGGTCCTTGTTAGATCGAAAATATAACAGTCGCTAGCGATAGGAATATATTGGCAGTCTGCCGCATATACAACTTTTGTAGGAGGCGGTGGAATGCAAAGGTTTAATGATTTTTGGAACAAAAGATTCCTTGAAAGATACTTGCTGACTGTTGTTGGGATTTGCTTGGTTTTTCTGATGGTTTTTCAGCTTGCCCGTGTCAGAACACCTTACCAAGGAGTAATAGATCAAGTGGGTTCTGATGCCCAGGCTATGTCCTATGTTGCTGAGGTAGCTGATACCACAATCATTTTACAATTGGTCAACTATTCAACCTTACCTAAGGCAAGGGTTTTGGTAAACGGACAAGTAAAGGGAGATTTTACCCATCCCTATGTAACCCTTTCGGTGGCTGACGGTGATCTGCTGGAAGTGGATACCAGCTTTTACCGTCATTCAGTGGAGGTTAAAGTTTTAGAAACCAGTAATAAAATTGTTGTTCCCGAAAAGGCGTCGAAATCTCTGGACAACAGAATATTTTAGTCCTGGGAGAAGTCAAGCTGCTCAAGTAAGGGTATACATTGCATTTGCCGAGAGGTGTAATATAATCTAAGCACCCCATGGTTCCTAATGGGAGTGCTATTTTTATAGGGGGGTTGCGATTGGGTCTCCATGGAAGCAGAAAAGTGGCCCGGGTAGCCATTGAAATGGCTATGACAGAAACTAGGGATCAGGAAAAGGAATATAAGACTAAATTTTTATCTGATGGCATTCGCACTGCCGCTGTGGATTATGGTGGTGACTTTATTTCTTCTGTTAACCGTATCATTGAAAGAGCGGTGGTTGCAGCCAAGAGAGAAGGGGTAATTAAGGAAGTGCATGCCGATGAGGGGGCAGTCGCCGGTGCCACCAGGGAAGCCCTTTCGATGATCATGCCTAAGGCTGTGGGGTTAAATGTTGGGGGTAAAATTGGCATTGCTCGGCAGGCAGACCACATCAGTGTGGCAGTATTCTTTGGGGTTGGGCTTTTGCACCTAGATGAAGTTGCCATTGGATTAGGGCACCGGGCGGTATCCAGCTTCTAATTTAGTTTTATTTGTGGGAGGGTTTAGTAGTATGGGTTCGTTAGTAAGGGGAATAAGGGGAGCAATTACGGTAGAACGGAATGACGCACAGGAGATTATTGAAGCAACCAGAGAGCTATTAAGGGAGCTTGTTCAAAACAATCAATTAGAGGAAGAAGCTATTTGCAGCGTTTTTTTACGGTGACAAAGGATTTAGATACTGCCTTTCCTGCCAGGGCTGCAAGATCCCTGGGTTGGCAATTTGTACCACTACTATGTGCTCAGGAATTAGATGTAGTTGGCTCGCTACCCAGATGTATTAGAGTTTTATTGCATGTAAATACCGACAAGGCCCAGCAAGAAATAAAGCATATATACCTTCGGAATGCAGTTGGCCTAAGGCCCGACCTTGCCGATTAAATATTAAGTAATTTAAAGGGGTCCTGTAGTTTTTGCTACAGGACCCTTTAATATGACCAGCTATTTAGGTCAAAGACCTACTTCTCTGCTTCATAGGTGCCGTAGGGGGAAGAACCAAAGAGCAGAAGGATAAGAATCAAGAAAATAATAAAGGACTGATTGCCGCCACCGAAACCACCAAAACCGTAACCCATTATGTTACCTCCTTAAAAATTTTTTATCCCTGGTGTTTTATTAGTCAGCCTCGTAGGTACCGAAGCCAGGACCACTGAATAATAATAAAATTAAAATCAAGAAAATAATAAAGCTAGAGTTTGAACCACCATAACCTCCCATTTTTAACGCCTCCTAAAAAATTAAAATTGTGGGTACCCTTGATACATAATAAGTGTTTGGTCAAGAAAATGTTACAGTTAGCCTGAAAAAGATAAATGGTATTTAGTCCCTGAAACTGATTTGTCTACTAGAATTAGGAGGAATGAAACGGGGGAGTTTCTATAATAAAATAAATACCCTACACCTTATTATGAAGGTGTAGGGTATTTTAGTGTTTATTTCAAGCCCAATTCCTGGGCCAGGGCAGTCCAGGCGGGTAAAGATTTCTCGATTATGTCCTTATCTATGCAATAGGCTAGACGGAAATAACCGGGCAATCCAAAGCCGCTGCCGGGGACCACTAAGATATTATAGGCCTGGGCTCTACGGGTGAATTCCATGTCATCTTCAAGGGGTGATTTTGGGAAAAGATAAAAGGCACCCTGGGGTTTAAAGATATCGAAACCAAGGGAAGTCAGGTGATTAAAGAGCATATCCCGTTTTTCCTGATATTCCATAATATTCACTGATTCCCGTTGTAGGCCTGCCACTAATCGCTGCATCAAGGCCGGCGCGTTTACAAAGCCCAGGGTACGGTTGCAGAAGATAAGGCCATCCATTAAGTCATTAACACCTTTAATGTTGGGATTTACCGCGATGTACCCTATACGTTCCCCGGGCAGCCAAATCTTTACTGTGGGAGGTTACTAGGATTGCATTGATTATATACTTGAATACAGAAGGAACTTCAACTCCATCGTAAACAATTTTTGAATAGGGCTCATCGGAAAGCACATAAAGAGGTCGTCCATTTTCTGCGGATTTTTGCTCCACCAGCCGACCAAGGCGTTCAAGTAAATGGGCAGGGTAAACTGCTCCCGTCGGATTATTGGGTGAGTTTATGATAATTGCCCTGGTCTTCGGGCCAATGGCCGCTTCTAGGCAGCCAGGTCAGGGAGAAAGTCCTTGCCGGTGGGTACAACCTTTAGGATGCCACCATGATTATCCGCATAAAAGCCATACTCTACAAAGTAGGGGGATAGGGCGATTACTTCATCTCCGGGATTTAGAATGGTTTTGAAGGCAACGTTTAGACCGCCACCTGCACCAACGGTCATAACTATATGATTAGGACTAAAGGACAAGCTAGACTGTTCGGCAAGGACTTCCGCCACAGCAGCCCTTGTTTCAAGATAGCCAGCATTGCTCATATAACGGTGCATGCCTGGCTCTGGGTTTATTGCCAATTTTTTTAACTCATCGCGAAATTTTTGCGGGGGTTCCACCGTTGGGTTGCCAATGGTGAAATCAAAGACCTTATCGGCTCCGTGTATTTTTCGGAGGCGGTCTCCCTCCTCAAACATCTTACGAATGAAAGAACCCTTAGTTAAAAAAGAAGCAATTTTATCTGACAGTACCACTATGATTACTCCCTTCACATAATCTTCCATATTAAAAACATTAACAATATTGTACATTACACAGGCATAAAACACAAAAATTTATGTATTTTGCAAGAGATAATTGCCAGGGAGCAGAGCCAGTGATAACATAGAGGTGTAGAATGGGCTTTAAATTATTTATTGTGTAGAACGGTAGTATGGTAAGGAGGGATATCTATGTCTTATTTTAGTGACTAGGGCACTCTCTATGGGGTGCTTTTTCTAATTTGTTTTGGTTATATTAACCTTAGGTAATTCAAAGGAGGATAACAATTATGATTGTAATTATGGGCCATAGGGCTGATGATAATAAAATTGAAGTAGTGCTTGAAAGACTTAAGAAGGCGGGTTTWAAACCATCTTTCCAGAGGAGTTGAGAGAACTATAATTGGTGCCATAGGAGATAGAACAAGGATGGCTGATTTAGCCTGGAGGCTATGCCTGGGGTGGAAAGCGTTGTACCTATTTTGCAGCCCTATAAGTTGGCCAGCAGAGCCTTTAAGGAAGAGGGAACCATAGTAAAGATCGGTGATCTTGAACTGGGTGGCTCGGAAATACAAGTTATGGCCGGGCCATGCGCTGTGGAAAGCAGAGAACAGCTTTTGGAATCTGCACGGCTGGTCAAGGCAGCTGGGGCTACCATGCTTCGGGGAGGGGCCTTTAAGCCAAGGACTTCACCCTATTCCTTCCAGGGGCTTGAAGAGGAAGGGCTGAAGCTTTTAGCAGAAGCCAGAGATTTAACAGGCTTAAAAATAGTTACTGAAGTAATGGATGCCAGTACTATACCCATGGTGGCTGAGTATGCTGATGTGCTGCAAATTGGCACCAGAAATATGCAAAATTTTTTCTTGCTTAGGGAAGTGGCCAAGGTTAATAAACCAGTGATTCTAAAAAGGGGAGTTTCGGCAACCATTGAGGAATGGCTAATGGCTGCTGAGTACATCATGGCCGGCGGTAATTACAATGTTATTTTATGTGAGCGGGGAATCAGAACCTACGAAACCTTTACCCGAAATACCCTTGATTTGTCGGCAGTCCCTGTAATAAAACATCTATCCCATCTGCCGGTGATTGTTGACCCCAGTCACGCCATAGGTAAATGGAGATTTGTTGCTCCCATGGCGGCGGCTGCAGTGGCAGCAGGTGCTGACGGTCTGCTGATTGAGGTGCATCCCAATCCGGCGGAGGCCCTTTGCGACGGGCCCCAATCCCTTACCCCCTCAAATTTTGAAGCTTTAATGAAGGAATTGAATGGAGTGGCAGGTGTTTTGGCAGGAGATTAGGAGTACCCCAGGGTATTTAGGAGGGTAACGGCTTGTTTAATAAAGTAGTTATTGCGGGAGTTGGCTTAATTGGCGGTTCATTGGGCCTAGCCTTGACCCGGAGAAATCTGGCCAAAGAAATTGTGGGAGTTGATCCGGATAGGGATAACTTGAACAAAGCCCTGGCCTTGGGGGTGGTGCATAGGGCAGATTCCCTGGCTGAGGCTTTACCCGGGGCAGATTTATTTATCCTTGCGGCACCCATCGGGGTAACCCTTGGGATTCTAGAAATGGCTATCCCTTATTTGACGCCTGGCACCATTATCACAGATGTGGGCAGCGTAAAGGGCGGTTGATAGAAAGGGCGGAACAGATGTTGCCCCAGGATAGCTATTTTGTGGGAGGACATCCCATGGCCGGCCTTGAAGTTACCGGGGTAACGGGGGCCAGGGAAGATCTGTTTGATGGAGCAACCTATGTATTCACACCAACAGCTAACACAGAGATAAGCGCTATTAATTCCCTCAAGGATTTTGCACATGCCCTGGGTTCCAAGGTGCTGGAACTTGAACCGGCAGAGCATGATCGGGCGGTGGCTTTAATTAGCCACCTTCCCCATTTATTGGCAGCTACCCTGGTCAATACTGTGGCAGCGGACGATGACTGTGGAGGGTTATTAAAGCTGGCAGGTGGGGGATTTAGGGATGCCACCAGAATAGCTGCTTCCAATTCAAATATGTGGAGGGATATTCTTCTAACTAACCGGGAGATGGTCCTCCAATCCGTAAGGGAATTTCGCTTCCAGTTGGAGGAAATGGAACAGGCTATTATAAATTTTAATCGGGAAGATTTAGTATCGGGTTTAATCAGGGCCAAGGAGGTAAGGGAATCCCTGCCGGAAAACCGCAAGTATGTTAGCAGGATTAAATAATAAACAAAAAGAGAGAGGGTAAAATGGAGCTAATAATCAATCCTGTAAAAAAACTTAGAGGCGAAATATCGGTTCCAGGTGATAAATCAATCTCCCACCGGGCAGTAATGCTGGGGGCCTTAGCCAGGGAACAACGGAAGTAGAGAATTTTCTCATGGGAGAGGATTGCCTGGCCACTGTAGGCTGCTTTAAAGCTATGGGAGTTAAGATTGCTGGCCTGGATGGAGAGAAATTAACTATAGAGGGCGTAGGATTAGAGGGACTTAAAGAGTCGGCGGATATTTTAGATGCAGGTAATTCAGGAACCACCACCAGACTATTACTGGGTATTTTAGCTGGACAGCCCTTTAGCAGTATCTTGACAGGGATGATTCCCTAAAGGGACGTCCCATGGCCAGGGTAACCAAGCCCCTTACAGAAATGGGTGCCAAATTTATTGGCAGGGATAATAATAACTTATTGCCCTTGGCTGTCCGGGGGGGTAAATTAAAGGCCATAGAATTTTACTCCCAGGTGGCCAGTGCCCAGGTTAAGTCGGCGGTACTATTGGCAGGTTTATTTGCCGAAGGTGAAACATCAGTCACTGAGCCAACGGTATCCAGGATCATACTGAACGCATGTTGAAGGCCCTGGGGGCAGAGGTTGTTCGAGAGGGTACTACAGTAAAGCTCAAGGGAAGACCCGAGCTTAAGGGGAGAAAAATACAGGTTCCCGGGGACATTTCATCAGCTGCCTTTCTTATAGTGGCGGCGGCTATTTTACCCGGCTCAGATATCATCATTAAGGGAGTAGGGATTAACTACAAGGGATGGGATACTTGATGTAATGAATAATATGGGAGCAGGGTGGAGATCCAGAATTTCAGGGAGCAGAATGGAGAGCCAGTGGCAGACGTTAGGGTTCAGGGCGGCAGCTGCAGGGAACAGAAATCTCGGGCAGTCTAATACCAAGACTAATAGACGAGATCCCGGTATTAGCTGTGGCTGCAGCCTGTGCCAAGGGGACTACCATCATCAAGGACGCAGCTGAGCTGAAGGTTAAAGAAAGCAACCGGATTGCTGTGGTAGCCAGGGAACTGGGTAAGTTTGGAGTGAAAATCGAAGAACGCTCAGACGGCATGATCATTGAAGGTGGCAATAGTTTAAAGGGATGCCGTTGTCAAAGCTTTGGTGATCATAGAATTGCCATGGCCGCTGCTGTTGCCGGTCTGGTGGCCGAGGGGCAGACAATAGTGAAGGTGCGGAAGCCATTCCTGTGAGTTATCCCGGTTTTGCTGATGCATTAAAATTATTGGGAGTAGAATAATAAAGCTGGAAGAGAATTTCCTCTTCTGGCTTTTTGCTCAAAATAAAGGAATTTAATCAAAAGCGTCGAAAAATCTATAGGTATGTCCGAGGTTCTTTATATGGAGGTTTTCCGTTGTCTAATCATAAAACTATTGCTATAGATGGCCCGGCCGGAGCGGGTAAAAGCACAGTTGCCAGAATGGTTGCCCAAAAATTGGGACTATTATATATTGACACAGGGGCTATGTATCGTGCCATTACTTTAAAAGCCCTACGGGAAGGGATTAGGACCGATAATCCTGCGGCCTTAACTGAATTAGCAGGAAGAACCAATGTGGAATTGGTTGCTGGCAGCAAACAGCAAGTTATCATGGATGGTGAGGACGTCACCGAGGCGGTTCGCTACCCAGAAGTATGCCTTAATGTATCTAAAATAGCTCAAATCTCAGGAGTCAGGGCTATTTTGGTAGAACAGCAAAGACGATTGGCTGAAAAAAGCGGTGTCGTGATGGATGGAAGGGATATAGGTACAGTTGTTTTACCCCGAGCTAATTATAAATTCTTTCTGACAGCATCACCTGAAGAGAGGGCCCGTAGAAGGGCTTCGGAGTTAGCAACAAAGGGATATACTATTGATATAGAAAAATTAACCAGGGAAATACAAGAACGCGACTATACAGATAGTCACCGTGCAGTGTCACCTCTGGTGCCTGCTGCTGATGCCATAGTTATTGATTCTTCAGGTTTAGGCATTGAAAGTGTTGTAAATATGATGATAGACCTGGTGGAGAAGGATAAGTAGGGGGAAAATAATGTTTTATTCATTTCTCCGGGTTGTTATACGATTTGCCCTTTTAATTTGGCGCAGACCGAGAGTTATTGGGGAAGAGAATATTCCTGCCACCGGCGGGTTAGTGGTGGTGGCGAACCATGTTAGTAACCTTGATCCCATTGTAATGGGCTGTGCCATTAACAGACAGGTTCATTTTATGGCTAAAGTTGAGCTATTTAAAAATGTTCTACTGGCAGCTTTTTTAAGAACTGTAGGTACCTTTCCTGTTAATCGTGAAAAATCAGATCGTAACGCCATTAGAATGGCTTTAGAGCTATTGCAGGCAGGTAGGGTTGTTGGGATCTTTCCTGAAGGGACCAGGAGTAAAACGGGGGAATTATTAAAACCCCATATTGGAGCTGCCATGCTGGCGGTAAAGGCTGATGTGCCCATACTTCCTATGGCTATAATTGGAACCGAGGGTTTGTTTAAAAAAATAATTGTTGTGATCGGTGAACCGGTTTATTTTCCAGAATTATGGCACAGTCGTCCAGGTAGAGAAGAACTGGAAGAACTTAGTATGCAGGTAATGGGTTCAATTGAAACAGCTATAAAATCTGACCAAACTAAGTCAGGTGCTTAATAAGTGTTTTCTAAGGGGGATTGGTTTGGAAGTCAGGATGGCTAATAAGGCTGGTTTCTGTTACGGGGTTAAGAGAGCCATTGAAATGGCTCTAAAAACCTCTGGGGAAAAGGGAGGTTCCATCTTTACCCTGGGACCTATCATACATAATCCCCAGGTAGTAAAAGACCTGGCTGACAAGGGTATAAATGAACTTGATTGTTTAGATGACATTGCGGATGGCACAATTATTATCAGATCCCATGGAGTTGGACCTGAGATACTTGAGCAAATAAAACAAAAGGGCTTGGAATTGATTGATGCGACCTGTCCCTTTGTGGCTAGAGCCCAGCGTTATGCTAAGGAAATGGCGGATAAGAACTTAATCGTTTTTATTCTTGGGGATCCAGGCCACCCTGAGGTCCAGGGGATTTTAGGCTGGTCAAGGGATAAGGGTATCGTTGTAGAAAAGGCTCAGGAAATAAGTCGGGTGGAACATTCTAAAGTAGGTTGGTAGCTCAAACCACTCAGCCCATAGCCAATTATCAGGAGGTTGTGGAGGCGCTACAAAAGCAGGGAATAGAGGTGGATGCCCGCAACACCATTTGTCACGCCACTGGTGAACGGCAGAAGGCGGCCTTGGAGTTAGCCCAAAATGTAGACATAATGGTGGTTGTTGGAGGAAAGAATAGCGCCAATACTAAAAAGTTGGCAAAGATCTGCAGTGAAACAGGCACTCCCACCTTTCATGTAGAATCTGCAGAGGAACTGCAGGATGAGTGGTTTCGAGGGGCTGATACAGTTGGGCTAACAGCAGGTGCTTCAACACCTGACGTAATTATAGAGGAGGTTAAAAGAAGGATGAAGGAGTTGGACGAAATGACTAACGGTGAAGAAAGTATGAGCGAAGCAATGGAGGTAAAAGCTCCTCAAACAGGAGAATTAGTAAAAGGCATTGTTGTTCAGGTTAGTATGGACGAAGTAATGGTGGATGTAGGCGCCAAATCTGAAGGTGTTATTCCCAGGAAGGAATTAGCCTGTTACGGAGTAGATAATCCCCAAGAGGTAGTAAAGGTAGGGGATGAAATAGAGTGTGTTGTAATTAAAGCAGAGGACAAGGAAGGAATTTAATCCTGTCCAAAGAGCGAGCAGATGCTGAAAAGGCCTGGGGTGGACTGGAACAAGCCATGGATAACGGAACCATCATCAAAGGGGTTGTCCGGGAGGCAGTTAAAGGTGGACTTTTGGTAGACGTTGGTGTGCGCGCTTTTCTGCCAGCCTCTCTGGTTGATCGGGGCTATGTTGAAGACCTTACCAAGTACTTAAATCAAGAGATTGAAGTACGGGTTGTGGAGATGAACAAACAGCGTAAGAAGGTTGTTGTTTCCCGTAAATCAGTTTTGGTTGAAGAGTATGCCCGTAAACGTGAAGAACTGCTGGTAAACCTGCAGGAGGGTCAGGTAGTTAAGGGTGTTGTTCGCCGGTTAACCCAATTCGGAGCCTTTGTTGATCTGGGTGGTGTGGACGGTCTTCTGCATATTTCTGAAATGAGCTGGCATCGGATAAATCATCCCCAGGATGTTGTCCAGGTTGGGGACGAGTTAGAGGTGATGGTTCTGAAAATAGACCGGGATAACGAAAAGATTTCCCTGGGATTAAAGCAGGTTTTACCTAATCCCTGGGATAATATCGAAGAAAAATATCCCGTAGGAATGTGTTCCCGGCTAAAGTTGTTAGACTGGCTCCCTTTGGTGCTTTTGTTCAATTGGAGCCTGGGGTAGAAGGTCTGGTGCATATTTCTCATCTGGCAGACCGCCATGTGGCCAAGCCTGATGAAGTAGTAACCGAGGGTGAAGAGGTTAGCGTAAAAGTATTAAGTGTTGATACTGTTGAAAAACGCATTCGCTTGTCCATCCGTGAGGTTAACAGCGAGCCACGACCTGCCAGGGAGCCACGTCAGTCCAAGCAAGAAGTGGCTGAACCTAAGGTTGAGGAAGTAAAGGAAGACAACCTCACCTTGGGAGATGTTTTTGGAGATATGTTTAAGAAGGAACAATAATTTATTTTGGTAAAACGGCCCATCTTTTATAAGGTGGGCCGTTTTTATTTATACAACTAGATTAAATTACTTATCACATTTTAAATCTGTATAATTTGCCAACCGAAGGGAAATCTAATTTTTAGAATTACATCCAAAGGAGGCAGGTTTATGGATCGTTTTCCGCTGGGACTTATCGTGCTAATTGCCGTATCTGTGTTAATCTTTTTTGGTTTTGCCCAAAGGGCCTTGGATCGAATGAGACTTTCCGATAAGGGTGCTCTGGCAGTTATTTTAGCTATTATCGTTGGTAGTTTTATTAACATTCCGATACCTGGGGCCAGGGTGCCCTTAGAGATTAACCTGGGAGGGGCCTTGGTGCCATTGGGTCTCGCAATCTATCTGCTTGCCAGGGCCGGTACAGGCAAGGAGGTTACCAGGGCTCTTATTGCCACTGGCCTGACCGCCGTTATTATTTGGTTTATTGGCTCTCGCTGATGGCCGGTCTTCCTGAGCCGGGAGGAAGGTTTGGTATATTAGATACCCTATATGTCTATCCGATAATTGCGGCGGTTGTAGCCTATATCGCAGGACGTTCGAGGCGTAGCGCCTTTATCGGTGCCACTTTAGGGGTAATTTTGGTAGATGTGGCCAACTATTATTATCTTCTACAAAACAATGCCACCAATGCCCTAAAAAGTATTGGTGGGGCTGGAGCCTTTGATGCTATTGTAATTTCCGGTATCTTCGCAATACTTTTAGCTGACCTAATCGGTGAAACCAGGGAAAGACTTCAGGGTGGTCCTTCCTCGGAGGGGAAACCGGAGGCCCTGCTGGCGGGACTAAGGAAACCTGAACTGCGTAAAAAAGAAAAAAGGGATAAAGAAACAGAGGAAAAGAGAGAAAATCCAAGGGGCCGGGAAAGGGAGGAGGTCGATCGTTATGAAGATTAAAAAAATCACCAGGGCTTTAAGCATCGGCATGATGCTGATAGGAATAGGGATAATTGCTCATCTGAGCTTTTCTCCCGGAATTCTACCTGCCTGGAATCCGGCTACGTTTTTAGAAGGTGAAGACGGGGACCACATGTGGGTAAAGTAGTTAATGTTGTAGATGAAAAGGGTAATACAGTTAGTCAAGCCTGCCGGGGGGTAGCAGTTGGAGATGAGATTATAAATTCTAAAGGGCAGCATTATAAGGTGGTAAAGGTGGATAAGGATCTGGCCACTGTAATATCCCTGGGTAAGGATAGTAAGCTTTTAGCCTGGCAGGATTATTTTACCGATGATAGATTAGAAATGGCTGCAGCCACCAGAAAAAATGGAACCGTGGGCGTGTATCACACCCATAGTGCTGAATCATATGTTCCTTCCGATGGTTCGGAAAGTGTTCCCTTTAACGGCGGCATTTACGATGTGGGTCAGACCTTTGTGAATAGGCTGGAGAAAAAAAGCGGCTCACAAATATTATATGATAAAACGCCCCACGATCCCCATGACAATGCGGCCTATCAAAGGTCACGCCGCACGGCCATGAAGCTGCTGGAGCAAAATCCAATTGCTTTGATAGACGTTCACCGGGATGGTATTCCTGATCCCAATTTCTACAGGGCAAATATTTCTGATACGGATGTCAGCCAACTGAGGCTAGTTATCGGAAGGCAAAACCCGAACATGGAGCAAATTTAGACTTTGCCAGAAGAATGATGGCCTATGCTAATAAGGTGCACCCGGATATAGTAAAAGAGATTTTCATGGCTAGGGGCAACTATAACCAGGATTTGATGCCAACAGCACTATTGATAGAGGCCGGGACCCATACCAATACCAAAGAACAGGCTGAACGAGGTGTGGCCCTTTTTGCAGATGCAGTGCCAACTGTCCTTGGTATTGAAGGAGGACCTGCCGCCGGGGCACAGACTCCAGGGCCGGCTATTACCGGCGGTGAAGGAGGCGGCTGGCGGGCAGTTGGCTGGATTTTAGGTCTGACCCTGTTGGTTGGAGGTGGTTTTCTGCTCATCAGCACCGGCAGCCTGAAGGGGGCTACGGATAGACTTAGCAACATTGGTAAGGAGTTTACTAATTATCTTGGCCCTATAAGGAAGCGTATTGGCAAGAAACCTGACTCCACTAAGGAAAAGTCTAAGAAAAATGTGGCTGATCGAGCTGTGGTTGATCATCGAGACGATGTAACCGAGGATTAAGACTACCGCTGCCGCCTTCCCAGGGAGGCGGCAGTTCTATATCAGTGAAATGTGTACAACTTTAGCGTTACCTTTCTGAGGGGGTATCTTATGGAACAGTACTTAATAGTGGTTGTAGGTGGCATTACAGCGGGGTTTGTTACCAGGTTAGCACTTTTAAGGGTTGATTATCGCCAATATCCGGGCTATCCCCACGGTTTTGTCACACACCTTTCCCTGGGCTTTATTGCAGCTGCCCTGGGGGCCATTGCGGTGCCAGCTCTGCTGGAGCCGGATTACACTGCCTTTACCTTTTTAGCCTTGGCCGCCCAGCAATTTAGGGAAATTAGAAATATGGAAAGGCAGACCCTGGAAAGTCTTGAGGAAAGTGAGTTGGTTGAGCGAGGCAAAGATTACATAGAGGGTATTGCTCGAACCTTTGAGGCACGAAATTATTTAGTTATGGCCACGGCCTTTGTTACAGCCTTGATTACCCAAACCCTAGGGACATTAGCTGGCTTTGCCGGAGGCATTGTACTTATTCTATTAAGTCTTCTACTTAAAACGGGCAATACCATTGGGGATATTTGCGACGTGGAACCAGCTAGACTAAAGTTTAAAAATACTATCTTAATGGTTGAAAATATTGGGATTATGTCTGTTGGTTTGAAGGAAAGGCGTGAAAAAATAGCGGGGAAGGACTAGGGGTAATTATTAAACCTAAAAATGACGATGCCAGGGCTACCATACACGACATGGGACAAAGAATAGCCATCGCCCACACGGCAGCAACTATCCTAGGAACTAAAAAGGATATTGATCTGCCTGAATTTACACCCATGCTTAGGAAAGATCCAGACACTGGTCAGGTTGGCTTTTATATTCTCCCTAATGAACCTGATATGGAGGCCTTAATTGAGGCAGTTAAGCAAGCGCCTGTATTGGAAAGTGCAGCGGCACGACCGTTGAAAAGCAAGGCTGGACGCTATGCTTCCGATTAACTACAGGGGAGGTGTCAAAGCTGTCAAATCCAAACCTAGTTTTGGCCATAACTATTAATGAGGATAGTGTTGGAGCGATATGCCCATAATTTTTGCCAAGGATGAGGAGGACATGCAGCAGTTGGCCAGGCATGTTGCCAATATCATGCATGCTACAGTTCATGATCTGGGAAACGGTACTTTACTAATCGTTCAGCGTTAAACGTTAAATCCTTGACTATGTCTGGCAAATGGTGGATAATTGTTGCAGTAAGTCAGGGGAGAAATTTATGGAACATAATGGATTGATTATTTCTGAAGTTGAAGCAGGAAGTATTGCAGATGAGCTTGGGTTAAGACCAGGGGATAAGCTGGTTTACATAAATAGGGAACCCGTTCGGGATGTCTTGGATTACCGTTTTTTATGTGCAAATGAAGAGCTAGTGGCAACCATTATCACCCAGAGGGTGAGGAATGGGAGTTGGAGATAGAGAAGGACTATGATGAGGATCTGGGGCTGGATTTTGGCGAAAATTCCTTTGGCCCCACCAGACGATGCCACAATCGGTGTCTATTTTGTTTTGTAGATCAGATGGCCCCCTCCATGAGGGAAACCTTGTATATTAAAGATGATGATTATCGTCTTTCCTTTTGGCAGGGCAATTTTGTATCCCTTACCAATGTTGGTGAAAAGGAACTGCAAAGAATTATTGACCAAAAGTTTAGCCCACTATATATTTCTGTGCACACTACCAATCCCCAATTGCGCTGCCGTATGTTAAACAACCGGCATGCGGGAAAAATCATTGAACAGCTTGAACGGCTAACCCAGGCAGATATAGAAATGCATACCCAGGTGGTTCTTTGTCCGGAGATTAATGACGGAGATGAACTTAAGAGAACCATAGATGATCTGTCCCGACTTTGGCCCCAGGTATGTTCCTTGCTGTGGTGCCTGTAGGGGTAACCAGATATAGAGAGGGACTTTATCCCTTGAGACCCTTTAACCGTGAGGAAGCGGGGCAGGTAATAGATTTAATTGAAGCATACCAGCAGCAGTTTTTAGCAGATCGGGAATACCCCTTTGTTTATGCCTCCGATGAGTTTTACCTCATTGCTAATCGTCCAATACCTCCTTACGAACGGTACGGAGACTTCCCGCAAACGGAAAACGGGGTAGGATTGGTTAGACTGTTTCTTGAGGAATGGGAAGCCGTGGAACAGGAACTACCGGACAATATATCACCTTCCCGGGTTATCACACTGACCACAGGGGTGTCCGGAGCAGTGGTCTTAAACCCGGTGGTTAAGAGGCTAAATAAAATCAAAGGGCTAGAGGTAAAGCTTGAGGCGGTGGAAAACTCATTTTTTGGCAAAACTGTCACTGTAACGGGCCTGGTAACAGGCGGGGATATTATACATGCATTAGATGGTAAAGAACTGGGAAGTAAACTGGTCTTGCCTTCCGTAATGCTGAGGGATGGGGAGGATGTCTTTTTGGACGATATGACTGTGGACCAACTCTCAGTAAAATTAGGCATACCAATAAGTGTGGCAGTGGGACCTGAGGATTTAGTCAGAGAAATGTTGGATTAGAGGTAGGGTTAACTGGTCAAACTTTTATTACAGGGATTAAACATTTAGTTTACATAAAACGCAGCATAGAAATGAGGGAGCACCCTTGTCAAAGCCAATAGTTGCCATTGTGGGACGTCCCAACGTCGGCAAATCAACATTATTTAATCGTATTGTAGCTCAAGAATTGCCATTGTAGAGGATATGCCTGGGGTTACCAGGGATAGGCTTTATCAGGATGCCGAGTGGCAGGGCCGTGAATTTACTTTAGTAGATACAGGTGGATTGGATTTTGCCGAAGATGTAATAACCGAACAGATAAGGAAGCAGGCCGAGCTAGCCATAAGGGAGGCCGATGCCATTATCTTTTTAGTAGATGCCCGGGAGGGTCTGACAATCATTGATGAGGAGGTTGCCAAGCAACTTCGTTTAGCTGACAAGCCAGTGTTGCTGGTGGCCAACAAGGTTGAACAATTCGATGCCTCAAAAATTCCCTTCTATGATTTTTATCAACTGGGGTTAGGTGATCCTGTTCCTGTATCTGCCTCAGAGGGATTAAATACCGGTGATCTATTGGATGAGTTGGTAAAACTGCTGCCTGAGCAGGAGGATGACCCATATTCACCAGACACCATTAGAATTGCAGTAATAGGTAGACCTAATGTTGGCAAGTCGTCCCTGGTTAATGCCATACTTGGTGAAGAGCGGGTAATAGTCAGCAACATTCCTGGAACAACCAGGGATGCAATAGATTCCCCCTTCGAGAGAAATGGTAAGAGCTATGTTATTGTAGACACAGCCGGGATGAGAAGGAGAAACCGTATAGATCTAGCTGCCGAAAGATATAGTGTGGTGAGAGCCTAAGGCAGTGGACCGGTGCGATGTAGCTTGATGATCCTTGATGCCACCGAGGGTGTGGCTGAGCAGGACAAAAAAATAGTTGGCTATGCCCATGAAAAGGGTAAGGCCATTGTTTTGGTTGTAAACAAATGGGATCTTGTTGTTAAAGATGATAAGACCATGAATAGATTCGAAAGGAAAATTCGTGAAGAGATTACCTTCTTAAATTATATTCCTATAATTTATGTATCTGCTTTGACTAAGCAGCGCCTGCCAAAGATTTTAGATATGGTTGATTTTGTGGCAGAGGAAGCCAGCCGCAGGGTAGCCACAGCCGATTTGAATAACTTAATCAGGGAGGCACCCAGGCTACTCCACCACCGGCAGATAAGCATAGAAGGCTTAAGATCTTCTATGTTACCCAGGGCGGTGTTAAACCACCAACCTTTATTTTGTTTGTAAATGATCCTGAATTAATGCATTTTTCTTACCAGCGCTACCTGGAAAATAAATTAAGGGATACCTATGGCTTTGAAGGAACCCCCATCAGAATTTTCCTCCGCAAGAGGGAAGCCAAGGAACAGTAGTGTTTATTAAGTATTAAAGCAAATCATCTTATTGTCAGGGGAGAAAATAAGTAAAAGAATAGTCCCCTATTCGGAGGAGTAGACTTGTTTAGCACAAATGCTTTATTGCTAGGATTAGCAGCTTATTTAATAGGCTCTATACCCTTTGGTTACTTGCTGGCTCGTTTTTGGAAAGGGATAGATATTAGAAAATTTGGTAGCGGTAATATTGGCGCTACTAATGTATGGAGGACCCTGGGAAAGGTCCTGGAATGGTTGTTCTTATACTAGATATGCTAAAGGGTGCGGCAGCTGTTATGTTGGCTAAGCAGCTAGAATATACAGACTTTGCGGTTCTGTTTTCTGCTTTACTGGTGATGGTGGGACATAGTTATCCCCTGTGGCTAGGCTTTAAAGGGGGTAAAATTATTGCCACCGGGGCTGGTGCTGTACTGGCCATTGCCCCTGTGCCTTACTGCTTAGCTTTCTGGTTTGGGCATCAACGGTGGGACTAACTAAGTATGTTTCTCTAGGTTCAATTTTAGGGGCTATTTCCTTGCCCCTTTGGGTATATGCCATGGATTACAATGTTAATTATCTTATCTTTTCTGTCCTGGTATCCTCCTTTGCAGTTTATAAGCATAGATCAAATATAAAGAGGTTATGGCAGGGGACTGAGTTTAAAATTGGCAAAAAAGGCTAATGATTGGGGGAGTTAGACATGGCCAAAATTGCTGTCATTGGAGCAGGAAGTTGGGCCACAGCTTTGGCCCAGGTGTTGGCTCCTAAAGATAATTCTGTTTGCCTCTTAGCCCGGAGGCAGGATTTAGCTGACATAATCAATAATGGTGAAAACAGTCGGTACCTTCCTGGGATCAATCTTCACCCTAATATTTCCGCAGATACAGATATGGAGAAGGTTTTGAATGGGGCTGAGGCGGTGGTGTTTGGTGTACCGTCTCATTGTTTCAGGGAAATGTTAGTAAAGTCCCTTCCTTATATTAATCCTAAATCCACGGTGGTAAATGTGGCTAAGGGGTTGGAGGAAAGCACTCTGCTTAGGCTGTCCGAGGTTTTTGCAGAAGAAGCAGGGGAGGAAGCCCTTAAACGTTATGTGGTACTCTCTGGACCAAGCCATGCAGAGGAAGTGGGAAAAAACATTCCTACTGCCCTGGTGGCTGCCTCCAGCGAAATACCTGCGGCTGAGTATGTCCAGGATTTATTTATGACCGGGAGTTTTCGAGTTTACACAAACCAGGACCTTGTGGGAGTAGAATTGGGTGGAGCCTTGAAAAATATTATTGCCCTGGGCACAGGTATTGCCGATGGGCTTGAATTCGGCGACAACACCAAGGCTGCCATGATGACCAGGGGTTTGGCAGAGATTACCAGGCTGGGCTTAAGTATGGGGGCCAGCTTCCTAACCTTTTCCGGGTTAGCAGGTGTAGGGGATTTAATTGTTACTTGCACCAGTATGCATAGCCGCAACCGCCGATGTGGCATTGAAATAGGCAAAGGCAAAAGTCTGGAAGAGGCAGTAGAAAGTGTTAAAATGGTGGTGGAGGGAGTTCGAACCACCAGAGGTGCCTGGCATTTAGCCAAGAGGCAGGGTATAGAAATGCCTATTACAGAACAAATTTATCAAGTACTATTTGAGAGCCAAAGCCCCAGGGTGGGTGTTATGAATTTAATGGGCAGAGGTAAAAAGCTTGAATTAGAAGAGATTGCATTTAGTAAAGTTAGTTGTACAGTATTAGAATAGATAACAGGCAGGGCCAACGGCCCTGCCTGTGTTTTTTGTGCTGTTACTTTTTGTTCCAATTCCTATTAGGCATAAAGGGACCAAAATTAAAGGGGAATTGGGGATATTTTTTCTCTTGCTTTTTAGGGGGCTGTTTTTCCTGTACAGGGGGCTTTGCTTTGGGCTGTTCCTGAACAGGTTTTTTTACGGGGGCACCATACCAAGGACCAAATCCGTAACCCATAATTATTCGCTCCTTTTTATAATCATATTTGTAGTAAATATATGGTAAATTAGATGGTTTTGTGACAATTTTTTTCAAAATAGGTATTAATGTCTATTTATTATTTATTACGATTTTAGATGGACAGGCATAAAGGGACAAAACCAAAATATCTTTAATCAATAAGTAAGTAGCTTGAACAATTAGTTAACCAAAATCTAAATTATTCCGTCATAAACCTGGCACAAGCTCATATATATATAATGTTAATGTATGCCATTGGAAAAAAATTCAGGAAGAAGGGACTACCTTACCTTCCTCCTACCATCTATCAATATTTTAGTCTTCACGGTCCATTATCGCGGGGGAGGGATGCAGTATTTCAAGATAATTTTCCCTAATATTTATAATATCTTTGAAGGAGGGGATAAATGTTTATGGAAAAACTGGATATCTTCCGCGATATAGCGGAGCGGACCGGGGGAGATATCTACCTCGGTGTGGTCGGCGGAGTGCGGACCGGAAAATCCACATTTATTAAAAGATTTATGGAACTTATGGTAATTCCAAATATTAAGAATGTATATGATAAAGAGCGGGCTAAGGATGAGTTACCCCAGAGTGGGGCAGGCAGAACCATTATGACAACAGAGCCAAAATTTGTTCCCAATGAGGCTATCGAGATAAGTGTAAACCCGACCATTAAACTACGTGTCAGATTAGTAGATTGCGTAGGTTACAGGGTTTCCGGGGCATTGGGCTATGAAGAGGAAGAGGGACCCCGTATGGTTACCACTCCTTGGTACGAAGAGCCAATTCCCTTCCAGGAAGCAGCCGAAATAGGTACCCGTAAGGTTATTTCTGAGCATTCCACCATTGGGTGGTAGTAACTACCGATGGAAGTGTTACTGATATTTCCAGGGATAGCTATGTTGATGCTGAGGAGAGGGTTGTAGAAGAATTAAAGGATATAAATAAGCCCTTTATCATGATCCTGAATTCCACCAGACCAAGTGATAGTGAAACCTTAGAGTTGGCTGGGGAATTGGAAGAAAAGTATGATGTTCCTGTTTTACCCGTTGATTGTGCGGAATTAAAGCAGCAGGACATACTTAAAATATTAGAGCAGGTTCTCTTTGAATTCCCTGTTAACGAGGTTAATATAAGCCTGCCTATGTGGATTGAAGAACTTGACAGCAAACATTGGCTCAGGCAGAATTTTGAAGATGCAGTTAGGGATACTGTCCGTCATGTTCGCCGCCTAAGGGATATTGAGAGTGCGGTAACCAGTCTGGATGGCTATGATTTTGTGCATCAGGTTAATCTTAAACAGCTGGATATGGCACCGGCTCAGCCTCCATCGATATGGTTGCAAGGGCTGAACTATTCTATCGGGTACTGGCTGAAGAGACTGGCTTTGAGATTGAAGGAGATCACCACCTGTTTAGATTGATGAAGGATCTTGCTGTAGCCAAGCGGGAGTATGATAAGGTATCTACAGCACTTACGGAAGTGAGGGAGACTGGCTACGGAGTGGTTACCCCCAGGTTGGATGAAATGAATTTGGAGGAGCCGGAGCTAATTCGCCAGGGCAACCGCTTTGGTGTTAAGCTTAAAGCCAGTGCACCCTCCCTACATGTAATCAGGGCGGATATCACAACAGAGATTACACCCATCATCGGTACCGAAAAGCAGTGTGAGGAATTAGTTCAATACATGCTGGCCGGGTTTGATGAGAATCCCCAAAAGATTTGGGAGTCAGAAATATTTGGCAAGACCCTGCATGATTTGGTTAGGGAGGGAATTCAAAATAAACTTCACCGTATGCCGGAGAATGCTCAAGTTAAATTGCAGGAAACCCTCCAAAGAATTGTTAACGAAGGCAGCGGCGGTCTAATTTGTATAATTATATAAAGATTAGGAAGGTGCACTAGTGGGCAACCCAGTGCACCTTTTTGCTTTTTTTGAATTTCTAATGATTATGTGGCAATATTAAAGCTACAAAAACACTGAAAAAACTTCGCTATTTAACCAATAATAAAGGATTTAGCCCAATGCGGCTAAATTCGGGTATTGATGGCCAATTTTGGGAGTGCTATAATGTCTACTGTGGGAGGATAATTATCCACGGAAAATGGACTACACAAGGAGGCCCGGCGGTGACAAGAAAAGAGCCTAAGTATTATCTTGTACAAGAGGATATACTGCCAGAAGCAATAATTAAAACCGTAATGGCCAAGGAATTGCTGCTTAGGGGAGACGCTAATACGGTAAATGAGGCTGTAGAGCAGGTAGAGCTGAGCCGCAGTGCCTTTTATAAGTATAAAGATAAGGTATTTCCCTTCCATCAATGGAGTCGAGGTAAAATTGTAACATTGGCCCTTCTAATGGAGCATAGACCGGGTGTTTTATCAACGGTACTAAATATTATCGCATCAGTCAAGGGGAGCATTCTGACCATCAATCAAAATTTACCCCTGCAGGGGCTAGCTAATGCCACCTTGTCTGTGGAAACTGCTGAAATGGATCAGGATTTAGAGGAACTATTAAGAATAATTCGGGCTGTCACAGGAGTTAGGGATGTCAGTTGGTAGGTCAGAATTAGGATCTGAGAGGAGAATAATAATGGAGCGACAGGTAATAAAGGTTGGACTGCTAGGACTAGGAACTGTAGGTCGCGGAGTCTATCGCATACTTATAGATAATGCAGAAAGTATTAAACAACGTGTTGGCATTGAGTTAGAGGTAAAGAAGATATTGGTTAGATCCCTTGAAAAAAACCGGGGCTTAGATTTGCCTGAAGGAATTCTTACGTCAAACCTGGGAGAAATTGTAGATGACCCGGAGATTAATATAGTTGTCGAAGTATTAGGGGGCACCAACCCAACCCTGGACTATGTTCTTGAAGCATTAAAAAAGGGAAAAAGTGTGGTTACCGCCAATAAGGATATGGTGGCTGAACATGGTGAACGGTTATTTGCTGCTGCCCAGCAAAATAATTGTGACTTGCTCTTTGAGGCAAGTGTTGCAGGGGGTATACCAATAATTCGCACCCTAAAGCAAAGCTTGGCAGCCAATAGAATTCAAGAAGTATTTGGTATAATTAACGGTACAACTAACTATATGCTAACCAAAATGACCCAGGAAGGCAGCGAATTTGACGATGTTCTTAAGGAAGCTCAGGCCCAGGGTTATGCTGAGTCTGACCCTACAGCTGATGTTGGTGGCTTTGATGCAGCCAGGAAAATTGCTATCCTTGCCTCCATTGCCTTTAATACCAGGGTACCTCTTAGTAGGGTTTACACTGAGGGCATCACTAAAATTCTGCAGAAGATATTGCCTATGCTAATGAATTGGGATATGTTATTAAATTACTAGGAATTGCAAAGTCCCGTGACGAAGGAGTAGAAGTAAGGGTACATCCAACCTTTATTCCAAAGGCTCACCCATTGGCGGCGGTGGGGGATGTATTTAATGCTGTTTTTGTACGGGGTGATGCAGTGGGAGATACCATGTTTTATGGGCGGGGTGCCGGTGAAATGCCTACTGCCAGTGCCGTGGTGGCCGATGTGATGGATGCAGCCAGGGATTTGGTCAGAAATGTGCCTGGAATTATTGGCTGCACCTGCTTTGAGCATAGACCAGTGCTGGAAGTAGGCCAAACCTTCAGCAAGTACTATATTAGACTGAAGCTTCTGATAAGCCAGGGGTGCTGGCCTCCATTGCCCTGGTATTTGGCAATAAGGAAGTGAGCCTGAAGTCCGTAATACAAAAGGAAGCTACGGGCAAAACTGCTGAGCTGGTTTTAGTTACCCATAGGGTACAGGAACAAAATGTTCAAGACGCCTGATGGATATCAAGCAGTTATCCTCGGTAATAGAAGTTGCCAATGTTATCCGCGTCGAAGGAGAAGAATAGCTGGCTATGAATAATACTGTTGTAGTGGCAATACCGGCAACAACTGCCAATATGGGACCAGGCTTTGATTGCCTGGGCATGTCCTTAAGCCTTTATAATGAAATTCATATGTCCCTTACCCCCGGTTTCTTAAATATAGAAATCGAGGGTGAGGGAGCAAAAGATATTGCCAGGGATGAGAGGAATATTGCTTTTTGTGCAGCTAAAAAGGTTTTTACAGAAATTGGGGAGTCCTGTGGTGGCTATCCATTAAACTTATAAATCAGATACCGGCTTCAAGGGGCTTGGCAGCAGTGCTTCGGCTATAGTTGGAGGCCTGGTGGCGGCTAATAAACTTACAGGCAGCCGGCTGTCCCAGGAAAGATTGTTGGATTTGGCCACAGAAATGGAAGGACACCCGGATAATGTAGCCCCGGCTCTGCTGGGGGGAATTATTGTATCGGTATTTCAGGAGGGTAAAGTTCACTATTTGAGGGTTAGTCCTCCGGAGGGGTTAAATGCTGTGGTGGCTATTCCTGAGTTTCATTTATCTACCCACTCGGCCAGGGAAGTATTGCCAAAGCAGGTAAGCATGAAGGATGCAATATTTAATCTAAGCAGGTCGGCCCTTTTAGTGGCTGCCCTCTGTCAAAATAAGCTAGAGATGCTTAGGATTGCAGGGACTGATGCTTTGCATCAACCTTATAGATCTAAGCTGATTCCAGGTATGAATGAGGTTATTGAGGGAGCTCTTCAGGCAGGGGCATTAAATGTAACCTTGAGCGGGGCTGGGCCAACGGTGATAGCCTTAACTGATGGGGAGAAGCCGGCGGTAAATGATGCAATGAAGGGTGCCTTTCAACGGGCTGGTGTAAGCTGCCAGGTCAAGAATCTGAAGCCAACTGTTGAAGGAGCGCGAATTATATGATTTAATAGTTATGCAGATGAGTATTACTAACCCGAGGAGAGGCAGGTAACAAGATGCTGGTTGTCAAAAAGTTTGGTGGTAGTTCGGTGGCAGAACCCGAGCGGATTAAGCGGGTAGCCCGGCGTGTTGTTGAAGAACATCAAAGGGGAAACCAGGTTGTTGTTGTGGTTTCTGCTATGGGAGATACAACCGATGATTTAATCACCTTAATGAAGAAGGTAACTAATAACCCGCCAGAAAGGGAAGTGGATATGCTTCTTTCAACTGGCGAGCAAATATCCATTGCCCTACTGTCCATGGCCATTCGTGATTTAGGTTCCGACGTGGTGTCACTAACTGGTGGACAAGTGGGAATTGAGACAGATGAAGTACACACCAAGGCAAAAATATTGAAGGTTTCTACCGAACGAATGAAGGTTGAGCTGGAACAAAATCGTGTAGTGGTAGTGGCCGGTTTTCAGGGTATTAATAATAATAAGGATATTACCACCCTGGGCAGAGGTGGTTCTGATACAACAGCAGTGGCTTTGGCGGCAGCCCTTAAAGCAGATGTGTGTGAAATATTCACCGACGTAGATGGTGTATATACCACAGACCCAAGGGTTGTGCCCGAGGCAAGCAAGCTTACCAATATATCCTATGATGAAATGTTGGAGCTGGCCAGCTTAGGAGCCCAGGTTCTGCACCCCCGCTCGGTGGAGTTGGCTAAACAGTATGGAATTCCCCTGCATGTTCGTACAAGCTTTGATCATAGAGAAGGAACTATTGTTGAGGAGGCACCGGATATGGAAAATGCACCAGTTGTCAGCGGAGTAGCCCACGATTTTAATGTAGCAAAAATTGGCCTATTTGATGTTCCTGATAAACCCGGAGTAGCCAAGACAATTTTTAAAGCCCTTTCTGTCCACAATATCAACGTGGATATGATAATCCAAAGTGCTATGCGCAACAATATGAACGACATCGGTTTTACCACTACCCATGACGATCTGCGGAAAGCTTTATTGACTATTGAAGCTATTCAGCAGGAGGTTGGCTTTAAGGGTTATACCATGATGAGGATGTGGCTAAGGTCTCCATTGTAGGTGCCGGCATGATCTCACACCCAGGAGTGGCCGCCGACATGTTTGAGGCCCTGGCAGATGAAGAAATCAATCTGGAGATGATCACCACCTCCGAGATTAAAGTTTCCTGTGTTATTAAACGGTCTGAAACAGAAAAGGCAGTTAAAGCCCTTCACAAAAAATTCTGCCTCGATGACCTGGAAGCAGCTAGAAACTACGGACAATAGGATAAGGTTAGGAACAAGGAAATAAAGTACTGAAGGTGCGCTAAGTTTGCTAAGGCGCACCTTTCTCGATATTGTGTTAAGAACTATATTATGTAGGGGGTTAACAATGAATCGTTTAATATGTCTCCTGTCTATTTTGCTTTTTTGGTTTTGCCTGTCCTGCCAGCTCAAGCTCAAACAAGTGATGAAATAAAGGTGTTTATCAATGAACAGCTGGTCAATCTTGATGAAAGCCCCTTTGTGCAGGATAATCGTACCTTAGTACCCTTTAGACCATTGGCTGAAGCAATGCAAGTAAACGTAGCTTACCAAAGTTCCACTCAAACAATATTAGCCCAGGGGGCCAATAATACTGTAACTCTTATTGTTGGTGAGCAAGGGGCCAATGTAAATGGAGAAAAAATATTGCTGGATGTGGCACCCCAGATCATTAACGGAAGGACATTTATTCCCCTCAGATTTTTCAGTGAAGTATTTGGCTGCCAGGTCCAATGGATTTCGGAAACCAGGTTAATAAAAATTACATTACCTTCCCAGGAAATGGAAGTAATTGGTTTTTACGCCCTAGGAGATATGCAGACCAGTAGTTGGACAAACCTTTTTACCACGAGCTATCCCGATACAAGCAAGGGCAATACTGAAAATATCACCGGTCTGGCCCTGGGGTGGTACAGCTTGGACCAGGAGGGTAATTTATTAACCGATAGTAAGACAGGCTGGCAGAGGCCTGACGATTATGCTGCAGTATTAGAGGCAGCAAAGGAATATCAAATGACCACTGAAATGGTAATACATATGATAGACGGGGATAGTTCTTTGACTAATCTACTAAATAGTCAACTGGCCATGGAAAGGGCGGTAGCTAATATTGTCAAAGAGGCAAGTCTATACCGGGGAGTTAACCTGGATTTTGAAGGTCTTGGCTGGCAAGACAAGGGAGAGCAATTAGTAAAGACCAGGGATAGCTTTACCTATTTTGTTGAACTGCTATCTAAACAGCTAAAAAAAGAGGGGCTTGAGCTTACCTTATCCCTCCATGCCCCTAACAGTGCTTACCAGGGCTATGATTATAAAAGCTTGGAAGTCTTGCCGACAGAATTATTATTATGGCCTATGATTATGGTGTCAAACCCGAACCAGATGCATGGTGTCCCAAGCAGTTCAAGGGGCAATAATAAATGTCCCGGCCAATAAACTGTTACTGGGGATTTCATTGCCAAGTGAGAACCCCGCTAGTTTGAAATCAAAGATTAACATTGCCAGGATGTATAACTTAAAAGGCATTGCCCTTTGGCGGCTAGGACTCTTATCAAATGACATGTGGAGCTCCTTGGAGGCAACTGCTCAAGCTAAAAAACTATTTAATAATGAAAATTCGGCTAGAGATTAAATTGTTCACGCTAATCCCTTGACAACAATAATTACATTTGATATTTTCTTTCAAGCTTCAATAGAAAAACTGCTGAATCGAACAACGATAGGCCACAACTCTCGCCCTGGGGTGAGGGTAGTTGGCCTGTTTTATTTTTTGTGGAATAAATAATTTAAGGAGGTGTCAGTATAGGCTAGGAGAGTTAGTTGAAAGAGTATAATAAGGAGGCCAAGACATGAAAATATTAGTGCCCTTTGATGGTTCTGAAGCTGCAGAAAATGCCATTCAATATGCATTGAAATTAGCCAAATCACATAAAAACTCAGAAGTGACAATTCTTTCGGTAGCCTGTTACAAAGCTCCCTACGCCAGGGATTTTTCCTATACCCCAATAGAGCTGAAAAATGCCTGCCAGGTTTTCTTTCAGGATATATTAGCAAAAACTGCGGAAGTATTTAAGGATGCCGGTATTGTAACCTATACAATCACGGAAACCGGTGATGCGGCAGAAATAATTATAGATAAAGCCAGAACCAATAATTATGATAAAATTGTCATGGGCCGGAGGGGTCTTGGCTCCCTGGCTGGTTTAATGCTGGGAAGTGTCAGCACTAAAGTACTGGCCCACGTAGATATTCCGGTAACCATAGTAAGTAGTCATAATTGAGATAAAAACCGTCCCCTGACCAAATGCCGTGAGTCAGGGGATGGTTTTCTTAAGAAAAGATTACTTAATTACTAAATGTTTAGGGGGAGCATGGCAACTTTTATGTAGATGGCATATAATTATGCTATTAAATCTACACCGAGGGAGTGAATTTAAAGTATGAAAATTTTGATACCTTATGACGGTTCCCAATCTTCCCAGAATGCTGTTCAGTATGCTTTGAAATTTGCCAAGGGACATAGTAGTGTAGAAATTACCCTTTTGACTGTTGCATGTAATGATGCTCCTTTGCCAGGGACTTTGTGGCTAATCCTTTAGAAGTTCTGCAGGCGTGCCAGGAGTTTTTTAAAGGTAGTTTGGACAAGGCAAAAGCAAGCTTTGAAGCTGAAGGTGTAAAAGTTAATTCAGTTATGTCATCGGGTGATGTGGCAGAGGTTATCATTGATACTGTAAAGACCGAATCCTATGATAAGGTAATTATGGGAAGGAGGGGTCTGTCCGCCTTAACCGGACTGGTGTTGGGCAGTGTGAGCTCCAAGGTGCTGGCCAACGTAGACATCCCCGTGACACTAATAAAATAATAAATAATCCCCGCCACCGGCGGGGATTCAGATTGTCGAGAAACTACCTATATTCGGGTTTTAATAATCCCTCACGACTCCTATCTCCGCAGTGGACAGCGCTAATCGCTTGCTTCGGGCGAAAATGGGCCGCCTTCGAGTAAA
>AWVY01000048.1 GCA_004143605.1 Desulforamulus aquiferis
GCCGGTGCTTCCCTGGCTAAATTATTTAGCACCCACCCACCATTCAGGAAAGGGTGCAGAAGTTACGTCAGATGAGGGTTTAAGTTGGTTGAGAAATGATGAATTGTCAATGGGCACTTTGAATAAAAGTGCTCATATTTTATTCTCATCAACCGATATTGTTAAGTTCCTATATTGGTGGGAATATTTATCTTATAAAACAATTACGTGGCAACTGGGGGCCGACCTATGGTTAGAAAGAACATTGTTGTATTAGGTGCAGGTTACGGTGGTGTAAGGGTTACCCAACGGTTAAGTTCATTTCTACTCCACCGGTCAGATTATCAAATTGTATTGATCGATAAAAATGAATATCATACTTTTATGACTCAATTGCATGAGGTGGCCCTAGGGGTTAATGATTATAATGACGTGATTGTTCCTCTGCAGGACATCCTAGACGAGCGGAATATTACCTTTATTAAAGGTCAAGTACATAAAATTAATTCCGCCAATAGGGAGATAGAGTTGGAAAAGGGAGAAATAAAAATTCCCTTTTGTTATTTAGTTATTGCTTTGGGTGGTGAACCAGAGTATTTTGGCATTGATGGTCTAGAGGAATACAGTACTAGCTTGAGTAGTTTGGAAAACGCCAAGGAGCTATATTCTGTGGTGAGAAAGGAGCTTTCTTACCGGGAAAAGACCCTCACTTTTGTCGTTGGTGGGGGTGGTTTAACAGGGGTGGAAATGGCTGGGGAGCTAGCTTGTTTTATCGGTAGGTATGCAGAAGAAAATCACATAAAAGAAGATAACTTTAAAATTATCTTAATAGAGAGTGCTGATGAGCTGCTGCCAGGCATGTCCCAAAAGGTTGCAAGCTATGCCAGGCAAAGCTTGCAGCAGAGCGGAGTAGAGGTTATTACGGCAGATAGATTAACAAGGGTTACTCCGGGGGAGATATATCTAGCATCAGGAAGGACAATAAACTTCACTACTTTTATTTGGGCTGGCGGAATAAGGGGCAATAGAATCATAGCAGAGTCAGGCTTTGAAACAGATAATCGAGGGAGGATGATTGTTAATAGCTGTCTGCAATATGTAAAAGATAAGCAGGTTTTTGCGGTGGGGGACTCGGCCCTGGCCAAGGACCCCAAAACAGGCCTGCCGGTTCTTCCCACTGCCCAGGCGGCATTAAGGCAAGGGAAAGTGGTAGCAGAAAATATTTTAGCAGAAATAACCGGAGGCCAAAGGGTAGAATATCAGCCAGGTAATATTTTACTGCTAATAAATGTTGGTAGAAAGCAGGGTTTGGGGGAAGCAAAAAGATTCTTTAAAATTACCGGGAAGCCGGCTGCATGGCTAAAGAAGCTTATTCCAATGAGGTACCTATATTTATTGGGAGGAGTTAAACTACTTGGTCACCGCCTATTTTCCTTAAACCGACCAAAATAGCAGGATATTTAAGATAACCGTCATATAATGACGGTTTTTTAGTCTTAGTAGTTTTTCTAATAATTGGCAATAAGGCATAAGGAACAGTGGGTATATCGTTGATAATAAACCAATATATTTTATAGATGTGAATTTAAATGAAAGGGGAGAAAATTTTTTTGTCTGAGGATATAATCAATAAGGGTGTCTCCACCACAGCCGAAGAACATGTGAAACGTTGGTGTGCCTTAGCAGCACCCTACCCAGAACCACAGGTTCTCCGTCCTAACCCCTATTATGCATCACTTTTGTTGGAGGACTATGCTGGCTCAGTTAGTGAAATGACCGCCATTAACCAGTATTTTTATCACTATCTTACCCTTTATCAATATCATGACCTGGCTGAATTGCAAGAGTGCGTATCCATTATAGAGATGTATCACCTGGAGCTGTTAGGAGAGACCATTCGAATGCTGGGTGTTCCTCCTGAGTATCGGACCCTTACCAACAATAAGCCTGTCTATTGGAATGCTTCCTACGTTTATTATGGTTATGGGATATGTGATAAGTTATCGGCTGATATTGCCGCGGAAAAATCAGCCATCCAACAATACCGGCTACACCAGCAATTGATTGACGATCCCTATATTAAGGCTCTTTTGGAGAGGATAATCTTAGATGAGCAACATCATTTAGCTCTTTTTAGCCAGGCAGCTGCCAAGTACTGCCCAAATATTAAGGTTTAGAAAATGGGCAAGATCATGAAGCTAAATTCATGGTCTTTTTTCTTGTTAAGGAAGTACAAAACTTGGTTTAAAATATACTGGAAATGTCAAAGTTATAGGTAAATATTTGAAGCCGGTCAATATTTGGCCACTTTAGGAGGTAATCATGGGAAAACAAACTATCGATAATTTAAAGGCTGCCTACGCGGGCGAAAGTATGGCCAGAAATTATTATTCTTTCTTTGCTTCGGTGGCTAAAAAGGAAGGCTGGCAGGAGATTGCAGAAATATTTGAGGAAACAGCCAGGAATGAAAAGGAGCACGCCGAGGTAATCCTTAAACTCTTAGGGGGCATCAAAGGAAGTAAAGAAAACCTCCTGGCATCAATTGAAAAAGAATCCTACGAGTGGAAGGATATGTACCGGAATTTGAGCGTATTGCCAGGGAAGAGGGAGAGACCGAAGCTGCAGCCTTTTTTGCTACTGTCCAGCATGTGGAGCAGCATCATGCCGAACGCTTCAGAAAGTTGCTTGAACTGTTAGAGGAACAGAAGCTTTTAAAGAAGGACCAAAGGGTGACCTGGAAATGCAGGGAATGTGGTTATCTTCATGAGGGTAATGAACCCCCGGAAAAGTGCCCCCTATGCGGTCATGGAAAGGCCGATTATGAACCTGTAGTAAAGGATTATATATAAGTTAATACTGATATCATCCTTTAGGAAAACAGTGGGTAATACACTTTCCTAAAAGGGATTTTTATTTTAGGACTCGAATATTTAAGCTATTGTGCTATTTGCTAAACTATTCCTTTTATTGTAATGTAATAAAAAAATTTAATTAAAAAGGAACTTAATAATGCCTACAATAATTCGTTCTTTATTGCGTTGGTTGACGATGGCTTTGCCTGTCCTATATATGGGTTTTATCTGGTATTTATCCGGCCAACCCAGTAATTCTGTTGTTGATCTTGGTGTGCATGATTCATTAATTAAAGAAGTCTGCATCTTGTGGAATTTGCTATACTGTATTGCCTGTTGATATTGGCAATTTTGGCCCGAGGAAAACTAACAGCCAGAGGAAACATCCTGGCGGTGGGTATTTCTGTTGCTTACGCCTTTATAGATGAATTCCATCAATTCTTTATTCCATCTAGATCAGCGACGCTAATTGATATAGTTAAGGACCTCATAGGGATTGCCATTGCCTGGTATTTCGTTAGACAGGTATATTTTAAAAACACAGACTCAAGGATTGGTCAGTTGTTAAAAGGGTTTACTGACAAAGTGGCACGGAAAGATGAAGAATATAAAACAGGCAGGTGAGTTTGGTGGAGTTTACTTTTGACCGGGAGAGGTGGAAGGCTTACCTGGCAAGGGCATATCAATGCTTGCATGATATTCCGGAGCCCAGCTGGCAAGAAAAGGCCACTACTAATTACCTTAAGCAGTCCTTAGTGCAAATAGGCTATAGTATTAATGAGTTTTCAGATTGTACCGGTGTTATTGGCGCCTTGGTAAGGGTCCCATTACGGTAGCCCTTCGGGCAGACATTGATGCCCTATGCCACCGGACTGATTCAGGTCAAAGGGTAGTTCACTCCTGTGGTCATGATGCACATATGGCTATGGTTTTAACTGCAGCGGCTGCACTTAAGGATTACATAAAGATAGCTGACAATACGCGGGTTAAGGTCGTATTCCAACCGGCTGAGGAAAAATGTGAAGGTGCTTTGGCATATGCTAAAAGGGGAGTGATGGAGGATGTATCCTACCTTTTTAGCGTTCATCTACGTCCCGTTCAAGAACTGCCGGGAGGAAAGGCCTCGCCGGCTATCCAAAATGGGGCGGCCTGTGTTCTTAAGGGTGTAATTAGGGGTACCAGTGCCATGGCGCGAGACCGCACCTAGGATTAATACCATAGAGGTAGCCTCTGCCCTGGTACAATTACTTCATGGCTTACGCTGGAACCCATTAATGCCTGCTTCAATTAAAATGACCAGCTTGTCCGCAGGCAATGAGGCTGGAAATGTGATTCCCGATTTCGCTGTATTTACCCTTGATCTGCGGGCTCAGTCAAACAGTCATATGGAAGAGCTTGTACAAAATGTTGAGCAATTGGCTGGGGGAATTGGAAGTCTTTATGGGGCAAGTATTTCCCTGGAACGGGGGATGGATGCTCCGGCGGCAGAGCTTAACAGCCGGGCAATAGAACTAATGACCGGGCTATTGAAGAAACAATAGGTCTGGAAAACCTTTCTCCGATCATAGTGACCCCGGGGGCTGAGGACTTTCATTATTATACCCGCCTTAGCCCACACCTTAAGGCAACCATGCTGGGCTTGGGCTGCAACCTGCAGCCCGGCCTACATCACCCCAATATGTCCTTTGAACATTCATATATGCTGGATGGTTCGGAAATATTGGCAAGGGCTGTGTGGCATGCCCTTAATAATTAATACGGTGGAGTAGAAAAGGTGAGGAGAAAACAATGACATTGCCGGATATTACCATAAGACCTTTAACTACAGTTTCTGAAATGTATGAGTTACAGAAAATAGAGGATTTAGTTTGGACAGGCGAAATAACTACACCTATTCATCAAACCATTACGGTGGCAAGGAATGGTGGTATAATACTGGGAGCCTTTTTAGGTGAAGAAATGATTGGCATGCTTTACAGCTTTCCAGGATTTTATAACCAGCAGGTTTACCTTTGCTCCCACTCTATGGCTGTAAAAAAGAGTTTCGATCCGGTGGGATAGGGGAGAGATTAAAGCGTGCCCAGGCTGAAGCCGCCATAAAGGCCGGCTACAGCTGATGACTTGGACCTACGATCCCCTTGAAACGGCTAATGGTTACTTGAATGTAGGCAAGCTGGGGGCAATTTGCACGACCTATATAACTGATTGCTATGGGGAAATGGAAGACCCCATGAATCAAGGGTTGCCCACGGATCGTTTTAAGGTGGAATGGTGGCTTAAGGAACAAAGGCCAGATCTCTCTGCCGGCAAAGAAAAAAGCCTGTTGGTTTGGAAACAAGGAAATAACAGGTTGCCGGTCCCTAAGCTAATTAATGATGATTTAGCCGGTGCCGAAGTGGTCAGCCTGTCTGTGCCGGCTAATTTTCAGCAGATCAAGGAAAGTGATCTGGGTTTAGCCAGGGAGTGGAGATTTATGACAAGACAAGTGCTTACGGATTATTTTAATTCAGGCTGGGCTGTGGCAGGATTCCGGTTAAGGCGCGGTGAGCCTGTTCATGAGTATCTGCTTACTTATCGGAATAGTTTAGGATTACCGCCAGCCCCCTGGCAGAAGGGAGAATAGCCTTGGACATATATTCTATTACCCTCAGAGCCATGTTGATGCGCATGAAAGCACCCTTTACCACCAGCTTTGGAACAGAGTGGGATAAGCATTTTATTCTGGTGGAGGTACGGGATAAGGAAGGCTTTAATGGCTGGGGTGAATCTGTAGCCATGAAGGAACCCTTGTATAATGAGGAGACAGTGGGTACTAATTGGTTGATGTTAAAGGAAATGCTTATACCCCTGCTGTGGAAAAACCCCATAAAGCATCCTGGGGAAATAACCCCTCTCTTTAGGCCCATTAGAAGAAATAATATGGCTAAGTCGGCCCTTGAAGGTGCCTTTGGGACCTCTATGCTAAAAGGAATAATCAGAGCCTCAGCAGTCTATTGGGCGGGAACAGAAGGGAAATAGAAGTTGGTATTAGTTTGGGCATTGAGACTTCCCTGGATATATTATTATCCAAGGTTGAGCAATATGTGGTGAAGGGTATAAACGCATAAAAATTAAGATTAAGCCAGGCTGGGATTTGCATGTGGTTGAAGCCGTTCGTAACAAATTTCCCGATATAAAATTAATGGCCGATGCCAATTCTGCTATACCCTGGCCGATACCGAACGCCTTGGCCAACTGGATAGGTTTAATTTAATGATGATCGAACAGCCCCTGGCCCATGATGATATTATTGATCATGCTTCCTTGCAAAAAAGGCTAAAAACACCCATTTGCCTTGACGAAAGTATTCATTCCCTGGAAGATGCCAGGAAGGCAATTGAAATGGGCAGCTGCGGCATAATCAATATCAAGGTTGGACGTGTTGGCGGATTAACTGAAGCTAGGCGAATACATGACTATTGCGTGGAAAAAGAAATACCTGTTTGGTGTGGTGGAATGCTGGAGTCCGGCATTGGGCGCGCCCATAACGTGGCCATAACCACGCTGCCTGGTTTCACCTTGCCCGGCGATACGGCAGCATCCAGCCGATACTGGGAGAGGGATTTGATTGAGCCGGAAGTAACTGTTACCAATGGAGTAATTCATGTGCCAGAAAAGGCGGGCATAGGCTACGAACCTAACAGGGAGTTGATAGAGCAATTTACCCTTTATAGTGAGACCTTTCGTGCCAGTTGATAAAAAATAGGTGAGCAAAAGCTCGCCTCAGACTATGAGAAAGCTACACCTGGGTTTTAATAATCCCGAACAGCGACATGCGAAGCAGTGGAAACAGCGCTTCGTGAAGCTGAGGATGCGAAAATGGGTGCCCGGACATGGACGTCCGGGCAAGCCTGAGGTAAACACGATGTTTACTCGAAGGCGGCCCCATTTTCGCCCGAAGCAAGGGATTAGCGCTGTCCACTGCGGAGAGAGGAGTCGTGAGGGATTATTAAAACCCGAATATAGGTAGTTTCTCGACAATCTGAAGACCCCCTGGGGTCTATTCTTTTTACCTTTTTGACCGGGAAAATAATAAATATGCGGTAAATATTGATTAGTCAACATGGGATGACAAAATTCTTAAGACAGAGGTCAATTCTTTTTAGTAGAATATGTATGTTAATTGAATGGGAGAAAGGCGGTTTCTTGTTGAATATTTTTAGTGACAGTTTAGTTAACAATCACAGGAAGAATACTGTAACATATTTGTTTTTGCAAAGTTTGGTCGTTCTCGGAATCAATTTTATAGTTACCCTTTTCATAGTACCTTTATATGAAAAAATCCTGAGGTATTACATACTATAATGGAGCTTGCCTGTATTTTCGTCGCCTTAGCTTCCTTTTTGGTTTTTTGGTTAACCCATGAGCAAGCCTCCCCGCACCATCATTTATTAGGATTTGGCTTTCTCATCGTGGCGATTTTTGATATTTTCCATACCTATCATTATCAAGGTTTAAACCTATTTCCTGAGGGATACGATGAGGTTTCGGCAAGATATTGGATTATGGGTAGGATGACTGAAGCTGTCATAATATTTTTTAGCACCAGTAAAATATTTCGGGAAATAAAAAAATGGCCCGGGTTTTTACTCTCAACTATTTTTGCCATGGGGACGTCATTAATAATATTATATAATCCTGGCAGCATGCCTCAACTCCTTGAGGGACATAGTGTAACTCCTGTAAAAGTCTATTTAGAGTATGTGATAATCCTAATATTCTTTGCTTGCCTAATTAACTTGAGGAAGTATCTTTACTGTCAGGAACAGGTTACCTATAGATATGTGTTTGTGGCGACACTTATTGCCATAGCAGCAGAGCTATGCTTTACTCTATACACTAGTTTAGTGGCTTTTTCCTTAGTATTTGGACATGTTCTTAAACTAGCCTATTATTACTTTCTCTTTAAAGGTATTTTTTCAAGTACAGTAATTTATCCACATATTAAATTGAAAAAGACAAGCAGGCAATTGAAAAACATCAATCAATATATGAGAGAGACACTGAACGCCATTCCCATGGGAATTATCACATTTAACGAAAAGCTAACAGTAACGTTTGTGAATAATAGGGCAAGAGAAATACTGGAATTTGAGGAAGAAGAGCTAACGGGAAGGGACCTAAAGGAAGTGGCAACGAATATTTCCGCCGATAAGCTAGTAGATATTGCCGAAGACATCAATAATGAGCCTCTACCTAGGGAAAAGCGGATTTTGGCCATTGTAAACAAAAACGGTAAAAGGGTTTCGATTAAAATCAACAGAATCTTTTTAGAAGATAGCGGGATGCTACTTTTGTTTGATGATGCTATCAAGGAACAAGAATTTAAAAACTTACAACTGCAAACAGAAACTATTCTAAGATCAGTACATCATGCAATAGCAATTACCGATAGAAAGGGTCAGGTGGTTCTTTGCAATCAGGCACTGGAAGACCTGGTGGAATTGAGTAGCAAAGAGTTAATTGGGCGGGACAAGGTATATATCAAAAAATTATTTAAAATACAGAAGGAAAGAAATGATATTACCTGTGCCGATGGCAGTAAGGCCTACGAAGCATCCTTTGTGACCATGAAAAATAACAAAAGACAAGCTCTGGTGCACATAAACCAGTATTTAATGAAATGGGAGAGTACATCGGGGAAATTTTAGTTGCATCAAATATAACTGAATTGAAGAAGCACCAGCAGATTATTCAGCAGCAAGAAAAAATGGCTATGCTAGGTCAAATGGCGTCGGGTATTGTTCATGAGATAAGAAATCCACTGACTACAATTAAAGGTTTTAGTCAATTGATTAAACCTTTGGCCAGGGAAGCTAAGCTTAAGGAGTATGTTACATTAATAGAGCAGGAGGCCAATGAAGTCAACAAAGTTGTAACGGACTTTTTAACCTTTGCCAGGCCCCATACCCCGGTTTTAAAACAAGTTTCACTGAATAAATTAGTTTTAGATATGAAGATGGTTATTGAGAGTCAGGCATTTTTAGATGGTATAGAGTTAAAGTTCCTCCTATCCACTGATGAACCCAGGGTAATGGTTGATGAGCAACAGATAAAACAAGTGTTGCTAAATATAGTTAAAAACGCCATTGAGGCTATGGAAGACACTGCTTCACCTAAACTGGTAATTAGTACCGGAATAAAGTATCAGGAAAACCAAGTTTTCCTAAGTATATCGGATAACGGTCCAGGAATGTCAGAAGAAACATCTAGAAAAATAGGGACACCCTTTTATACAACTAAGGATAAGGGTACTGGATTAGGCCTGAGTATTTGTTACCAAATGATAAAAGAACATCAAGGACGAATTCAAGTTACAAGTGAATCAGGAGAAGGAACGACTTTCATTATTTTGCTGCCCTATTGGAATCAGGGTAACGAAGAGCTATACCAGGCAATTTAGTCCTTTTGTGGGTGTGACTTGATTTGGGGAGTAAGCCAAAGACATTTTTTCCTGGAGGTTTTCAACCCTTCAATGGTATTAGAATCTATTAGATGCTTGCTGTAACTGCCTGAAAAAAGTGAGTGGGCAGAATTAAAACTACCGTTAATGTGGTTATTGTTGTCAATGCCAGGGAGGATAGGGAACCAAAGATACCTAAGGCGCCTAAAAATTCACTGGTAAGTGTAACCCCTTGTACCCAGTGGACATTTCGCCTAATGGTATGAAGGGTTTTTCTACTAAGGGCAATAGTCCTGTAAACCTGCCTGGGATCATTTTTATAGCTAAGTATTTGGGCATGGGGAAGATGCATTTCTTTACCTGTTAAAAATAAAAAATTAATGTTAGCTGTATCGTTAAGTTTTGGTCTATTGGGACCACTTACCCAGGCAACCCTTAAGCCTTTATTACGAAGGTTCTCTACCAAATTATTGGCTTCCATGTCATGTTGATGATTTGTGGGGGGTGAATGGTGAATATTTTCAGGGTCAAAATCCTCCACCTGGAAGCCTCATCATGCAGTTTTTTTATGGTTGACTTGAGGTCATTAGTGTTTACTAAGGTTTCATCATCGAAGACGACTACATCAATATGACTAATTTCTTCCAGTGCCGCAGGACTTTTTATTGCTATACCAAACCGGCCCCAACACTGGTGGCGGCAGAAAAGGCCGCTGGTGCGGCTAAACCTGCAGGACCGGGTGCGCCGGCTAGAAGAACAGCAAGGGTTCTTTCAAAATTTCTGGTAAAAAGAAATACCAGGGCTGTGGTAAGGAAGGTAATGGGTAGAAGTCTTTCTGCATAGGCGAGAGCAGATTCACTGCCGATTTCCGGGTGCTGTATGGCATCGTCTAAAATATCTGCCAGTCTAGATAAAGAAGTGTCCCCTACCACCCTGTGCACCTTAACAGTCAGGGAACCCTTTTCTAAAATTGAACCTGCATCAAGGAGCTGACCCGGAGCAACTTTTTCCCCAGGAATTAGCAAAGCCCCACCTGAAATTACTTCTCCCTCAACAGGCACACAATCCCCCCGCTTGAAAACAGCTATATCCCCCGGAACAACGTCACCTGGTAATAAATGTTGCAGTCGTCCCCCTTTGACCACAGAAATTCGGTTTCCCCTTTTAATCAAAATATTGCTAAAGGAATTACTTGCTGCCTTAAGGGATAGCTTTTGTATATACTCCCTAAGTGTGCTCAACCACATGGTCATTAGACCCAAATATCCTTTACCAGTAAATGCCGTAAAGATACTAAGGATACTAATCACCAAATCATAATTTGGTCGTTTGTGTTTGCCATAGTAACTAAAACCCCTTTTTAAAATCGGATAGCCCGTGGTTATCAGAGCTGCGGAAGTTATTGGTAATCCCAGGCCTGGCAGTTTATAAAAAGGGTTAATACGGCACCCCCTGTTACTACTTGCTTAAGACTATTATCTCGAGTTTTATTAAGCCCCTTCTTTCTTTTTTATAATCCGAGGGGTGAGCAAGTACATCCATTATTGTTTTTTGTATGGAGGAAACCATGAATTCCACGGGAATATTAGGATTAAAGGTCACCAGACAGCTCCCGGTTTTATTGTTAATCTGAACCTTAGAGATATCCTTGGATTGCATTAAGGTATCTTCAAGTTCTTCTGATAGGTTACTATATTTTACCTCTTGAAATCTCAGTCTAATTCTACCTGGAAGAACATGCATTATATTCACTCCCATTTGTGTTTGCCTATATAGGTTGCCTCTGTTTGAACTAAAAAAATATTGAACTTTATTCCAAACTGACCAACTGTGGGGTTGCATTTCTAAGATAAATTTTTATAAAATTAGGCGAGACTAAGGAAAGAAAAATAGATAAGGAGAGTTTGAAACTTGGAAATCGGTGTTAGATTTATTCCCAGTCTTGATCATGCACGAAAAGAAATTGAGCTTATAGGTAGTGATCCGGGAGGTTGTAGCTTGATGACCCCAAAGGCAGTTCATCGGGTATTTAAAATATCCGGACTAAATCCTAAACAGGCCAACATAGTTAAGCAGGAAATGCTGGCCAGGGGTGGGGAAGCCGCTGTTGCCAGGGGAGTAGTAAATCAATCTGTTGAGAAGTCAGATGTTTTATTAATGGGAACAACCAAACAATACCGGACCTTCATAGATAAACTAAAAATACAGCCCTTTGGATTATCAAAGCTGGCAGCTAAGATTAACGAGGCTCTAGCAGCCTGGAAGGCTATGGAGTTAGGCTGCTGAACTGCCGGGGTAAAGAATTGGAACTGGGCCGGAGAACACTGATTATGGGCATCTTAAACGTTACCCCAGATTCTTTTTCCGATGGGGGAAAGTATATGGAACCGGAACTAGCCATGGAAAAGGCTTGTCAAATGGCTGAGGACGGGGCAGATATAATCGATCTGGGGGGGGTGTCCACAAGGCCTGGGCACCAGGAGGTTAGCGAAGAAGAAGAGTTAAGAAGAGTTATGCCCGTATTGGAGAAACTTACGGCAAATGTAATGATTCCCGTAAGCATTGACACCTGGCGAGCTAGGGTAGCAAAAGAAGCCTTAGAATCAGGGGCGAACATTATTAATGACCAATGGGCTCTACGGACTGACCCGAACCTTGCCTCAGTGGTGGCTGATTATAAAGTGCCGCTAATACTGATGCATAACGGGCAGGATGCAAAATACCGGGATGTTATGGATGATATGATGTCCTTTCTAAAGAAAAGTATTGATATGGCCCGGGAGGCTGGTGTGCCACAGGGGAATATTATTGTTGATCCGGGAATTGGTTTTGCCAAGACCTATGAACAAAACCTGGAGGTATTACGAAGACTAAGGGAGTTAACCCTATTAGGATGTCCCATCCTTTTAGGGACATCCCGAAAATCTGTAATCGCAAAAACCTTAAACCTGCCTGTTGACCAGAGGATAGAGGGAACCGGTGCCACTGTTGCCCTAGGTATTGCTTCCGGGGTAGATATTGTTCGGGTTCATGATGTTAAAGAAATGACCAGGGTGGCAAGGATGAGCGATGCCATTATCAGGGGGATAATATAATGACAGATAAAATAATACTGGCGGGAATGGAGTTTTTTGGCTTTCACGGGGTTTTCGAAGAGGAGCGTAAGCTAGGCCAAAAATTCCAGGTAGATCTAGAGCTTTACCTGAATCTGGCCCCGGCAGGTTGCTCAGATAATATCCAACAATCAGTAAGCTATGCTGAAGTATTTGAATTAGTTAAAGGTGTAATGACCGGCAAATCCCTCAACCTGTTGGAGGCCCTGGCTGAAGAAATTAGCAAGGTGGTTTTAGCTTCCTTGCCATTGGTAGAGGGATTGAAAGTGGTTGTTAAAAAGCCCGGAGCACCTATTCCTGGATATTTTAATTATATGGCTGTGGAGATTAATCGGAAGAGGATATAATGCAATGGAGATAACCTATCTAAGCTTAGGCAGTAACATTGGTAACCGTCAACAGCATATTGCCGCCGCCCTCAAAAAAATGTCCGAAAATAATAGAATAACAATATTAAGGGTTGCACCCATATATGAGACGGCCCCCTGGGGTAATGAAAATCAAGATTGGTTTTTAAATACGGTTGCGGAAATTGAAACGTCATTAACCCCCCAAGAACTCCTGGAGCAATTGGCTAATATTGAGAAAGCCCTTGGCAGGACCAGAGAACAGCACTGGGGACCAAGGACCATAGACCTAGATATTCTGCTATACGGTCAGAAACAGATAAACCTACCAAACCTCCAAATCCCACACCCCCGCATGACCCAGCGGGCCTTCGTACTGGCCCCCCTGGCCGACCTGTGCCCCGACATGATACTGCCAGACGGTCAAAATATTAATACCCTATTAAAAAAAGTAGCCACCCAAGAACTTAAGTTAACGCTTGGGTGACAGGCACCTTTTTGTTAACTTGTTGCTGATCCATTTTTTTGCTGAATGGGTGTCCTGTACTTCTCCGGTTATTTGTGCTTCATTCAACTTTTTCAGATACTCTCCGATGATTGGACCTTTAGGTACCCCAAGGGCGAGTAAATCGTCTCCCTTTAGGAAGCTGGGAGGGTTATAAAAGTTTTGTCTGCTGCTGTATTCTTCAATTAGCTTTAAGCAAAAGCTGGTATAGGCTGAGGATTCGCTAAGCCTTTCCCCTGCAGTATAGGTGGCGGTTAAGTCGGCCAGGGAAAGGATTAGTACATCAAAGGGGTTTGGCTGAAGGTCACGATATAAACGGTAAACTGCCAGGTCTGATTTATCCCTGGAGGTATACAAGTGCAGGGGTTTCATGTGAAAACGAACCAGGTCCAATAGGTATTGTTTTTCCACCCAGGACATTTTAAGTTGCTTGGCGAGGATTTCTGCATAGGGGAGACCCGCCTCTGGGTGTCCATGAAAGGATATTGTCCCATTTTCATTGGTGGAGGCTGTATCAGGTTTTCCCACGTCGTGAAGCAGGGTAGATAGCTTTAATACAGATAAACGACTTTTTCTGCCGGCTAGCTCAGCTTGTAGTTTCTCCAATTGCAATTGACCATTAGATAGGGTGATAGGCATTTCCTTGATAATAGATTCCAGGCAGAGCATGGTGCGAAGGGAGTGACGCCAAACATTTTCCACATGATAGTAGTTCTGGCGTGTCTCCTCCATGCGGAGCCTGCCTGGCAGTATGTAATGCCATAAATCCAACTCTCGATCCATATAATCCGCCCAGGAGTAGCTGTGGGGTAGTGACAGTAGGGCCGCTAACTCTTGCCATATCCGTTCGCCTGCTGATTCCTGGATTCTTCTAGCCCCTTGTTTCATTAGTACACTGGTAGGGGGAAGTATGGACAAATTGTAGCGGGCAGCCAGGCGAACTCCCCGTAAAACCTAAGGGGGTCATCTAATAGAGAAGAGTTACTGACTGCTCTCAGTAACCCCAATTTAATATCCTGTAAGCCTCCTAGAGGATCAATTACTTTGTTAATCCATTCATTATTGAAATCGCTTAGCTTAATGGCAAGGGCATTAATAGTAAAATCCCTTGTCAGGAGATCACGTTCTATGCAATTTCCTTTCAAAAGAGAAAGATCTATTTGAATATTGGGTTGAACAACGACCCTGACAGTTTCCCTTTCTTGATCCATTAAAACAACAGTGCCTTGAAGTTCTTTAGCTAGCAGTTCGGCCAGGGACTGGCATGAACCTGAGACCGCCAGGTCGATATCCTGGGGATCATGTCCCAACAGTTTATCTCGAATTGTACCACCCACCAGGTAAAGGGAACAATCAAGGGAAGAGGCAAGATTTGAAACCAGTTTTAAGATTTCCCACATGATATCCACCACCACTAAGTGAGATATGATTTCTTATGCCACAGCTTTTCTAATGATATATATTCTGTACAGCATCCAGGCACAGGTAGCCACAATAATAACCGTAAACAACCAGACAAAGGGACCAATGCCTGACCAGTTACCCCTAACGACTTGAACCATACCCAGCTGGATATAAAAGAGCATGGCAGAGGCCTGTAGGTTGAGAACTGTCATTCCTTCAACGATGATTGTACGAATTTTTTCTAATTGTTCAGTACTTAACTTGTCCCGATTAGGAATATTTATTATATCCCTGATATCCTTTCGCCTGGTAAATACTAATGTTAATCCGGATAGAATTCCATACAAAGTAATTTGCAAAAAGGGCAAGCTAAATACACCGGAAAAGGATTTAGCGCCCCAGGTGTCAGGGATGCCGGAAGTATTAAAGTGAGTGGGAATTTGATCCGGCATGGTTGGATAGTTGGTTACGGCCATATACAAGGTAACCAGCACTAATACAGCGGGAATTGCTAATCTGTGAGTTAAATTGATCCTTTGCATAATCAAAACCTTTCAATGTTATTAAGATTGTTTTCATTATAGCACCAATGATTTGCCTCTGTCTTTAGAAAGACATTATGAAAATTCAAACAAAGGCTATAAATGGTTGTTAGCTAAAGAAAACAATGGTATTATTGTTTTCGGGTAGTATCTTTCGGGAACTGCACCTATATGTATAAATTTTAAAAAACATATATTTCCGCTTGGAACCAAAATTGGACCGAGACGGGAGGTGTATATTTGAAAAAACCTTTCGATTTGGTCGGGGGTTTTTATGCTTTTTTAGGGATATTTAAATTTAAATATTTAGGGAGGATCATAATGATTACCAAACCTTCCTTTGCAATTATTGGCGCAGGAAAGTGGGTTGTGCCTTGGGTAAACTTTTAGTGGAGCGGGGTTATACTGCCCTTGGAGTTTATAGCAGGACCACAGCCCATGCCAGTTTCCTGGCAGAACAGCTTAATGCGAAACTCTATAATCACCCGGCCGAGGCTGCAGCCGAGGCTCAGTTGGTCTTTGTTACAACTACCGACAGAGAGATTGGCGGTGTGGCGGGCATCATTGCCAGAAAGGGAGTTTGCCGTCCGGGGCAGATCTTTATACACACCAGCGGTGCCCTGGCGAGTGATATAATGCAATCCGTAAGGCAAGAGGGTTCCCGGGCCATTTCTATTCATCCTCTACAAGCATTTTCTGATGCTGATAGTGCTAAGGTAAATTTGCCCGGCTCTTGCTTTGCCATTGAGGGGGATAAGGATGCTATACCTGTGGCCCTGGAATTGGTTAATGATTTACAGGGCAGGTATTTTATTATTAAGCCAGAAGATAAGCCCCTTTATCATGCTGCTGCAGTGGTGGCGTCCAATTATTTAGTGTCTTTAATCCACTTAAGCACTACCATTTATAAAAATTTAGGTTTGAGTGAAGAACAATCATTAGAAGCGTTGCTTCCATTAATCCAGGGTACAATAAATAATATTGCTAAATCAGGTTCTGCCGGTGCACTTACCGGTCCGGTTGCCCGGGGGGATGGGGCCACCTTGATGGGTCATCTCAAGGCCTTGAGTCAGATGGATTGGCGGGTCCAGGAGGCCTATCGCAGTTTGGGCCAGTACACAGTAGGTGTGGCCGTGGAGAACGGCAATATTACGCAAAATGAAGGTACTGCATTAAGTAATATATTTATGGAGGTTAATAACCGTGAACAAAAGGGTAACTACTGCCGACTTCCGGCGTATGAAGCAGGAAGGCAACCCAATAGCCATGCTAACCGCTTACGACTATCCGACGGCTATGTTGGTAGACGCTTCAGGTATAGACGCCATTCTGGTGGGGGACTCCTTAGGTAACGTAGTTCTAGGGTATGACTCAACGGTACCGGTAACCATGGAGGATATAATTCATCACCTGAAGGCAGTTAGCAGAGGAGCAAAGAGGGCCATGGTTGTTGGAGATATGCCATTTTTATCTTATCATATCTCCCGTGAAGAAAGTGTACGTAACGCCGGGAGGCTGCTCCAGGAGGGAATGGCCCAGGCTGTAAAACTAGAAGGTGGAAGTGAAGTAGCGGAAACAATTAGGGCCATAACTGCTGCCGGTATACCTGTTATGGGGCATTTGGGACTAACCCCGCAATCTGTCCACCAGTTGGGAGGCTTTAAGGTACAGGGAAAGGACGAAGATGGGGCTCGCCGCTTAATAGAAGATGCAAAAAAAATTGAAGAGGCGGGAGTATTTGCTATTGTGCTTGAATGCATTCCACAGCAGTTGGCCAAGGTGATAACTGCTGAGGTTTCGGTGCCGACAATTGGTATTGGAGCAGGGGTAGGCTGTGATGGGCAGGTTTTGGTTACAAATGATCTTTTAGGAATGTATTCCGAATTTACTCCGAAATTCGTCAAGCAGTATGCCAGATTAAAGGAACAAATTGTACAGGCATGCTCAGATTATAAGGATGAAGTTAAAAATAAAAAATTTCCCGGGCCGAACATTCCTTTAACATGGCTGAGGAAGAATTAAAAAAGATATATTAGGTGATTGTTTATGAGATTATGTAAAACTATTAACGAGATACGCCCTTTGATAAAATCTATTCGGCTTGAGAATAAAACAGTCGGATTGGTTCCCACTATGGGGTATTTGCACGAGGGTCACCTAGCTTTGGTCAGGGAGGCCCGGCAATGTTGTGATTTTGTTGTTATGAGTATTTTTGTAAACCCAACTCAATTTGGGCCTAAGGAGGATTTTGGTTCCTATCCCCGGGATTTGCAAAGGGATTCGGCCCTAGCGGCAGATGCTGGTGTTGATATAATATTTGCCCCTGAGGTTGAGGAAATGTACCCACAGGGATTTAGAACCAGCGTTGACGTAGAAGGAATAACTGACGTGCTATGCGGTGCCGCCAGACCAGGCCATTTTAGGGGTGTTGCTACGGTTGTTACCAAGCTTTTTAATATTGTCCAGCCGGATAGGGCTTTCTTTGGACAAAAGGATTACCAGCAGGTCCTGGTGATCAAGGGACTTGTAAGGGACTTAAATATTAATATTAAAGTTGTAGATGTCCCCATAGCTAGGGAATCAGACGGACTGGCCCTTAGTTCCCGCAATGTTTATTTATCCGAGTCTGAAAGGGAAGCTGCCAAAGTGTTATCCCGCAGTTTAGCTAAGGCACAGGAACAGGTAGCCAACGGCATAAGAAGTATTGAGGAAATTAGGGGACTAGTAGTATCTGAAATAGAATCGGAACCATTGGCCCGGATAGATTATGTGGAAATCCGGTCAATTCCGGACCTTAAGGATTTAAAAGTCTTAGAAGACCGTGCTTTACTCGCCCTGGCGGTAAAGTTCGGCAATACCCGTTTGATTGATAACAAGGTGCTGGAGGTCTGATAAGTTGTTGCTTTTTATGTTTAAATCCAAAATCCACAGGGCTACCGTAACTGAGGCTAATTTAAATTATATGGGTAGTATTACCATTGATAGGGAGCTAATGAAAGCTGCAGGAATTTTACCTAATGAAAAGGTCCAGGTTGTTAATAATAATAATGGTGCCAGATTGGAAACCTATGTAATTGAAGGAGAACCTGAAACTGGTGTCATCTGCTTGAACGGAGCGGCAGCCAGACTAGTTCAGCCCGGAGACCAGGTAATAATTATTGCCTATACGATGATAGATGAAAAAGAGGCAGCCAGCTTTAAACCAAAGGTAGTTATGGTAGATGAACAAAACAAAATCACAAAAATAATTGCCAATGAAGTTCAAGGAATGACTGGGTAGGACAGAATATATTGACAATCCTTCGCCCACTGGATAGAATTGCTACAAGGCTTGACTAATCGGAAAATTTTGATTTGTGATAACGGCTTTCTTTGGACAAGGAGTTGATTTAGTGTCAATAGAAGAAAAAATTATTAGCCTAACAGAAGACATTAAAAGATTAAAGAAAGAAAGAAATGCCATCATATTGGCCCACGTTTACCAAAGACCCGAGGTTCAGGAGGTTGCCGACATTATTGGTGACTCATTGGAACTGTCAAGGCGAGCTGCTGAGACCGATGCTGATGTTATAGTTTTCTGTGGTGTTCACTTTATGGCCGAAGTGCAGCTATTCTCTCTCCACAAAAAACAGTATTGCTGCCCGAAGAAAATGCGGGTTGTCCTATGGCTGATATGGTTACTGCAGAGGCATTGCGAGCCAAGAAAGAGGAAATGCCCGGTGCTGTTGTAGTGGCCTATGTCAACACCTCTGCCGAGGTTAAGGCGGAAAGTGATATTTGCTGCACATCAGCCAATGCAGTTAAGATTGTTCATTCGGTCCCCGAAGATAAGGAAATCATTTTTATTCCCGATAAAAATCTTGGGATGTTTGTGGCCACTAAAACAAACCGGCCTATGACCCTATGGGAGGGCTGGTGCAATACCCATGATTGGGTGACTACTGAAGAAGTAACCAAGGCCAAGGAAGAACATCCAGATGCTCTAGTATTGATTCATCCGGAATGTCGCCCGGAAGTAACTGCTATGGCAGACTATGTTTCAAGTACAACAGGACTTATTAAGTTTGCTAAAGATAGTGAAGCCAAACAGTTTATAGTGGGAACAGAGTCAGGGATATTACATCAGATGTATAAACAGTGTCCCGGAAAAGAATTTTTCTTGGCAACTAAACGTCTGGTTTGTCCAAATATGAAGGCTACTACCCTTGATAAGGTAAAAAAGGCTCTGGAAACCATGCAGCCCCAGATTACCGTACCCTCGCAAATTAGAGAAAAGGCTTTAATTTGTTTAGAACGGATGTTGGAAGTTAAATAATATATAAATGTAACCTGGTTATATATGGTAACTGGTTGTGCCGAAAGGGAGAGGTTTTTGTCTAGCAAATACCTGGTAAATTTTGATTCGGCTGAATTACCTCAGGAAGAGGCTGAGTATTTAATTATCGGTGGAGGCATTGCAGGACTGTTTACCGCCTGGGCAGCAGCCCAGGCGGGTGCCCGTGTTACCCTTGTGACTAAAAGAAGTATTGCTGAAAGTAATACTGACCGTGCCCAGGGTGGCATTGCTGCTGCTTTAGGACAACATGATTCACCGGAGCTGCATTTGCAAGACACCTTAATTGCAGGTGCCGGACTTTGCGATCAAGATGCAGTGAGAATTCTCGTCACAGAAGGTCCTGAAAGAGTAAAAGAGCTCATTGACATGGGTGCCTCCTTCGATCGCTCAGGTAACCAGCTTTGCTTTACCCGAGAAGGCTGTCACAGTCAAGACAGAATACTGCATGCCCAGGGAGATGCCACCGGGGCTGAAATACTCCGTACCCTAAGTCAAAAGGTTGTGGCTATTCCCAATGTTGATGTGGTAGAAAATATGTATGTAATTGATCTGCTGGTCAAAAACAATACCTGTTACGGAGCCCTAGGCATGGATCAGGTTACCGGCAAATTTAAAATTTTTAGGGGCCGTATTGTTGTGTTGGCTACCGGTGGGTCTGGACGATTATATAATTACACCACAAACCCCGAAGTAGCTACAGCTGATGGCATAGCTTTGGCCTACCGTGCCGGGGCTGAGGTTATGGATATGGAGTTTATCCAGTTCCACCCAACGTCCCTTGTGTTACCTGGAGCACCCAGGTTTCTTATTTCTGAAGCTGTCAGGGGAGAAGGTGCACTGCTGCGCAATGCCAGGGGGGAAAGATTTATGCCCCAGTATCATGGCATGGCAGAGTTGGCTCCAAGGGATATTGTTTCCCGGGCAATTTTAAGTGAAATGGCAAAAACCGGTGCTGATTCGGTTTTTCTTGACGTAACTCATATAGCCCCAGATAAAATTAGAGAGAGATTTCCAACTATTACTACCACTTGCTCCAAATACGGCCTGGACATAACCAAGGAATTGATCCCGGTTGCCCCTGCGGCCCATTATATGATGGGTGGGGTTAAAACGGATCTATGGGGGGAAACCAGTATCTCCAGGCTTTTCTCCTGTGGTGAGGCCAGTTGTCTGGCAGTCCATGGGGCAAATAGGCTAGCCAGTAATTCCCTACTTGATGGCCTTGTATTTGGAGGAAGAATTGTTCAGCGGGCTGCCTATGTGTTAGAAAATACCCAAAGGATAAACCACATTTTCATTGTGAGTCATTACAGCCAACACCAAATATTGACTATGAGTCCTACGCAGGAAATTGCAGCATATTATGGGGGAAAAGGTTGGACCACTCAGGACTGCCCTTAGATTGGCCGAAGCTCTGGCATTCTTTGAGAGATGGGCCTTTTTAAAGAACCACGAGGCTAAAGAAACTTTCCAGATGGAAATTCATAATATGCTTGAGGTTGGGGAACTTATAACCGAAGCAGCCATGATGAGAACAGAGAGTAGGGGAGGACACTTTAGACTGGACTATCCCGAAACTTCTGAGCGTTGGCGTAAGCATGTCATTCTTAGGCATTAAACGGAGGGTTCCATGGAACTAAATATGATTCAGCTTAAAAAGTTGATAGATATATCCCTCATTGAAGATATCGGCACCGGCGATATAACTACCACCAGCACGGTTCCTGCAGGATCATTTACCAAGGGAATTATTTATGTCAAGGAACCTGGTGTGGTTGCAGGAGTAGCGGTGGCAGAGGCTGTTTTTCGACGGCTTTCCGAGGAAATTAAGTTTGCTAATAAGGTAGTGGATGGGGCATGGTTGGAGCCGGGTGCAACAATTGCAGAGGTGGAAGGTGATGCCCGGGCAATCCTATCAGGTGAACGACTGGCCCTGAACTTTCTACAAAGAATGAGCGGCATAGCAACTAGAACCGCTGCTTTGGTGGAAAAAGTAAAACTATATCCCGTTAGTGGTGGATACCAGAAAAACTACCCCTGGCCTACGTATGTTGGAAAAGTATGCTGTCAGGGTAGGCGGCGGCTTTAATCACCGCTACGGACTATATGATGCAGTATTAATCAAGGATAACCATATTAAAGTTGCAGGGGGCATTGCTAAGGCCATTATGGCAGCACGTCAGAATGTACCCCACACTGTAAAGATTGAGGTAGAAGTTGAATCCCTAGCCGGGGTAAATGAAGCCCTGGATGCCCGTGCTGATGTTATAATGTTGGACAATATGGACCCGGCCACCATGAAGGAAGCAGTAAAGCTTGTGGATGGCCGTGCCCTAGTTGAGGCATCTGGCGGGATAAATGAGGAATCCATTATCCGGTAGCTAAAGCCGGGGTGGATCTGATATCTGTGGGTGCCCTGACCCATTCCATAAAATCCCTGGACATCAGTCTGGATATTGGAGAGATTAAGGCTGGAAAAGCACAATAAGTTGCCCCCCCAAGGGGGTTTTCTTCTTTTCTGGGACTTTTGTCCCTACAGAATCTGCCATTGGCACTATTACTTTATGACCTGTTTAATCGTATGATTAGTAAAGAAGGTTTAGGTTAATAAGTAGGGGGAATAAAAAATGATCAAATGTCCTCATGCGAATGGTAAATACGGCTGCAATGCCTTATAAATAATGGATATGCAAAAAATTCCCTGGTAGTATCTGAAAACTGGTTTAGTAAATATTGCTGCACACTGGATTATCGAGCATGTCCCAATTTAAAAGCTGCCCTAAGCATAAAGCAAGATAAAGAAAAGAGAAGCACCATCGGTGGCTCCCTTGGTCAAGCCAGCAAGGGGAATGATAAAATGGCAAACAAGAATCCCAAGGCAAAGGTTAAAACTGCGGTACATGCCCACGGTGGTCAAGCCACGCACTATTGTGAGCGACCCTGGCGCAGTGCAGACTTACGATTCCGTGTTTCAAAATCAGAGTTTTATAACCGTCCATGGCTATCATAAGCACCAGTGAGGGTGCTTTTTTGTTGTAAATTAAGTATAGACACCAAACGTTAACCACAAAAAAAATAAGTTGACAAATTGCGTATAAAGTTATAAAATGCCAAAAGGTGATGAAAAATGGATGATCCTAAATATAAGATATTAGAGTTACTCAGAACAGAGCGGCCGGAGTATGTTTCTGGGGAATTTATTTGCCAGCAGCTGGGTGTTTCTCGGACGGCCATTTGGAAGAATGTAGAATCCTTGCGGCAAGATGGTTATGAAATTGAAGCAAAGCCTAGATCAGGTTATAGATTACTCTCATCTCCCGATACTGTTAGGGCAGCTGAATGGTTATCTGGGCTGCAGTCCCAAGCCATAGGATTAAACTCCCATTACGTCAAACTCACAGCCTCTACCAATGATCTTGCTAAGGAATTAGCCAAGGAGGGTGTGAAGGATGGTACGGTGGTTTTAGCCGAAGAGCAAAGTGCCGGAAAGGGAGATTGGGCAGGGCCTGGCAGAGTCCAGGTCGCTCAGGGCTCTACTTTTCTGTAATTTTAAAACCCGAGGTAAGTCCCATGGAAGTTACCCAAATAACCATGATGGCTTCGGTAGCGGTGGCTAAGACACTAGAAAGGGCATTTGATGTACCTGCAAGGGTGAAATGGCCTAACGATATTTACATCCAAGGGCGCAAGGTTTGCGGCATATTAGCGGAAATGGCAGCTGAGGCTGATAAGGTTAGATTTATTGTTTTAGGTATTGGTATTAATGTAAACCAGAGCATAGAGGAACTGGGGATGCTAGAACAAATAGCCACTTCCCTAAGGGCACAGGTGGGTTACATCGTTAGTAGGGCGGAACTCCTAAAGACAGTACTGGAAGAAATGGATTATTTATATATTAAATGGCAGCAAGAGGGTTTTGACCCCATAAAGAAAATGTGGAAGGATTTGGCACTATGGATCGGACATATGGTAACTGTAAGTGGTTTACAAAAAACATGGGCTGGTGAGATGGTTGATATAGATGAATACGGGGCATTGGTTATAAGGTTTGCAGATGGAACCAGACAAACCTTTTACTCAGGAGATGTTTCCTTAAGAATGAGTGGTTAGTGGGCTGAGGCCCACTTAAAATTACATAAAATGTCAACCAAAAACAATAAAAGGGTTAACAAAGGGGGAATATTTTTTGAAATTTTCTAGTAGAGAAATTGCTTTAGCCGGTCTAATGGCTGGAATAATGGTTGTAGTAACGGTTATAACTAGGATTCCTTCGTTTATGCTGCAGTTCCCTTTAGCATGCAGCCCCTAATTGCAATTTTAGCAGGGCTATTACTTGGGGCAAGGGCAGGGGCACTAAGTGTTATAGTTTATATAATCCTTGGATTAATCGGATTACCCGTATTTGCAACTGAACCCTTCGGGGGACCGGCTTATTTACTGAAGCCAACCTTTGGTTTTCTCCTAGGGCAGGCAGCTGCGGCCTATGTTGCGGGTACAATAATGGAGAAATGTCAAGAAATCAAAAAACATCACTACATTTTGGCATCCTTGGTTGGGGTGGGGGTATTATACCTGGTGGGGCTTCCTTACCTGTTCGGAATATTGAATTTTTATCTGGGCAGTGCAACAACGGTAGGTAAAGTCTTGCAGATTGGCTTTCTTCCCTTTTTTCTCTGGGATACAGTTAAGGCGGTGGTGGTGGCCCTCTTAGCCATGGCTATTCATAGACGGCTGCCTGATTACTCACCTGCCGGCAAAGGACCAAGTCTTTAAATGGGACTCAAAAAGAGCCAGGCTATTTTTAGCCCATGGCTCTTTCTGCCTAAGCAAGAATTGCTTTTTTTATCTCTTCTAGCCCCATTCTTTCAACAAACTTCCACATTCTCTCTCCGTTTTTGCCATTCTCACGATAATAGTTAATCAGTTTAGTGGCTATGGCTACCACTTCCTCACCAGTGAGGTCTTCTGCTAGTAGTTTACCTATATGAGGTATGGAACTGGAATTACCACCTATGACCACAGAAAAACCGTTTGGTTTTCCGAAAGCACCAAAGTCTCTCATCCAAGACTCACAACAATTTAGGGGACAGCCGGAAATGCCCATTTTAAACTTATTAGGCAGAGACATTCCGCTAAAAAGTCTGTCAAGCTGAACTGCCAGACTAAGGGAGTCCTGCTTGCCAAATTTGCAGAAACTTGTGCCTGGACAGGCCTGAACACTTCTCACACATAAACCTGTTGCCGGAGCTGGGTCCATACCCAAATCTGCCCAGATTTTTTCCACATCTTCGCCCTTTATACCCACTAAAGCGACCGCTGGGAGGTTGTTAGTTTTACCACAGGTATTTGATATTTATCTGCTACATCTGCCAATTTGCGCAGTAGCTCTGAGGAAAGTAATCCTGCAGTGGTTTTAGGAACGATGGCGTAGGTTTCATTATCCCTTTGAAGAATCGCTCCCCTTGGAGTATCACTCATCGAAAAGCCCCCTTTGCATATTTCTTAACCATAAATTAATTCTACAAAAATTAGTGCTTACCTTTGCTGCTTTTCATATGTTGTACTTTTGTAATAAAGTTTGGTAGAATTGCTTGTGAACAAGGTGAAAGGCGGTAAGCAGATGATTCTTGTAATTGATATAGGTAATACTAATATTGTGCTGGGTGTATTTGATGAGAAGACATTAGTGGCTAACTGGCGCATCTCTACGGACCGCAATCGAACCGCAGATGAGTATGGAGTGTTACTTAAGGAACTTTTCAGCCTTAGCGGAATAAGCATGAAATCCGTTGAGGCAGTTGTTATAGCCTCAGTTGTACCCCCTGTGAATGTGTTATTGGAGTCCATGGCTAAAAAATATTTCAACCTGCAGCCAATGATAATAGGACCAGGTATAAAAACTGGAATCTCAATAAAAACTGAAAACCCGAGGGAAGTAGGGGCAGATAGAATTGTAAACGCAGTTGCTGCCTATACCCTGTATGGAGGTCCTCTGGTCATTGTAGATTTTGGTACTGCCACTACCTTTTGCTGTGTAACCGGCAAGGGTGAGTATATGGGTGGAGCCATAGCACCTGGCATAGGTATTTCCACAGAAGCACTTTTTGCAAGGGCGGCCAAGCTTCCCCGGGTAGAACTCACCAGGCCATTATCGGTCATTGGTAAAAATACAATTACAGCTATGCAGTCCGGTATAGTTTTTGGCTTTGCCGGTCAGGTGGAGTTTCTGGTAAAGAGAATGAAACAGGAAATGGGCGCTGCCGATGCTCAGGTTATTGCTACAGGTGGTCTAGCCGAGGTTATAGCACAACAGACTACAGTGATTGATAAGATTAACCCTTTTTAACCTTGGTTGGTTTAAGGATTATCCTTGAGCGAAACCAAATACAGACTTCCACCGGGGGAGCACATACATGCAGATAGGCTCAGTTAAACTGGCAAACCAGGTAATCTCAGCACCAATGGCTGGTGTGACCGATCGGGCATTTCGCATTTTGGCCAGGGAGAATGGTTGTGGTTTAGTTGTTACCGAGATGGTTAGTGATTTAGCGTTAATCTTTGCCAACCCTAAAACCTTACGAATGCTTGACTTTCGAAATGAACAATCACCCCTTAGTGTGCAAATTTTTGGCTCGGATCCCGAGACCATGGGTAAGGCTGCGGCAATAGTTGTGGAGCGGGGTGCTAATATAGTAGATATTAACATGGGCTGTCCCACCCCCAAGATTGTCAAAAACGGTGAAGGAAGTGCCTAATGAAAAATCCTGCCCTGGCAGCGAAAATTGTGGAGTCAGTGGTGGACTCGGTTAAGGAAGTCCCGGTAACCGTAAAGATGCGCAAGGGTTGGGATGAGGATTCGGTTAATGCTGTTAGCTTTGCCAAAACTGTGGTAGAAGCCGGGGCCGCTGCTATCGCAGTTCACGGGAGAACTAGAAATCAGTTTTATAGTGGTAAAGCAGATTGGAACATTATCAGACAGGTAAAGGAAGCTGTCTCCGTGCCTGTAATTGGTAACGGAGATATTTGGGCCCCCCGGGATGCCTTAAAAATGCTAGAGGAAACAGGGTGCGATGGTGTTATGGTGGGGCGGGCGCCATGGGAAATCCCTGGCTGTTTAGGGAAATAATTCATTATTTAAATCATGCACTGAATTGCCGCCCCCAACTCCTGAAGAAAGAATTAATACTGCCATTAGGCACCTGGAGCTAATGGTAGAATCTAAAGGAGAACAGATTGCCGTTTTTGAGATGCGAAAGCATGCTGCCTGGTACACAAAGGGAATACGCGGGGCTGCACGGATCAGAGAATTTATAAATAAATGCTGCAGTAAAAAGGAAATAGAAGATATACTTAATAGCCTTAAAGGATAAGGAGAAAATTTTTCAAGCCTTCTTCCATTAATTAATAATTATTAATTCCCCCGGGCATATGATGGTAAAGTAATACAACGGGAATGGGGGAAGGAAATTGAATAAATTCGCCTTTATTATACATCCCCTGGATTGTGGTGACGTAGCTAGAAAGTTTAGCTTTACCAGGTACATGCCGAGCCCACTGATAGAACATACGTTAAGGTTTCTCCCCCCAATCAAGATATCTTCCATAACGGGTATTGGTTCAGACGTAGCCCAAACAGAGGGATTCTTCTTGTCTTGTATGCTTACTGCAAGGCAGATAATTTCTTTGCCAAAGCCCTTTGTACTAAATAAAATTATCCAAACGGGTCGGATGGCAGAAAAAATGGGAGCCAGGTGGTGGGACTAGGGGCCTTTACTAAGATTGTTGGAGATGCGGGAATTACAGTGGCAAAAAATTTAAATATACCTGTAACCACGGGGAATAGCTATACTGTTGCTACTGCCTTGGAGAGTGCCAAAAGGGCTGCGTCTTTAATGGGACATAATCTCAAGACAATTCAGGTAGCAGTTATTGGTGCAACAGGCTCTATAGGTTCAGTTTGTGCTTTATCATTATCAAGGGATGTCAAAAATCTGATCCTTGTGGGCAGAAATGAGACGAAACTTAATCTGCTGGCAGATAGGATAATGTACGAAACGGGCTTGGCTGCAGAAGTTACTTCTAATGTGAAGAAGGCCTTAAGGAAGTCAGATTTAGTTATAACGGTTACCAGCGCATTAGACACAATTATTGAACCTGAGGATCTAAAGCCTGGGGCAGTGGTTTGCGATGTGGCCAGACCCAGGGATGTCTCCAAAAGAGTTGTAGAGGAAAGAAATGATGTCCTGGTTATTGAGGGTAGCATTGTGGAGGTTCCGGGGGATGTAAAATTCAACTTTAATTTTGGTTTTCCGCCCAAAACCGCCTATGCCTGTATGGCAGAGACCATGATCCTAGCCCTGGAGGGACGCCTAGAAAGCTATACCTTAGGTCGAGAGCTTACCCTGAGACAGGTTGATGAAATACATAAGCTTGGACAAAAGCATGGGTTTAAGCTGGCAGGTTTGAGAAGTTTTGAAAAACCAATTTCAGAAGAAGAGATTAATTTAATTAAACAAAGGGTAATAATAAAAGTGTCATAATAATACTGACAGTGTTGCAAAATGCATCCTTGACAAATATTACCCAGGTTTTATAATGTACAGGAACAATCAACCAGATAGGTAAGCACTGCAATTGGGCGACAGCCTTTGCAGTGCTTTAAATGTACTAAGGGCTTTGTCAAATATGTTTAGATGAAGAAAATATTGTCTTAGATAAGGAGAATTTAGATGAAAGAAAAAGACGTAATGCTCACGGTCACTGGCCTAAAGCAATTGGAAGATGAACTGGAGCAGCTTAAGACTGTTAAAAGACGTCAAGTAGCGGAGAGAATAAAGCAAGCCATTGAATTCGGAGATATTAGCGAGAACTCCGAATATGAGGATGCCAAAAATGAGCAAGCCTTCATAGAAGGGCGTATACTTACCCTGGAAAAGATGCTCCGCAATGCAAAAATTATTGATGATGAGAATATTGGTATCGAAGTTGTATCCCTTGGCTCTAAGGTGGTTATTAAAGACCTGGAATTTGGTGATGAATTAGAGTATTCTATCGTGGGTTCAGTGGAGGCTGACCCAGATAAGAATAAGATTTCCAATGAATCACCAGTAGGAAAAGCCATCATAGGCCAACCAAAGGGTAGTGTTGTGGAGGTATCAGTACCGGCAGGGGTACTTAAATATGAGATTTTAGATATCCTAAAGTAATTTTGGGGTAAGCATGGGGGTTTTTAAAGTAATGACAGACTTAAAAAAACAGAATGTAGTACAGCCGCTACGCCTGAGGTGGAAGCCGGCCAAAGTACTGTAGAGGATTTAAATGAACTTATGAAGGTCCGCAGGGAAAAGCTTAACGATCTATTTTCCCAGGGGGTTGAGCCTATGGCGAGAAATTTGAACGTACTCACTTTACCTCTGATATTGTTGATAATTTGAAGCCATGGAAGGACAAAATGTTATACTGGCGGGAAGGATTATGGCCAAGCGCATAATGGGTAAGGCCAGTTTTGCTAACGTTCAGGACAGTGTGGGCAATATTCAGATTTATGCTAGGCTTGATGAACTCGGCGCAGAGGAATATGGTCGTTTTGACAAGTTAGATATTGGAGATATCATTGGCTGTAGCGGTAAGGTATTTAAAACACGTAAAGGTGAAATCACCATACATATTGATAGGTATAAATTGCTGTCTAAATCACTGAGGCCTTTGCCTGAGAAATGGCACGGACTGAAGGATGTGGATTTGAGATATCGACAACGTTACGTGGATCTTATAGTAAATCCTGAAGTTAAACAAACCTTTATCATTAGAAGTAAAGTTGTTAGGGGAATGAGGAATTTCCTTGACGAAAAGGGTTTTTTGGAAGTGGAGACCCCTATGATGCACCCCATTGCTGGTGGAGCCAGTGCCCGTCCCTTTATAACCCATCATAATACCCTGGACATGAACTTATTCATGAGGATAGCCCCGGAGTTGTATTTAAAAAGGCTTTTGGTTGGGGGCTTTGATAAAGTCTATGAAATCAACAGAAATTTCCGGAATGAGGGGATTTCTACAAAGCACAATCCTGAATTTACAATGATTGAACTATATCAGGCCTATGCAGATTATCATGATATGATGGATCTTACAGAGGACTTAATATCCCAGGTAGCCGAGGAAGTGTTGGGTACCAATGTAGTGGAGTATGAGGGGACCGAAATAATGCTAGGTAAACCCTGGCGGCGGGTGCCTATGCTGGAAATCGTCAAGGAGCATTCAGGACTCGATTTTACCCAGCTAAAAGATGCCAAGGAAGCCTATGCTGCTGCTAAGGGTCTAGGTTTAGAAGTGGAAAAGGGTAGCTCCTGGGGAGATATATTAAACTTGGTATTTGAAGAAAAGGTTGAGGACAAGCTCATTCAGCCAACATTTGTTATAGATTACCCGGTGGATATTTCCCCGCTGGCCAAGCGGCAAAAGGATCGCCCCGAGTTAACCTATCGTTTTGAGCTATTTATCTACGGAAGAGAAATGGCCAATGCCTTTTCTGAGCTTAATGATCCCATTGATCAAAAGGGCCGCTTCTTAGCCCAGGTGGAAAAACGGAAAGCTGGAGACGATGAGGCCCAAATGTATGATGAGGATTATATCCAGGCCCTTGAATATGGTATGCCACCGGCAGGGGGGCTGGGCATTGGCATAGATAGGCTAGTTATGCTTTTGACCAACTCATCTTCCATTAGAGATGTAATACTTTTCCCCCTGATGAGACCCAGAGATTAATAAAACAATTTTCAAAATTTCCTTTGACATTAACCGCCGGGAGTGATATTATAGCTTTTGCGACCCGGCGGTTTTATACTGGGCAAGCAACAAATATTATTACAATTCAACAATCTTAAATGATACTTGACATAGATTTTACGTTGTGATATTATTTGAAACCGAGGGCGATTTTAGTCCGAGGAAATAAAATGAAGCTTACCAAAAACTTGCACTTGAAACAGAGTCGGGGACATGGTAAGATGTAATTCCTGGCCGAGAGGACAGGCGGTCTTTGAAAACTAAACAGTAGATGATGAATGCAAACTTGGTTTAATGACAAGTCAGTGCAAACTGAGACTGTCATAACCACAATGAATTCTCGTCAAGCGTTAATAAAAACGCTAGCAAGTAATTCCTAAACAAGTAAAAGAAGAGCTAATCAACTCTTTAAATATTGCAAGATATTTAATGGAGAGTTTGATCCTGGCTCAGGACGAACGCTGGCGGCGTGCTTAACACATGCAAGTCGAACGGAGATTAAGTTGAAACCTAGTGATACTTAAACTTAGTGGCGGACGGGTGAGTAACGCGTGGATAACCTGCCTGATAGCCCGGGATAACAGCTGGAAACGGCTGCTAATACCGGATACGCTAATCGGAACGCATGTTCTGATTAGGAAAGATTWATCACTATCAGATGGATCCGCGTCCCATTAGCTAGTTGGTGGTGTAACGGACCACCAAGGCGACGATGGGTAGCCGGCCTGAGAGGGCGAACGGCCACACTGGGACTGAGACACGGCCCAGACTCCTACGGGAGGCAGCAGTGGGGAATCTTCCGCAATGGGCGAAAGCCTGACGGAGCAACGCCGCGTGAGGGAAGAAGGCCTTCGGGTTGTAAACCTCTGTTTTCAGGGACGAACAAATGACGGTACCTGAAGAGTAAGCTCCGGCTAACTACGTGCCAGCAGCCGCGGTAATACGTAGGGAGCAAGCGTTGTCCGGATTTACTGGGCGTAAAGGGCGCGTAGGTGGTTCATTAAGTTAGAGGTAAAAGTTCGGGGCTCAACCCCGTGATGCCTCTGATACTGGTGAACTTGAGTGCAGGAGAGGGTAGCAGAATTCCCAGTGTAGCGGTGAAATGCGTAGATATTGGGAGGAATACCAGTGGCGAAGGCGGCTATCTGGACTGTAACTGACACTGAGGCGCGAAAGCGTGGGGAGCGAACAGGATTAGATACCCTGGTAGTCCACGCCGTAAACGATGAGTGCTAGGTGTTGGGGGTATCGACCCCCCCAGTGCCGTAGTTAACACAATAAGCACTCCGCCTGGGGAGTACGGTCGCAAGACTGAAACTCAAAGGAATTGACGGGGGCCCGCACAAGCGGTGGAGTATGTGGTTTAATTCGACGCAACGCGAAGAACCTTACCAGGGCTTGACATCCTCTGAAAAGCATAGAGATATGCTCCTTAYCCTTCGGGGTAACAGAGAGACAGGTGGTGCATGGTTGTCGTCAGCTCGTGTCGTGAGATGTTGGGTTAAGTCCCGCAACGAGCGCAACCCCTAAGATTAGTTGCCAGCACGTAAAGGTGGGAACTCTAATGTGACTGCCGTTGACAAAACGGAGGAAGGTGGGGATGACGTCAAATCATCATGCCCCTTATGTCCTGGGCTACACACGTACTACAATGGCCGGTACAGACGGAAGCGAAGCCGTGAGGTGGAGCAAACCTGAGAAAGCCGGTCCCAGTTCGGATTGTAGTCTGCAACTCGACTACATGAAGTCGGAATCGCTAGTAATCGCAGGTCAGCATACTGCGGTGAATACGTTCCCGGGCCTTGTACACACCGCCCGTCACACCACGAAAGTTGACAACACCCGAAGCCGGTGAGCTAACTCTTARGAGAGGCAGCCGTCGAAGGTGGGGTTGATGATTGGGGTGAAGTCGTAACAAGGTAGCCGTATCGGAAGGTGCGGCTGGATCACCTCCTTTCTAAGGAGTACCTTGAGCCTTARGYTCAAGAAACTCTGGTCGATCATTTATCATCTACCTGTTTAGTTTTGAGAGACCTTCTSGTGGCGATACCGGAGGGGGTACACCTGTTCCCATCCCGAACACAGCAGTTAAGCCTCCAGGGCCGATGGTACTCGGGGCGCAAGCCCCTGGGAGAGTAGGTCGTCGCCAGAGTAATTTTAYAAAACCCGCTGTCTTTTGATTAAGACGGCGGGTTTMYTAATGTTKTCAARGRATCGTTMATWATTACTTGGGGGTGTTGAGGTTGGCGTGGGTGTACTTGGTAATAGCAGGTGTTTGTGAGGTGATATGGGCCGTTGGCTTAAAATATACCCAAGGGTTTACTCGAGTTTATCCGAGTATGATCACATTAGTAGGAATGATAGTAAGCTTTTATTATTTATCCCTAGCCTTAAGGGACCTTCCAATTGGGACGGCTTACGCAGTATGGACAGGTATTGGCGCCTGGGAACTGTCATAATTGGTATGGTATTTTTAGGGGAACCCAGGGAGTGGCTCAGATTATTTTTTGTAGCCATGATTATTGTAGGTATTATTGGTTTAAAAAGTACTTCGGGACACTAGATATAAAGGGATGATCAATAAAAGGGCTTCTGCCAGAAAATAACAGAGGCCCTTTTATTGATCAATATGATACTAATGTGATATCATATGTGTAATAATTTAAGTAAAAACAAGGAGGGTTCGTTATGAAGGAAAAGGATACCTTTAAACTAAACGGGTTTCTGGCAGTAACATTGATTATAGGTCTTCTAGTGGGAGCAATATTTAGTATTTTGGGAGCTAAGTATTCAATCGGAATTATATTAACCTTGGGCAGCTTCTTATTGGCAACTGGTTTGGTAGTGGTACAACCTAATGATTCAAAGGTTATCACTTTCTTCGGAACATACATGGGAAGCATAAGGCAGCCAGGTTTCTGGTTTACAATGCCATTAACAGCCCGACAGAAAATATCCTTAAAGGTAAGAAATTTTAACAGTGAGAAAATTAAAATTAACGATGCCACAGGAAATCCCATTGAAATTGCTGCAGTTATTGTTATAAGGGTTGTAGACTCTGCAAAGGCGGCCTTTGATGTGGACTCATATGACCGTTTTGTAGAAATACAAGCTGAGACAGCACTAAGACATATTGCATCTAAATATCCCTATGATGACTTTTCAAATGATACCTATTCATTAAGGGGCAATTCTGAGGAGATTGCTTTTGAGATAGCCCAAGAACTTCAGGCAAGGTTAGCTATCGCCGGTGTAGAGGTAATGGATACTAGACTTACCCATCTGGCCTATGCAATTGAGATTGCCAGTGCTATGCTGCAAAGGCAGCAAGCTGCTGCTATTCTATCTGCCCGTCAAATTATCGTCGAAGGGGCAGTGGGAATGGCCCAAATGGCCATTGAGAAGCTGCAGGGAGATGGGACAGTTGAATTAGATGAAGAGCGCAAGATTCAAATGATTAATAACCTTATGGTAGCCATTGTATCTGACCGGTCAGCCCAACCAGTGATTAATACCGGCACACTATATTAGGAGTTGGCTGATGGGCAAGAAGAAACAATTTCCCTTGAGGATTGAGCAAAGCCTATATGAGATCTTGGAGCGTTGGGCGGCTGATGAATTTAGAAGTGTAAACGGTCATATAGAGTATTTGTTAAGGGAAAGTGCAAGAAAGTCAGGGAAATTACCAACCAGTAAAAAAATAAAGAAGAATGAAGAAGCAGGACTTTCAAGTCCTGCTTCTTTAATCGGGTCTTTTTATTTTAACTTCAACACGTCTGTTTTGCGCACGACCTTCCTCTGTAGCATTATCAGACACAGGTCTATATTCTCCATAACCAATGGCGCTGAATCTCTTAGGGTCTAGGCTATCATTTTGCAAAAGCAGTTTCATAAAATTTATTGCCCTTTTAGAACTAAGATCCCAATTTGATTCGAATTGATAATTGTTGATAGGTACGCTATCGGTATGCCCGGAAACGATAACTTCATATTGTGGATACTCATCAAGGATAGTTCCTATTACACTTACCTTTTCTCTACCCAAGGGCTTTACAATAGCGCTTCCCGAGTCAAACAGGCAAATTCACGGATAGTAAGCAGCACATAATTCTCTGTAAGTCCGGTATTAAGCTCCTGGGATAGATTGTTGTCTTGAATATATTGGTCTAATTGCTTTTTTAATTGTTCTAGTTTAATTGTGTCATTTTGGTTCATTTCAATTGGTTCAGAAGGTTTATTCATGTCTAATATTAGTCCATCTCCCTTTTGAAAGGCAACGTTAAGGGATTCCTTCATTGCTTTAAATTTATCATTGTCTATGGTACTTGAAGCAAATAATACAATAAATAAAGCAAGGAGAAGTGTTAGCAGGTCGGCGTAAGGTATCAGCATGTCTCATCAATATGCTCCTCATGGTGTTTGTTTTTTTACTCATTGTTACTTACCTCTTGTTCACGTTGTGCCCATCTACGCTCATCTGAAGATAAGTAAACCATAAGATTTTGTTCTATTGCCCTTGGTGAAATACCAGATTGGAGGCTGGAGATCCCTTCCACGATAAGGTATTTATTCTCCATTTCATTGCTTGACAATCTTTTTAACTTATTTGCTATGGGGTGCCAGAGTACATAGCCAGAAAAAATACCTAATAAAGTTGCAATAAAGGCTGCTGCTATGGAGTGACCTAATTTCTCAATGTCTGAAAGATTGCCAAGGGCTGCGATAAGCCCAATAACGGCACCTAATACCCCCAAGGTGGGGGCGTATGTTCCTGCTTGAGTAAATATAAGGGCTCCCAATCTGTGACGCTCTTCTGTAGATTGAATTTCTTCAAGCAATACGTTTCGAACCATTTCGGGATCAGTTCCATCAATAACTAGTTGAACTCCATTTTTTAGGAATTCATCATTTAAATCATCTAGTTTATCTTCCAGGGAAAGAATACCTTCTCTGCGGGCAATAGTAGCCAGATTAACAAAGATTTGAATAAGTTCACGCTTAGGAATTAAAACTTGCTCTGTAAAAATAAATTTAAATAGGGAAGGGAGTTTTTTTAACTCATGCATTGGAAAGCCCATGAACAATGAAGCAGCAGTTCCTCCAAAGATAATTAAGTAAGCTGCGGGATTCCACAAAGCAGCTAAACTGGCTCCTTTTAGTACCAGACCTACAGTAATTATAGATATTCCTAGAATTAAACCAATAATAGTGGATTTTTCCAAAAGAATGCTCCTCCTTAAAGCCTAAGCGTCTTATGCAAGAAAAAATGAAAAATGTCGAAATCAATTATAACATACAAGTGAAATCTTTTGACTATCCTATGGAGGACATCAAAGGAACCGTAGCTGAAAATCCTTTATGTGTTATTATTCGGCTTTTAATATAGACATCTAAATAGTTTGAGTATAATAAAACTCCCTCGAATTATTCTTTTAATATTAAAATTTCAATTATAACCAATAGTAAGGATATTTCCTGTCTGGTGATATATTTATTATGAGTGCAGAAATAACTGTAATAAAAATTGCACCAAGGGCTACTGGTGTAAAGATATAAATAAAGCTTTGTCCGGTATAAACCCCAATAAATGCTGTTGCACCTCCAGGAGGATGAAGTGATCTGGTTAAAGTCATTAACACAATGGCTAAAGATACAGCAAGGGCTATGGACCACCATTGTATACCCATAAAATAATATGTTACAACTCCAGCGGTTGCAGAAACCATATGACCTAGTATTATATTTCGGGGTTGGGACATTGGGGAATCCCAGGCTGAATATAATAGTATGGCTGTTGCACCAAGGAAGGTACTAATAAAGGTAATGTGTAAAGGTTACTAAGAAAGACTATCAAGCCAATACTTAAAAACACTCCAAGGGAATTAAATATAACACCCCGAACATTAATGGGGGTGTATTGTGATTTTTCGCCTCTAAGCTTTATTAAGTAATCCACTAAGGTCCTAGTATATAATCTGGAACCTTTCTCCGCTAATTTTGCCTTTTCCAATTCAAAGCCTCCTAAGAAATAAAAGTTAATGAAAGCTTATATTTTATGTAATACTTAATTAAGGTTGATTTGCTAATATTATACAAACATAAAACTATTTTATAGGAAAGCCCAGCAGCGGGGTAGTAATTCTTATAAAATATTATAATTTTTATGAAATTATAGGGCATGATATTTTGAAGCAACACCATAAAAATGTGAGGTGAAATATTTGTTTCAAATAAAAGATAAAATTTACTGGGTAGGAATAAAGGATTGGGAACTAAGGAGATTTCACGGGGACGAATACTCAACTCACCGTGGCTCCACCTATAATTCATACTTGATTAAGGATCAGAAGATTGCACTGGTAGACACGGTCTGGACGCCATTCCATATGGAATATGTTGAAGAATTAGATAAGAAATATGGACTAAAAAATATAGAACTAATAGTTATTCAGCACTGTGAGCAGGATCACGCAGGTAGTTTAGCCTACCTAATGGACAAGATTCCGAACATACCAATTTATTGCACAAAAAAAGGCTCTGAAATGATTAGGAAACACTTCCATAAGGATTGGAATTTAATCCCTGTGAAAACCGGTGACAGTGTTGACCTTGGAGAAATGAAACTAATATTTATCGAAGCACCTATGCTGCATTGGCCAGATACCATGATGACTTATGTTCAAGGAGCCAATGTACTATTATCAAATGATCCATTCGGGCAACATTTTGCTTCGCCCCATTTCTATAATGATCAGGTTGACCAGGGTGAATTATATCAAGAAGCATTAAAATATTACGCTAATATAATTACTCCCTTTAATAAACTGGTTAAAGGGAAAATCAAGGAGCTTAAATCTCTGAACCTCCCCATAGACATTATTGCCCCTAGCCATGGAATTATTTGGCGTGATAATCCCATGCAGATCGTAGAAAAGTATGACCAGTGGGCAAGTAATTATCATGAAGGTTCTGTTGTTATCCTATATGATACCATGTGGGGGGCAACGAAAAGGATGGCCCTAGCCATAGCAAAGGGACTGGAGGAAGCAGGTATTCCAACTAGGGTCTTAAATATCGCTAAAAGTGATAAAATGATCTTATCACCGAGGTATTTAAAGCCCAGGGTGTAATCATAGGTAGCTCAACAGTTAATAACGGTATTCTTTCCTCTGGGGCTGCAATATTAGAAATGATTAAAGGACTTAAGTTTAAAGGCAAGATAGGAGCTGCCTTTGGTTCCTATGGCTGGAGCGGTGAAGGAGTAAAAATTATAGAAGAGTGGATGAAAGAGTCAGGGATCAAGATAGTTCAAGATGGGAAAAGGGTTGCCTATGAGCCTACCGCCGACGAGATATTGGAGTGTGAAGAATTTGGCCGGGACTTTTCAATAAAATTAAACACTAACGAATAAGTCTGGGGGGTTCTTTTTGAACGAGCAAAAATGCTTAAACCTTTCAGCGGTTGTTGATATGGCGGCAAGTAACAGCGCAAAGGGAATGGCTTATTATAAGAGGATGGAAGAATTGGCAAAGGAGCAGTTGGCGGGAGAGATCTTTCACCGCCTGGCGGCGGAGGAGGAAGAGCATCGTAGGGCATTAATAAAGGTAGCTCAAGCAGAGGCTGAAAAGGGCCAGACTAGTCTAGATGAGGAAACCTACTGCTACCTATGTTCTTTGGGTGAGGGCCTTGTATTTCCACATCATGAGACTGTGGAATTTAATGCCTCAAGTCCTAGGGAGGCTCTTGAGCTTGGTATTCAAGCTAAAAAGGATGCAATGCTGCTATACCATGAACTGCAAAATAGATGTGTTTCTAAAGAAGCTAAAAATATATTAATGCACCTGCTGGAGGAGGAACAGAAGGATCTACTGGAACTCCGCCATTATATCCACGAACTATGCCCAAAGGGGTGTAATTACCCACCAAATAATGATAACAACAACTAATTTATTAAAGGAGGCTTTACAAATGGCAAAAAAATATGAATGTGTATGCGGCTACATTTATGATCCGGCAAAGGGGGAAGGGGATATACCTGCCGGCACATCCTTCGATGATCTGCCTGAGGACTGGGTCTGCCCGGAATGTGGTCTGGGCAAAGATGCCTTTACAGAGCTGGAATAACTGTCTAAAAATAAGCCCACTACAGGGCTTATTTTTTTTTGCTATTGTTGAATAGTGATATGGATTGCTACAGCTAATAAAGAAGAAAATTAAAAGACAGTCTGTCTATACTAGAGGAAAAGTTTAACGCAACAAAAAAGTTATTTAATTCACAAAAGAGTTGTAAAAATAGTATTTAGATGATAGTATCTAATTAATCAACTATATGCATGGTGCACATATGATTAACAGTTAGTTCTTAACTGTCAGGAGGTGATAAGCAAACTAATAGTGACTGGAATTAAAGCATTACTTAAATAGGTATGAGTAATTGAACGGCTGGGGGTGTATGGAATGTATTTTCCGGTGGCGGGAATTGAAGTAGCTCCCTGGGTGCCATTTGTGGTTGGATTCCTGGTTGCTTTTTTTTGCAGTATGGGAGGTGTCTCGGGAGCCAATTTGTTATTACCCTTTCAGATGAGTTTTCTTGGGTTTACTACTCCTGCAGTTAGTGCGACCAATCATTTTTTTAACATTGTAGCAATACCAAGCGGAGTATATAGGTTCATAAAAGAGGGACGAATGGTTTGGCCTTTAACCTGGATGGTTATTGCTGGTACTATACCAGGGGTGTTTCTTGGAGTTTTTGCCAGAGTACAGTACTTACCAGATCCTAAAAACTTTAAATTCTTTGCAGGGTTAGTCCTGCTTTATATTGGCGGTATGATGGTTAAAGCCTTATTAAAGAAACCCGAACCAGGAAGTGATAAAAAATCTGCAGAACGTAGATTTCAAGAATTAGCCAATCAATTTCGTAAATCTAGTGAGGCTGCTCAGCAGTCAGGTAAGGAAGCTCTGCCAACCGCAGAGGTCAAAAAGTTTAGCATCAAAGAAATGGAATATACCTTTTATGGCGAGACCTACTCAGTCAACCCCATAATTATTTTCTCCTTATCAGCCTTAGTTGGCGTAATTGGCGGGATATATGGTATAGGTGGAGGAGCAATAATTGCCCCGGTTTTTGTAGCCATATTTAATTTGCCGGTATACACCATTGCAGGTGCCTGTTTAATGGGTACTTTTCTTACATCCCTAACGGCAGTCCTATTTTATCAAGTAATTGCTCCTTTTTACCCCCATCTAGCGGTGGCCCCTGATTGGATTTTAGGCCTGCTGTTTGGTTTTGGTGGAGCAGTGGGAATGTATCTAGGGGCTAGGGTACAGAAGTTTGTTCCTGCCACGATAATTAAATGGATACTTGCTATTGTACTTATATTTGCCGCCTCCAGGTATGTAATAGGTTTTTTTATGTAACAAATATGACTTAATAATACAAGGCTTAGCCCCTCGGGCTAAGCCTTGTATTATTATTATCCCAGCATCTTGGTTAAATCTTCTTCTGCATTACCACTAATCAATTGCAGGTTAAAGGTATTTTGCAGTACTTCCACAACACCAGGTGCTAAAAATTCCGGTGCCTTAGGTCCAACGTACATGTTCTTGACTCCCAGGCTAAAGAGACCTAGCAGGATGGCCACTGCCTTTTGCTCAAACCAGGATAGAACAATGCTTAAGGGTAAATCATTAACACTGCAGTTGAAGGCTTCAGCCAAGGCTAAGGCTATTTTAACTGCGGAACCGGAGTTGTTGCACTGACCTAGGTCAAGGAAACGGGGAATTCCAGTCCCCTCAATTACACCAAAGTCAATATCATTAAATCTAAATTTCCCGCAGGAAGTGGTGATGATGATACAGTCTTTGGGGATGGCCAGGGCTAACTCACGGAAGTAATCACGACCCTTAGTGGGGGAGTCACATCCGGCAATTACAAAGAATCTTCTGATTTTACCGGCTTTAACAGCTTCAATGATCTGTGGGGCCAAGGGTAGAACGTTCAAATGGTGGAAGCCGGTTGTAAAGGTTTTTACCTCTTCCGTTGAACCATTCAGCTTACCGACAATCTTTTTCCATAGCCCATCACCGGAAGCGGATGGCAGAGTCAAAGCTTTTTCTATTACTGGGGTAAAGTCTAGTCCCTCAATCTTTTGAACATCCTCTAGTCCTGTAATGCCAAAGGAGAACATGCGCTCAGCGTAGGTTGCATCCTTTCTTATGGGCATTACACAGTTGGTGGTAGCTAAAATTGCCCCAGGGAATGCTTCAAATACCTGCCTTTGGTCATACCATGCCTTACCTACGTTACCCTTAAGGTGTGAATACTTCTTGAGTTCTGGATAACCATGGGCGGGCAGCATCTCCGAGTGAGTGTAAATATTGATATTTTTACCTTCAGTTTGCTTTAGCAGTTCTTTAAGGGCCAGAAGGTCGTGTCCTGTAACGAGAATGCATTTACCTTCAACTTTGTCCGAGGTAACTGTAACCGGTGTAGGGATACCCAAATTTTCTACATGAGCTTTATCTAATAAATCCATCACCTTAACAGTTGCGGAACCTACCTTGAGAGCCATGCCTACGGTCTCTTGTAAGTTGAAGTTGGCATTGGTTAAGGTTGAGAATAGGGCTTCTTCCATAATTGAGTTAACTTCAGGGTCAGTATAACCTAACTCTCTGGCATGAAAGGCATAGGCTGCAACACCCTTTAGGCCAAAAATTATTGTATCCTGGAGGCTGGCAATATTTTCATTTTTGCCGCAAACACCAATTTTGGTGCAACCGCCTTTGGGGGTTTGTTCACACTGATAACAAAACATTTAAGTTCCTCCTTAATTTACACCGCACTGCGGTTTTGTTTTTCCTTGTGAATTAATAATAACTGATTTTCTAAAGAATAAATGTGACTTGACTCATGAGATTAATGTGATATTAGTCACAGTTCTTGCTTAGAAATCTTTTAAGGCTAAACTAAGCTGCGTGGAAATTTGATAAAGGAGGACAAGATTATAGCACCTGTTTATGGGGATAGAAAAAGTGAGACTGTATTATAGGAAGTCGTTATAAAAATGAGACAAGCTCCGTAGTTCACGGAGCTTGTCTCATTTTTATTCACCCTTGTGTTCGTTAGTAATGCCATCAGCTTTTCTGGGACGGGGCGGGCGTGGACCAGGGTATTGATATAAATTACACATTACTCTACCATTGTATAATTTACGCTTTTTATCTGCCTTCTTTCCATATAATTGCTCAAATTTTTCATAGGAAGTGATAACAAAAAAGGACCAAGTATCAAAGTTGTTAAAGGTCTCACCCATTTCCCGATATAATTTTTCAACCTCCGGTATTTCGCCAAGACGTTGGCCATAGGGGGGGTTAGTGATTATAAAACCATACTTTTGCTTGCTGCGCACCTTGGAAAGGGGTATTTTTTGAAAATGAATAGAGTTTTCAATACCTGCTTCTTTGGCGTGATAGCGGGCTAAGCTTAAAACATCTTCATCTATATCAGTACCATAAATTCTAAGTTTAGCATTGCGAATCTCAGATTCCAGGGCCTCCTTTCTGGCATTTTGCCAGAGGGTCTTGGGAATATTGGGCCAGGATTCTGAGGCAAAGGTTCTCCCTATTCCAGGGGCAATATTATGTCCGATAAGGGCGGCCTCAATGGGAATGGTTCCGGAACCACAACAGGATCCAGCAATACCCTATCGGGATACCAGCGAGCAATGGAAAGCAACCCCGCGGCTAAGGTCTCCTTAAGTGGAGCTTGACTGGATAGTTTGCGGTATCCCCGTTTATGTAGCCCGACTCCGCTAGTATCCATTGTTAAAGTTACCCTATCCTTTAATAAGGCCACTTCAATAGTATATTTTGGGCCTGTTTCATCAAACCACTCTTTTTATAGGCCTGCTTCATCTTTTCAACAATGGCCTTCTTAACTATAGCCTGGCAATCTGGCACACTGTGCAACTGGGACTTTATAGATTTACCTTCTACTGGGAAGTTAGCATCCTCTGGAAGCCAATCGGGCCATGGAAGTGCCTTAGTTTTTTGAAATAGCTCCTCGAAGGAAGTAGCATCAAACTCACCCATCTTAACAAGAACCCTATCAGCCGAGCGGAGCCATAAATTTGTGCGGCATATGGCAGACTCGTCTGCGGAGAAATTTACTCTTCCGTTTTCAACAGTAAGCTCTTCATATCCCAGCTTTTTTACCTCATGGGCTACTACAGACTCCAAACCAAAGGTTGCAGTGGCGATTAACTCTATTTTAGACATTCAAAACTCCTTCAATTGTATGTTATTTCCGACGAACGTAAATTTACCATGTAATCTCTATAGATGCAATGTTATCAATGGAAATAAAGGATTTAAACTATTAAAAATATTATATCCTATAGTATTCAAAGTAATAGAAGAAAAATAGAAGAATTAGGAACCTATTTTAGTAAAATATTTAAATTTTTATATTGAATCTCGAATCCCATTAAAGCATAATTAAGTTAAGCCCACTGGTTGTCTAATTGGGTAACTAAAATTATAGGGGAGGAACTTAAATTATGTTCATGGTAACTATCGACAGAGATAAGTGTGACGGTTGCGGTGCATGTGCAGACGCTTGCCCCGCCGGTATTCTTGGTATGCTGGATGACGGTAAAGCAGATGTAACCGGTGAAGCGTATGACTGCATGGGTTGTGAAACCTGTACAGCTACTTGTCCTACAGAGGCTTATACCATTAGCGAAGTATAAGAAATAAAAACCGCTGGCTAATATGGCTGGCGGTTTTTATATTTACTGCATTCTTTAGACTTGAACATAGCTTATTCAGATTTAAAGAATGAGGTAAAATCATTATCGATTTTTGTAAGAAGACGGGCAAGGGTATGGAAAAATAAAAGAATAACTTAACCTGTTGCCATGGAATGGAGGCTATTGTCGGAATAAAATACTACAAATGTTAATATTTACCTGTTATAATTTACCAAGACAAAACATATAAAGGGGTGCCTGGAAGTGGGAAAAAAGGTCACATTCTCTGAAGGAGCTGAATTATTAAGGGTGCCAATTAGTACAATTAGCAAATGGTTCAGTCAAGGATTTTTTAAAAGTGTAGAATTAGATAAGAAAGGTCCTAATGGCCCTGTATATTTATTGAAGGTTGAAGAGTTACTGGCAATTAAGGATGCTTTGGAAGCGGAAGCCAGGGGTGAAGAGTTGGCCAAGAAAGAGATTGCAGCCAGTAGTGAAAAGAAAAAGAATAATGCTCCCGATGGCGGAGGTAGAAGGAAGTTAAGCTTAATCAAATCCGCATCCAAACCTAAAGAGACTAACCACCTTGAACAACCGAGCCCGGGTAAGGAAATTGTGCTTAGGATACAGGAAGATACAGCAGCAGGATTAATTAATACATTACATCAATATCTTAATAATTTTGAAGAAAGATTTATTGAGCATATGGAACAGCAAGCTGACAAAAACATAGTAAAGTATAACACCATGGCTATTGAACATCTCGAGACTTTAAAAGACCTGTCTAATAAAATGGAAAAAGTGGTTGATGCACTGGTTACAACACCTCACCAGGTATCTAGCGATACATTAAAGATAGTTAATGAAATTAAGGATATGATGCCTGAAATTAATTATATTGGAGAGATGAACAAAGGGACTAATGAAAAATTAGAGGCTGTTAGCAAAAAGCTTGAAAAATTGGGCGAAGAGATAAAGGATACTAAATGGGCGGTCGTAAAAATGGCCCGGGAAAAAAATAAAGTAGGAAAAAAAGCTAAGGTGGTTGGTGCAAAATCCTTGTTGCCATCCTTTGGTGTAACCGGATGGGTAAGTGGGATAGGCAAATTTTTAAGAATTAGCAAATAAGTTATGGCTCACTGATTTTCGGTGAGCTTTTTTGTGTCCCATGATTGGACAAAACAGGCCGCCTAATAGTAGGAATATTGACAAAAATGCTTTGTTTAATAATGCACAATAGATTAGACAAATGGCAATCTGTCAAATGCAATGTTTAGGCTAATTAATTAGAATTAGACACTATTTGTACAAAAATTTTATAAAAACGACCAAATTTTTATCCAAATGACTAAATATGAAATTGCTTAATGTTTTAAAAAATAATAGTATACGAGATAGGGAGCTATATCCGCCAGGAGTAGACATTAGGTAGGATATGGCTCTCATACATAAAACCGGGAGGTAGACGCGGAACTATGTTGAAGAGAAAGTATCTTACCTTTGTGGCCTTGCTGCTCATTGCTGCAATGGCTCTGGCAGGATGCGGTGGTGGCGAAGAAAAGAAAGAAGCCCCAAGGATGCTGCATCTGACGTTATCAAGATTGGTGTTTTTGAGCCCCTAACCGGAACTAACGCAGCCGGTGGAGAAATGACAGTTGAAGGTATTAAGCTAGCTAACCAATTATTCCCCGAGGTTCTTGGCAAAAAAGTTGAATTAATAATTGTAGACAACAAGAGTGAAAAGCAAGAAGCTGCCAATGCGGTTGAACGTTTAGTAAGCAAGGATAAAGTTGACATAATTATTGGTAGTTATGGCAGCTCCTTATCTATGGCCGGTGGTCCCATTGCCAAGGATGCAGGTGTTTCTGTAATTGGTTGTTCCCCAACTAACCCTGCAGTAACTTTAGGTAATGACTACTACTTCCGCGTTTGTTTTATTGACCCCTTTCAGGAACTGTAATGGCTAACTATGCAGTTGAGAAACTTGGTGCTAAGACTGCCGCTATCATTCAAGATGTTCAGCAGGATTACTCCGTAGGCCTAAATAATTACTTTGAAAAATCCTTTAAGCAATTAACCGGCAATGACAACGCCATTGTGGCAAAGGTTAACTATAATACCGGGGATAAGGACTTCTCCTCCCAATTGACTTCTATTAAATCCAAAAACCCCGATGTTATTTTTGCTCCTGGTAACTTCCTGGAGTCAGGAATTCTGGTAGAAAAGGCTCGTGAACTTGGTATTACTGCTCCTATCCTTGGTGGTGATACATGGGAAGCAGAGGAATTCCTAAACCGTGTTAAGAATACCAAAGATATCTATTTCAGCACCCACTTTGATTCCGAAAATCCGGTTACCGAAATGTCAACCAAATTCATGGAAGAATACCAAAAGGCTTACCCTGACAAACAAGTTAATGCCTTTGGTGCCTTAGGTTTTGATACCTATATTCTGGCTTTGGATGCTATCACCAGAGCCGGCTCTACCGACCAACAGGCTATCCGTGATGCCATAGCCGCCACCCAAAACTTCCAGGGAGCCACCGGTATGATTACCTTGGATGCTAACGGTGACGCAACTAAGACTGCCATTATCAAGAAGGTTGTCGACGGTAAATTTGCCTATGAAGGTAAGGTTGAACCAAAATAGTAATTGACAACTAGGGTTACCAGACTCCCCTCCTGGCAACAGGGGGGGAGTCAATATTATGTTTGGAGACTTGGAAGGGGTTAAAAAATGAACGGCGAAATATTTTTGCAAAGTTTGGCCAACGGCATTTCCCTGGGTAGCCTGTATGCCTTGATCGCCATCGGCTACACCATGTTTATGGTATCTTAAGACTAATTAATTTTGCTCACGCCGACCTCTTGATGGTGGCAGCCTATGTTGCCTTTTACGGAATTATCTTATTTACTTTACCCTGGTGGATGGCCTTTGTTATTGCCATTCTAGTTACCGCCCTTTTAGGAGTAAGTATTGAAAAGGTGGCCTACCGGCCCCTTCGGAATGCACCAAGGATATCTGTCCTCATATCTGCCATTGGTGTTTCTTTTCTGTTGGAAAACCTGGGTATTGTGGCCATCGGGGCCCGTCCTAAATCTTTTCCCCGGCCTGAGGAAGTGGTATGGAACATTACCATAGGGGATATTTCCTTTTTGTCTTTAACAGTAATTATTCCCGTAGTAACGATAATCTTTTTGGTTGCTGTTACATATATGGTTAACAAAACTAAGACAGGTATAGCCATGAGGGCTGTTTCCAGGGATTTTGAGACAGCCAGTTTGATGGCCGTTGATGTTAATAGAGTTATTAGTACCACCTTTGCAGTTGGCTCGGGGCTTGCTGCTGTGGGTGGTATTATGTGGAGCCTGCAGTATCCCCAAATTGACCCGCTGATGGGTGTATTTCCTGGTCTAAAGTGTTTTATTGCCGCTGTTATGGGTGGCATTGGCAGTATACCGGGTGCTATGCTGGGCGGATTTATCCTGGGTATGGGTGAAGTTTTCCTTGTTGCCCTAATGCCGGAACTGTCAGGCTACCGGGATGCCTTTGCCTTCGTACTATTAATTTTTATCTTACTCTTTAAGCCAGTGGGATTTTGGGCAAAAATGTCGTGGAGAAGGTGTAAGTGCATGGATAGCAGACAGAGAATAAAAAGTTTTTTAACTGTAGGATTGCTGGTCTTAAGCTGCATACTGCTTTATTTTGCCCAGGACAGCCTGAGCAGCTTTAATACAAGGATACTTAACCTGGCGGCTATTTTTATCATCCTTGGAGTTAGTATGAATTTAGTCCTTGGATTTACAGGTATGTTTTCTTTAGGGCATGCGGGCTTTATGTGTGTGGGGGCTTATGTATCGGCTATTTTAACCATGTCGCCGGAAAGTAAAGAAATGATTTACTTTATGGAGCCGATTATTCCTCCTTTGGCCAATATACACTGGCCTGTATTACCTGCCATCCTAATGTCTGGGGTTGTGGCGGCCTTTTTCGGGTTTATTATCGGTTTTCCCGCCCTTAGGTTAAGGGATGACTACTTAGCCATTGCTACCTTGGGCTTTGGGGAAATAATTAGGATTATTGTGACTAATACCATTAGTATCACCAATGGGTCATTAGGGCTAAAGAATATCCCCTCAATAAAAGCCTGTGGCTGTACTGGGCTTTGCCATTGTTACAATACTGGTTGTAAAACGGTTGATCAACAGCAGTTGGGGCTATGCCTTTAAGGCTATCAGGGATAATGAAATCGCTGCGGAGGCTATGGGTATCGACATCTTTAAACACAAGCTGATGTCCTTTACCATTGGGGCCTTTTTCGCTGGTATTGCCGGAGCCTTAATGGGTCATTTAATAACTTCCGTTGACCCAACCATGTTTAGATTTCTCTTCACATTCCAAATACTGCTAATTATTGTGCTTGGTGGGCTTGGTAGCCTGACGGGTTCGGTAATTGCAGCTGTTGGCGTAACGGTCATGATGGAGGTGCTTCGTTTTGTGGAGCAGCCTATGAATCTTTTAGGGCTGACCATACCGGGAATTCCCGGTATGAGAATGGTTATTTTCTCTCTATTGTTACTCTTTGTAATCCTCTACTATCGCCAAGGCCTAATGGCACCAGGGAATTCAACTGGGATTGGATACTGGATAAAATAGGTGTAAAGCGTGGGCAGAGTAAGGGGGTAAAATTAGATGGCTAAGGTAAATATATCAAATATGCTGCAAACCGATAATATTACCATGCAATTTGGTGGTATAAGGGCGGTTTCCAACCTGTCTTTGAATATTAAGCCTAATCAAATTGTTGGATTAATCGGACCTAACGGTGCGGGTAAAACCACAGCCTTTAATATGATTACGGGGGTTTACAAGCCTACCACAGGTAAAATTACCTTTAATGACCATGATATTACCGGACTTAAGCCCAATAAAATTACTGAATTGGGAATAGCACGGACCTTTCAAAACATTCGTCTCTTTTCCAGTATGAGTGTTCTAGAAAATGTAATGCTGAGTAAGCATGTTCGTTTAAAGGCAACACCCTTCGAAGCAATATTAGGCTTACCTAGATATACTAGAACCAGAAAGAAACACTACGAGGAATGCATGGAGCTATTGGAGCAGGTACAACTGGCGGATTTGGCAGATGAGAAGGCCATCTCCTTACCATATGGTAAACAGCGTCGGCTGGAGATTGCACGGGCACTAGCAACTCAACCTGGAATGATTCTGTTGGACGAACCGGCAGCCGGTATGAATCCCCAGGAATCCCTTGAACTGATGGAATTCATAGCTAAAATCAGGGACGAGTTTAATCTTACTGTTTTGATGATTGAGCATCATATGGAGGTTGTTATGGGTATCTGTGAGCATATCCTTGTACTGGATCACGGAGAAACCCTGGCCCAAGGAACTCCAGAAGAAATCCAAAATAATCAGAAGGTAATTGAAGCTTATCTTGGGGCGGTGGATGAAAGTGCTTAAAATAGAGGATTTACATGTTTATTACGGTGGTATCCATGCATTGAAGGGTATTTCCTTGGAGGTTCCTGAGAATAAGGTAGTCACCCTGGTTGGTGCTAACGGTGCCGGCAAGAGTACCACCCTTCGGGCAGTTAGCGCCCTTGTTCAGCCTGCCAATGGTAAAATCAGCTTCAGGGGTGAGGATATAACAAAGACAAAAACTGCCGATATTGTTAAAAAAGGTATAACCTTAGTACCCGAAGGCCGGAGAATATTTGCTAATCTAACTGTTCTTGAAAACCTGAAAATGGGTGCCTATGCCAGGAATGATAAAGCTGGTATTAAAAAGGACATGGATGATATCTTCCAAATGTTTCCCCGTTTGAAGGAAAGGGAGTGGCAGGCGGCCGGGASCCTCTCGGGTGGCGAACAGCAAATGCTGGCAATAGGCAGGGCCTTGATGTCCAGACCATCCTTGTTGATGATGGATGAACCTTCCCTTGGTTTGGCACCTCTGATGGTCAAAGAAGTATTTAAAATCATCAAAGACATTCATGGTAAGGGTATGACTATCCTGTTGATCGAGCAAAATGCCACAGCGGCTCTGCAGGTTGCAGATTATGGATATGTTTTAGAAACAGGAAATATTGTGTTGCAGGGTTCTGGAAAGGAACTTGTTGCAAATGAAGATGTGAAAAATGCTTATCTAGGTAAAGCTCACTAATAATGGAAAAGGCGTCTGGGAAACCTGAACAATCAGGGTTTCCAGGGCGCCTTTTTGATTTGGCCTTAGCCTAATCAATAATATTTTGAATATACCTAGGGATTACAAAAGCAGCCTTATGCACTTCAGGGGTATAAAACAGTGTGTTTAAACTGGAGAATCTATCGTTAATAATATTTTCTAGGCCATATTCTTTAGAGCCGATGGTAAAGCTCCAATAACCTGCAAAGTATGTGGGATCACAGGTTAGATAAGGTCTGGTTCGGGGAAATACTTCCTGGAGGTTTTTTAGTGCCTGTCTAAAGTGAGGGCTGAAAATTGGTGAGCCGGTTTGGGAGACTAATATCCCATCAGCTTTTAAGGCGTCAAAAACATCTTGGTAAAATTCCTTTGAAAAGAGTTCAAGGGAGGGACCGCTAGGGTCGGTACAGTCAATGATAACAATATCGTAATGGTTTGACAATTTTTTTATATATTGCAAACATCCTGGATAAGTATATTTACTTTTTTGATGATAGAACGGAGCTAAGATCTGGCATCCACTCTTGGCATACCCGTATTACCCGTTCATCAATTTCAATAAGGTCAATCTGTTCTACGGTAGGGTGCTTTATTACTTCCCTGGCAACACCTCCGTCTCCCCCTCCTATAATCAATACCTTTTTAGGAGCTGGGTGAATCATTAGTGGAACATGAGCAATCATTTCGTGGTAAATAAATTCAAAACGGGTAGATGTTTGAACCACATTATCCAAAAGTAATGCACGTCCTAAATCCGGAGACTCAATGACTGCAATTTCCTGGAGAGCAGAAGTTTCACTATGCAGCAGCTTAGTTACCCGCCAGGAAACCTTATAGCTATTAGTGTGATTTTCGGTGAACCAGAAATCTAACATACGATGATACCTCCTTGATTTTGTTTTTCTTTGTCACCTCTTTTTAAAGCAATAAATTAATTATACCATGTTTTGGTAGGTTTGGACGTAAAAAAGACCTCCTGTTTTGGAGGTCGGGACTAAGGAGGGTAGTTGCTTACACATTTTCATTTTATCCTAGGGATATCACAATACCCTTACACTTATATTAAGAAAACATTAAATTGAATTGTAGTATTAACCTTTACAGTTATAATTGGTGCATAAGTTATTTGTGGTGGTGATCTCAATGTCCTTAAGAAACGAAGTTGCTCTGCTGCTGAAGGAAAACAAGTTTGAGGAATTAGCCATAGAGCAGTTAGTAATCAGGGAGTAATCAAATATGTCCTAAGCTTTTTATACCATCCTTATGGAAAGGAACGTTGGCATGCCATTGAAGGCTTAGGACTTATAAGCAAGGCCTTGTATATCAATAATCCTGAGGCAGTTAGGGAACTGATCAGGAGATTATTATGGTCTATGAACGACGAATCAGGGAGTGCCGGCTGGAGTGCCCCGGAAGCAATAGGAGAAATCATTTATCACCATCCCAAGGCATTTGGGGAATTTGTGCCTGTTGTTGTTAACGCTTCAGGGGAGGATATTTTTCACAGGGGGATTCTTTGGACATTAGGTAGGATAGGGCAAGCGGACCCACTGCTGGTCATAGGATATATTCCTCTACTTACGAATTTTCTAGCTAATCCTAGGCCGGAAGTAAGGGGTTATGCCGCTTGGGCCTTGGGGGAGATAGGAGTCAAGGCAGCTTTGCCTACGGTGCAAGGTTTAATTGATGATAAAGAAAAGCTGGAAGTATATCAAAATAGGGAACTGTTTATCAAATCAGTGGATGAGTTGGCCAAGGAGGCCATAGCAAAAATAAAAAGTAAATGTTAAAAGGTACGGATAAAATCTGGTTTAGCAAAGACCAGATTTTCTGCAAAAAATATGAAAATAATTCAAAAAGGTGAAATGTTTTCCTGATATAATCGTCTAAGTTAAGAAGATTATTTTTAAGTGGAGGTAAAAAAATGGAGTTAGAATCCCAGCGTCCAGTGGGCAAATTTACAAAGCTTAAGTTTAAAGTCAAAGGCTGGCCCAGATGGGTTAAAATCTTACTAATAATAGCAATATTGATAACCCTTGCAAGCCTGTTAGTGCCCAAAAAGGACACAGCCTTAGGGGCAATAAAAACAATTCAAGTAGAAAAACAAGATATTGAGCAGAGTATTATCACTAATGGCAGGTTAGAGTCTACCGAAAAGCAGGAATTTTTTACACCGGTGGACAGCACCCTGATGGAACTGTCTGTTAAGGTTGGTGACAGGGTTGAAAAGGGTCAAGTACTTGGAAGATTAGACACCAATGAGCTGGGACGACAGTATCAACAAGCTGTTGCTAAATTAGCAGCATTGGAGGCTAGCTTGGCCAGGGCCCAAGCAGTTGACGATGAGTTGGCCTTAAAACAGGCAGAGGCTTCTTATGATAAAGCCAAGAATAACTTAGAACGTATTAATTATCTTTTCCAGGGAGAAGCAATTCCCATTGAACAGGTGGAGGCTGCCAAAGTGGAATATGCCAGGGCAGAGGTTGATTATCAGCAAGCCTGATTAAATATAATCTGGGTTCTGCGGTCAGGGAGACAGCTTCCCTAAAGGCACAGGTGGACTTAGGTCTTCAAGAGGTAGCCCAGGCAAAAGAGAGGTTAGATTTAGCAACTTTTGTTGCCGAAAGAAATGGTGTTGTTTTATTTGTGGGGGCAGAAAAGGGCAATAGGGTTATGGAAGGTAGCCGCTTAATTGTGGTGGGCAGTGATTCAGACTGGAGGTAACTGCCTATGTTAATGAAATTGATGCGGGTGATCTTAAGGTAGGCCAATCAGTTGAGGTTATCTGCGCTTCCATACCTGGAAAAATTTATGGTGGTAAGGTTACCCGTGTTTCAGCAGCAGCAATAGCCCAGCAGAGCAGTCAAGGTGATATTGTTAATGTACCTGTAACAATACAATTGGATGGTGATATCACAGGTCTAAAGCCCGGCTACACAGTAAATTTAACCATTACAACCATGGAAAAAAATGAGATGCTAGCTATTCCCTTTGAGGCAATAGTTGAGATGAGCGGCAAAAAAATAGTGTATGTAGTAGAAAACGGAGTGGCTAGGGAACGTACGGTACAAACTGAAAAGGGAAATGAGCTATATGATAAAGTTATATCTGGGTTGATACCTGGTGAGGTTATTATACTTAATCCCCCTAAGACCATGAAGGATGGTCAGAATGTATCTGCTGGTGATCAAAAATGATAAAAGTTGTTGATTTGGGCAAAACATACATAAATGGTTCATTAGGTGTAGAGGCCCTTAAAGGGGTAACCTTACATGTGGAACAGGGACAGTTTGTAGCAGTCATGGGACCGTCCGGTTCTGGTAAATCTACTTTTATGAATTTGCTGGGCTTATTAGATAGGGCTACCTGTGGTGCCTACCAACTGGCAGGTCAAGAAGTCTCAACACTGGATGACAATCAGCTAGCTATAGTACGTAACCTAAGGATTGGTTTTGTTTTTCAAACCTTTAATCTACTACCTAGGCTTTCGGCCTAAAGAATGTTGAGCTGCCTATGCTTTATGCGGGGATAAAGCCCTCAGAGAGGCGTCAGAGGCTGCAAAGGCCCTGGAGAGGGTCGGTTTAGGTAATCGTCTTGAGCACAGACCAAATGAATTATCAGGTGGACAAAACCAAAGGGTTGCCATTGCCCGGGCCTTGGTGAATAAACCGGCCGTATTATTGGCGGACGAGCCAACCGGGGCATTGGATACACGCTCCGGTGAAGAGATAATGGCAATTTTTCAAGAACTCCACCGGGAGGGGGCTACCATAGTACTGGTTACCCATGAACCTGATATTGCCCGGCATGCCGAGCGGCAATTTTTTTTAGAGACGGGCAGCTGGTACGTGACGAAGCAACTGTTAATCCTATAGATGCTCGGGATATATTAAACTCCCTTACTGAAGGGAGGGTAACCCATGAATTTTAGTGAGTATTTACTGATAGCCGTTGAGGGAATCCGCAATAATAAGCTCAGGTCCTTCCTGACTACCCTTGGTATTGTCATTGGGATTGCGGCGGTAATTGCCGTGGTTGCCATCGGTCAGGCCGGTAGAGCATGATCATGAAAGAAATGGAGAATTACGGCACCAATTTATTTGAAGTTTATGTAAACTACCGGGAAGGAGAATATTCAACAGGCAGGGACTTTGACATGGTTGATGTCTCGGTAATAAAGAACCTGGTTCCCGAGGTTAAATATCTTGCTCCTGTTCGCTACCACCAGGCAAAAATGAGAGGCCCCCTTGGGGAAAAGGGGGTACAAATAATTGGAACGACAGCAGACTACCTAAATATCAGGAATCTGGAGATGCAATGGGGAAAGTTTTTTAATGATGAGGATGAGACAGTGGCCAGGCGCGTTGTGTTTTGGATGCGGATTTAGCCAATGAAATATTTGGTCCGGAGAATCCGGTGGGACAAAGGGTCATTTTTAACGACACCTCTGTGGTTGTTGTGGGTGTATTGAAAAAAGGAGACTCAGTATTAGGCTTCGACAGTTCCAAAAGAGCCTATGTTCCCATTTCGGTGCTACATAATGCAACCCGCTGGACAGTTATAAATCAATTGGTTGGCAGTGCTTCCGAGAGAGATATGGTTTACCAGGCAATGGATAGAACAAAACTAATCTTAGAACGAAGGCACAACGCTCCACCGAACAGGTATGCAGTATTTAGCATGGAGCAGGAAATGCAGTCTGCCAGCAAGATTACCGGTATTATGACTCTTGTTATAGGTTCTATAGCAGCCATCTCCCTGCTTGTAGGTGGTATCGGAGTTATGAATATTATGTTGGTGTCAGTTACTGAAAGGACCAGGGAAATTGGTATTCGAATGGCCCTTGGAGCAAAAAGGCGAGATATTTTGGTGCAATTTTTAATAGAAGCAATAGTTTTATGTATCTTAGGAGGGATTATTGGCATTATTATTGGCTGCGGTGGGGCAATGTTGGTGGCCAAAGTATTCAATTGGCCGTCCCTGATATCCTGGTGGATTGTGCTGGCGGCCTTTACGTTTTCTGCAGGAGTAGGAATGTTTTTTGGTATCTATCCCGCAAATCAGGCTTCAAAACTGGATCCCATTGTGGCATTAAGGAGGGATTAGCAGGAGCGGGTGTCTGCAACTAAAATCTATAGTTAAGAGGAAATATATACCCGGTGCAGAACAATAACTAATGACATTGACAGGGGGTCATTAATCGTGGGCAATATAGGGCAACCGGGGATAAATCCTTATATAGTGGTGCTTATTGGGGTGCTGGCTGCAGGCTTTTCCAGTATTTTCACTAAACTAGCTGAAGCTCCTCCTTTGGTAATTGCCTTCTATAGGTTAGGGTTTACTATACTTATTTTAGCTGTTCCCACCTATTTTACTGGTAGAACGGAATTAAGAAAAATATCCAGGAGGGATTTTTGCCTGGCAGCTTTAGCGGGAGCCTTGCTGGCACTCCACTTTGCAGTGTGGATTACTTCACTTAATTATACTTCTATTGCCAGTTCAACGGTGCTTGTCACAATGCACCCTCTGTTTGTAATTATTGGAGGATATATATTTTACCGGGAAGGTGTTGGGAAAAGGGGTTTGCTAGGGGCTGCTCTGGCCCTGGGGGGCAGTATTATTATCGGTATAAATGATTTTACCGTAGGTGGGTCGGCCCTATGGGGAGACTTACTAGCATTATCAGGGGCGTTCTTTGTTGCTGGGTACGTTTTGATAGGCAGGGAGCTCCGGGCGGGTATGTCGCTCCTACCCTATACATTTTTGGTTTATGGTACGGCTACCGTTGTATTGCTGCTACTTAACTTGGTCTTTAGCTCGGCTTTTTACCCATATCCATCCATGACCTGGGTATGGTTTATCTGTCTGGCAATAGTTCCTACAATATTTGGTCACTCACTTTTTAACTGGGCCTTAAAATATGTAAAGGCAGCGGTTGTATCGGTTAGTATACTTGGGGAGCCAATAGGAGCAACAATTTTAGCTTTGGTTATATTTGGTGAAGTGCCCTCAATGATTCAAATTTTCGGAGGTAGTGTGATAATTGTAGGGCTATATGTTTTTATTACTTCCCAGAAGACACTGGAACCACAAGGCTTAAGCAATGAACAAAAGCAAGGGGGTGCATCAGTATGAGAATACAAGTGATAGAACTTCAGAGGGTTATTGTGCCGCCCTGTGGCAATCGGAAAAATTGGCAGGGCTAACCTTGCCCCATGGGGAGAAAGGGGAGGCCATAGCTACTTTAGGCCGCTATGTTGGAGAGGAACTCCGCAGCCTGCCCATTGGTATGAATCTGGGTCTATATCAGCAGCAATTGGCCTCGGATATGGTAGATTATTTTAATGGGGTATCGGTGGCCTTTAACGTACAGTTATGTTGGGACAGGTTAACAGATTTTCAGAGAAGTGTTCTTGAAGTGGTTTCCCGAATACCCTATGGATCATTTTTGTCCTATGGAAATATTGCAAAGGAAATTGGCAAACCTAAAGGGGCCAGGGCAGTGGGCGGGGCGGTTGGTTCTAACCCTTGGTTGCTGGTAGTTCCCTGTCACAGGGTGTTAGCCTCAAACGGAGGCTTAGGTGGCTTTAGCAGCGGACTTTCTTGGAAGAGACGGTTGCTGAAAATCGAAAGCATAAAGTATAGTGGATAGTAACCCGGGATATCTTGGGTTATTTTTTTATAGACATTTTAGCTATTAGACATAATATAACATTATAAATGGTAATAAATGTTAATTAACCTGCATAAAATTCAACAAGGATTATTATGTGGGGTGGTATTTATGGGAAAAAGACTTGTGGTTTCGTTAATGCTAGTATTATTACTAATCTTTGCTTCATCGCCTGTTTACGCCTCGGGGATTGATCTTGATGGTCAAATAGTGATGGAGGGTGAGGGTATTGTTAGTATTGAAGGTAAGCTAATTGTGCCAATCAGGCCCTTGCTTAGGGAGATGGGCTATCAGGTAACCTTTAATGAAGATCAGGGATTGATATCGGCAACAAGGGAGAAGTCTAAAATTGAAATATATCTATGGCAGCCTAAATTAGTACATAATGGTATTGAGATCAAACAAGATGCCGCACCTCAGTTAATAGGCGCTAATACTATGCTGGCTGCAACAGACTTGGCAAGCTAGTAGGTTTAGAATTATCCATGGACATTAATAATGAGTGGGTATCCTTTTATACCCATCCGGAAATGACTAATGAAGGTGTAATAAGACATCTATTAGCGGCAGACAGGCAAATGATGAGGCTGAGTACTATAATAATCAAGAATTTATTAAACAGTGCAGGGTAAAAGCATCCCCTAAGCTAATTGATAAAGAAGACCTGGAGGAACTCCTAAGGGATTATTGGAGCCAAAAATATATTGATAATACCTGGCAGGGCGGTTCTGAAAGGGGTAAATATGTAGGCTTCTTTAGTGAAGGAATGACACCGCTGCAATATTGCAAGGAGTTTATAGTAACTCAGCTAAGTGAATTAGATGCAGTTGTCCAGTGCAAATTACCTTTATGGGGAGAAGAGGGTTTGGATAACTTTGAATACAGAATCTATCATTTAAGAAAAGATGCCAGTGGTAAATTATTGGTGGAGGATATTTACTATGATAGCTGTCCACTGCGGGGATAGGAGTCGTGAGGGATTATTAAAACCCGAATATAGCTTAAGTGGGCCCCGAAGGCCCACTTAGCCTTTAATACGGTTTTCTTGGTTGCTGTTGGCAAACCGAAAAAGCCTGTTTACCTGTCTTCCAATGGGGGCTCCCATAATAACTGCGATACCAAAACCAAAGGCTAAGGCTGTGGGAAAAACCCACCAGGGGTGGCAAAGGCCCTTTGAGTCCATGATCATATTAATCCCTCCCAAGACTATTTTGTCTTGTAGGGGGCAATTTTAATCCTTCCAATGACTGCGTTTCGACCACTTTGATAATATAACTAAGCTAAGTATTATAATAATGATCAATACTAATTTACCCATTTGATCACCCGCATATAGTATTTTTTTTAGTTGTTCTGTAATAAATAGAAAACTCCTCTAAGCAACAGAAATATCAACAAGATATTTTTAGGTAAACAGGAAACAATTCACTGAAAAAATTAATTGAAACTTAATATAGAAATGGTATAATCAACTGCGGGAGAGGAGGATAGAAATGCGAAAAATAAAGAGAAACATTGAGAAGAAAACTATCCATCAGGTAAAAGAAGAAAAGTTTGCCGAAGCCAACAATGGTTTTAAAAAGATTTTAGCAGGCATTTGCGGGGGATTATTAATAATAACCCTGATTATTTTTGCCAATCAAGTATAATGGACAAACCCGGTTAATGCCCGGGTTTAATAAATTTAAGGATTATTATTATGGCAGGCGGCAATAGTATTTTGCTTGCCTTTTTATTTCTGCAGAAAAACCGCCCAGGAGGCAAGGCGGATACATAGGAGGAGGTAGGTTATTTAAATCATCCTTAATATTTAATAATGTGCAACAATACAAGTTTTTAGAACAAGAAAAATTGACCAGAAAACTGACTATATGAAAAAGAACCAATACCATTGGTATTGGTTCTATAAAGTGGCGGAGCTGAGGGAGTCGAACCCGCGTTCTCCTGCGTGACAGGCAGGCATGTTAGGCCACTACACCACAGCTCCATAGTTTGGTGGGCGATGACGGGATCGAACCGCCGACATCCTGCTTGTAAGGCAGGCGCTCTCCCAGCTGAGCTAATCGCCTTAGTGACTGACAAGACATATAATAACAAAATATCTTGTCTTAGTCAACATTAAAATTTTATTAAAATATAATTATTTATTTAGCTCTATGCGAAAAAAAATTTCTCCGCAGGCACAGCCGTAAGTTACTCTATCGTTTATATTTTCTTCTATGCTTAATATTCTTACAGGACTGTCGTATTTAAATATGTAGGTACCACAACCCGGACAAAAATTGCTTTCTGCTTTTTGCAGACCATAGATATATGCTAATTTTGATTTTTGATTTAGGCGTATAGAGAAATTGTCAAATAGAAATCTTTTAATTCCATATTTACTTAGAAATATTGTCATTAACTCCAGCATAGAGTCCCTTGACGCACCCGTTTGATTTTTTAGAAAGTATTTAATTGCTAAGAAAACAGCTATTCTATCCTGGTAAATAGGAAAATCAAATAGGATTTTGTTCACTCAAATCCCCCAAGTAATATCTTCTCTTGAGAGTATAAACAAAATGTTAGTTCCTCTAGACATCAAAAAGAATAGATAACAGATTCAGCTATAACCTGTGGCAAAATATTTCATTGACTTAGGATGTAATTTTTGTTAACATAACCTTTGCAACGGGCGATTAGCTCAGCTGGGAGAGCGCCTGCCTTACAAGCAGGATGTCGGCGGTTCGATCCCGTCATCGCCCACCATAATATTGCTGCTATAGCTCAGTAGGTAGAGCGTATCCTTGGTAAGGATAAGGTCACCGGTTCAATCCCGGTTAGCAGATCTCCATTTAAGTTTCCTGCGTACCAGTCGAACTTTTATTTTTTATAATGTTATTAC
>AWVY01000049.1 GCA_004143605.1 Desulforamulus aquiferis
CAGGCTTGCCCGGACGTCCATGTCCGGGCACCCATTTTCGCATCCTCAGCTTCGCGATGCGCTGTTTCCACTGCTCCGAATGTCGCTGCTCGGGATTATTAAAACCCAGTTGTAGCTTTTTCAACAGTCTGAAGGCCTATAAACAGGACTTTTATTTTAAACCTAACAACTTTATTAAGTCATCCCATTCCTCAAGAATAACATTTGGCTCATGGTGCATAATTTGCAACCGATCTGACATCCCCCAGGTGACTCCCACCGCCATAACTCCGGCTCCCTTGGCAGCCATAATATCAAAGGGGCTGTCTCCCACATAGGCAGCTGTGTCCGCGGGCAAATTCATGAGGTCCAAAGCCTTTAGCAGCGGTTCAGGCTGCGGCTTGTGCCTGGTAACGTCCTCAGCACCAACAACAACCTCCATAAAATTATCTATCCCCACATATTGGGCACTTCTAATAGCCACCGATCGGCTCTTTGAGGTAACCAGCCCCAAGCGGTAGCCCTGGGCTTTTAAAGTCGAAAGCATTTCCACCGTTCCCGGAAATACCTGGGTCATGACATCATGTTCAATGGCATAGTATTGCTGGTATAGCTTAAAAAATTCCTTGTGCCTTTCTTCCCCCGCATATTCTTTAGCAATTTGCACCAGGGGCAGTCCTACAGAGTTCATTACCTCATTAACCCAGGGTATATTCAGCTCATTAAAAACCCTTTGATAAGTCCTCCTAATCAACGGCAGGGAGTCTATTAAGGTGCCGTCGAGATCAAATAAAACCGTATTTATTTTCATAATAACCTCCTGGCTTTGTATACCAGAATATTATAGCATGATGTTTAGACTAACGGTCTATGTTTAATAGGTTCTGTTTTTGGACTAATGAGCATACTTATGGTCTTGGTGATCACAAGACCCATAAGTAATAGCTTATAAGATTAGTGCAGCAGGCCTGGTAAATTTCCAACAGGTATATCCTCTTTATCCTTCTCCGGCTCAAAGTCGAATCCTGGCAAGGGACCCCGGGCGGTATATTTAGTGTGCAAAATTTCCTTGGCCTTCTTACTCATGGGTTTCCCTAAATAATCCTTATATACTTGAATTACCGCCGGGTTTTCATGGGAGCGCCGCATCTTTTTGCCTAAATCCAAGGCAAATAAGCCCTTGGCCCGATTACTTCTATGTTCCATGGTCAGTTCCGGTTTTTCCGGGTCATTGGTGATGGGCTGTCCTCCACCCCCGACGCACCCACCTGCACAGGCCATAATTTCGATGAAGTCAAATTTCTCTCCCTTTTTAAGTCTTTCCATTAGCTTTCTGGCGTTGCGGGTGCCATGGGCAACCGCTAGGCGGACAGTTTTACCCTTTAGCTCAACTTCCGCCTCTTTGACCCCCTCAGTACCCCTTAGTTCTTTGAATTCCAACCGTCCCATTTCCTTCCCTTCGGTTAAGGCCAGAGCTGTTCGAATGGCTGCCTCCATCACTCCCCACTGGTGGCAAAAAGATTGGCTGCCCCGCTGGATAAGCCAAGGGGTTGATCAAAATTCTCATCTGGCAGCTTCTTTAAATCAATGTCAATCTGCTTCAGCATTTTAGCCAATTCCCTGGTCGTTATGACATAATCCACATCCCTGATACCATAGGTTCCATCTCTGGCCTGGCAGCCTCAAATTTTTTGGCAGTACAGGGCATAACCCCTACCACAACCATATCCTTAGGATCAATCCCCTGTTGCTCGGCATAATAGGTCTTAGCCAATGCCCCAAACATTTCCATGGGAGATTTGCAGGTTGATATATTGTCTATATACTCGGGATAAAAATGTTCACAGAGCTTTATCCATCCAGGACTGCAGGAGGATATTAAGGGCAGGGGACCACCCTTGTCTAATCTTTCCAGCAACTCATGCCCCTCTTCCATGATGGTTAAGTCCGCAGCAAAATCAGTGGAAAAACACTATCAAAACCCATGCGTCTTAATCCTGCTGCTAGTTTTTCTGAAACCACTGTTCCCACCGGCAGATTAAATTCCTCACCAATACTAACCTGAATTGCCGGGGCAGTTTGAACCACCACATGCTTTGACGGGTCTTCGATAACCTTCCATACCTCATCAATATAGGACCGTTCAGTTAGAGACGCTGTGGGACAGGCCAGAACACACTGTCCACAGGCGATGCAGGCCACGTCACCTAAATCCCGTTGAAAGGCTGGAGCTATAACCGTATCATAGCCCCGGTAGAGGGAGAATAAACCCCTATTCCCTGTTTGTTCTTACAAATTGCCTCACATCGACGACACTTAATACACTTGCTGTAATCTCGAACAATAAAAGGATTTTTTACAACTGGCGGAACATGTCTATGCTGTCCCGTTAATTTTCCATCCCTGGCCCCAACCTTGTTGGCCAGGGTCTGCAATTCGCAATTTAGATTCCTGGCACAGGTGGTACACTCTCTGTTATGTTCTGACAACAAAAGCTCAACCACCCTGCGCCTGGCTCGGCGTACCCTTGGGGTATTTGTGTGAACCCTTAGCCTTCAGTGACCGGGTAAACACAGGCTGCCTGCAAATTTCGGCTGCCCTCAATCTCCACTACACAAACCCGACAAGAGCCTGCCGTGTTTAAATCCTTTAGATAGCAAAGGCTGGGGATCTCATAGCCGTTTTCCCGGCATGCCTCAAGTACATTGGTTCCCTTATCTACCTTGACAGGCTCATCATTTATAAAAATATTTACCAAATCCCCGGTCTTTTCCAGGGGAGGCTTTCCAATAGGGCGCTCACGGGTAGGGTATGTGGTCCTTCCGTCTGCCGGTTTGTTGTCATCCTTCATCTCACCTCCCATAGCAATTTTAAAGATGGCATCCTTAGGGCACCTGGACTGGCATGCGCCGCACTTTACACATTTCTGGCGATCAATATAATAGGTTTTTTTCTTCTCACCAATCACTGCATCCACAGAACAAGCTTTAGCACAGATGCCGCAGGCAATGCACTTCTCTTTATCCACAACGAAATCAGTTAATTCCCGACACACTCCCGCCGGACATTGTTTGTCACGAACATGGGCTATATATTCATCTCTAAAAAACCTCAGGGTAGAAAGAACCGGATTCGGTGCAGTTTGTCCTAAGCCGCACAGGGAGGCCTCTTTAATATCCTTAGAAAGTTCCTCCAACTCTTCTAAATCTTCCATCTCCCCTTACCCTCTGTGATTCGCTCCATGATTTCCAGCATACGCTTAGTGCCCACTGCAGGGAGTACATTTGCCGCAGGATTCATCCTGACTAAACTCCAGATAAAACTTTGCTATATCCACCATACAATCAGTTTCATCCATGACAATTAATCCACCGGAGCCCATCATAGAGCCTACTTGAGTCAAAGACTCATAATCAATGGGAGTATCCAGTAAGTCAGCCGGAATAACCCCTCCCGATGGGCCGCCAGTTTGCACCGCCTTAAATTTCTTGCCACCCGGCACTCCTCCGCCGATATCGTATATGATAGTTCTCAGGGTAGTACCATGGGGACTTCAATTAGCCCAGTATTATTGATTTTGCCGGCAATGGAAAAACCTTGGTCCCTTTACTTTTTTCTGTTCCCAGGGAAGCGTACCACTGCCAACCTTTTCTTAGGATAATTGGTACATTAGCATAGGTTTCAACATTGTTTAGTAGGGTAGGCTTATTCCGGAAACCACAAACTGCCGGAAAGGGCGGCCTGGGTCTAGGTTCTCCCCTTTCACCCATGGCCGATTTGAGCAGTGCAGTTTCCTCGCCACACACAAAGGCCCCCGCACCAAGTCTCAATTCAATATCAAAGGTAAAATCGCTGTCAAATATCTCCTCGCCCAATAATCCCATTTCCCTGGCCTGTTTTAATGCCACCTCTAAACGTCTAATGGCTATGGGATACTCCGCCCTAATATATATCACTCCATGGTTAGCACCAATACTGTAGCCCGCAATGGCCATTGCTTCTATAACACTGTGGGGATCTCCCTCCAAAATGCTGCGATCCATAAAGCTCCAGGATCACCTTCATCTGCATTACAAACTACATATTTAGGTTGTCCCTCTGCCTGGGCAGTAAATTGCCACTTTCGTCCTGAGGGAAAACCTCCGCCTCCCCGTCCCCTAAGACCTGAATTGCTGATTATTTCTATTACCTGCTCAGGTTCTTTATTATGTAATACATCATAGAGGGCAAAATAACCATCATTTGCTATATATTCTCTGATATCTTCCGGGTTAATAACTCCACAGTTTTTCAATGCTATTCGCAATTGGGACTGGAAAAAGGGAATATCCTTCATATGCTGAAAAATTTTTTTGTCTTTTCCTTCCCTATATAGAAGCCTTTCAACAATTTGACCCTTAACAAAATGCTCTCCCACCAATTCCTCAGCATCCTTCTCATTTACCAAACAATAAAATGTTTGCCCCGGATGAACCAGCACAATTGGCCCCATTTTACAAAAACCAAAACAGCCGGTAGGCACGACACTTATAGACTTAGTCAAATTCTTAATTTTTATCTCTCTATTAAGGGCCTTAATGACAGGCTCACTGCCACCTGAAGCACAACCAGTTCCAGTACAGACTAAAACTTGATACCCCTGTTCTCCAGCCTCTCCAAACCTAGCCTAAGGCCCGGTAGGTGTTGGTTCCTGATAGTCTCCAACTCCAGGTAAGTCTTTACCATTATCTTCACCTGCCGTTTCGTTCTTTTTATAGCGGCTTATCAATTTGGCTACATCCTTCGTGGAGAGTTTACCATGAACATCTTCGTTAACTGTCAGCACCGGAGCAAGTCCACAGGCACCTATGCAGCGGCTGCTTCGAACGGTAAAAAGCATATCCTCGGTGGTATCTCCATCTTGATACCTAGCTGTTCCTTAAAGCCCTCATATATTTTTTGAGCACCTTGAACATAACAGGCAGTACCAAGACATACATTGACATTGTATTTACCCTTTGGTTCGGTGGAAAACAATGAGTAAAAGGTCACAACACCGTTTACGGCACTTACCGGAATACCCATTTTATGAGAAATATAGGCCTGAACTTCCTCAGGAAGATAACCAAAAACATCTTGAGCCTTTTGCAGCACCCGAATAAGCTGTTCATGATCCTTTCCATAGATAGCAAGAATTTCATCCAATTTATTAAACTTCTTTTTTATCTCATTATCCTTCAAATCCAATCCATATCACCTCCAAAAATCTCAAGGTTAGTTTATCCCAATAAACAATTGTAATTCAAATTATTGTACTTATGTAAACCAAATAGTTGGTTAAATATATCTGAAATAAATTATTTTTGTTATAATTAATATGTCTAACATTTAGATGGGGGCATCGTCCATGAATTTTGGAATTGACGTAATAGAAAAAATAAAGAATCTTGTTGAAGTTAATGAAAAGCTAACCCGCCTGCATTGGATTGTTGCACAAATTGCGGGAGAAAACGATTTAAAGACTATGTATAATCTTATTTTGAATGGTTTTATGCAAATAGCCGAGGTTCCAGGCTGTCAGTTTGTGCTGCTGGATGAAAATAAACAGCCCTTAGAAATTATTAGCCGGGGTATTGACTCCAACCAATATATAGTTTGTCCCAATCTGCAAGAAAAAGATAAAAATCCTTTGTCCACAGTGTCAACCAATAATGCGAGCTACCAAAACAGTAATCAAAAGCTGCAGAGTGTTTTTCTCTATGGACGAAATGGTGAAACACTGGCAGTAATTTTTGCCCTATTCCCTGAGCAATATAAAGCCAGTGAAGAAACAAACATGATCTTAGAACTCTTTACCATTCAGGTCAGCCTGGCCCTGGAAAATGCCATTCTAAATAAAAAGCTCCAGGATTTATCAGAAACCGATGCCCTAACAGGCCTATTTAATCATCGCTTCTTTGCAGAGCAGCTCCAAAAAGAAATTAGAAAATGCCATCGTCATAGCAGATCGATGAGCCTATTTATGCTGGATGTTGATGATTTTAAGGGTTACAACGATACCTATGGTCACCCGGCTGGTGACGAGATATTAAAGACCCTGGCCAAAGTATTTCTTAAACACCTTAAACCTTCTGATATTGTGGCCAGATACGGCGGCGAAGAATTTGCGTTCATTTTACCCAAGACCAGCTTCATGAAGGGATATCCCAGGCAGAAACAATTAGAACGGCGGTAGTTGATACTGTCTTTCCATATCGTAGAGTAACTGTTTCCATCGGAGTGGCCAACTACCCAACCCATACCACCAATGCCTCTGACCTTTTAAAGCTTGCAGACCAAGCCCTCTATTACGCAAAATCACATGGACGAAACAAGACTATAACTGTTGATCAATCCTATAGCTAAAATATTAAATAAGTCCCACAGTCAAAACTTTGACTGTGGGGCTTTATCTTGTATATTTATGTATTTTTACCAATATTAGATGAATTTTTTTAGTTCTGCTTGGGTAAGATAAGGTTAATCTGAATGGGAGGTGATTTGGAAATGCCTACAATCAAGTGTTCAGTAACAGAGTGCCAATACAACTCTGATGTTATGTGTGATGCCCCAATGATTCAGGTTAATCATTCCGGCTCTGAAAACTCAAGTACATCAGAAGAAACACAATGTGAAACCTTTAAACCAAAGCATTAGTATTAAAGGCAGGGCTGATCACTATTGATCAGCTCTTTTTATTTTAAACAATCTTATTATTGGAACCATTTAACAATTTTTTTAATAGGATATAGCAAACTCTATCTAGGAGGTTGTGAAAATCCATGATTGATACTGTTGAATCAAAAGCCGGCAAGCATCATCCAAAGCCGCCAGTAGTTGCTCCTACTTCTTGCAGCGTCTCTGCGAACTGCTGCACCAGCAAATAACCGTTTATCTGAACTGTCCCGGTGCTGCACCGGTGCAGGGTATGCTCCATGCTGTAGGTCAAGACTACATTGAGCTGCACCGGGGTGCTCCTACCCAATTAAATGTTACAATTATTCCTTTATGGAACGTTTGCTCCGTGGTGGTGGCAGGTGTAATGGATGATATTTGCCCACCTCCCCAACCATCCTTGTTCCCCCCATTATCCAGTAAACCAGGTATGCCTGGTTGCCCGGTAACAGGCGATTGTCCAACTCCGGGTTTCTCACCTGGTATGGGTATGGGTCCCGGCATGGGTATGGGWCCCGGYATGGGTATGGGACCGGTATGGGTATGGGACCGGTATGGGTATGGGACCG
>AWVY01000050.1 GCA_004143605.1 Desulforamulus aquiferis
CGGCCCATTTTCGCCCGAAGTCAAGGATTAGCGCTGTCCACTGCGGAGAGAGGAGTCGTGAGGGATTATTAAAACCCGAATATAGGTAGTTTCTCGACAATCTGAAAACCCCCGTTGGGGGTTTTATTTGTCAGCTTCCCCTTCATTTTCAATTTCTCTATAGGGGACCGCAGTTCCTATCTGAGCTTCAGGGTCAAGTATCCATATGCCTTCAATCTCCCTGTCAAAGCCCAACTCATCCTGGGCGCAAATCATGCCGTTACTTAGAACGCCCCTTAGTTTTCCTTTTTTTATCTTTTTACCACCAGGCAATTTTGCCCCGTGCAGGGCCACCGGCACCTTAATTCCAGGGCAACATTGCTGGCCCCGCATATTATTTGTAAAGGTTCCTCCTGTCCAACATTAACAGTACATACAGTGAGTTTTTCCGCATCGGGATGCCTTTCGGTGGAAATGATTTCCCCAACAATTACCTTATCACTTGTTTTTAAAGCTGCTGCTTCGGTCATACTGTCATTCCTCCTGATTTGCTTTCCTAAAAGGTAATTATAGCATAACAGGAAAATATCTCAAGAATGATACCTTTCAACTAAAAACAAAAGCCCACATAAATGTGGGCTTTTTTAAAGTTGTGTGTAGGCAAGAGCTAAACCGCAACATATGCAGTTAATAACCCCCACCGTTGTTGTATTCATTATACCGGAAACCAAACAAAGGTCAATAGATTTTCGTTTTTTTTCAATAGTTCTTTATTTCACAGCTTTTTACCCTTGTTCTTTCATTTTCATTTTCCTTTACATTTTTTGAGTAATGCTGAAAATATTTCTAACTTCCATTGCGTAATCCAGAAATATGTTGGTTAATCTTTTCTTGTCTAATTACTTCCCTAATATCAAATTCACGTATTAACCAAAGGGGATAGCACATTTGCTCTATACGGGATACAGTTCTCTCGCCCAGTAATTTAGATAATTCACCTGATAAATCAAGGTTTGTGGTAATAATGGTTGGGAGTTCGTTATTTACGCGATAATTAATAATATTGTAGATTTTATTTTTTGTCCACTCAGTATAGTTATGTGCGCCTAAATCATCCATAATTAAAAGAGGTACTTCACTGGCCGCCTCAACCAAACTATATTCAGTATAATTACTTGCATTAGAATAACTGGCCTTTATTTTCTCCAGTAAATCTGGTACCACAACAAAGAGCACCGCCTTATTACTGCGACGGATAATGTGGTTTGCTATGCAGCAGGCTAAGAAGGTTTTCCCCGAGCCAATGGGTCCTTGAATGAACAGGCCCTCCTTGATTTCACCTTTGACAAAATCAAAGGCAAACTCCTGGGCATACCTATAAGTCTTTTTGGCAATCTCCAGGTAGCTTCTCTTTGAATTTGGTTCTTTAATTTGGGCTGAGTAATATTTGAAGTTAAAATTTTCGAAGGAATGTGCCAGCATAGACCTGGGAATTTGGCAGTTTTTAAACTTTTTATCCAGGGAACTTTGAGCAATGCAGGTGCATGGAACGGCAAATTCACCTTCCATGTAGATACCGCAGTCATTACATTTTTTACATTTAACCAAGTGCTGGTTAGTATTCTCCCTAAGATTTGTATCAACGTTAGACTTAATTTTTATGTTTGCTAATACTTTTTCAGGATCAAAAAAATCCATAGGTAAATCTCCTCGTACAACAGTAATCATTATACTTAATTAGATTCTTTGATCCCCTATAGAAATCCTTCTCAAGGTGATTATATCATTTGCAGACTTGCAAAGTTTGACAGGCGGGCTATAATTAACATAGTACATTTGAATGCAGGAGAAACTTATTATGCTAGCCCCTTGGATTTGGAGTCTTGTAACAGTCATATTTTTATTGGGTATTAAGATATATAAACCGCCAAAAAGCAATTTACCTGTTATCCTAATGGGTTGGTCCGCTTGTATTTTAATCGTATCAACAATTGTCTTCCTAGATAGAATCCTATTGGATTCAACCATTATCAATGGGAGCCCTTAATATTGTCAGTGGGAGTATTTGGATTTTGTTTTTCACTATATTGTAGATTCATAAGACTGAGCCCAAATAAACAAAAAACCAGCTCCAAAAAATCTAAGGCCAAAGCATGTTAATAGTTCCGCGGAGGTGTAATCTTTGAACGAAATCAATGTAGAGTTACTTGCCCTGATTGCGATAAAACTTTTTCCATCGGTACAAGTGACATCCTTGAAAAAGAAACTATCTTTTGTAATAATTGTGGCTGCCAATTGTCTGAGGAGGAACTTCACCATCTAAAGTTAGCAATTAGATATATGCATGATAACAAGCCAAATTAATATTTGAACTAGCACAACCCGTTGTCAATTTAACAACGGGTTGTTGTTTTGAAATTTTTAATTAGTTCAAAACTCTACAGCTACCAAATACTTTTATTTTATCCATAACCACCTTCTCCATGCCCATACGGGCCACCGTTTTGATCTCCACATAAGGAAGCTCAGGATCCTCTGCCAGCTCTTGTCGTATGGCTTTGTTGGCTTGGCGCGAGAGGTCTGTATAAATATTAATCTTCCTAACTCCATGTCTAATTGCAGCCTTAATGTCGTTGTCTCCTAACCCAGACCCTTCTGTTAGTACAAGGGGAATTCCTGTTGAGTCGTAGATTTCTTTAATTAACTCTAGGTTATATTAATCTTTGGAAAGATAACACTGCCAGAGGCTTGAAAATCCAAGGCCAGGGCATCTATCCCCGTTGCTTGAACAAACATAGCTGCCTTCGATGGATCAGTTTGTTCCAGATTCTCATTACCAACTTCAGAAATTTTGCCTATATGGCCCTCCACAGCTACACCCGCCGCATGGGCAAATCTGACTATTTCAGCTGTCCTGGCCATATTTTCTGCCAAGGGCAGTCTGGAACCGTCAAACATAACAGAGGTAAAACCCCTTCTTATAGCCTTCATTATAGCTGCAATGCTTTGCCCGTTATCCAGATGCAATCCCACCGGAATAGAGGCATTATTTGCCAGATACCCAATTACAGATGACATTTTTTCAATATCCACATAGGGAAAATGATTTTCTGAAACTGACACTATAATGGGAGAATTAAGCCTCACTGCCCCATTAATTATAGCTTCAAGGGAATTAATATCAACCATATTATATGAACCTATAGCATAGCCATGCACCATAGCATCCTTCAATAATCGGCTTAAATTTGCAAGGGCCATAATACATCTCCTCTCTCCTAATTTGTGGAGTATTATAACAAATATTATTAATATTTTTATATATATTTAATAAATGCTACATCAAAATATTTGTCATAATAACATGCATAGAATAGAGCAATTTTTTAGAAGCTAATCTTGAGGTGATATTTTTGAATCAGGGAATTCTTACTGCTATTGCATCAATTGGTGTTGCACAAGTACTTAAGGTTCCTTTAAAAAAATATAGAACTAAGCAATGGGATTTAACAGCAATGCTGCAACCAGGTGGTATGCCCAGCTCTCATTCCGCAGGGGTAACTTCTCTGGCTACCTATATTGCTCTAAACAAAGGGATGAAAAGCGTAGATTTTGCCTTGGCCTCTATCTTCGGTGCAATCGTTTTATATGATGCAATGGGAGTTAGACGACACGCGGGGGAAATTGCCATTGAGGTCAATGAATTGGATAGAAAGGTAGAAGAGCTGGCCGGAGAGCAGCCGGGAGTTTATCATAGGAGGCGTGAAGAAGCATTAAAGGAAGTCATAGGCCATCAACCCATTGAGGTTTTTTGGGGTTCCCTTTTAGGGATAGTCCTGGGCTCTGTCGGTTTTGGACTAAGGAAGAAATAATAATCCAATAACGTTGTTATAAACATAGAATTACTAAAATTTAAAAGTAATTTTATGTTCTTTATTTGTAAACATTTTGTAACTAACTACCATTAATATATGATATTATGAACTTGTTTTAAGGAGGTAAGGTCCATGCATAATTATGTTGCTAGGCAGCCAATCTTTGATAAGCATAATATGGTAATTGGTTATGAATTGCTATATAGATCCGGAACAAACAATAACTATTCCACCTGCAATAGCGACCGTGCAACATCTGAATTAATAAACAATAGTTTATTAGTCATTGGTTTTAATACCCTTACCTTAGGAAAAAAAGCCTTCATAAATTTTACAAAAAACCTCCTGGAGCAAGATTTACCCACCTGCTACCTCCGCATCTTACGGTGATTGAAGTATTAGAAGATGTTGAGCCCGATGAGCATTTAATAGATAGCTGTAAAAGGTTAAAAAAATTAGGTTATTCCATTGCCCTTGATGATTTCGTTTATCATGAGAAGTTTAAGGAACTCATTAAACTGGCTGACATTATAAAAATTGATTTTTTAAATACTAGCGTTTTGGATAGATCCGGTGTTTTAAAACAAATCGGCAATAATAAAATAAAATTTCTGGCAGAAAGGTTGAAACCAAGGAAGATTATTTACAAGCATTAAAAATGGGGTATTCATATTTCCAGGGCTATTACTTTAGTAAGCCAACAATAATGTCTGGAAAAGACATTCCTACAAACAAACTATCCCATTTCAAGATTCTTCAAGAAGTTAGACAGCCTTCCTTCAGTTATGAACATGTGGAAAATATGATTAAGCAAGACCTATCACTTTCCTATAAGCTATTAAAATATATAAATTCCGCTGCCTTTGGTTTAAAGACCAAGGTTAATTCTCTAAGGCAAGCCCTTACACTTTTAGGTAAATCAGGCATTATAAAATGGTTATTTTTGGTTGCACTAAAGGGCTTAGGTGAAGATAAGCCTAACGAACTTTTTGTAACTGCCATTTGCCGTGGTACCCTTTGTGAGTTGCTAGCTATTAAGATTGGCTTATCAGAGAGAGGCTCTGACTTATTTTTATTGGGCACATTTTCATTAATTGATGCATTTCTTGATAAACCAATGGACGAAATTCTAACGGAATTGTCTATTCCCCAGGATATTAAGGCTGCTTTACTAGGTGAGCCCTCTATGATTAGGGATATATTCTCGGCTGCTATCCTATATGAGCAAGGTAATTGGGAAGAGCTTAGCCTTGTTGTCTCAAAGCTAAAACTTGATGTGGAGGAAATTCCAAAAATATATTTAGAGTCCCTAAAATTATCCAGTCAAATCTTAGCTGATTAACTAATCTTGGAACCCCTGTATTGTACCGCCTCTGCCAGATGATGGACGGAGATTTTGGGGCTACCTTCTAAATCTGCAATAGTACGGGCTACCTTCAGTATTTTATCGTGGGACCTTGCACTAAGTCCAAGGCTTTTAAAGGCGTCCTTTAAAAGCTTTGACCCAGCCTGATCCATTTGACAATATTGTCGAACCTGCCGGGCATTCATTGCCCCGTTGCTAGTCACCTGTAAATCCCCGAATCTCTCCCTTTGAATACTCCGTGCCTGCTCAACCCTGCATTTTATTTCTGCTGATGTTTCCCCCTCTTCATTGCCCACAAGCTCAGAATATAATGGTTTGGTTACTTCTATTTGAATATCAATGCGATCCAGTAACGGCCCGGAAATCCTTTTCATGTATTTTTGAATCTGATAGGGTGAACAGCTACAGTCTTTTTCTTTATCCAGGAGAAATCCACAGGGGCAAGGGTTCGCCGCACCCACCAGCATAATATTAGCAGGAAAAGTAAAGTTTCCGGCAACCCTGCTAACATTTATGCATCTATCCTCTAAGGGTTGCCTCAATGCCTCCAGGCTGTCTTTATGGAATTCCGGCAATTCGTCCATAAACAATACACCTGATGGGCTAGGCTTATCTCACCGGGCTTTGGAATGCGCCCACCTCCCACAAGGCTGGCAGTGATGATGTATGATGTGGAAATCTGAAGGGTCTTTTATTTATTAGCGGACTTTGGGGAGTTAGTTGGCCCGCTAAACTATAAATCTTAGTTACTTCTATGGCCTCATCAAAGGTCAGGTCGGGAAGTATTGAAGGTAAGCGGCGCGCCAGCATTGTCTTACCACATCCAGGACTGCCAAGCATCAGCACATTATGGCCACCTGCCGCCGCAATTTCTAATGCCCTTTTGGGACCCAACTGTCCCCTTACATCTTTAAAGTCTAGGTCATCTAACCTATCAAAACCTGATGTCCACAGCACATCACCAGTATAGGGCGTTAAGCTTTCTTCTCCATTTAAAGCCCTGGCTAACTCCCCAAGACTATCAGAACCAAAGACAGTTATATCCCTTACCAAACCACCTTCATTTACATTGTCCAAGGGTATAATGGCCTTAGTAAGGTCTTTTTCCCGGGCCACCAGCAAAAGGGGCAGCACCCCGCTAACCCCCCTTATCGAACCATCCAAGGAAAGTTCCCCTATAAATATTGTCCCTGAGCAAAGCTCCGGCCTTATTTGCCTGTTGCTGCCAATATGCCAATGGCTATGGGCAAGTCAAATCCCGGCCCCTCCTTTCTTAGATCAGCAGGAGCCAAGTTTATGGTAATCCTACGAATCGGAAAATCCAAGCCAGAGTTCTTAATAGCACTACGTACCTGTCTTTCGCCTCCCGTACGGCAGCATCGGGAAGTCCAACAATATCCATGCTTGGCAGTCCGTTGCTTACGTCAACCTCTACCCATATCTTTTGGCCCTCTAGTCCCTGCAAGGCCACACATTCAATAATCGCTAACACAAGTTCATCACCCATAAATTTAAAAAATGTATTTACTATGTAGAATGCCTCTGTTGTGATAATACTATTTCGTTATTATGCTAATTATTTAGCTGCTCATTTGTAAGGTTTCTATAAAGATGAGATTATTCCTGTCTATTTGTGAACTTTATACAGATAATCTTAGTGGGGTAGTATGTTTTTTTAGGACTTCTGGTATGTCTCTATTGTATCCCCTGGTAATCCTACTACATGTTTAATATAATCATCTTGGGACTAAACCTGTGGCGGAAATGTGTAAAATTTATAAATTCTAGGCCACCATTAAAATTGGTATTACCACTCACTGTGAATGAATATATACTATAAATAATACTCAGGGAAAGAAGGCAACCAGCGATGGATTTCTCACTTAAGGAAATAGTATCTTTTTTAAGCATTGTGTTGTTATTAGTTATGTTCCCAGGACCTAACACGGTTTTAATAATGCATTCGGTAGGTGTAAATGGCAAAAATCCGGTTTTTTAAATGTGGCCGGTATTGTAACCGCACTTTATTTTCATGCAATAATCGCGGCAGTTGGATTATCCGTTATCTTGACACAATCCACACAATTATACATGAGCATAAAATATTTGGGTGCACTTTATATACTATACTTAGGTTTAACAAGTATCTATTCCTCATGCTTTCATAATAATCAGAAAGCAAATCAACTAAGTGAAATAACTAATCGTGTACATATTGAAAGCCTTAGTTCTTCTTTCTACAGAGGATTAATTTCTAATATACTTAACCCCAAGGTAGCACTCTTTTATCTATCGTTCATACCGCAATTTGTACATAATCAAAGTAACTTTTTAACCGAATCCTTATTTCTTACTTTTCTTTATTCTTTAATATCTGCCTCATGGTACTCCTTACTTGTTATATGTATTGATAAGTTCCAAATATTTTTKGAGCAAGAGAATATTAGGCAAAGAATCAAAGTGATTTCTGGGTTATTTCTAGTAGGTCTTAGTATTAAGATGGCTGTAGAAAACAAATAGCAACTCCCATTGAATAAATTTGCTATACCCCAAAAGAATTGTGTTTATCCCGTTCTATCTTTAAATCAATAGATATAATATAAAGACCTGTGGGTAGCACAGATCTTTATATTACTAAATTTATTACTTTCTACTCTTCTTCATATTCATCATTATAATAAACTACATACTCCTTAATTACTGCCTTGTCTCCATTCATTGCAAGTATACTTACTGCATTACCTACTCCCTTTTCCTTTCTTGCTAGCTCGTCATCGGTAATGAGTTTTACCATAATGCTAAATCTATTATTAACAGGCGTTGTTTTTGTATTAAAGTTTAATGGACTATGTATTACTATATACTCTGTGTTTTCGCAAGTTCCACTAACCATAAAAGAATCTTTATTTGTTACAGTCGGAATCTCTTCATCAAAGGTGATAATTGGCTTTTTGTAATCAGTCACCACGCCTCTTTTTGTAGTTCCATAAAAGTCCACAAGCAAATTGTCATCATCATATTTGTGGTAATAATATTCCTCTTCTTCAGCTTTAGGTTCCTCAACTTTTTGTTTATCTTGTTGTTTATCTTGTTGTTTATCCTTTTCTTCTACCGCCTCTTTTTTATCTTCTAAAGCATCTCTTTTATCTGCTATAGAATTTTCTTCTTTTACATTTGAGTATGTAATAATGACGGTTTTCGACATGCTATCCCATTGTACATCACAACCAAACTGTTCCATGACAATCCTTATGGGTAAGTATAATCTCCCACCTTGACTTAGAGAAGAAGATTCATTATCTATTCTTATACCATTATTAAAGATGTATGGTTTACCATTTGGAACCTCTAAATAAATCCCATTCTTTTCAGCAATTGCAACTTCCATTTGTTCTAACCAGTTGACCTTAGCACCAAATTTTTCAAGGGTAGCTTTAAAGGGGACTTGAATGCGATTGTACTCATCAGAAAAGGGACTCCCTGTTATTTCATTAAATTCCACTGGTTCACCATTAATCGATACATGTATTTTGTCCTGCAACTCAGCTGATGAAATCGTAGGAACTAGACCCATAAATAAAATGAATAATGTACCCACCAAAATTCTTTTAATCAATCCGTCAGCCTCCTTAATAAATTTATTAGAAATATTATCCATATTACAATTCTGTATAAATATTAATATTCCTTTTCCATAATAGATATAAGTGTTAATTTAAATTTAGCAAAGCATGCTAAAATATAAGCCACCTTAGCAGCAAATTTTCCTATAGATTAAGAATAGAAAATTAGGCATAAAAAAAGAGCCTGAGGCCCTATCATTTTGTTATATAACAATATATAATATTTTTCTTATAGTACCTAATTTCCCCAGAAAATAACTCCCCGGGTGCATTAAGATTGGGAACTCTGGCGTCTGTGTCAAATCTAAATTCCTGTACTTCTTTAACAGTAAAATAATCTGTGCTTTCTCCTACTAAAATTGCTGAACATATTTGTCCATCAACAGTTTTAATAACTATTCGACACCCCATCATTATACTTCCCCCCTTACCACCATTATCGGTATTAAAGATTGTTAACTTTAGAAAATCATCGGTAATTGATTACACAATAATAACTAATACAATTTTTTTAACAAACAAAAATTACCCTATGTTACTTTTTCTAACAAATCTCATATCCCTTATTTTATAATATTGAACCAAAGCCTTATCTAATCGCTCACTTGCTGCTATCACTTCAGGATCGGCAATATATTTTTTACTGGCTAGATACTTAAGCTCATGTCTTAAATGCTCAATCTTTTTTAACAATTTCTCAATATCAGACATCCAGACACTTCTTTCTTTTGATTTATTGGTATACATACCCACAAGGTCTGGAAATTCGTCATGTTTAATAATTATCCTTCACACAAATAACGACAAATTTTCCAATACCCCAACTTAGATTATTGTAAATTTAAAAATAAATTACAAAACCGCTTATTCTATAAATAATAAGCGGTTTTGTTTTACTGTAATTAAGTTGATTTAGTTTCTTTCTTTAACCTTTAACCAAACATCCTTCATTAAAAATGATTCTTCAACATTTTGTTCCATTTCCAAAAACATATTATAGGGAACGCTGAATGATAGAATATCTTTGTCAACCTTATTACGGGCTGAAATATCAAAAAGACCAATAACCCCTCGGGGGTTTTCAGATTTTCCTTCATTAAGCGGAATTATACAGATACTGTGACAACCTGCACCGAAAGGAGAAATAACATTATCGCCGCCATGGCGGTTATAATTTGCCAGAACCACCAGAGCAGAAATCTGATCTGGAGCACCAAGGAAAACAACCACTTCAGGTTTTTCTGTAGGCAACACTTGCTCAAGGGGTTTAAAAACCACGAACTCAGTAGGAACATCATAATAGGGAAGGGCATCAGCGAAAGATTTTGCAAATTCCGGGGTCTTTTTATATGCTTCGCCATGACTTAGAGCGGGCATATTTCGTAGGATTCCTTTACCTATCTCTGTTTGACAGAATTCCTTATTTCCTGTTGAGAGGAAATACTCTATGCCGCCAGGGAAATTTACATAGGTGTTGCCAAAACCAAGTCCCGCTCCCCCACCAATACAGCCGTAGGTTTTCGGTCAAAGACTACTGTCTTTCCCTTGGCGGCACCTGCTAGCATGGCAATTACACAGCCAAAACGACCTTCTTTAAATTGAAGTGCTCCCTCAGGTCTTTCATCCGTAAAAACAATAGCTACTGGAGAATACCTTAACTTAATGGATTCTGAGATTTTACTTCTCATTTTCTTTCATCTCCTTCAAGCTTGAACATTTCCAAGGTTGTCGGCAGAGCCTTTGACAAGCTGCCCTATATTCTACCCCTAAATATAGTTGTCAGGACAATTATATACTTTTAGAGGTAATCTATCAATCCTAACCTAGTTCGTTATTTGAAGTTTTATCTCTCTAGGTACTTTACATTGCTTCTTATTCATGGCAATGCCCCTTGGAATTAATCCAAGGGGCATTGCTTAATAAAGAGCTTTTCCTTACAGCTTTATTGTTTAATTCAGGCCTGCACGCTTACTGGTAATTTGATATAAGGCTCCTACCACTACCAGTAATGCACCTGATACTACTAGAATGGAGCCAATGGGTACGATATCTGCCAGAGGGCCAAAAAACAATATGGCAAAGGGCATTGCTGAGCCAGTAACGATTTGAACTAGAGAGAATACACGTCCCATCATAGCCTCTTCCACATTTTCCTGAATCAATACAGTTTGCGCTGTGGCGACGATCGGCATGAAGAATCCGGCCACCCCCATAATAATTAAATATATGGTGAAATTACCGGCAATACCCAAGAGACCAAAGGTAACGCCAAAGGCCATCAGACAAATGGCCACCGTGCGGATTTTATCTTGAAAATTACCCTTCATATAGACAAAGACTCCGCCAATTAAAGTACCGATGGTCCAAACCACTTCATTTGCTGTTAATAGCCAAACATCATTGCCAAAGCTACGTTCACTAATAGGGGAGTTAATACAGCCGCTGGTGTAATTAGGATGAAGGAAGCTCCAAAACAAATTAATATTCCCCTCAACAGCCTATTATTAAATGTATAGGCTATTCCCTGGCGCAACTCGGTGAAAACTGAAGCAGGTTCCGTGGACCTGGCAGCCTTTTCAACCCGAATAAAGGAAAGAACTACAATGGCTAATGAGGCGGTAATCACATCCACCATAAAGGCCCCGGTAATACCCACCGACCCCAATACGACTCCTCCCACTGCTGGAGAGAGCAGCATCAATACAGAATTTAAGCTTTGATTAATACCTTGTACCTTGGTCAACTTCTCAGTTGGTACGATCTGTGGATATAGGGCAATGACAGCGGGCATTTGAATCCCTGCACCAATTGAACGGATAACTGAAACCAGTAAAATCAGTTCCATTCTTTGGTACCCGGTCCAATAGGCAATTGCCAAGCCCAGGGTAGCCAGGGCAATGAAGCCGTCTGCCAGCATAATGAGATGTTTACGGTTATAGCGATCCGCCCAAACACCAGCCCAGAGAGAAATAAACACCTGGGGTAATAAAGCGCAGATAGTAAAAAACATCACCCATATACCAGAGGAGGTTTCCAAAGTGATATGCCAGATAATGGCAAAGCTTACAACAGATGAGCCAAAAAGAGATATATTTTGACTTATTAAAAATAAGACAATCTTCTTTTTCCATGATGCATTATGTTCATCCTGTAGATTTGTGTTCATAAAATTCGCCCTTTCCTCATTTACTGGGGAGAGAACACAAAAAAGACGCTAGAAAACTCCACCGTCTTTAAACAAATACTAATCTTAATGATTTCTAAATAAGGTTAGTAATAAAGATGTGTCTTCTCCGGATGACCATTTTTAAATTTATTTAAATGGGCACATCTATCCCTATAGGTAAAATCAAGTTTGGTAAGCATATGGACAGTTGCTACCATTTGCATTCCAGCTAAGACCCACATCTTGTTACACCTCCTTTTAATAACCACACTAATGATACTATATGCCTATCCAAAAATCAATAATACATTGTTTTTAACATTCTTCTGTTTTTCACTAAACTTGTATAAATATCACAAAAATGTGTCATTTTTGTTATAAAAATGTTAACTCTCCTTGATACAATTTATTAATAGATTACAGTTTCAAGGAGGCGATTAGTTTGATTATTATCCGTTCAGCAGCTAATAAAGATATTGAAAGACTCCGAAAGAAACTAGCTACAATCTCCATTGACAAACCTTTATCTCATCCAGATGTACTGCAACTGAGCCATAGGCTTGATTCTGAGATTAACAAATTTATGAAGCAATCAAAGATAAATGCAAGCAAATAGTATAATTATCTAAATATTGAGAATTCTAGCCCTAGGCGAGATAAACTCATCATTTGTTCCAATTGGAATACATTCCCGGGTTGATTTGTCACCTGGAAGACGTTAAAATTAAGAGGTCATTCAAGTCATCCAACCTCCAAATGGGAAGTACTAAATTCTTAGTACTTCCCATTTTATTGACTACTTTGTTAACTTTTTAATATTCTTTAGAACAATAGAAATGGTCCCGTCAGGATTGTTTATAAATTCAATTTTATCCTTGTTTTTTACTTCGTTTACTGGTAGATTTATCACAATTCCCGTGTCAGTAACAATTTTTTGTGTGGTATATAGGCTTTTGGTTGAACCATAATTAACATCAAACTCCATATCTCTGATTCCATTCTTTTTTACTTCACTGATAAAGTTGTCTTTGACTTCCGGTAAATTACCAAAAACCGTTTCTGCCACATCAGAAATATCTATTTTTTTTCATCCTCTATATTCTCATTCACTATTCTTTTATATTCAGCTTTTCTAGCTAATTCATTCTCCCCATAATATTTAATTATTGTATCTTCCACTGCTTTTTCTAATATTTTAATCTTTTCTTTAGCTGATAGATCCTCTGTGCACTCAAGCAAATCACTTGATAGGTAAAATCTCTTTTCCCCATCAATCTCATATTTTTTCTCAATAATTTTTATTGAGAAATCATCTAAGTTTATAAAGATACACTCTTCCACTTTTTGACCTTCATTTGGTAAGCTTGTTTTTTGTTTTACAATATTATTTACTCTTCCAGTTTCTTCTTGTAAGACATAATGAATAAATGATGGCTTATAATTTAATTTAACTATACCTAAATAATCACTATGAGCTAGTTGGAAAATACAACACACTAAATCAGCAGAAGGAACATTTGAATATTTACTCATTAAATCATAAATCATGGTTGCAATATGCTTAGAGGTTTCCTGGAACTGTGTTGGTTTCGTGGTTAATTCCTCACAGAGCTTTTTTACTCTATTACTTTCATTTACAAATATAGCGTTCTTTAAACCGATATCCTTAAAGGTCTTTATGATATGTTTATTAACAAAATCATAATTTCATCGTTATCCGGATGGACCTTATCGGAAAGGATCGGCATACCCATTGAATTATCTAATATGTGTACAATTATTTCTTTTATTTGACATTGGCTGTCTGACATATTAATGCTCCTTCTTTATGTTTTTGTCAGTTGGCAATTTAACCAACTGGCTAGAATCACCTGCTTATTCTATTCTAGTTAAATAGAATGAGTCTAGAGCTTATCCATTATTTTTAAAAAATAATTAAACCAAGAAAATAATTGTCTAGCAGTTATTATAGGATTGTAACTTAACAGAATAAGTGAAAGAATTGGTAATACTATCAAAAAGTCTAAACCCTGGGCTTGGGCCCAGGGTTTCAAAAAGGAGAAGGAATTAGATTTTGTGTTTCTTGTCATTTATGATGATATCATTTTTTCCCCTACTCAGCCATAGGTCTATTTACCTATTTCTAGTCAGCCTATTGTCCCTATCTTTATCTATTAATTTAAATACTAGGCCTAGCCTCCACCTAAATTAAACAGTTTATTATTTTATAAAAAGGACTTGATATAGTCTTAGTAGAAAGTAATCAAAAAGTATAATATTTGTGGTATATTTGCTCTATTTAACGTTATACGATGGGGTGTAGCTAATGAATTACGATATTGAACAGATATTTTCCTGGCTTTTTTTTATAAATGCACTAATAGTAATTGTCATCATCATTCTAGAAAGAAAAAGGCCAGAGAAAACCATTGCCTGGATACTAGTATTGGTAATTCTTCCTACACTAGGTTTCATACTTTATATTCTACTAGGGAGAAACTGGAAGAGAAAAAGAAATAAGCTTAATAAGCATTTTGATCTACCTGCCAACTCCCCTGTAGTTAGGGAATTATGTAATGTTAAAAGTGATATAAACAAATTGATCAAATTATTATCAACCAGTGGTAACTCCCCACTCTTTACCAACAACAAAGTGGTCATTTTTAAAGATGGAAACGAAAAGTTCTCTGCCTTGTTAGAAGAATTAAGAAAGGCAAAGCACCATATTCATCTGGAGTATTACATAGTAAACAGCGACATATAGGTAATAAAATAAAAGAAATCCTGATAAAAAAGGCTTTAGAGGGTGTAAAGGTTCGTTTTATCATGGATCGGGTAGGTGCTATAAGGGTCAAAAGAAAATACATTAGGGATTTACGAAAAGCAGGAGTTGATGTTGTACAATATGCCTATTTCTTGGCTCCTCTTTTTAGGTTTATCAACACCCAGATAAACTATCGAAACCATAGGAAGATTGCCATAATAGATGGTCAGGTTGGTTTTGTTGGGGGCATAAATATTGGAGATGAGTATTTAGGCAGAAGTAATTTTGGCTATTGGCGGGACACTCATTTGATGATCCAGGGTAACTTTGTTTCAGGACTTCAGGCAATTTTTTTAAATGACTTCTGGAAAATCAAGCGAGTTAATGGTGAAGATTTTTTAATAAAGAGATTTATTCCCAATATTTTTATCAAACTCCCACGAATGGAGAAAAGATTTTGCAGTTGGCCAGCAGTGGGCCAGATTCTGAGTATCCTACCATCATGCAGGCTTTTTTAAAAATGATTGCCCTGGCCAAACGCCAAATCTATATTACCACCCATATTTTGTTCCACCCGAGAGCATCATGGATATGCTTAAGGCAGCAGCCCTTAGTGGCATTGACGTTCGTATCCTATTTCCTAAAAGATACGATCATCTCGTGGTTCATTACGCCTCCAGAACCTACCTGGGAGAACTTATTAGGTGTGGTGTTAAGGTGTATTTATACGACCCAAATTCATTTATTCATGCTAAGGTAATGACCATCGACGGAAAGCTAGCTACTGTAGGTACAGCTAACATGGATATCAGAAGCTTTGAATTAAACTATGAAATAAATGCGGTAATTTATGACCAGGAGCTAACCCAGGAGCTGGATAAAATGTTTTTCGAGGATTTAGAAAAGAGTACTTTGCTGACTTCAACGGATCTTGAGAATACGCCAAAGCTAACCAAGTCCTTTGAGGCAATATCCCGGGTCTTTTCAAACTTTTTCTAGCAACACTTAAATGAGGAGAGATATGAATGAAAATTGCTGACTTTAAACTTGAAAGGTATTTTGCTAAATACGAATTCAATGCCCCTTACCTTTTATGCTCTTCAGACTGTGAATCTATGACCATAGGTGAGCTTTTAGCAATGGAAGGAGAAGACTCCTTTGAAGCCTTTCAAAAATGTGGCTAGGTTATACTGAAGCGCCGGGAAATCCTGAGCTGAGACACTACATTTCAAAGCTATATAGAAACATAAGTGATAGTCAGGTCTTGGTCACAGCTGGGGCTGAGGAAGGAATTTTTATTTTTATGAACAGCCTATTAGATAAGGGGGATCATGTAATTGTACAGTATCCCTGCTATCAATCCCTAGTGGAAATAGCTTGTTCCATTGGCTGTGAGATAACAAAATGGGAAATGTCAGAGGAGCAAGGCTGGGATTTAGACATGGATTTTTTGGCCAGCAATATTAAAGCAAACACCAAAGCTATAATTATTAATTCACCCCATAATCCCACTGGCTATTTAATACCTAGGGAAAAATTAAAGCATTTAATGGAATTGGCAAATGCTCAAAACATCCTGGTCTTTTCTGATGAGGTATATAGATATTTAGAGTATTCCCCGGCGGATGGTTTCGAAGCAGCCTGCGACATATATGAAAATGCCATATCCCTTGGAGTTATGTCAAAATCCTACGGTCTGGCAGGCTTACGTATTGGTTGGGTAGCAACTAAAAACAGGGATGTTCTTAAAAAGATGTCTGCCTTTAAGGACTATACTTCAATTTGCAACAGCGCACCCTCTGAGTTTTTATCCATCGTGGCTATAAAACACCATGATAAACTAATCCAGAGAAATCTCGATATTATTAATAATAACCTTAAGGCCTTGGATATTTTCTTTGCTAGTTATAGTGATTACTTCAATTGGCTTAAGCCAAAGGCCGGCCCAATTGCCTTTCCATCATTGAACTGCAACATCAATGCTGAGGAGTTTTGCCATAGTCTGGTACATTCTAAAGGGGTCCTCCTTCTGCCTGGAATTCATTATGATGATAAATGCAGTAAAAATTTTAGAATAGGCTTTGGACGTCAAAACATGACCGAATGCCTTGCTAAACTGGACGAATATATGCAGGAAATTATTGTAAAATAATTATCAAACAAAGACTGTAGATTTGGAAAGAAAGAAGGTAAGAATGTGTCCCTTACTAAATTAACAGACACTGTCTATGTCCTACAAGCACCCACAAATATTGGTTTAATTGCAGCGCCTGACGGACAGGCAGTGGCCATTGATTCAGGTATAGATGATTCTATCGCCCGCAAATTGCTAAAAGAGGCAGATAAAGAAGGTCTTCAAGTAAAGGCTATAATAAATACCCATTCCCATGCTGATCACATAGGTGGAAATCACTTTATTGTAGGTCGAACGGGGGCCGGTGTTTTTACCTCTGCCTTAGAGGCACCCTATGTGGAGCAGCCACTTTATGAACCTTATACCTTGACCGGAGGCGCCTATCCTTGGAAGGAGCTGCAAAATAAATTTTTATTGGCCAGGGCAAGTAAAGTAACGGAAATGCTTCAACCAGGAGAATTCAGCATCCACGGCCTTGATTTAAATATAATCAGTCTCCCGGGTCATAGTCTGGGACAGATTGGTGTTCAAGCTGACGGGGTTTTATTTTGCGGTGATTCCTTTATCAGTTCAAATCTATTACAAAAACACGGCATACCCTATAATGTAAACATTCACGACTACCTAGAGACCCTAGACAAGCTCAGCAAAACCAATTGCAATTGGTATGTCCCTGCCCACGGAACCCCCTCAAGCAATATTACAGAGGATCTGGAGGTTAACCGTGACAAGGTGTTAAGCCTTATTCAAATGGTTGAATCTTTGCTTTCCGATCCCCAGGAAATAGATACCTTGGTTTCAAATATATGTTCTGCCCTGGAGGTCAAGGCGGCTAACACTGGAATCTATTATTTATATCGTACAGCCGTAACAGCCTATTTAAGCTATTTATACCAGTTAGGTCGAGCTAAGACTGAAATGGATAATAACCGTCTATTTTGGCTGACAAATAAAACCGGATAATATTAACAGTAATTTAACCCCCTCCCAAGCCATATTTTATATTTGGGAGGGGTTTTATGAGACGTTTATACTTCATTCTTCTGGCCCTGGGAGAGGCTGTATGTTTATTGGCCGGCATTACCTTTTTCCTTGGGTTAATATGTTTTTCTGGAGTCAAGCTTCTTAGTATGTTAGGCTATTACCAAAGCATTTATCCTTATTTGCCTTATCTAGCGGGAACAGTCATGTTGCTGGTAAGCCTGCTTTGTTCTGTTTTGTTGTTATTAAGCTGGATTAACGGTAGCACCATAGGTGATTATCTGGACAGCAGGTTATTTAAGGGCAGTGAAGGTGGGGATACCACTTCTGTTAGAGCAAGATAACCACATACAACCCTTTTCTTTTTGGCCTGTCCATGTTAACATAGGCTAAAATATTTTTATGAGGTGGTCTAATGTTATGGGAGAGGCTATCACGTTCATTGAGAATAACAGGTATTTTATTTATTATAATTAGTTTCTTTGCGGAGCCCCATGTGGTATTTGGCATGCTCGGGGTGGTCTTTTTTATAGTTGGTGCCCTTAAGTTAAAAAAGAAGTAAACCAAGGAGGACTAATATGGGTGGAGGACCGAACCTTAATTTCCGAAGAACTGATGCACCACCGGATTGCTATGAGCAAATTAAATTCGGTGCCCGTGGTAGTGTTTGCTTGAGACTTGGCTGTACTCCCGCCTGTGTGGCATGTCATTATTCCCGGCCTAAAAACACACCTGCCTGCTTTAAAAGTATGCCAGGTTTTCCTGAGGATTGTGTATCATCCCATTTCTTACCCGAATGTAAACGCTTTTGCCGCTATGCCCAATCTAGCTAGTTAGTTAACGCCTTCTGGTTTTCACTAGAAGGCGTTAATTATATGATTGATTATTTTACTGTCTCCTTCAAAGGTCACAGCCAAAACATCTATACGGCAGGGTCCTTCTGAATCTCTTGGATGAGCTTGTAGGTATTGATTGGCCAGCAGTCTAAGCTTATGCTGCTTCCTAGATACCACACTTCTTCTGGGGAACCGTAACCTTTGCCTGAACGGGATCGAACCTCCACAAACACCAAAAACCCCCTGGGGTCTCTGGCTATGATATCTATTTCCCCTATTCTGCAGCGATAATTCCTCTGTACTAATTTCCAGCCCAATTCCTGAAGATACCTTACTGCCTCTTCCTCAGCTATACTCCCTATTTTCTTCCTTCGCCCTAACATAATCTACAACCCTCTTCATGAATTCCTTTCCTAGCCATTCTTGATAACAGCTCTGATTCCTGCTTGTTTTTCATGTTGCTTGTAACAATTATTAGCTTTTACCCATATTGTGTTGATATATATAAAATACACAATTAAAGGGGGACTCGAATTATGGGTTACGGATTCGGAGGCGGATTTGGTGGTAATCAATCTACATTTGTTATTTTTCTAATCCTTATCCTTCTAGTTTTCAGTAGCGGCCCTTCCTATTACGGAGCCGACAAGTAAAAATATAAAGCTCCCGCCGTAATTGGCGGGAGCTTTATATTTCAGAAAATATTATGGAAAAAAGGATTGGGCCGCAATATTGGCAACCTCTGCCAAAGGGCCAGGATATATTCCTAAGAACAAGGTGGCAACCAGGGCTATTAACAGGGTAATATTAACTGAGCTGCCCATTTCCAAGGGAGTATGATCCGCTGGTTCATCCCTAAACATGACCAGGACTACCCTTAGATAGTAATATACAGACACCATACTCATAATTAACCCTAGATATACCAGCCACATATAGCCTTCAACTACGGTTTTAAAGAGATAAAACTTACCAACAAAACCTGCCAATGGTGGTATACCTGCCATTGAAAGTAAACAGACCAGCATCACGGTAGCCGCTAAAGGCGCCCTCTGGACTAATCCGGCGTAATCAGCTATCTCATCACTTTGAATCTTATTGTAAACGGCAGCCACAACTGTAAAGGCCCCTACAGTTGCAAACACATACAGGAAAGCATAGAACATGACACCCTTGATACCCGCCTCAGTTGCCGTTACCAAACCCACCAGGATGTAACCGGCCTGGGCGATACTGGAATAGGCCAGGAGCCTTTTGATGTTTGTTTGTGGAATTGCCACCAGATTGCCAACGACCATACTTACAGCAGCCAGGACGGCAATCAACATGGCCCACTGCTCATGTATTCCCGGCAATCCACCTACAAATAGCCTTACCAGCACAGCAAAGGATGCTGCCTTAGACCCCACCGCCAGGAATGAGGTTACAGGGGTGGGTGCCCCTTCATAAACATCCGGCGACCACATATGGAACGGCACAGCTGACACCTTGAATCCAAGGCCGGCCACCAGCATTACTAAGCCCACCGTCAGCAAAGGACTCCCTTCCGATACTCTCTGGGCAACCTCAGAGATAATGATCGTTCCGGTTGCACCATAGACCAAGCTAAGCCCGTAAAGTATGACCGCCGAAGACATCCCGGCCAGCAGTATATACTTCATGCCAGCTTCCAGTGACTTGCCATCAAAGGTTCTAAAGGCCACCAGCACAACAAAGGAAATAGTCATCAATTCCAAGCCCAGATATAGGGTGATAAAGTCTCCGGCAGAAGCCATCACAATCATGCCCAGGGTAGCAAATATCACCGTAGAATAGTATTCAAAATGGTTGCCCACCTGGTCATTCACATAGCGCAATGAGCCAAATATTACTAGGATTGCCGCCACCAGAAATAGTATTTTGAAAAAGATAGAGTACTGATCCACCAGATACATGCCACCAAGCATCTCGCCCTGATTGGACCAGGAGGCAATGGCAATACCCAATACTATAATAAGTCCAAGGAGAGCGAAATTTCCTAACCCTTTACGGGAATTTGACGGAAGCACCAAACCCAGGACGAAGGTTGTTAGACCAAGTATTACTGTGGCAAGTTCCGTGGTGATTAAAGAAAAATCAAAGTTCATTTATCTCCCCCCTATCTGCAGGCTTCATTGATATGCGCCAAGATTGGAGCAATTCCACTGTCTACCATATCGAATAGTAACGAGGGAAGTACCCCGCCTATTACCAGTACTCCGCCTAAAACCACCAGAGGTACAAGTTCCGGCCCACGAAGGTCTTTAATGTGGCTGAATTCTGGTTTAGCCGGACCAAATAGGGTATTGGCACCAGCCTGAGTACATAAAGTGCCGTGACTATGATACCGGCAATGGCTATTACTGCTAGCCAGCCAAAGACCCTAAAGGAATCAAGGAAAATGGTAAATTCTGGCACAAAGCTAATTAAACCAGGTAGACCCAGTGAAGCCATGCCTGCCATCATAAAACCTACAGATAATTTTGGTGCCTGATGTGATAGCCCTCCCATATCAGGTATCCATCGGGTATGGGTCCTCTCATAGATGAAACCTATCATGGAGAAGAATAGGGCCGCCATAACCCCGTGGGCGAACATATTAGCCACAGCTCCGTTAACACCGATGACACCCAGGGATGCAACACCTAATAAAACATAGCCCATATGTGATACCGATGAGTATCCCACAACATATTTGAGATCCTTTTGGGCCAAGGCACCCATAGCCGCATAGGCTACACCCGCCACCCCAAGTACTGCAATATATGGAGCCCAGAACTTAGCACCAAGGGGTAAGACAAAGATTGCCAGTCTAATCAAACCGTAACCGCCAATTTTTTTCAGCACACCGGCGTGAATCATGGAGACAGCCGTTGGAGCCCCGGCGTAGCCGTCCGGTGACCAGGAGTGCAGGGGCCACATGGAAAGCAAAGAGCCAAAACCGATTAGCATCAAGCCAAACATATATATTTGAAACTCTTCGGGAAAGGCCACCTGGGCCAACCCCTCAAAGCTCATATCCGGGACCCCTGTAATGGCCACCGACCTTACAAAGAGGGCAATAACCCCCACCAGCAGGAAAGCTGACCCGATTAACAGATAGATAGTAAGTTTCATACCGGCATATTCTTTAGTAACCCGCTTGGAGCTACCCCAGATAATAACCATAATATAGATGGGTATTACAACTACTTCGTAGAATAACAAGAAGATAAACAAATCCTGGGCAATAAAAGTTCCCATAACTCCAGCTATAAGCAGGAGCAGGAGAATCATTAGTTCTTTCGCCCTATGGCTACGTTCCAGGAGGCAAATACAGCCGTAAAGCCTATTAGGTTTGTTAGCAGCAGCATAGGTAGGCTCAAGCCGTCCACCGCCATGTAATAGGTCACACCCAGATCCGGAATCCAGGGAACAGGACCACCGAAGTCCACCCACTGTAGTCCACCCACCGACTGATCGTACCCAAAATAAACATAAAAGCTTAGGGCCAGGGCGATACCGGTCCCAATGGCAGCTATCCATTTGCAAAGCTTCTCTTCCTCTTTAGGAATAAAGACGATAATCAGGCTGCTAGGATGGGTGCCAGCAGTGTAACTGTTAAGATGGGAAAGTTCATTATTTAACACCTCCCAGTATGCCCGCTGTACTAGGTGAGCCAAAGGCTAAAACTACAGTAATCACTAGAATTGCCAGGAAGAAAACCAGGGCGTAGGTCTGAAGCCTACCAGTCTGAAAATACCTCATTCCTTCTCCGGAGATTCTAGCAAAGGCAGCAGTACCATCAACAATTCGATCCACTACGTTGATATCAAACCAATAGGTTACCCTGGCACTTGCATCCACCACTGTCCGGGTAAACCATTGATAGGCCTCATCAATGTAATATTTATTATAAGAAAGGTTATATAGAACTCTGTACCTTTCGGACAGTTCCTTGGCCCTTTGCTTTTCCTCATCCTTATAGTAAAGATGATAGGCCAGGCTTATGCCAGCCAGGGCAAGTACCACCGAAAGAACCATCAGCCAATAAACTGGATCACCATGATGGGCAGGTCCGAAATGAATCCATTCGCCCCATATATTGGCCCAGGGAGTGCCTAGCAATCCACCCACAGTTGCCAATACTGCCAGTACAACCAGGGGCATTGTCATATTCCAGGGGTTTTCGTGGGGATGATTTTCTTCCTTTTCCTTACCGAAGAAGGCCAAGAATATCAAACGCCACATATAAAAGGCGGTTAAAAAGGCTGTAATGGTAGCCATTAGGAACAGCACATAACCAAGACTATGTCCGTGGGTAGCATACTGCCAGGTAACCAATAGGATTCATCCTTGGACCAAAATCCCGCAAAGGTGGTATACCGGCAATGGCCAAGCCACCAATTACAAAGGTCCATCCGGTAATGGGCATCTTTTTAATTAAGCCGCCCATCTCCCAAACATCGGATTTATGATGCAGGGCATGGATTACCGAGCCTGCAGCAAGGAACATCAGAGCCTTAAAGAAGGCGTGGTCCAAAGGTGGAACATACTGGCCGCCAGGCTTCCCACCCCTAAGGCAAGCATCATGTAGCCCAGCTGGGATACTGTGGAATAGGCAAGTATACGTTTAATCTCCCTTTGGGTTATGGCAATGGTAGCTGCAAAAAGGGCAGTAAATGCACCAATAAAGGCAACTACCTCCATGGCTCCCGGAACCTCAGTAAAGAGGAACAAGGTCCGTCCCACAAGATAAACACCTGCCACAACCATGGTAGCAGCGTGGATTAAAGCTGATACAGGTGTAGGACCTTCCATGGCATCTGGCAGCCAGACATGCAAAGGAAATTGGCCTGACTTGCCTATTGGTCCAATAAATACCAGCAGACCAATAATTGTTAATAGTGCCAGTGAAACACCAAATTGTTCAAACATAGGTACTCTAACGGCCAATTCTACTAAATCTAAAGTGCCAAATTTTATTTGTAGGAACAGCAGACCCAGTAATAACCCAAAGTCACCGACCCTGGTGGTCATAAAGGCCTTTTTTGCTGCTTCTCTAGCTGATATTTTAAAGGTATAAAAACCAATCAGCAGGAAGGAGCACAATCCCACTAACTCCCACATTATAAACATTTGCAATAGATTACTGGATATCACTAATCCAAGCATAGCAGCGGCAAATAGGGATAAGTATGCAAAAAATGTGGAGTATTGTGGGTCCCCATCCATATAGCCGGTGGAGTAAATCTGGATCAAAGTTGCCACCATAGTTACCATGAATAGCATCATGGTTGAAGTAGGATCAATCATTACACCAACATTTACATTAAATCCTTCCATGCCAAACCATCTCAGGGAGTAAACCAAAGGCTTCTCAATATACTCTGGATTGGTAAACACCCCATAAGCTATGGATGATGCCAGCAAAAAGGAGCTAAATATTGCCGCTATGGATACCACTGAACTCAATTTTGCCCAGGGTCTAGTTAAAAAGACAATAATTATAAAGGACAAGGCTGGCAGGAGTGGTACCAACCAGGCATGACCCAATGCAAACTCAACCATTAATTCAACACCTACCTTCCACCTTAGTCCTACCATTCAACCAATCAATTTCATCCAGGGTTGTTGTTTCTCTTCTTCGGTAAAGGGCTATGACAATTGCCAGACCTAAGCCAACCTCGGCAGCCGCAACTGTAATTACAAAAATGGCAAATATCTGCCGATGAAAGCATCGGGGGTTAAGTACTTATTAAAGGCCACTAAATTAATATTTACAGCACTAAGCATCAACTCTATTGAAATTAGCACCGCAATGGCATTCCTTTTAGAGAGGGCACCATATAGCCCAATGGCAAAAAGGGCCCCGCTTAGACCAATGAAATAAGATGGGTTAAGACCTGTCCCCATTCGCCCTCACCTCCTTCACCAAGACCAAGGCACCAGTAGGGCCACCGTAAGAAGAACCGCCGCCACTTCAAAGGGAATTACAAAATCCGTTAACAAAATTGGAGCAAGGGCCTGGACTGTATTACTTGGAACCTCCGTCCCTGCCATTAGCACTTAGCCTTGGCTGCAAATACTCCAATCAGGATAAACAACGCACCCACAATGGGAGCAGCAATCTTAAACCTGCCGTTTACAGGATTAGACTCTTCCATGTTAGTCCTTTGAATCAGCATCACACCAAAGGCCACCATGATACATACTGCCCCGGCATAGACCAGCACTTGAACCGCAGCCACAAAGTCAGCATTTAACAGCAAAAACACTCCGGCAATACCTATGAAGGTTACTATTAGCCATAGGACACTGTGAACCAGGTTATTTAGGGTTACCACCAACAGAGCTGATCCCAGTACTATTGCACTAAGTAAAATGAAAGCCATTAGACTGTACAAATTTTCCATTCTAGGATCCCTCCTCGCCCTCTTTTTTGGCCTCTTCCGCCTGTTTCCTTGCTGCTTCAGCCGCCTTCTCCTCAGCTGCTTTCTTTATTTCTATCTTTTTCTTCTCCACTTGCTCGGGCTTGACAAATTTAATCTCAATATCCGGTCTATTATATTGGGTCAGCTCAAAGTCCTTAGAAAACTTGATTGCATCCTTAGGACAGGACTCTTCACAAAGCCCGCAAAATAGACAGTATTGCTGGTCAAAGTTATATTCTGTTACAACCTTTTTCTTATCAACCGTCTCGGTGCCCAGCTTGATTACCTTATTGGGGCAAGCCAGGACACATTGGTTACAGGCAATGCACTTATCATAATCAAATTCAGGCCGGCCATAAAATCGGTCAGGAATGGGACACCGCTGCTCCGGGTACTGTACCGTAACCTTGGGTTTAAAAAACCAGCCAAGGGTTATTCTTAAACCTTTTAGTAAACCTTCACCAAACATTCATATCACCACCCCATCGACTGATACAGGAATTTGCCTACTCCAGTCACAAAAATATTGATGATGGATAAGGGAACCAGAACCTTCCAGCCAAACTCCATCAATTGATCCACCCTAATACGTGGGTAAGTCCAGCGGAACCACATGAAGATAAAGATCATCAGATATACCTTAGCTAAGAACCAAATCCAGGATGGTATAAAGGTTAGACCAAAGGGAGCCAGCCAACCCCCTAGAAATAGTGTTGTAGCCATTACTGAAACCAGTACCACATTGGCGTACTCTGCCAGGAAGAACATCGCAAATCCCATACCGCTATACTCAGTAAATGGACCGGCAATAATTTCTGATTCACCTTCAACCAAGTCAAAGGGAGTCCTGTTGGTTTCTGCCACGGCAGCTATCATATAAATTAAAAACGCCAGGGGCTGCAGGAAAATAAACCATACATTTTCCTGGGAATTAATAATCTCACTCATATTGAGGGTTCCTGTTAAAATAATTACACCCACAATGGACAATATTAACGGCATTTCATAGCTGACCATCTGGCAACCACCCTCATACCACCCAGCAGGGAATATTTATTATTTGATGACCAGCCCGCCATCCAGATTATCACCGTAGATAAGGAAGCCAGAGCCAGAAAATAATAAACCCCTATGTTCATATCAATTGCCACCATGCCCTGACCAAAGGGTGCCACGGCAAAGACTGCCAATGGTGGCATAAATATTAAAACTGGTGCCAGTATGAATAATTTCTTATCGGCATTTTTGGGAATAATGAATTCTTTACTAATCAATTTACCGATGTCTGCCGTAGTTTGTAGTAAACCCAGGGGTCCGACCCGGTTGGGACCGATACGGCACTGCATGTATGCACTTACCTTTCGTTCCATATAAACCAACCATAGGGCACTTACCAGGATGTATACTATAACAGCTCCCAATTTCAAAAACATCATTAGGAAATCAGTAGCTATAACGGTCAGGCCAGCGGATTCCAGCAGACTTCTTATGCCTCCTGCAATATTTACAAAGAGATTCTCCACCTTGCCTCACTCCCCAAATTGGATTAACAATCAACTTCTCCAAGTACAATATCAATGCTGCCGAGAATTGCCACCACATCAGCAATTTTCCAGCCCCTGACCATTTCATCCAGGTAGCCCAGATTAATGAATGAAGGTCTGCGGAAATGAACCCGGTAGGCTTTGTACTGCCGTCACTCACCACATAAGTACCCATAATACCCTTGGAACTTTCAATTTCGGCATAAACCTCACCGGCAGGTGGTTTGATTACCTTAGAAACCTTACCCTTAATGGGGCCTTCAGGTAGATTATCCAAAGCTTGCCGGATAATCTTAGCAGATTGCTCCATTTCTAGAATCCGTACATAGTATCGGTCGAAGCAATCTCCTTTGGTACCCAGGGGAACTTCGAAGTCAAACCTATCATAGACACTATAGGGCCTAGCCTTGCGCAGGTCATAATTTACACCGGATGCCCTTAGGACTGGTCCGGAAAGGCTCATATCAATAGCCTTTTCAGCAGAAAGTATGGCAACACCCTTGGTCCTGTGCTGGAAGATTTCGTTTCCTGTGATAAGTCCATTGTATTCCTCAATGGCAGTAGGCAGGTAATCAATAAATTTACTGCACCTCTCCACAAAGCCCTCGGGCAAATCTCCCGCCACTCCTCCTATCCTCATATAGCTGGGTGTGAGCCGTGCCCCGGAGACCATTTCAAATAAATCCATGATTTCTTCCCGGTCCCTAAAGGTATAGATAAAGCCCGTAAGTCCTCCAACATCTGCAGCGTAAGCACCGGTAGCAACCAGGTGGCTGGCAATTCTGGATAATTCCCCAACAATAACCCTGATATATTCAGCCCTTTCGGGCACTTCAATTTCCATTAATTTTTCCACAGCACAGACATATCCCCAGTTCATCAGCATGCCTGCCAAATAATCCAGCCTGTCGGTATAGGGGATTACCTGGGTATATGTTCTTGACTCGGCCAGTTTCTCAATACCTCTGTGCAAATAACCTGGTACAGGAACAGCTTTAACAACCGTTTCACCATCCAGTGATAAAACAATTCTAAAAACCCCGTGTGTGCTAGTGCTGAGGTCCTAAGTTTAATAGGAACTCCTGGGTTTTATGGACATTTCCATCACCTCTCTTTTTGCAAGGATTTAGTCCCTGCCACCTTCCCACTGGTAGTCCCTCCGTAGGGGATGCCCCTCCCAATCATCGGCCAAGAGAATTCTCCTTAAATCCGGATGGTCGGTAAAGGTAATGCCAAGCAGGTCATATACTTCACGCTCCTGCCAAATTGCTCCGCCCCAGATGGAAACCATAGATGGGACAACCGGATTGTTTCTATCAACCTTTACTTTTACATGAACCATATCTGACTGCCCAATTATGCTTAGGTTATAGATCACCTCAAAGTACTCAAGATAGTCAGTTGCCGTTAGGTTGGTAAGAAAGTTTAATCCGTATTTATCCTTTAATTGACCCATTAATTCCCTTAGATTATTTTCAGGCAAAATAATCTGCCCAGCCTCAGACAGCTCCACCAATGGATAGTTTAATTTAAGCTCTTCTACAATTTCATTAATGGGTTTTCCGGTCATTGACCCTTCACCACCTCAGGATTAATTATCTTCTCCTTAAGCTTCATAAAAGCATGTATTACCGCATCAGGCCTCGGTGGGCAACCTGGCAGGTAAACATCCACCGGAATTAACTTATCTACCCCCGGCACCACATTGTATGAATCAACAAAGGGACCGCCAGATATGGCGCAACTGCCCATTGCAATTACATATTTTGGTTCAGCCATCTGCTCATACAGACGTACCACAAAGGGAGCAGCCTTTTTAGTCACAGTTCCACAAACAAGCATAACGTCAGCCTGCCTGGGAGATGCCCTCATAACTTCATAGCCAAAGCGGGAAAGATCAAATCTGGCCATATTAGCGGCCATAAGTCCTTCAATAGCACAACAAGCTAAACCAAATCCCATGGGCCATAAGGAATTGGCCCGGGCCAGGTTTAGCATCTTCTCTAGGGGACCAACAGAAATTGTTCTGGTTACTTCACCTATCACCGCAGGCTCCGCACCTAATTTCTTTAATCTTTTGATAGTCTCCTTTTGCATTTCATCATTGTTTGCCAGCTTGTCAGGATTATTGCCCTCAATTATCTCCATTCTAAAGCACCTTCCTTCCAGGCATACCAGAGGCCCAGGACTAGGATAAAGATAAATATAAACATTTTAATAAGGCCGGCCAAACCAAGCTCTTCAAAACTCACAGCCCATGGATATAGATAAATTACTTCAACATCAAATATTACGAACAATAGGGCATAGGTAAAATATTGAGTTTTAAACTGAACCCAGGTAGGTCCTTCGGTTGGTAAACCGCACTCATAGGTTTCCAACTTGTACCTGTTTTGACTTCTTGGGTGAATCAAGAAGCTGGCCAAGATACCCCCCGCGCCAAAGGCAAAGCCCACCACAATAAATAGAGCTACCCCAATCCATTCAGACATCCAAACATCTCCCCTCCATTTTCTAAATTAGAATTTATCAAAATGAGTAAAATATACCTAATCTACCAAGAACGGAAAATTATTGTTTTGCCTTTGATTATATTCCTATGTAATTACAAATTTATAACTTCAAAGTTACGTTGCAATTACTTTGCCATCTAGATAAACTAATATCTCGGCCCATTTAGTAAGTTTAAACTGGTCTTTTTGTCACAATCTCAGCAATTTAAAATGTTTTATTTTAATACATTTTTCTTATTCATTCATTATCTTTGTTCATTTAAAGAACATACTGTTCTATTTTAAAAATAACTGAAAATGCATAAAATTCAGGTAATGTGGTATTTAGTAAATTAAGTATGTTCACTATTTATTTTATTGTTTTTTATGTTATTACTTTTATTAGCCAAAATTTGTGCTTTAGATCATAGCTGGTGTGTGATATTTGTCACTATCCTTTAATTTGCCAGGGATTTTTTACAAATACCTGCGCCCCAATTTATTCGATCATGCTAATTAAAGATCTCTAAGAGATAATATCTCCAGAGAAGATAAATATTAACAGCCTTTAACAAATACTGCAGTTCATTCATTGCCGCATATTTTACCCCAGAGCTTTACTTGAGGCAATATTTTGTAAATTTAGAATTTTAAAATTTTTAACGAAGGCTATGTTATCAAGAGCTAGTGCTTATTTTAGTTTCTTTTGTTAATTAAGATAATTTTTTGAGCGTTATTATAAATGGTTGGTTTATATTATTTCAAATTATTTTGAGGCTCTTAAATAGTCCCCTTATCTTTTTTAATAAAGTACAAATTAAAACCAGTCCATTTGATATACAAATGGACTGGTTTTAATAGTTTTTTCAAATAGTTGTTTTAAACAAAACCTGTTGCTCAGCAGTTGCCCTCTCATATATTTTTTTAAGAAATGTCATCCTATGTAAAGGAGTTGGGCCTTTTGCCAGCAGCGCTTGAACATGCCCCCTGGTGCAATAACCTTTATGACTGGCAATACCATAGTCCGGATACATCTTATCCCACTCTAAACACTGGCGATCCCTAACTACCTTGGCAATAATCGAGGCCGCAGCAATACCATGGGAGATAGCATCTCCATGAATTATACCTTCCTGGGGAATATTCATATCTATGGCTTCAGCATCAATCATTAGATACTCCGGCAGAACAGGGATACCATCCTTTGTCCTCAAATTTAATACTGCTTCCTTCATTGCCAGACGGCTAGCCTGCTTTATATTAATCCTGTCTATTTCCTGGTTGTTTACTTCTCCAATTCCTACAGCCAGGGAATAATCTAATATTTTTTGATATAATGATTCCCTTTTTGCCATGGTCAGCTTTTTCGAATCATTGACTCCTTCAATTACTAGATTAGGTGGCATTATTACAGCCGCAGCTAAAACACTACCTAATAGTGGACCCCTGCCTACCTCATCACAAAAGGCAATTAATTTTATTCCTCTGTCCCATACTTTTTGTTCTAGTTCCAACGAAATCATTATATCTACCTTCCACAAAAATCTTGTTACACATATTTTTATGTGCAGCTGTTTAATATATTGGATAACTCCTTAGGAAGGTCAAGGGTGTACCTGCCAAGGGTTCCTTCTCTAAACTCTTTAAGTATCAGATGAGCTACCTTTAGTTCATCTACCACTCCACCTGAAACCAACATTCCCCTTTTAGCTCCGATCTCTTTAATCATCAAAGGGATTTCAAAATCTATCGTATCTAGTTTATATCTATTTTTAATAATATCTGGATTATTTTCCACCAACCATTTGAGTAACTTTGAGGAAACCTCATAGATATCAAAGACTTGTTCTTTTATGGCCCCGGTTACAGCCAATCTAAAACCAACTTCAGGGTCTTCAAACTTGGGCCACAGTATGCCCGGAGTATCCAATAATTCTAAGCTGCCACCAATTTTAATCCATTGCTGACCCTTGGTTACACCAGGTAAATCACCGGTCTTTGTGGCCTTCCTACCAACCAGGCGATTGATAAAGGAGGATTTTCCGACGTTTGGAATCCCCAGGACCATACAGCGTATGGCTCTAGGTCGACGTCCTTTAGCAGCCAGCTTGGCCATAAGCTCGGCTGTTAATTCTGCTGCTGCCTTTGGAATTTCCTTAAGTCCTTCTCCCTTAAGGGTGTCCACCGCCACCGCCTTCACATTACTTTTATTGAGTTGCTTCTGCCATAGCTTTGTGGTTGTGGTATCTGCCAGATCACTTTTATTTAATACTATTAACCTGGGTTTATTTCCTAATATTTTATCAATCATGGGGTTGCCACTGCTAATCGGAATTCTAGCATCCAGTAACTCAATTGCCACATCTACAAGTTTAAGCGCCTCTTGAACCTGTCGTTTTGCCTTGGCCATATGCCTGGAAACCATTGAATTTGAATATCCACCTGATACCCTCCAAAATATCTATCAAATTGTTCAACACATCTATAATAATACAATAAAAAAGCTTCCGTAAGAGTTTGCCCAGAAATGGCCTCTACGAAAGCTTCGGTGAAATATTATTTTGCCAGACCGATCCTATCAAGGGGCCAGTATATAACTTCAGCTTTACCAACAATCAATTCCTCATCTAGAAATCCCCATACCCGGCTGTCATCGCTGTTATTTCTGTTATCTCCCAGCATAAAATAATGATCTTGGGGTACTGCTTGAGGGCCGAAGTCCTGGAAAGTAAGTCCCTTTGGCAGGTAATCCTCAGAGACCGGCTGATCATTCACATAAAGAACACTGTCCTTTATTTCTACCGTATCTCCACCCTGGGCAATCAATCTCTTAACAAAGTTTCTGCTTGGGTCCAGTGGAAATTTGAAAACCACGATATCACCAGGGCTAGGATCTGTAACTAGGTAAGTAACTTTACTTACTATAATTCTGTCACCAACCATGAGGTTTGGCTCCATGGATCCAGAGGGAATGAAAAAGGGTTCCAAAATAAACAGCCTGATAACCGCAGCAAGCAAAACCGCTATAACAACTGATTCCAGCATTTCTCTAATAACAGATTTTTTAGTTGTGGTGTTTTCTATCTTCTCTTGCTGAGGATCCAATTGCTCCATATTTTTCCCCTCCCCTGTAAAGCCAAAAAAGGGACTGGTAGCCAGTCCCTCCAGTTTAGCGAGTGTTAAGCTCTTTGATACGGGCTTTCTTGCCACGTAAAGCACGTAGATAGTAAAGTCTAGCCCTCCGCACCTTACCGCGGCGAACTACTTCGATACGATCAACCTTAGGGGAGTGTAGGGGAATAGTTCTCTCCACACCTACCCCATATGTTACACGACGCACAGTAAAGGTCTCACTTAGGCCACCACCACGACGGCGGATTACAACACCTTCAAAAACCTGTATACGCTCGCGAGTTCCTTCAATAACCTTGTAATGCACTTTTACAGTGTCACCAGGTCTGAACGCAGGAATATCTTTTTTAATTTGCTCTTGCTCTAAAGATTGAACGAGGTTCATCAACATTAACCCCCTTCCTCGCCTAGACGTTCATACCTTATCCTAAGGAAGCGGACCGCCCGTAATTCCAACATTACAAATTATATCATAATCTCTCAAGCTGGGCAAGATTTTTCAACCCACAACTTGTCTTTTGATTCAGGAGACTGGTCTTGGACTCATTTTTTCAAGTCAAGGGCTTGCAAATAGGACAGCAGTTCTTGTAAAGCAGCCTTGTCCTCCTTGGTTAGCTCAACTTGGGTCAGCAGCTCAGGCCTGCGTTCAATGGTTCTCAGAAGTGATTGCCTACGGCGCCATTTACGTATATTCCCATGGTGACCGGAGAGAAGTATGTCTGGAACCACCTGGCCCCGGTACTCTCTTGGCTTAGTGTAATGAGGATGTTCCAATAAGCATTATAGAAGGAGTCTTCCTCTGCACTGGCTGCCTCCCCAAGGACACCCGGCACCATCCTGGCAACTGCATCTACCACCACCATGGCTGGCAGTTCCCCCCCTGTAAGAACATAGTCACCAATGGAAATTTCATCTGTTACAAGGGTTTCCCTAACCCTTTCGTCAAATCCCTCATAGTGACCACAGAGAAATACCAGGTGTTGCTCTTTACCTAACTCCTTGGCATATCCCTGGCTAAAGGGTTCTCCCTGGGGACACATCATAATAACCCGTCCCAGTTCCCCCCCCCTTTGTTCCCGGAGATAATCCATGCATTCAAAAACAGGCTCTGGCCCCATGACCATGCCCGCACCACCCCCAAAAGGGGTATCATCCACTGTATGATGTTTATTTTGTGAAAAGTCCCTTATATTTATAGTATTTATCTCCAGCAGTTTTTTATCAATGGCCCGCTTTATAATACTAGCATCAAAGGGACTCTCAAACATTTGTGGAAATAATGTTAGTATATCTATTTTCATTTCTTCACCTTATTTAATTGCAATTAGGTATCCTATATAAGTCCCTCGGGTAAATCCACCAGCATTTTACCTTCCGGAATATTAATCTCTTTGACAACGGACTTGAGGGCAGGAATCAATACATCTTTTCCTGCATTCCTTTTCACCACATATACATCATTGGCTCCGGTTTTTATTACCTGGGCTAGTTCACCCAATTCTTGGCCCTGTAAGTCCAATACCCTAAGCCCTACCAATTGAAATATGTAGTGGCTTCCCTTAGGAAGAGGTGTTAACTCAGAGGGGGATACCTGCAAAAGTCCTCCCTTAAGTTTTTCAGCTTCATTCATATTTTCTATTTCAGCAAATTTTATCACAATAAACTGTTTATGTTCCCAACTTTTTTCAATGGTATACTCCCTATGACTACCCCTTAGGAGAACCAAATATTTTTTACCCCTTTTAAATCTTTCCGGGAAATCTGTGGTTGGTAAAATCCTGACCTCCCCTTTAATTCCCTGGGTATTAACAATTTCCCCTACTGTTACATATAATTCGGACACTATCATACCTCCGGTTTCAGCGAGCGAATCTCTACTACCTTACCATCTTCAATTACAATCTCAGCGGTCATTAAGCTATGCCAATTGTCTCCAACCTTCACATCAACTATGCTTTCCACCTGTCCTTGAAGCACTTCGCTTCCGTTGGACAGCCTGCCTACATCCTTTATTCTATCCAGAAGCTTTGTTCTAGATCCAAACGCCTGTGTTTCTCCTGCTCCAGTTGAACTCTAGCTGCTTCTGCACCAGCAGGGTTTTTCTTGGCAATCTCCAACAGCTTTTTGGCCTGAAAATCTAACTGTTGTATTTCCAATTCAAGCTTGCCTGCTGATTGTTGCAGTTCCTGAACCAATGCCCTTTTGTAGGAATCCGTTACCCGAACCTTTACTAGTACTGGCCTAGTTATGGTTAACAAACCACCAACCCCCTATTCTAGGTTGTGCCATAGGATAGAAACAATGCAAAGGAGGCCTTGGCCTCCTTTGACATATCCTATAATGGATTAAATAATTTCTACTACTACTTTCTTGCGTTGCTTTGTGGCCGCAGCCTTTACCACCGAACGAATAGCCCTGGCAATACGCCCTTGCTTGCCAATAACCTTACCCATATCATCAGGGGCTACCCTAAGTTCGATAACCACAGATCTTTCCTTTTCTACCATGGTTACTTCAACTTTATCCGGCTGGTCTACTAAAGCCTTGGCTAGAATTTCAACTAATTCTTTCACAGCATTGGACCTCCCCTGCTACCATTAGGCCTCATTAGTTTTGGCCCGACCGGGGATAATACCGGCCTTTATAAACAAGGACTTAGCTGTATCGGAAAGTTGTGCGCCTTTACTTAACCAGTCTTGAGCTTTGGCCTCGTCAATTTTAACTTCTACAGGTTTTTAATTGGATTGTAGTAGCCAATTTCTTCAATAAAACGGCCATCCCTCGGAGAACGGGAATCAGCCACAACTATACGGTAAAAAGGGTTTTTCTTAGCACCCATACGTCTAAGACGAATTTTTACTGCCATGTTAGCATTTCACCTCCTTAAATTAGTTTGCGCTTATTATTGTAAAAAGGGAAATTTAGGTTTTTTTCCACCTTTGGTCATATTTGTAAGCTGTTTCATCATTTTCTTAGTTTGTTCAAATTGCTTTAAAAGCTGGTTAACATCCTGTACCCTTGTGCCGCTGCCTCTGGCAATGCGTTTCTTTCTGCTGCCGTCAATACGTTCCGGATGCTGTCTCTCCCAGGCTGTCATTGAATAGATTATAGCCTCTACCTGACCCAGTTCCTTTTCATCAATTTGCTGATCCTTTAATTGCTTGGTTAACTTACCCATGCCAGGAATCATCCTAAAACCTGCTCAAGGGGTCCCATTTTTCTCACTTGCTGCATTTGATCCAGAAAGTCCTCTAGGTTAAAATCCGCCTGTCGAATCTTTTTATTTAATTTTGCAGCCTGTTCAGCGTCAAAATTTGCCTGGGCCTTTTCAATAAGAGTCAGTACATCCCCCATGCCCAGAATTCTATCGGCCATTCTGTCAGGGTGAAAGGTTCGAGGGCATCCAGCTTCTCACCCATACCGGCAAACTTGATGGGGCAGCCGGTTACCTTGCGAACCGAGAGGGCCGCACCACCTCTGGCGTCACCATCCAATTTAGTCATGATTATGCCATCAAGGCCTAGCTTTTGGTTAAAGGTATCAGCAACATTGACGGCTTCCTGGCCAGTCATGGCGTCAACTACCAGAAGAATTTCATGGGGCTTTACACTTGATTTAATGTTGGCCAACTCATCCATTAATTCTTCATTTATGTGCAAACGACCGGCCGTATCAATAATTACTAAATCTCTGCCCGTGTGATTAGCATTCTCCACAGCTGAGGTAGCAATCTTAACAGGGTCTTCCTGGCCCATGGTAAATACCGGCATTTTAAGCTGCTCACCCAGAACCTGAAGCTGTTTTATGGCCGCAGGGCGGTAGATATCTCCTGCCACCAGCAGCGGACGGCGTCCCTGCTTGCTTAGAAGCTTGGCCAGCTTGCCTGCAGTGGTTGTCTTACCTGCACCCTGTAGGCCAACTAACATAATGATGGTAGGTGGTTTGGAGGATATGTTGATTTTTGCTTGGGTACCACCTAACAGCTCGGTGAGTTCGTCTTTAACTATTTTAATAACCTGCTGTGCAGGACTTAAACTGTCTAAAACATCCTGACCGATGGACCTTGCCTTAACCTGAGCAACAAAATCCTTTACCACTTTGAAGTTTACGTCTGCCTCTAGTAAAGCCATCTTAACTTCACGCATGGCCTGGTTTACATCGTCTTCAGTCAGGCGTCCTTTACCCTTTAGGGATTTAAAGATATCTTCCAGCCGGTCACCCAGTCCTTTAAACATGCAAGACGCCTCCTTCACAAATTATTAGTATTAAACAATTGTCATTAAAGTTACTACCTGGAGTCCAGCATCTCCCGGACAAGTTTTTTTACCTTGTTAAGGGCCTCAGGAGCTTTTTCCCTTGGGTAGTTATCAATTACAGTTATAATTCCTCCAGGGAATTATACTCTTTATTAAATTTCGTTACCAGACCAAGCTTTTTCTCATAATTTTCCAAGGTTTGCTCGGATCTCTTTAAAGTATCATGAACTGCTTGTCTGGTTACCTCAAATTGCTCGGCAATTTCCCCCAGGGATAAATCGTCGCTATAATATAGTTCAATAAATTTCTGCTGCCTCTCGGTAAGGAGGCTGCCGTAAAAGTCGTATAATAGATTAATTTTATGAATTTCCTTCAAAGCTTAGTCCCCTCCGTTTCTACCCAGCGGGTGTAGTATAAAGGACTTTCACTTTACAGATAGGACTATTTTACTTTAAATCCCTTCTTAATGTCAAGGTTAAGATTTTGACAGATTTATTTCGCATATTACCGGCCAGTCCACATATTATTTCTGTAATTAGAATATTTTGGGGGTGTAAATATGGCCCACCATGACGGTCCTTTCGGCTCCTGCAGTAATCTGATTACTCTAGACCAAGCTTTAACTTTAAGCAAAAAGGACACCGTAGATCTTTCCAATCGTCACCTGAATACCAGTCTGGTGACACTTCTGAGCCTGATTAATTTTGATACTCTGTTCTCAAAGCCAGGGTGCTTCAGTCTTTGACGAACAGGGTAATGAATTCCTAGATTTTTTAGGTGGTTATGGTTCTCTAAATCTAGGGCACAATCATCCTGAAATATTTGAGGCAGTACAAAAGGTAAGTCATTTACCAAACATCCTGCAAGCCGCAATAAATAATATACCCGCTGCACTGGCGAGAAATCTGGCTGAACTGGCACCTGGCAATCTCAATAAAGCTTTTTTCTGCAACAGTGGCGCGGAGTCAGTTGAAGGTGCCTTAAAGCTGGCCAAAATAACAACTGGACGCAAAAAGATTATCTATTGCCATAATTCCTTTCATGGAAAAACCATCGGTGCCCTCTCTGTAACGGGCAGAGAAAAATACCAGGCACCCTTTAAACCCCTACTGGAAGAATGTATTGGCATTCCCTTTGGTGACCTTTCTTCATTGAAAGACCAACTTTCCCCGGGTGATGGGGCAGCCTTCATAGTTGAACCACTACAGGGTGAAGGAGGAATCATTGAGCCTCCACCCCTTTATATTTCTAAGGCAAAAAAGCTGTGCAGTCAGTACGGAACCCTTTTCATTGCTGATGAGGTTCAAACCGGACTTGGCCGAACAGGTGATTTGTTTGCCTGTCAGCTGGAGGGAGTTAGCCCGGATATACTATGTTTGGCCAAATCCCTGGGAGGAGGCCTAATGCCTATTGGAGCTTACATTACCACTGATGATATCTGGAGAAAAGCCTATGGCACCATGGATAAGGCTTTGCTGCACACCTCAACCTTTGGTGGCAATACTTTAGCCTGTGCCGCGGCCTTAAAGACCTTAGAAGTAACTGTCAGAGACGAGCTCCACCTTCAAGCCAGAGAAAAGGGCAGCTACTTCATAGGCCGCCTACGTCAATTGAAGGAGAAATACCCTTCTCAAAGATGTACGGGGTCGTGGGCTGATGATTGGTATCGAGTTTCAACAACCCCCGGCTGATAAAAAGTACTTTCTACGCTTCACCATGAATGTTGTCAATAAACTAATCCAAGAGTTTATGGGCAGTCTGGTGGCTGGAGAATTGTTTAATAAGCACCGGATAATTACCGCCTATACATTAAACAATCCTAATGTAATCAGACTAGAGCCTCCTTTAACAGTGACCAGGGAACAAATTGACTTGGTATTGGAGGCTTTGGAGTCAGTGCTGGCCAATCACTCCGGCTTCATGAGCATGGTTGGTTCTGGAACAGCCAATCTGCTGCAAAAAATAAGAAAGTAGCTTACAAAACAGATTAAACAACACAAGGACTGTCTCCTAGCTCTAGGGGCAGTCCTGCATTTATATGGGTTACCTAATACATCCGAAAATTATTAAAGGATATGTGGTAAAATAAGAGRAAAAACCCGGAGGCGCTATGATTAATCCCTTTGGCAAACCCATTGAACAACTGGAAGAGGATGATTTAAATATTTTGATCAAGGAAGAAACCTCTGAGGGTCTATATGTAGAATACAAGGAGGATTTTCCCACCCACCTGGCTAAAATTGTTGCCAGCTTCGCCAACACCTTTGGAGGATGGATTATTATTGGAGTAGATGCCCGTAATCCCCGCAATGTTCCTACCTCCTTCACAGGCATAAATATTGCGAGGGACCCAAAGGATAGATTTAGGCACATTTGCAGGGACAATATTAGTCCTGTACCTTTGTTTTCTTCCAAGCTTATCGTAAAGTCCTCTGACCCTGAAAAGGGAATACTTGTAATACGGGTTCCTGAAAGTGCCTATCCCCCCCATATCACTAAGGATGGCAGAATCTACCGACGTAATATGGAGGGCTCAGATCCCGTTGGAGAAACAGACCGGCATATCTTGGAAAGGCTTTTTGAGAAAAGCTCCTGAACAAGAGTGAAGTTAAGGGCTTTATGCTTCGAAAATTACAAAAAACTGAGCATAGAGACCCCAATGAGGTTGTCTTCAAGGTTATGTGCTGCCCCGTTCCCCTTAACCTTGATTTAATTAATCCCTTCTTTATACCTGCGAGAATTACCAGGCTGAAGAAAATGGCCCAGAGTATATGGAAACAATCCCTACCTAAAAATACAAGATTTAATCCCGAGGCTTCGCCTTTCAGCTGGGAAGCCACCAGCTGGAAATTTGCGTTCGGGGGTTATTACCTATTGCTACCCAGTACCTACCTCAGTAAAAACCTGGAACGCAAAGCTGAGCCTTTCCAGTTAGAATTCTTGGACTATCGGTCACTACAAGTGGCTCTACTAAGAACCATCAAATTAACCAGGGAAGTATACCGTTTCACCGGATATTTGGGCCTATTTGTCCTAAAAATTAGCTTAGAAAATATAGCAGGCAAGGGATTGGATGATCCTAAATTCTTTAGCTTCTATATTAAAGCCCCTGAACCCCAGTGCACCTATAACGATATTATACTGCCCTACGGCTTTTACCCCCTGGAAGCCCGTGCCATGGAAAACCCCCGTCAGGTGGCTGATCCTATCCTAGGCTATATTTACCGATGTTTTGGCTTTGAAGCCCTAGACTCCCACTCCATTACCCGGGCAGAGCTGGCAAGGTGATTAAAATACCTGCAGTATCATACATTTCAAATAATGGCTTTCCGGGGAGGCCAGCAGCATGGGGTGGTCTTTGGCCTGACGCCTTAGCTCCACAAGTCTTAATTCCCTTCCGGCATCCCGTCCAGCATCCAATACGGTCTCAAGGAAAAGCTCCTCTTTCATGTGATATGAACAAGAACAGGTAACTAGAAATCCTCCTGGAGGAATAAGCTTCATTCCCCGGAGGTTTATTTCTTTATATCCCCTGATAGCCCCTTTAACTGCCCCCTTGGACTTTGTAAAGGCAGGTGGATCAAGCACTACCAGCTCAAACTGTTCTCCCGATTTCTCCATGGCCCTAAGCTCATCAAAGGAGTTGGTTTCCTTAAAGGAGCATATGTCACCATAGCCGTTTAATTGGGCATTGGCCCTGGCAGTTTCTAATGCTGAAGCAGCAATATCAAGCCAAGTACTTCCCTGGCCCCAAACTTGGCCGCATACATTGAAAAAGTGCCGGTATGGCAGAAGCAATCCAGCACCCTGCCACCCTTACTAACCCCTGCAGTGCCAGACGGTTTTCCCGCTGATCCAGAAAATATCCCGTCTTTTGCCCTCCCTCCAGGTCTACCACAAACTTTAGCCCATTCTCATGAATGACGACCTTTGGATCAAAGGGCTCTCCAATAAAGCCTGTAATCAGGGGCAGTCCTTCTATTTTTCTAACGGTAACGTCATTTCTTTCATATATCCCCCTGGGCTGTACAATTTCGTACAGCAGTCTGATAATTGTTTCCTTATGTACATCTATCCCCAAAGCAAGGGTCTGTACCGATAAATAATCGCCAAATTTATCAACAATTAATGCGGGTAAAAAGTCTGCCTCGCCAAAAATAACCCGGCAGGAGTTGGTATCCTTTACTACCCTTTGTCTGTAATTCCAGGCTGCAGTTATCCTGCGGCGAAAGAACTCTTCATTAACTTCTTCCAAGGGATTCCTGGTCATAATGCGAATGGTAATTTGTGAGGCTGGTTGATATAACCCTTTCCCACAAATTTGTCCCTATAATCAAACACTTCTACAATATCCCCTGGTTCAAAGCTTCCTACTATCTCCTTGATTTCTGTCCGATAAATCCAGGGATGACCCCCGGCAATTCTTTTTTGCTTCCCCTGATGCAGGATGCTTTTGCATTATAATGAACCCCCGATTCTATTAATCCAACATTACTATAATTTACCACCCAAAAAGATGGTTTATACAAAACACAACAACACCTTGTATACCTCTATTATTCTACAGGTCCGCGAGACATCATTCCACTGCTAATTAATTATATTATTTATTTTCTGGTAAAAACTTTTTTTAACAAATTAACTGCTTTATGTATTTATTTTGGAGCTTTATTCTGTCGATATCTGTCGATTTTGCAATTCCTTTCAAGTCTTGGTACAATTGATTGATTGAGAAAACAGGAGCAATCTCAAGCTATAGCACCATCAAGGTACCTTCCTATTTTGTCGAAATAGGAGTATGATAAAAATAAATAATAGTTAAAAAGCAATGGCTATTTATATATTTACTTCACTAAGGCTAGGGGGAGACATAATGTCTAGTATTGAAACAAAAAAACGGTTTCTAAAGGGTAGTGTAAATACATCCATCTATGAAGAATTATCAAGGGAAAAATGCTGTCATTGTGGTGATGTGGGGAATTATGGCCTGGAGTTAACGATTCAAGGGGACTATGTACTTAGTTGCTGCAACTGCAACACCGTCGCAACCTACCACACTTCATCAAAAAAGAAATTGTTAATCTTGATGAGTTGGTAAAGGGTTTCATTCAAGCTCTCAAGGAGCACAAAGAAGTAATTAATTGTAATAAGCCCCGCTGTCAAGATGGTCCTTGTTCCTGTGATCCAATATTGCAGGAAAAATTACGGGACTCCTTAAATGGCAGATTCTGTCTGGATAAATTATCCCATTTGTAAGAACAAGCCACTCGCATTAATCGCGGGTGGCTTGTTCGTTAGACACTGAATTATTTTCCTGCCAGCCTCATGGCCCTTTCCTGGACCTCAGCCATTACTTCCTCTTCATTAATAGTTAATACAACCTTATCCAGCATGACCACTTTACCATCAATAATCACAGTATTAACATCTGCTGAGTTTGCAGAATAGGCAATATTAGCAAATAAATTATGCTGGGGGCACATATGGGGCTCCTTGGTGTTAATTAAAATAATGTCTGCCCTCATACCCTCCTTTATTAGTCCTACCCGATCCCCTAGCCCCATACTCAAGGCCCCATCAATGGTGGCCATCTGAAGGGCCCGGTAGGCAGGTATAACCTCGGGATTCATGGTGTCTACCTTTTGCAGGAAAGAGCCTACCCTTAATTCCTCTAAAATATCTAAATTATTATTGCTGGCTGTACTGTCAGTTCCCAATCCCACCGTAGCTCCCAGGTCTAGTAATTTGGCAACAGGTGCTATTCCACTGGCCAGCTTCATATTGCTTTGGGGATTATATGCTATCCCCATGGCCTTTTGGGCTAAAATCTCTATGTCTTCCTGCTCCAGGTGAACACAGTGGGCGGCTAAGACCGGATATTTAAACAACCCTAAGCTATCTAGTGCTGCACCGGAGTCTTTCCATATTGCTTCAAGATATCATAGAATTCTGTGCGGGTTTCGGATACATGGATATGAATTCCCACCTTTAACTTGGCAGCTAAATCCATTACCTTAGCTAAATAATCGGGAGGACAGGTATATGGTGCGTGGGGACCCAGCATTACAGTAATTCTTCCATCTGCCTTGCCATTCCAATTCTTAACAAGCTCCTCTGCCTCTTGCAGGGCGTTACTGCCGGTGGGTGCTACCCCAATCATACCCCTTGAGAGCACAGCCCTCATGCCGGTCTCCTCCACCGCCCTGGCTACATCATCCATAAAGGCATACATGTCACCAAAACAGGTTGTTCCTGATTTAATCATCTCCAGACAGGCAAGCTTGGAACCCCAGTAAACGTCCTCCCCCGTTAGCTTGTCTTCAAAGGGCCATATTTTTTCGTTAAGCCACTGCATCAGGGGCAAATCATCGGCATAGCCCCTTAAAAGCGTCATGGCTGCGTGGGTGTGACAGTTAACAAATCCCGGCATGGCTACCATTCCGTCGGCCTCAATAACCTCGTCCATATCAAAATAGCCGGGTGCCGAGCCAGGCAATCCCACATGGGTGATCCACCCGTCTTCCATCAATATTTCACCTGTTTTGATAATGGCATCCTGGCCTTCCATGGTTAGGACAGTGGCCCCACGAATTAGTAGCTTATTCAAACATACAACCTCCTACAAAAATACCACATTGGGTAATCGCTATTTTTTCTGACCATATGAGCTCCTGTAAACTTTACTTAATTTAGCAATATCTTCATTTGGTAGTAAGACCGGTGTACCCAGCAGGCGTGACCAGGCATATATGCGGGCACATTTTTCCACTACCTGGCAAACGGTAAAGGCCTCCTCCAGGGTTGCTCCCACGCCCACTAGGCCGTGATTGGCCATTAAAACTGCATTTCTTTGTCCAAGGGCCGCTACCACATTGAAGGCTAAATCCTCGGTACCTGGAGGGCATACTCTGCAACCTCCACAGCACCACCCACAAGCATAGCGGCATCCTCTACCACTGGCTCAATCCTTTGGCGTACCACCGCAAAGGAGCTGGCAACCTCACTATGGGTATGGACAACTCCCGTAACATCTGGTCTGGCCCGGTATATGGCAAGGTGCAGGGGTGTTTCGCTGGAAGCCTTCCTTGAGCCTTCAATCAGTTTACCGTCAAGATCCACTACCACCATATCTTCAGCTTGAATTTTATCATAATCCATACCGCTTGGGGTGACAACAACCAGCCCCTCCTGGCGGATAAATACAGAAATATTGCCCCAGGTACCAGCCACCAAGCCTGAGCTGACCATTTTTCTGCCTAAATCAGCAATCCTTTGCTTAGCTGATACTACCAATGCTTCCATTAGATTCGCCACCTAGGTATTATGATTCCAGTTATTAATATAGGCTTCCTGCTCCGGTGTCAGGACATCCATAGCTACACCCAGAGATTTTAATTTAAGGGTTGCCACCCTGTCATCAATTTCTTTAGGCACAACATAAACCTTTTTTCCCAGCTCCTTAGATTTTTCCAACACATACCTGGCACTAAGGCCTGTAGGGCAAAGGACATATCCATTATCTCGGCAGGGTGGCCATCTCCGGCGGCTAAATTAACTAGTCGTCCTTCTGCCAGGAGATACAGCTTTCTGCCATCCTTCAGGCATATTCCACAATATCCTTGCGTACAGTTCTATGTCCGGTGGACATAGCCTCTAAATCTGGCTTATTAACCTCTACATCAAAATGTCCAGCATTGCACAGGATAGCTCCATCCTTCATAACCTGATAATGTTTGCCGGAAAATACGTCCTTGCAGCCTGTAACAGTAATAAAAATATCCCCCATTTTAGCTGCCTCCAGGCTGTGCATAGGATGGAAGCCATCCATGTAAGCCTCAATGGCCTTTACTGGATCAACCTCTGTAACAATAACCTTTGCTCCCATACCTTAGCCCGCATGGCAATCCCTTTACCACACCAGCCGTAGCCAGCCACCACGACAGTTTTACCGGCGCAAATCAAATTGGTGGTCCGCATAATACCTGACCATACCGATTCTCCAGTACCATAGCGGTTATCAAAAAGGTATTTACAATAGGCATCATTCACTGCAATCATGGGAAATTTTAGTCCTCCCTGACGCTCTAGAGCACGGAGTCTTAGCACTCCTGTGGTTGTTTCCTCACAACCCCCTAAAACCTTTTTGGCCAGGTCCGTTCTTTCAGTATGCAGTAGTTGGACAACATCCCCACCGTCATCTATAACAATGTCCGGGCCATCATCAATCATATTTAAGAGGTGATCCTTATATTCTTCATCTGTGGCATTATACCAGGAGTACACATTTAAGCCTGCCACCGCAAGGGCTGCAGCAACGTCATCCTGGGTAGATAACGGGTTGGAGCCGGCAATTGATACCTGGGCCCCGCCTGCCTTTAATACCTCGGCCAAATAAGCGTCTTAGCCTCTAAATGAATGCAAACCGCCACCCTGATGCCCTGGAAGGGTTGGGTTGCTTCAAACTCCTCACGAATGGCGTTCAAAACTGGCATGTGCTGTCTTACCCAATCTATTTTTAGCCGTCCGGAGGGCGCTAAATTAATGTCCCTTACAATATAATCAGGCATTTTAAGCTCCTTTTTGGGATTACAGATCTTGGCTAGATTCTCTGCATAGGGTGGGTATACTACACCCATTTCAGTAATAATGGCCTTTACTAGTGAATTAGGAGTAACGTCAAAGGCGGGGTTCCATACCTGAACACCCTCCGGGGCCATGGCCTGACCGCCGTGGTGTGTTACTTCTTTGGGGTCCCTTTCTTCAATGGGAATATCATTTCCGGAGGAAAGACGCATATCAATTGTTGACAGGGGTGCGGCTACATAAAAGGGAATGTCATGGCAATTTGCCAGAACGGCTACCCCATAGGTGCTATCTTGTTGGCCACATCACCGTTGGCAGTAATCCTGTCTGCACCCACTATAACACAGTCTATTTTCTTTTTTGACATTAAGTAACCAGCCATGCCATCGGTGATTAGGGTTACGGGAATTCCCTCCTGTACCATCTCCCAGGATGTCAAACGGGCTCCCTGCAGCAAGGGGCGGGTTTCATCAGCAAATACGCTAACCTCTTTCCCCTTTTCCTTAGCCGCCCTAATAACCCCCAGGGCGGTTCCATAACCGGCAGTAGCCAGGGCACCTGCATTGCAGTGGGTCAAAACCCTCGAGCCATCTGGCAATAACTCTTGTCCGAATTCACCCATACGTCTGTTGCTTTGGACATCCTCATTAAAGATGGCATGGGCTTCCTCTAACATTATCTTATAAAGCTCTTCCACACTTTGTTCATCTGCAGTATTTAATCTAATCATCATCCGCTCTAAAGCCCAGCGAAGGTTAACTGCTGTAGGTCTGGTGGCGCCCAATTCACCGGCAATAGCTCTAAGCGCTCAAGAAAAACCTTTCTGTCCGTGGCATCAATTTTTTGAGCCCCCACCACAAGGCCGTAGGCAGCAGCAGCACCAATGGCCGGTGCTCCCCTGACAGAAAGCCTCTTAATTGCTTCAGCCACAATACGGTAATCATCACATTCTATGTACTCTATGGTTTCAGGCAGCTTGGTTTGATCCAATAGCCTGAGCCTGTTATTTTCCCAAATGATTGCATCCACCAGGTTTTCACTCCTTGTTTAATTTTTCCAGGGCATCCTGACATAGGCAACCCCTATCGGGATCAATGATACTGATTGCTCTCATGGCTATTTTCCTAAGATTTTCAGCATTTTCAGCCATTACATCCAGAACTTCCTGGTGGGTCAGCTTGGTGGGTGAAATACCTGCGGCGAAATTGGTGACCATAGATATATTGGCATAACACATTTCCTTTTCCCTGGCCAAGACCACTTCTGGCACACTGGTCATACCAACTAAATCTCCCCCAAGGAGCTTAAACATTTTAATTTCTGCCACAGACTCAAAACGGGGCCTCGGTAGTAATATAAGTCCCTGCTTTATGGTAGGTTAACTGAAACTCATCTGCTGCCCTAGCCAATACTTCACGGAGTTCGGGACAATAGGGATCAGTCATATCAATATGTACAACCCCTTGTTCTCCGCCTTCAAAAAAGGTGTGCTTACGAACTTTGGTAAAATCTAAAAATTGATCGGCAAAAACAAAGTTTCCCGGGGCCATATTTTCGTTAAGGGAGCCAACTGCAGCTGTGGCAAAAATACTCTTAACACCCAGCTCCTTTAATGCAGCGATATTGGCACGATAATTAACCAGGTGAGGAGGTACGGAATGACCTGCTCCATGCCTGTTTAAAAATGCTACCGATTTACCAAGGTAGTCACCAATTTTTAATCCTACCACCCCGTAAGGTGTATCAACTTTCTCATCCCTGATATTGTCTAGGATATTGGGGTCATATACTCCCGTTCCCCCAATGATGGCAATCCTCACTGTCATTAATCAAACCCCCATTTCCGTCTATACTCAAGATTTAGCATGGTTTATACCAACCAAAGTTATTCTCCCTATTGGAGTAAATTTCCTCTAAAACTTGGCAATTTAATTACTTCATCTGCTAAAAAGTGATATTAAATGCAAAAATCAACCTAATTTCTGCATAAAAAGTACAGCCGTCACAGCTGTACTTTTTGTATTTTACTCGTCCTTATTAACACCATAAAGGGCATCAATGAAATCCTTTGGATCAAATTGTCTCAAATCATCCATAGCTTCCCCTATGCCGATTAGTTTGACCGGGATAGCCATTTCAGTAACGATGGCGGTAACTACCCCACCCTTAGCGGTTCCATCCAATTTTGTTAGGGCTATACCGGAAACATTAACGGCCTCGCTGAATATTTTTGCCTGGTTAAGGGCGTTCTGACCAGTGGTAGCATCAAGGACCAGTAAAACTTCATGGGGTGCCCCTGGCATCTCACGGGCAATTATTTTATATACCTTTTTCAATTCATCCATCAGATTGCTCTTGGTATGCAGCCTGCCGGCAGTATCCATCAGCAGCACATCCACATTACGGGAGCGGGCTGCATGAACTGCATCATAGGCCACGGCGCCAGGATCGGAGCCCTCCTGATGTTTAATCAAATCAACCCTACTCTACCGGCCCAAATCTCCAGCTGGTCAATGGCAGCAGCCCGAAAGGTATCTCCTGCAGCCAGCAGCACCTTTTTACCCTGGGCCTTATAGTTATGGGCCATTTTACCAATGGTGGTGGTTTTGCTACCCCGTTAACTCCCACAACCATGATCACGGTGGGTCCTTCAGGATTTGTATTGATGGGTGTAATTTTTTCACCCATTAAGTACTCTAATTCCTCCTGGAAAATATCCTTTAGCCTGGAGGCCTCCTGAACATTCCTTGCCTTAACACCCTTTCTTACCCGCTCAACAAGGGTCATGGCTGTATTTACACCCACATCTGCCTGGATTAATACCTCTTCCAACTCTTCGTAGAGATCCTCGTCGATACCCTTTCGACCTGTAACTACCTGGTCAATCTTCTCAACGAAGCTTTCTCTGGTTTTTGTTAAACTTTCCTTTAAACGGCTAAAAAAGCCCACTTTGCCATACCTCCCAGTAACCGCTTCATGCCCCTTAAGGCCTGTCCATAATATACTGCCAAGAAATAGCTGTGTCAATAATCAAAGGTGACCTAGGCCAATCTCCGGGTTCCTTTATTATCTTCCAAAGACATAGATAATAATCTGGTTACTCCGGCTTCATCCATGGTTACCCCATAAAGGTACTGGGCCTTCTCCATAGTTCCTTTACGGTGACTTATAACAATAAACTGTACATCATCCGAGGCCCGGGATAAATAGTCTGCAAAACGCTTGACATTGGCATCATCCAGGGACGCCTCAATTTCGTCCAACACACAAAAGGGGCTGGGCTTAAACTGTAATAGTGCAAAGAGTAGGGCAATGGCTGTTAATGCCCGTTCGCCTCCAGACAGCAAAGAAAGGCTTTGACTTTTCTTACCCGGAGGCCGGGCTGTTATCTCGATGCCACAGGTAAGGGAATTTCCCTCAGTTAAGGCCATTGATGCGTCCCCACCCCCGAACAGCTGGCTAAATACCCTGGTAAAATTATTGTTAACACGTTCAAAGGCCTCCTCGAACTGGCTGGCCATCAGCTTATCAAGTTCTCTAATTAAACCTTCTAGGGTTAGCTTGCTTTCCTCCAGATCTTTTCTTTGTCCCTGGAGGAAGTTATATCGTTCAGTTACTTCCTGGTATTCTGACTCAGCCCTTGCATTAACCGGCCCCATTTCTTCAATTAACCGTTTTAATTCAGCTAGGTTCCCCTTTGCCTGACGTTTATTGGACACAGGCTCTATGTCTAATTCATGGGGATCTAATATTCCCAGTTCCTCAAACCTGCTTGTTAAAATATTTAACTCCGTCTGAACCCTGGCCAATTGCAATTCTAAGGAGTGTACTGCCTGGGCCCGCCTTTGCCATTCTTCTTGAATTATATTCAGCTTCTGCTCAAAATTCAAAACCTGCTCAGCTATCGTCTTTCTTTCTTCCTCTTCTAGAACCAGTTCATTGGCTATTTGAGCTCTGCTTGATTTAAGCTCCTTTAGTTCCCTTGTTAGCTGTTCCCGCTTTGATTCAAGCTCAATTATTCTTATTTGAATTTGTTCTAATGCTTCACCAGAGTTATTAATAAACAATTCTTTTGCCTGGAATTCTTGTTCCAATCTGTTTACGATCTTGTCTGTACCTATAATTTGCTGCCGGGTCTCCGCCTGAAGAACCTTTACTAAATTCACTGCCTTTTCCAGTTCTTCCCTTTCTGCCCTGGCGGCTGCCAGGCTACTTTGGGTTGCAGCAAAGTTAGTCTGTAAGGCTTCCAGCTCTAGCTCTAGCTCTGCAAGCTTTTCAGCAGCGGCTTTTTCTACTGAAGACCAGTGCAGAATCTCCTGTTTTATATTTTCTGATTCCCATAGATTTTCATTATTACGTTCCTTGGCCCTATTTAAACCTTCCTCTGACTTTTGCAGTTCCATTTCTGCAGCCTGTAATTTTAAGCCAAGGTCAACTGAACCCTGACGAATAGCTTGCAATTCCTTTTCCAAGGCTTGCTGCATTCCCTGCTTCTCTGCATAATCAGCGTAGCCCTTTGTACTTTACCTTGCAGATCTTGAACTACCCTTACCAGACCATCCTTTTCACGGCGTGTGTGCAGCATCCCCCCGGTACTTTTATTAAGGCCGCCGCCTGAAAGGGAACCTCCTGGATGAAATAACTCCCCTGATAAGGTAACTAACCTTAGCCGCTGCTGGGTTTTCTTCGCTACCTCAATGGCATGATCAAGGTTATCCACCACAACCAAACGACCCAGCAGAAGTTCCACCACCCTGCGGTACTTCTCATCTGACTCAATAAGCCCCGCAGCCAGGCCAATGACGCCAGGCAGTTTAAGGCTTGTCTTTCTAAATCTCCCGGCATGGTGGGCTTTAACGAATCAAGGGGCATAAAGGTTACCCGCCCTAAATTGTTTTTCTTTAAATAGGCAATGGCTTCCTTAGCTTGGGCGGAGGTTTCTGTCACTAAATTTTGCAGTGAACCCCCTAGGCTGCTTCAAGGGCAGTTTCCATACCTTCCGGTACCTTGATAAGATCCGCCACTGCACCGCATATTCCCCTAAGCTCTCTATGATTCTTAGAAGCTTTTAATAGTTCCCGCACAGGTCTCATAAATCCGGTGTGAGAGCTAAGGCTTTCTTCTAATACTTTAAGGCGGCTATGCTTAGCACCATTTCTTCCTTAGTCGATAAAAGAGTTTCTTGAATTGCTAAGACTTCTCTATTTATGTTTTCAAGCCGGGTGTTTATTTGCCCCTCCTGAGTTATTAAATCATCTTTTTCACTGTTTACTTCACTAACCAGATCCTGGCAAGGGAAATTTCATTTTGGAGGGACTCTTCCAGTTCCTTTGCTTCCCCACTAACCCTATCAAGATGGTTCATCCTTTGGTTTAATTGCTCTTTACGATCCAGTGCTTGATTCCTAAGGCTTTTCTGTTGTGCCACATAATTTAGCTGTTCAATCACATCACTGTTATAGTTATCCAAAGCAATCTGTTTTTCCTTAATATCCCCTTCAAGCTGCTTAAGCTTTTTCTCCTGGCTTTCCTTTGATTGGGTAAGGATTTCTTCCTTTAGCTTGTTAAGCTTGTCCTTTTCACCATTTAATTCTTCCAGCAACCTGGAGCGTGATTCATGGGATGCTGCTACCTCTTGCGCTACCCGTTCCTTCTCTTTCTCTGAGTCATTGATTTGTTGGCTTAGTAAATCAATTTTGGCCTGGATGGTCTCCAAATTGCTATCAAGAATAAAACCTTGCTCTCTAATCCTGGAGAGACTATCATCAATACTCTGAAGTTTGACCTTAGTTTCATTTAGCTTGGCCTCAATTTCTGGTTTTTGATTGTCCAAGGCCAGTTTTGCCTGCTCTAATTCATTGACTATTTCCTGCTGCCGTTGATTAAGGTCTTGCCAATCCCTTTTAAACAAGGCTAACTCCAGACCATTGTACTCCTGGCTTAATTGATTATACCTTTTAGCCTCTGGCTTCTAATTCCAGGGGCTCAATCCTGGCAGCCAGCTCATCAATCAGGTCTGAAATTCTGTCTAAATCCTGCTGGGCTGAGGATAGTTTTCTGGCCGCCTCTTCTTTCCTGTGGCGATATTTTACTATACCCGCAGCCTCTTCTATCACAGAGCGCCTTTCCTCTGGTCTGCTGTTGAGTATTTCGTCAACCTTGCCCTGCCCAATAATTGAGTAGGCCCCGCGGCCTAATCCGGTATCCATAAAAAGGGCTTGGATATCCTTGAGCCTGCAGGGCGTCTTGTTAATAAAATATTCACTTTCACCAGATCTGTAAAGACGCCGGGAAATGGATACTTCATTAAAGGGCAGTGAAAATATCTGACTCGTATTGTCTAAAACCAGTGATACTTCTGCCAACCCTACGGGTTTCCGTTTATCACTTCCGGCAAATATGATATCCTCCATCCGGGAACCCCTTAATGTAGTTGGCCTTTGCTCACCCAAGCACCAGCTGATGGCATCGGAAATATTACTTTTACCGCTTCCGTTGGGACCAACAACCACCGTTAAGCCTGGGTTTAATTCCAGGCTTAGACGATCACCAAAGGATTTAAAGCCCTGGATATCCAATCTCTTGAGACACAATTTTTCCTGCCCCCTGTAGTCCTTGCTGTTAGACACCTGGTTTGTGGCCTACGCCCTTAGATACCTTTAGGTGTGAAAAGGCATCCTTAGCAGCCCTTTGTTCCGCTTCCTTCTTTGAATGACCGCTACCTTGACCGATAATTTTACCCTTGTAAATCACACCGGCAGTAAAGGTCTTATCATGATCAGGACCTGTTTCATTGGTAATGACGTATGATAAAGGCTCCGGGGAAGTCTGCTGCAGTATTTCCTGCAGCTCAGTTTTATAATCCCTATCCAACCTACCTGCAACCACATCGTCTATTATGGGATTTAAGCACTCCAGGATAATCCTGCGGGATACTTCCAGCCCTTGATCCAGATAGATGGCTCCCAGCAGGGCCTCAAAGGCATCTGCCAAGATGGATGGCCGCTCCCTGCCACCGGAACGCTCTTCACCACGCCCCATGCGCAGGCAACGGCCTAAGTCCAAACCTCTAGCAACCTTAGCCAAAGATGGCTCGCAGACAGATGCGGCCCTCATTTTCGTCAGTTCCCCTTCGGTCCGATCCGGGAACATATTATATAAATGCTCACTTATCAAAAGCTCTAATACCGCGTCCCCTAGGAATTCAAGACGCTGGTTGTGGCACAAGCCATGCCCCCGGCTTTCATGCACACAGGAACTGTGTGTCAAGGCCTGGGTTAGGAGTGATGGATTCTGCCACTTGAACCCCAGCTTGGATTTTAAGCTATTAATACTTTCATCCAATTTAGACAAATTAATCACCCGGATCCTAAGCTTTAAACTTTTTAAAAGCCAGAGTAACGTTATGACCGCCAAAACCAAAGGAGTTGGTCAAGGCCACATCTACATTCATTTTACGAGCCTTATTGGGTACAAAGTCCAAATCACATTCAGGATCTGGGGTCTCATAGTTTATGGTGGGCGGCACTAAATTTTCTTTAACAGCCATCACACAAACTGCTCCTTCAATTGCACCGGCAGCACCCAGCATATGACCAGTCATTGATTTGGTAGAGCTTACCGCTAATTTACCGGCGGCATCACCAAAAACATTTTTAATGGCTCCAACCTCAACGGGATCCCCAGCGGGAGTGGAGGTTCCATGGGCATTAATATACTGAACCTCTGCAGGGCTAAGTGCTGCATCCTTCAGGGCCATCTTCATGGCATTGGCTGCACCCTTGCCATTTGGATCGGGAGCTGTTATATGATAGGCATCACAGGAACTACCATACCCTACGATCTCAGCATATATCTGGGCACCACGCTTCTCTGCGTGCTCCAAGGTTTCCATAACCATCATGGCTGCCCCCTCACCCATAACGAACCCATCTCTATTGGCATCAAAGGGTCTGCTGGCACCCTGAGGATTGTCGTTATTGGTAGACATTGCCCTGGCAGCACAAAAACCGGCCACAGCCAGCTGTGTTATGGGGGCTTCCGTTCCACCGGTGATAACAATATCTGCATCATCACGTTGAAGAAGTTTAAAAGCATCTCCCAATGCATTGCCGCTGGAAGCACAGGCAGTCAAAGTAGTGATATTAGGACCCTGGAGTCCATACTTGATAGCGATTTGCCCAGCAGCCATGTTGGCAATCATCATGGGGACAAAGAAGGGACTTATTCTGCCAGGACCCCGATTGACTAAAACCCTGCATTGATCCTCGAAGGTTTCCATACCGCCAATACCCGAACCGACGATTACCCCGGTGCGTTCCCGGTCAATAGAGTCTAAATTCAGGCTCGCATCTTCTATAGCCATGCCTGCAGCAACAACGGCATATTGAGAAAACCGGTCCATGCGGCGGCCTTCCTTTTTATCTATGTATCCAGAGAAGTCAAAGTCCTTAACTTCACCTGCGATCTGTGTAGTGTAATCGGACGGGTCGAACCTGGTTATTCTGGCAATACCAGATACGCCTGAAGTCAGTGCGGTCCAGAAATTGTCCAGTCCGGTACCAACGGGCGAAACAATCCCCATACCGGTTATAACAACCCGCTTAGACAAATTGATTTCCTCCTTACATTTGAAAAAAGTCCCGGAAAAGTATTTTGCCGGGACTTTTCCTTAATTACTGTCTTTCTTGGATGAATTTAACGGCATCGCTACTGTGCGTATCTTTTCTGCCTCTTCATCGGGAATTTCTAAACCAAATTCCTCTTCCAAGGCCATTACCAGCTCAACGATATCTAAAGAATCTGCTCCCAGATCATCAACAAAAGAAGCCTCCAAGGAAACATCTGCCTCATCAACACTCAGTTGATCTACAATAATTGCTTTTACCTTATCAAAAGTTGCCAAACCATTCACCCCCTTCCGGGATATCATGCGGTTCTCTTACATCATGATACCGCCGTCAACACCAATTACCTGACCGGTAATATAGCTGCAAAAATCACTGGCTAAAAAGGCTACCAAGCTGGATACATCTTCTGGATTGCCCAAACGATTAAGGGCAATGGCAGAAGTAAGTTTCTCCTTGGCTTCGGCACTCAGGTTTTCGGTCATCTCAGTGGAAATAAAACCTGGGGCCACAGCATTAACGGTTATATTCCTTGTGCCGAGTTCCTTGGCCATGGTTTTAGTCAAACCAATTAGGCCTGCCTTTGCTGCCGCATAGTTTGCCTGTCCGGCATTTCCATATTGACCTACAACGGATGAAATATTAATGATGCGACCATAACGAGCTTTAATCATTGGTCTGGCTACAGCCTTAATAGTGTTAAAGGCTGACTTTAGGTTTACTGTCAGAACACTATCCCAATCCTCTTCTTTCATTCTCAGGATTAAGTTGTCCCGGGTAATCCCCGCGTTATTCACCAGTATGTCCACTTTCCCAAACTCATTTATTGTGGCATCAACCATACTTTGGACCTGCTGGCTATCAGATACATCGGCCTGGTACACCAGTGCCCGGCGACCCAGCTGTCTAATAGTTTCAGCAGTTTCTTCCGCTGCCTGGGCTCTACCGGCATAGTTTACTACAACATCTGCCTGGGCTCCAGCAAGGGCTAAGGCTATAGCCTTACCTATTCCCCTGGAGGCTCCAGTTACTATTGCAACTTTGCCATTCAGAAACATTTTAGCCAACCTCCTTGAACTGTGCAAGGACTTTTTCCAAGCTTGTCAAATCTTCTACGTTGCTGGTGACTATTTCCTTATTAATTTTCTTCACCAGCCCGCATAAAACCTTTCCAGGACCAAGTTCTACCATGGTAGAAATATCCTCTTGGGCCATCTTTGAAATACTGTCCTCCCAGAGAACTGCACCATAGACCTGGCGGATTAGGGACTCTTTTATGGCAGTAGAAGAAGCTAGATAATCTGCATTTACATTTGCAACAACAGGCACTTTGGTTCAGTAAATTCAACCTGTTCCAATACCTGGGCAAGCTTTTCCCCCGCAGGACGCATTAGCTGGGAATGGAAGGGGCCACTTACTGCTAACTCTATCGCCCTTTTAGCCCCAGCCTCACGGCATAGCTCCATAGCCCTTTTCAAGGGCGCCATTTCACCGGCAATAACTATTTGCCCGGGACAGTTAAAATTCACCGGAGCCA
>AWVY01000051.1 GCA_004143605.1 Desulforamulus aquiferis
GCGGACGTCCATGTCCACTCACCCATTTTCGCATCCTCAGCTTCGCGAAGCGCTGTTTCCACTGCTCGAATGTCGCTGCTCGGGATTATTAAAACCCAGTTGTAGCTTTTTCAACAGTCTGACACACCCTTGGGTGTGTCTTCTCATCTACCTCAATATGGCAAAATAGTAAACTCCCGCTAAGACAAAACGGTATATTGCAAAGGGTGTAAGCTTGGTCCTAGCCAGTAATTTTAAAAATCCTACTATTGCTGCCACAGCAACCAGGAAAGATACTACAAAACCAACAGCCAATGTCAACATAAAGTCCGGTGTGATCAAATGCCAGGACTTCAATAAATCATATCCCGTTGCAGCAATCATAACGGGAACTGCAATAATAAAGGAGAATTCTGCCGCAGTCTTATGGTTAAGCCCTGCCACCAAGCCACCGGCAATGGTTGCCCCTGAACGGGAAAAACCGGGCCAAAGGGATAAGCACTGGGTAATACCGATCACAAAACACTGTCTGAAATTAATTCTATCTAAATCTCTGGAAAAGGTGGGAATAGGTAGCCTTTCTGCAACAATCATAAAGATACCACCAATTACCAGGCCAATAAGAACTGTCCCTGAAGAAAAAAGGTATTCCTTAATAAGATCATGCAGAAGGAAGCCAAATATAAAAGCAGGTAGGATTGCAATAGCTACATGCATAAAATTCAACTCATTCTGCCTAAAATTTAGACCATCCGATATATTTTTACGGGTTAGAAATCTCGCAAAACGTTCACGGTATAATATCACAACTGCAAGGATAGCGCCTAATTGAATAAATACTTGAAAGGTTGCCGCCTCTTCCCCTGTGTAATTCAGTAGTTCTCCCGCTAGGATCAAGTGCCCGGTGGAGGAAACAGGTATAAACTCCGTTAAACCCTCAACAATTCCAAGGATTATTGCTGTAAATAAGTGTTCCATAATCTTTCCTTTCCTTAATTATCTTTTTTTGCAAACAATTACATTATAACAGGAAAACATAGGTTAAAACCTTAATTTTTATATCAGGTCATCTTCTTGGCCAAATAACCATTCCTTAGCACTATTCATTCTACGCCAATAATAACGTATTTATGTTTTAAAAGCTAATACCTGCCCCCTGGACAGGTATTAGCTTTTAAATTTATTAAGATGAACGGCTAAATCGTGAGGATACAGCCTTAGGTAATTCTTTAAGCCTTTGGCCCTTCACCTTTAAATCATCCAATATGGAATAAATAACCGGCACAACAACAAGAGTTAACATGGTAGAAGTTATTAATCCCCCGATGATGGCATGTGCCATTGGGGCCCTTCCCTCGGCACCTGGTCCTAAGGCCAGTGCAGGGGCATCATTGCTAAAGTCATGGCAGTGGTGGTCATAATAATTGGTCTCAACCTAACCATGGCAGCCCGCTGTAGTGCCTCATTTCTCTCCACTCCCTTGGCCCGCTGCTGCTTGGTAAAGTCAATGAGCAGGATAGCATTCTTAGTCACCAGACCCATGAGCATAATAATACCAATCATAGACATAAGGCTAAGGTCACTGCCCACAAGCAACAGGGAGAAAATAGCCCCGATCATGGCCATAGGTATAGATAACATAATTGAAAAGGGGTCTATATAGCTTTCAAACTGAGCTGCCAAAATGAAGAATATAAACAATACTGCGGTTATCATAGCTAAAAACATTGCTACAAAGGTTTCTCCCATCATTTCGGCATCTCCACCCTCGTAGACTCTGTAACCGGGAGGTAAGCTTAATTCTTTATCAATTCTATCCTGGAATGCCTTGTTAAACTCACCCATGGAGATCCCCTGCAGGTTGCAAGAAAGCACGATCTCTTTATTTCTGTCAAAACGGTTTATAACACTGGGAGCAGTAGAGAACTCTGTATTAGTCACCTGACTCAAGGCAATCATTGGCGCTGCTCCCCCATCTTCAGGAGCATTACGGCTGGGTAGATATATATTACTTAAATCATCCAGACTGGTCCTTTGATTTTCCGTTAATCTTACCCGCACATCAAAGCGTTCTTCTCCCTCTTCAAACTGACTAACCACCACACCATTAAATAACGTACGCAGGGTATCGGCAATTTGGGCGGTACTTACCCCCAGATCAGCGGCCAAATGATTATCAACTACTATTTTACCGTCAGGTTTACCCGGTTTGTAAGTACTGGCCACATCTACAGAACCAGGAGTACTCTCCATGATAGACTTGGCTTTTTCTGCATAGATCTGCAACTGTTCCAGGTCGTCACCAAGAATTCTGAAATTAACCTCTGCCCCCTCACCCATGCCTGCCTGCTGGTTGATGGTTACTTTAACACCAGGATAAGTATTTAACCTTTTCCTCATGTCTGCTGCAATTTGATCAGAACTAAGCTTTCTATCTCCTTTATCCACTAGCTTGATAAATATATCTAATTTATCAGACTTAATTGTGGAGTAGACCTTAACTACCTCAGGATATTCATTGATAGCCTTTTCTAATTCTCCTGTTATTTTTCCCGCCGCAACTAAGCTAAGTCCGGAGTCAAGATCCGCCGCCACATATAATTCACCCATATCAGAACTGGGGATAAAGGTTGAACCGAGAAAAGGTATTAGCATTAGGCTACCAAAAAATAAAAGCATAGCCAAACCAATTGTTTTCCAGCGATTCCTTAAAACAACCCTAAGGAAATTTGAGTAACGAACTGCTAGATTGTCAAAGCCATTATTAAACCAGTTTAAAAATCTTCCTAGTATCCCTTTTTTGCTATGCTCTTCCTTTTCTAAATGCCTGGAAGCCAATAATGGCACCAAGGTAAAGGATACAAACAGGGAAACCAGAATACCACATACAACAGTAATGCCAAATTGTTTAAAAAATTGACCAACGATACCAGTCATCATGCCAACGGGTAGGAAAACTGCAACAACAGTCATGGTAGTTGCGGTAACCGCCAAACCAATTTCTGCAGTTGCCTCCTTGGCAGCCTCAAAGGGAGTCTTACCCATATTTAAATGTCTTACAATGTTTTCAATTACAACTATAGCATCATCAATCAATAGACCAATGGATAGTGATAAAGCCATTAAGGACATAAAGTTCAAAGTGAAACCCAACAATTTCATAGCAAAGAAAGTAGCAATGATTGAAGTGGGGATAGATACAGCGGCAATTAAGGTACTGCGCCAATTCCTTAAGAAAATGAATACTGTTACAACAGCAAGAATTGCGCCTTCGACCAGGGTTCTTGTAACATCATTTACAGAATCCTTGATATATACGGAGTTATCCTTTACCACCTCTACATTTATTCCCGGGGGCAACTCCTTTTTTAATTCCTCCACCGCTTTAAGTATTTGATCCCCGACCACCACGGTATTTGTTCCTGACTGTTTAATTACATCCAGGCCAATGGCAGGGTTACCTTGATAGTGGGATATACTATCAGGCTCTTTGATACCATCTTCGACATCTGCAATATCCTTAACAAAAAGCTGAACGCCTTCCCGTCTGGCCACAGGGAGGTTGGCAAACTGCTCCACGGTACTTATGTTTCCCACAGTACGAATGGTAATTTCCCTATCACCGCTACCTACTTTCCCTCCGGGAATCTCCAGGTTCTCACTGCGCAAACTGCTTACTACTTCCGAGGTAGTTATCCCATAGGCAGCAAGCTTATTTTTATCGAGTTTTATTTGGATCTCCCGCTTAATGTCACCATAAACATTAATGGCACCTACACCATTAACAGTCTCGATCCTGCGTTTGATTAAATTATCTACAATGGTAGTCATTTCCCTTAGGGAAGCATCACCTGTTATTGCCAGAGATACAATGGGTTGAGCAGACGGATCAAACCTGGCAATAATTGGTTCCTCTGCATCCTGGGGTAAATCTCCCTGATAGTGCCAATTTTATCCCGCACATCCTGGGCAGCTACATCAGCCTTAGTTTCCAAGCTGAACTCCGCAAAAACAATGGCCACACCTTCCTGGGCATTGGCATAAATATGCTTTACTCCGGAAATTTGTCCCATTGCTTCTTCCAGTTTATGAATAATTTTTGTTTCAATCTGCTGTGGTGAAGCACCTGGTTGAACTATGGTAACTGATACATAGGGAAACTCCACTTCAGGATAGTCATTTATATTAAGACCGATATAACTGATAATTCCTAATGCCACCAGGGCCAGGATTGTAACTGTTGCAAAAACCGGCCTTTTTAAGCTCAGGTTGGTTAGAAACATGGTTTATCCTCCTGTTATTTGGCGATTTTTACAGTGTCCTGGTCCTTTAGCTTATTAACATTTGTAATTACTATTTGCTGTCCCTGGTCAAGTCCCGACTTAACCTCAATCATATCACCAATTAACTGACCAACCTCTACCTGTTGTCTTTTAACCTTGTCATCTTCAGGCAGAAAAACAAAGAACATACCCTGTAGAGTAGTCAGGGCGGTTTGGGGAACGGCCAGTACCTCTGTAGAATCCCCGGTTTTTATCTGAACCTTAGCAAACATACCAGGTTTTAAATCTTGATTTGGGTTTTCTACCTTAATTTTAGTTTCAAAAACCCTGGCCCCTTTACTAGCCACAGGTTGATCAGCTCAACCACCCCTTCGAAGGAATGGTCTTGAGAACCCTCTACAGTTACTTCTGCCTTAAGTCCTTTTTTATTTTTGTGATATCATTTTGCTCTATATTTACCACCACATAGACCGAAGAAATATTCTCAACAGACATAAGGGAAACACCTGGAGCCAAAATCTGGCCTGTCTTAACATTATTGTTAGCAACCATACCACCTATGGGCGAGCTGATTGTGGCATTTCGCAAAGCTTCTTCTGCATTGGAAACTGCCGCCGCTGCTGAAGCAGCATCTGCTTCGGCAATTTTAAGGGCCATTTCTATGTCCTCAAAATCCTTTTGGGAAACTGCCCCCTGCTTATGTAGCTCTTCAAATCTTTGGAAGTTATTTTGATTTGTGAGCAGGTTGGTCTCCGCCTTCTTTAAGGCTGCCTGGTTCATGGCCAGTGCGTTAACAAAATCCTTTTCTTCCATACGGACCAGAGCCTGGCCTGCTGCTACTGCTGTACCATTTTCCACTACAATTTGCTCAACTCTGCCGGAAACCTTGGCACTAATTACAGCCTGCTGATAGGCTTCAACATTACCAGTAAGGGATAACACGCTATCTTTGTTTACCTTGATTACTTCACCAGCTGCTACAGTTTGGACATGAACATCTGAATCAATAATCTCCTCTTTTCCCCAAAGGCTCCTCCCCTTAAAATACCAAAGGCCAATACTGCCACCACAGGAATTAACCATAACTTCCACTTCAAACTCATGCTTCTCTGTTCCCCTTCACACTTAATTATTCTTTTTTTAAAATACCTTCAAAGACAATCCTTTTAACATCCTCCATAGCTTGACTAATGGTGAGGTCATATTTGTGGAGGTTTTTGTAATCAAACAATGCATCTATGGTTTTATCTAATGTTAAGCAAATAATTTCCGGGCGAATGTCATCCCTTAATTCTCCTGATTCAACACCCCTTTGAATTAATTCCCTGATCACCCCGCTCTTCAGCTCATTAAGTTCTGCGGCTTTCTCCCACTCCTCTGGAAAGTATTGCTGTAATTCCTCAATAATCCATTCCGGTGCCTTTTCCTGTCCATAGCAAAAAACCACTGCATTTAATTTATCAAGGATGCTACCTGTAATTTGCATAGATTCTAAGGCACTGGCTTTTTCCATTTCTAAATGATTCTCCACCACACTACTAATGAGTTCCTTTTTACTACTAAAGTACTTATATACGGTTTTCTTGCTTATTCCTAAACTACTTGCAATATCATCAATAGTAAATTTCCTAAAACCATATTTACCAATCTCTTCAGTTGCTGCTTGAATTATACTGTCTCTCATTTGTACCTCCCTCAGGAAACTCCTTCGGTTCCCTCAGTTTCCACTACTAAAAAGTACCACCCTGGAGTCACCATGTCAACAGCTATTTTAAAACCTTAAAAAATAAAAATATTGCAAAAATAACATACTATATTTTGAGCTATTAATGTAGGTTATTATCTATTATTATTGGTAATCAAAATGTAGGACTTAATAATATCTTATAGTTACAGTTATTTAAGTAAATGGAGGTTTATTATATGGCCATGTCCCTAAACATTACCATAAAACTGAAGCTATTGAATAAGCCCGGAAATTTGGCAAAGGTCCTTAGTGTCATAGCCCAGGAGGGGGGAAGTCTGGGTGCAATTGATTTAATTTCTGCCTCTCCCTCCCACGTAACAAGAGAACTGATGGTGCGTTTACGGGATCGCAATCACTATAACAGCCTTCTAGAGGCATTGCAAAGGATATCCCAGGTCCAAATCCTTCAGGTGGCTGACCGTGTGTTTAACCGGCATCTTGGTGGAAAGATCGAAGTCAATCCCAGACGTCCGGTTCTAAATTGGGAGGATTTATCCCTGGTATATACTCCAGGGGTTGCTGCAATTTGCGAAACAATAGATGAACATGCTGATATGGCTTATAAATTGACAATGAAAGGAAACACAGTAGCCATAGTAACGGATGGTTCGGCTATCCTGGGTCTGGGAAACCTTGGTCCAACTGCTGCCTTGCCGGTGATGGAGGGCAAGGCAGTATTATTCAAACAATTTGCCAATGTTGATGCCATTCCCCTCTGCCTGGATATACACGAGCCTCAGCAAATAATTGATGCGGTAATTGCCCTGGCCCCCTCCTTCGGTGGCATTAACCTTGAGGATATAGCAGCACCCAAATGCTTTATAATTGAAGAAACTTTAAAAGAAAGGCTGCAAATACCGGTTTTTCATGATGATCAGCATGGAACAGCCGTTGTTACCCTGGCTGGTTTAATCAACGCTTTAAAGGTGGTGGGTAAAAAGATTGATAATATTAAGGTTGTCTTGAATGGGGCCGGGGCCGCAGGGATAGCTATTACAAAGCTGTTAATTAATGCGGGGGTAGCAGATATTATTGTTTGCGACCGGAAGGGTGCCATTAGCAAGGCTAATAAACCTGAGGAGTTATCTAAACTGTGGGTTGCCGAAAATACTAATCCCCGTGAGGTTAAAGGTAGTCTAAAAGAGGTCATCAAAGGAGCAGATGCCTTCATTGGGGTATCGGGTCCAGGCCAATTGAACCGTGAGGATATTCTTAGCATGTCTGACAATCCTGTGGTTTTTGCCCTGGCCAACCCTGAGCCCGAAATCCAGCCAGAGGAAATTTACGATATTGCCGGGGTAATAGCCACAGGTCGTTCTGATTACCCCAATCAGATTAATAACGCCCTAGTATTCCCAGGCCTATTCAGGGGAGCTTTAAATTGTCATGCCAGAACCATCAACACAGAAATGTGTTTGGCGGCAGCCAATGCCCTGGCAGAAATAGTAACAGAAGAACAACTGGGGGCGGAAAACATTATCCCGTCTATATTTAATGAACAAGTTGCCCCGGCAGTTGCCAGGGCGGTGGAAGAATCAGCAGAGTTAACCGGAGTTGCCAGAAAGATTTTACCTGGGGAAATTCAATAGGGTACCAGTCCACAATTCTCTAATACTTGTTGACCCCTCTTACTTAAAATAAGCTCCAAAAAGACCTTTGCATTTTCTGGGTGCTCTGAATTTTTTGATATTGCCACTGCAAACTCTATTGGAGCTCCATGGACGGTGGTTATTTCACCTGGATGCTTACCCTGAAGTTCTATCTTGGCATTTTGGTAAAAAGCGGCATGGGCTGGGTTTGATAGGTTAACCTGGTCAGGTAATGAAATGTGCTTAAGTCCAAACTGCTTAGCCACACAGAGATATATATAGGCAAAATCCAAATTGCCTCAAGAACGCTGGATGCAAGTTCGTAGGACTTGGGGTAAATCATTGCCTCTGTGCATTTGTTGTTTAGGCTACGATACAGGCCTGGTTTTTGATAATATTTCTCGCTAACTGCCAAACCATCATGGTACGATACCCACAGGGATCAAGGTTTTCATCAGAACGTCCAAAGGATACTTCTGGCCTGGATAGGATTTCTGTCCAATTATTTTCCGTTATTTCATCGCTGCCCCTGGAAAATTCATCGTAAGCTAGGACTATTTGGTCATTGGCAAATATGTAATAACGATCAACATATTCTGGAACCAGCAATTCGTCAAATAACAAGGGATCAGCAAGGGCAATAATATCCACTTGATTGCCTTCTCTAATTGAACGTGCACAAGCCCGAGAACCATAGGATTCTAAAATTACCTCTATACTTGGGTTAGCCTTTTTAAATAATTTTGAGCACTGGGCAATGGGTAACCTCAAAGCTCCGGCGTGGAGAATATTTATTACTTTAGACAAATTACTTCCCCCTAACCTCTAGATAGTAGTCATTTAAGAAGGTCTGTAATTTTTGAACCTTGCTATCTATAACCTCAACACAGCGGCTTAGTGCCTCCTCCCCCGCCGGACTAAGCTCATAGGAACGTCTTGCGGGACCGGACTGACCTGTCTGCCATTTAGAAATAACCAGTCCATCTTCCTCCATACGCCTCAGGTTTCTATATACCGTAGCAGGATCAGCTTCCACATCATGGTACTTATATTCGTGAATTTTTTGAATTAGCTCATAGCCATGGGATGGTTTTTGGTATAGTAAAAACAATAGGGTCGGCACCAACATTTTATCAATATTGGCCAAAACATAACTTAGGGCCGGATCTTTTATTTCTTCCTGCAAAAGGCCACCTCCTGACTAGGCTTCGGATTCCCTACGAAGTCTTCTCAAGTATAATCTACCTTCCCTGGTAATTCTATAGTAGGTATGGTTCATGTGCTTGGTCCAATCCTTTGCCCGATGATAATTGTCAAGCATGTTACCCTCAACCCGCTCCAAATAACCCTTTTCCAGCAGTAAACTTAGACGGCGCCGGGCTTCCTCCACTTTAATTCCAATATTTATACCTAGCCTCCAAGCATACTCAGGACCAGCATAATCAATAAATTTGAGTATTTCCAGATCCGTATCATCTTCCTTTTCTTCATCCAGGTAACCTTTATCAAGGAGGAACTGGTATACTTGTCCGGCCATTTCCAGGCAAATCTCTGACTGACCCTCAAGGAGTCCGGTAAACTGCCCCAATTCTGCTTCTGTTAGTTCTTCCTGCAAAATTTCCCCTAAATCCTTTATCTCCTTCAGGCAATCCATAAATCTTTCCAATGGGTAACATAATTGGTTTAATTCATGAAGCCTCTTAGCCAATTCCGACATTCTAGTTGGGTCATTAATTACCTCCAACCCGGCCAGGTCCCTTTCTACCCCATCCCGCTCTTGTATTATCCCTTTAATAATTGCCAATAAATCAGAATCACTGTGATACTTAGCGTTAAACAAATTCAATTTAACACACCTTTAATATTCATCATGGGTTTGCCTGCCATCTCCCGAGATGCAGATGGTTGGTCCTAAAAACTTAGGCTGTGGTTTTATCATATGAACATTAATAAAATCCTTATTTCGGGCTAATACCTCTCTGGCCTCATTATATTCTGCACCCCTATAGATATGCTTGTCTGCCGGAATGCCCTTGGCGTCAATGCCCATGGAGCGGGCGATATAGACGGCCCTGGCCAGATGAAACCCCTGGGTCACCACGATGGCGGAGTTTACTAAAAATACATCCCTGCTCGATACATACTGTCATAGGTGTTAAAGCCCGCATGATCCATAAAGATATCTTCTGTGGGCACTCCCAATTTTTCAGCATACCTTCTCATATGATTGACCTCATCGTAAAGGACCTGTCCGTGATCCCCTGTCATCAAAAGCTTTTTAACCTTTCCCAGTTGATACAGCTCCACAGCGGTCTCCACCCGGTCCTTAAGCATGTCACATAACACTCCCTCGGGGGAAACGTATGCCCCAAGTACAATAGCTGTCTGGGCCGAATAGCTGTCCGAGGGATTTAGCTGATGCTTTTTACCAATTTCCTTTATGTAACAGTTAATACCCACTATTACCAGTATCCCCACCAATGATAATGCAACCATATACTTTAGCAGTCTTTTATAAAGCATCTTATCACCCGTTAGTTTTTACTAAAGTATAACAAATTTTGTGTTATGGTTGTCTTTTTTTATTCTTTCAGGATTTATATTATTTTCCAAAGCCAGCTACAAAAAGGAAAATATTACGTCTAACAGTTAGGAAGTATTAGAAAGGGTGAGGGAAGTGTTAAAGGATAAGCTACTTATTACAGGTCTCCTTAGTCTGCTTTTAGTCACCATTGTTCTCACAGGAATATCTGCCCATCCCAAGGATTCAGTTGCTGGAGATATGAATACTTTTTCTTCCTATGGGGATATGGAGAAGTATATCGAAAAGCAACAGCAATTAGCCCGGTTTCTGGGCTTTGGTTATGGAAGGGCCATTCTTACAGGGGAACCTGTAAAGGCTGATCTAGCTCTAAGGAAACAGCACCCCAAGACGGCTCGGGACCGGATTATTCCAGTACAAATATTCAGGTCCAAGGTGTGGATGAAGCAGATCTAGTCAAGACGGACGGTAGGCATATATATGTTATTTCAGGAGAAAAAGTTATAATTGCCAAAGTGTATCCCGGGGACCAAGCTGAAATAATATCCGAAATAAATATAAATGGAAGTCCCTCCGAACTCCTTATAAACAACAATATCCTAATTATCTTTGGACAAGAAATTGGAAAAGCAACTGACAAAATGTTTATCAACAAATATGATCTTAGCAACCCTAAAAAGCCGGTTTTATTGCAAAACATAACCTGCAACGGATATTACGTAACTTCAAGGATGATCGAGAAGAATGTATATGCCATCGTCAATGCTCCTGTATGGCAATATAAATCTGGAATCATGGGCGGGGAAAAAATTGTCCTGCCCCAAATAGCTAATAATGGCCAGTCCCTAAACATTTCTCCCGCTGATATTCACTACTTTAATCAGCCCGACTATTCCTATCAGTATACCTTGGTGCTGTCTATTAACCTGGATGACCAGTCAAATTCATTAAGTCAAAAGATTTTTTTGACAGGAGCATCCCATAATACTTATGCTTCACAAAACAACCTCTATCTTACCGGACCTAAGACCCCGGACTATGCAGTTCATCTGGGCACACTTTTTAATGATTTACCTAATATACTGCCCGGAGATTTAGCCGTTAAAGTAAGATCCTTCAAAATACCGGTGGTACTGAGGGCGAAAAATTTGAACAACTGGCAAGGGCAATTGAGTCTTATGTTAATGGCCCCACAAGAAACCAGGAACTAGAGAACAAAATCTCCAGATATATGGAAGGTTGGCAAATTGCCATAGCTAAGGATGCTGATAGCACAGTCATTCATAAGTTAGCCATACAAAATGGCAGGTGGAATATAAAGGTCAGGGAGAAGTGAAGGGTCACCCCCTTAATCAATTTTCCATGGACGAACACAAGGACTACTTCCGTATTGCCACCACCTCCCAGGATTTTAAACTTAATGGTCCCAGGGAAAGCAAAAATAATATTTATATATTAGATGCAGATCTTCATCTGGCAGGTCAGATAACAGGTATTGCACCCACTGAAAGAATTTATTCCGCTCGGTTTATGGGAGATCGTGCCTACCTGGTAACCTTCAGGCAAGTTGACCCCCTATTTGTGGTTGACCTTGCCAACCCTAGCTCACCAAAAATATTGGGTGAGCTAAAAATCCCCGGATACTCTGACTACCTGCATCCATATGATGAAAACCACTTAATCGGCATAGGCCGGGAAGTCTCAGAATTAGAACCACAGTTAGACCAGGAAATGATTCTGCCTACTCCCACCAGGATTCAGGGTGTTAAAATTGCCCTATTTGATGTTACCAATCCTTCCGCTCCCAGGGAGTTGTCCAAATACGTCTTAGAAAGGAATGATTCCGATTCCCCCGCTCTACGTGACCACCGGGCGGTACTATTCAACAAAGAAAGGAATCTGTTGGCACTGCCTATTAATCACTCAACCTTTAGGTTAATGGATCTGCCTGAAAGGGAAATCATGCCCGGTCATCAGAGCTGGCAAGGTGTCTATGTATTTAATATTTCCCCCGCTCAAGGCATTAAGCTCCAAGGCACCATAGAACATGCCCCTGTAAAAAATCAATATAACCCCGTTAAGCGTTCCCTGTTTATCGATAACAACCTCTACACTATCTCGGAGCAGCTTATAAAAATAAACAGCCTGTCTACTTTAGAAGAAGTAAAACAAATTAAACTACAATAATAATTCAAAAGGTGGTGCTCTACTGGGCACCACCTTCCCCTTTAATAAGGGTAGCCTTTACATAAACTGTTATTTTTTCATTTATTACTACCAAATAAGTTTTAAGTAAATATTTATTACCATTTGCTTCAATCTCTCGGTTATCCACTATGCTGGGTATCCAAAGGGTATCTAACCCCTCCACCTCTTGGCCGATCAGTGGCTTAAGCCATTCCTCCACCTTTTCACTGGCTTCCAGGGCCACCCTTATCTCATCATAATCGGTAATTCCTTGCTTCGAGGTTAATATAAGAAAGGTTTCAACTGAGGTTATTATGTGCTTCCTTTCTTTAACGGGATTTTCCTTTAGCTTATCTAACTCCTCTTCTAAATCCTCCAATTGATCCTGTAGGGTAACATTAGCAAGGGTAAGATGGTCAACTTGCTTACCAATAATTATATTTGTTCCCGCTGCCCCCAATAAGATCCCCAGCACCACTAAGGCCAGCCTTGCAAATATCCTGCCCCTCATTCGGTATTACCTCCACACAAGGCAAGGATCAGATAATACCCTGCTTGAGTTCCAGCCAAGCACTGCCAATATAAAAAATCTGTTTGATTACCGCCCTAACTTCACCATTAAACAGTCCGCTCTCTAGGATTTCAAAGGTGGAAAAGGTTCCCCCAATGGCCGCCGCTATTGCCCATATCTTTATATCTCTGGCCAATTTAAGCATCACAGCCAGTGAAGGCTCCCTAACCAGTACAGCAGCCAATGATCCTATCAGCACCGCACCCAGCATAATCCCCAGGGCAGTGAAAAATATTAATATTATTTTGTGTTCGAAGTTTTCCATTTCCCTACCACTCCATTGAACCTGTCCTGTTAATGATTATTTGGACAAACAGGAAATTAGAACATCCCGGGAAATGTAAAAGAAAACTTTGCCCTAGCCAAGATAAAAAATAGGCGAGCTTTTGCTCACCTCGGTGTGTCGAAAAACTACCTATATTCGGGTTTTAATATTCCCTCACGACTCCTCTCTCCGCAGTGGACAGCGCTAATCCCTTGCTTCGGGCATGCGCCTTCGAGTAAACATCGTGTTTACCTCAGGCTTGCCCGGACGTCCATGTCCGGGCACCMTTTTCGCATCCTCAGCTTCGCGAAGCGCTGTTTCCACTGCTCCGAATGTCGCTGTTCAGGATTATTAAAACCCAGTTGTATCTTTTTCAACAGTCTGTAGACCCCAGGGGGTCTTAATGATAATAATATTCTCTTCTAGTGAATGACCGTGACTACATCATCGGGATTGCGTCGTGGAATAGGTTTAGGATCCTCTGCACTATGTCCTAAGGCAATAATAGCCACCGGCCTTAAATCTCCACCGGCCTTTATTATCTGGGATACTTTGTCTTGTTCAAAGGCAGCTACCCAACAGCTTCCCAAGCCATAACCCGTTGCTGCCAACAGCATATTTTCTATTGCAGCGCCAATATCCTGATACTGATATGTTTCGCCCCTCTGACCATATACATCGGCTGACTTACCCTTTTCCAACAGAACCACTATATTTACAGGCGCCTCTGCAATAAACCTCTGTTGGTGACAGGCCGCTGCCAGGGCCTGCCTTTTTTCTGAGTTATATACCACCACCATCTTCCATGGCTGTAGGTTGCCTGCGCTGGGCGCTCTTAGAGCAGCCTCACTAGTCTACCAACAGTAGCTTCGGGTATTTCCTCAGATGTAAAGGAGCGGACGCTACGTCTTTGTTCTATTGCCTCAATAACATCCTTAGTCACACTAAATTCCTCCTTAAAAAGACTTTTATAAAGTCTTTCCCATTGATTAGAAAATAATGTGTACTAATTAATAAATATTTTAGGCTATTTCACCGCAAACCATAATCCTGTGGACCGTGCTAAAACATCCTCCTCCCTTGTTATATTACACTCTGTTGATATCATGGTGTTCCCTTGATGTACTACCTTACCTCTGGCTATGATTCTTTCGCCCGGTTTACCCGGTGCTATAAAGTTGGTATTTAAGTTAACTGTAACCCCAACTCTGCCCAGGGTTCGTATAGCGGTGCCATGGCCACATCTGCCAAGGTTGATAATACTCCCCCATGAATGTGCCCATTGGGTTTAAATGGTTTGGCCCAACGGTAATTTCAATACAAGATTCCCCCTGTTTCAATTCTGTCACTTCAATATTTAGCGTTTTAGCAAAGGGATTTTCTTGAGCCAGTTCCTTAATTTGTATTATCTCTTGTTCCATTAAACTATTTCTCCTTTTATGTGCATTGGTCCAATTTTACGCCAATTATTACTTATTATACTCATATTGCTAGCAATTTCCTAGCTTCTCAATTTGCTAACAAAACTTGCTGGTTACAAAGCTATAATAATTTATACTACTTAACAGTAAAATATAAACAGGGATCGGTAAATTACCGACCCTGAATCCGTTCAATACCTATTCTATTAATATTCGTTAGGCAGCTTATCCAGCTGTTCCTTGGTGAATACCGGGCCGTCCTTGCAGACATATTTGCTGCCCACATTGCAGCGGCCGCACATTCCTATGCCGCACTT
>AWVY01000052.1 GCA_004143605.1 Desulforamulus aquiferis
CCAATGTGGTAAACTTTTTCAGTATCAAAACCTGGTAAAGTGGTAAACTTTTTCGTTAGCAAACTGGTAAACAAATCCAGTATCACGTGGTAAAGAAATTCATTGACATTCGCACTCTTCTTCGAACTTTTGCTATCTACGCTCATATTCTAAATTTATCAGTTGGATTAAAAACAGGTTACCCATAAGGCAACCTGTTTTTGGATTCTTACATTCTGTGAGACATTGGCAGTAAGAACAGATAGATGTTGAAGGCTACCAGTCCAAGCATTAGGATAGTAAAGGGAACCACTGAACCAACAATTTGCTCTTTCTTGTAGCTGGCCTTAGCGATACGATAAGCTGTATAGATTGAACCAATGGTACCCAGTGCTAACAGAGCATACTGCAGGAATACAATGGTCTCCATACTCACCAAAGCTGGTGATGCTCCCTCGTGCTTAATTCCGAAGAGGGCCAGACCAGTATAGATAACTGATTTCCCCTCGGCCAACAGGTGAAATAGATTGTGAGCCATGTGACCGGCAAAGTCTATCGGAATTAAAGCATAACCAAATCTGGTTATATTCATCAGAGGTGTGTCAGAGTTCTTTAAGGATGCAACCCAACTAGTTAGATAAACTAATAACGCTGGAATGGCCATTGCAATGATAAAGGCAGCTGTAAAGATAACACTAAAGCTATCAGTACCAAGCATTTTGCCTAAGAACTGCTGAATATCTGCCCAAACCTCTAGCATAGTAATGTTCTGCACCAGTACAATTCCTAAGATAACAATAGCTAAGAAAGATTCCTCAAGTTTAGGCTTGCGAATGAACCAAAGCTCTTTAGAGGGTACTCGTGCCGAAACACTGATAGAATCGTTAGGGCAGTTTTTGACGCAGTATCCGCAGAAATTACACCTGGCATTATTATCCATTGTCTTTGGAAATTCAAACATTGGACAACCAGGAGCCTTTTCTGAACCCTTATAACAGGCACTAACAGTACACTTCGAACACTTCTCGGGTGTTCCTCTTAGCTCTAGAGCACCAGCTCTTGAATAGTTACCTGCTAAGCCTCCGATAAAGCACAGGTAGCGGCACCAGGTTCTTCTTTCGAAAAATGCCCCGGTAACAATTACCCCTGTAATAAGCATTAATAGCAAAATTCCGGAACCCCTGGGGGACTCTACGATACCATATACATGATCCGCCCAAGTGATAAGAATAAACATGGCGTCAATTATCCAGATGCCGTATTTTTGTAAGAATTTTGGTACCGCTCTCTTATTCCCTACAAATTTCTGTATTATGTCGCTTAAGGTGGCAAAGGGACAGATAGCACACCAGAAACGTCCTGCCAGCAGGAAAACAAGCGGTATAATGGGCCACCAGACAATCCAGGTCATGGCGGTACCGAAATTGTTGTGGGAATCCGCAATTCCGATCAATAATTCATATAGAATAACTGCAAAAACTATTATGGTCGGCCACTGGAAAATACCAGGGTACCATTTGCTTTTTAGTATTGATTTCATAAATTGATTACCCTTGTTTTGGTTCAACTTAATTCACCCCGTTTCTAACGGTTTTAAATTTAAGAACAGCCGCAATGATTATTACCAATAGATTGAATGCTCCGAAGCCGTAAATTGCTGACCAGTTAGGTGGGGCGTTAGGATCACCTTTGCTTTCCCCGTGACCCTCGCTATTAGAACCATGCCCATGACCGGCATTATTTGTGTCATGCCCGTCATTGTTGGCTTCATGGTCATTAGCAGAATCGTGTCCTCCACTGGTAGTACTATGGTCATGAGAAGAAGTTACTCCCTGATTATCAATAATCCCATGATTATCATGCGAAAGTTCTTCTTGCACTTTGGTGCTATTTACATTACTCATATCGTGTCCGGCATGTGGATTGCCGGAACTATCCGGTGAAGCAAGCACATTACCGGCCAACGGTCCTGCCACCAATAACACGACCATAATAAAACCAAATAAACCAAACCATCTTGAACTCACGTTTTTCACCCTTTCTATAAAAATACCTAGCTCCTTATCAAGCCTTGTCTATCTAGGAGTATAATACAGGGAAATGTTCACATCCCTGTTACAAAAGTAACACCTTTTTGTGATAATTCTTAATGAACCCCTCTATAAATACAAAGCTGTGTCGAATAATTAAGGAGACTACATGCGAAAGGTGAAACTCCATGAAATTGAATAACCCCTTTTCGGAGAATACTTCCTATCATGAGGAAGATGTTCTTACCCGTACCCGGCAATTGGATTTCATTATCGGTCGGTTCAGAATTGCTATTGCCCTTTTTATAATTCTTGTAGAGCTTTATCAAGGCAACACCAACTATATATCAATAGCGGGCTATGTTCTCCTTTTTCTTTATTCCTGCTTATGGTTGTTGTTTCAGACGGCTAACTCTTCGCCCCAAATGGGTACATGGGGCTATTTGCATTTGAGCATAGACCTTCTGCTTATGAGCACCTTCACATTGCTTAATTCAAAAGTTACTACTAGTTATCACGACGGCTATATATAATCTTGGTATTGATCTATCTAATGCGCTTTGGAAAGAAAGTTGCAATCGTTTTCTCTCTATTCGCTTCGGCAGTTATCTTTTTTGTATGTTTTAGTAAGCACTTCGAGCATAACATTGCCCATTATATATTAATAGGGACACTTTTAACTATCATCTACTTTGTGGGAAATATCATGGATATGGAAAAAAGCCATAGAGAGAAATTAGCATTTCTCTCCACTCATGACGAATTAACTGGAGTTACAATTTTAGGCACTTCCAAAACCTATCAGTTTTTGAAATTGACCGGGTCAATCGGTTTCAAAAACCTCTATCTTTAGCCCTCTTTGATATAGATGATTTTAAAAGTTTCAACGATAATTTTGGTCACGATGCAGGTAACTTAGTTTTAAAAACTGTAGCCAAATTAATTAGAGAGCAAATCAAAGAAACAGACATCCTGGCCCGCTTTGGTGGCGAAGAATTTGTGCTTTTAATGCCGGAAACTGATAAAACTAGCGCAATCAACTTGGCGGAAAATATTATAAAAGTAATCTCTCAGCATAACTTCCCCAACCAACGAGTTACCATTTCTGCAGGCTTGGCCGTATATTCCCAAGAAGCTACAACTGCAAATAAATTATTTAAGCTGGCAGACGATTTTCTATATCAATCCAAAAGAGAAGGCAAAAATTGTGTACGTTACTAATTCTTTAAAAAGGTTATTAAGAACATTTAGGGAATAAGAAAAAACTTATTTATTTAGATGAAAGAATTTTAATATTAAAAAGGAACAGGTTCCAAACTTGCCTGTTCCTTTTTCTTATACTTATGAAATTCACCACAACAGTTCTTCTATGAAATACCGTCAGTTATTTTGCCTAGAGTTCTGATATCCCATATTTCGGTTGCCCATGTGACCACTGCCTAACATGGAGGAACTGTTCTTAGGTTGGTGTCTCATAGCCTGGTTATTATGAAACATATGTTGGTGGTCAATTTGTTCATTGCTCTGCATCATATGTTGGTTTTGGCCCATATATTGGTTCATTTGTGCGGGCATTTGATTATTCATGGGCACGTCTTGGGTGTTTAGCTGTCCCGACATCATTTGCATTTGCACCTGTGGCTCCTGGAGTTGCCTGGAATCTTTATTTATTGGCAAAGCATAGGCCGCCCCCACCATTGAAGCTCCAAACACTAAAGTAGTAACCCCGGTGATAATAGTTTTTTTGTTAAACATTTATAAACCCTCCTATTATTATGGAAGTCCCTTTTAATGTACTCCCTTTTTCCTTTTCACCTAATAATTCGTAGAAGAAAAAGAATTTAGGTGGGCTCGATAAATCAATATTTTTATTCTTTTAAATTTAACAATAATGTTAAACCTTTGTGACCGTTCTGTGAATTTTAATCCTTACAATTAAAATGCAGAAAAGTAGCCTATTTTGCTTTTTTATTTCTTGCCCACATAAAATGCGGTGCTTTTTACGAATACAATATTAGTGGAGGATACGATGTTTAATTTTACGCTCAARGGGTTGATACAAAGAGCAAAAAACGGTGAAGAAAAGGCCCGGGAAGAACTCATTCGAAACCACCGGGATTACATCATCAAGGTCAGTTCCCGCATTTGTAAACGGTATTTATGCTGGGAAAATGATGACGAATTGAGTATTGCCCTACTTGCCTTCAACGAGGCTATAGATTGTTATGAGTTTAACCAACGAGCTTCCTTTTCTTCCTTCGCATATACCGTAATCCACCACCGTCTGACGATTATTTCAGAAAAAATCCGGCCAAGTATGAAATGTTATTGGCAGAGGAACAAGGCTGTTCCGAAGATAGGATCTTTAGCATACTGGAACAAAAATCGCATCATTCCTATCAGGATCGTATAAAGCAGGAAAACATGGCTGAAACCATTGAACTGTACCAGCAACAGTTAAGAAGTTATGATATTACTTTAGAGGATTTAGTTCGCTGTTCGCCCCGGCACCGGGATACCAGGGAAAAGTTAATGCAAGTAGCTATGACCGTAGCCCATGATCCGGATCTACTTGGTTTCTTAAAAAATTATAGCAAACTGCCAGCCAAAATATTGGTTGAAAGAACAGGTTTAAGTAACCGTGTGCTAGAAAAGGGCCGTAAATACATCATTGCTACAGTAATACTGCTAACAGACCCAAACCTATCGGTTCTAAAGAGATTTACTAAAATTAATTAACCAAGAGGTAATTTTAAATGACAAAGGTAAAGGCTGTAGTTTTGGCTTTAAGGAACAATCATAAAAACGCACTGGTTTATACTGAAGAAGGTCAATACCTTAATACTAGGATAAAACCGGATCCTCTGGTTGGTTCAACTGTGCTTGTCGAAGTCTCCCCACCGATGTTTTTTAATAAAAAATTACTAGCGGTGGCCGCCGCAGCATTGCTAATTCTTTTCACCGGATTGCTACCTAGCTTTAACACCCCCCCGGCATCGGCGGCCTATTTAAATATCGCTTTATATCCCGAATTGGAAATATGGTTTAACCAAGAAGGTATGGTGACGCAGGTAGAAATAGCTGAGTTAGATGACAGTTCTTATACAGATACTCTGTTGGGTAAAAATCTTTACGATGCTTTAGGGCAATTAATTCAATACTCAAAGGAGCAAGGTTATCTAAAAACAAATAGTCAGGATATTATCATCAGCAGTTTTATAAAACCAGATAACATTAATATTCCTAACATAAGCGAAACCCAGTTAAAGATATTCATTCTTGATGAATTGAAAAAATCTGCTTATCAAGGATCTATGATTGTAACAAGTCCGAGTGAAACTGTTATGGATTCAGCTAAAGCTGCACAAGTTTCCCTCGGAAAATATCTTGTTTATGAAAAATGCCTGGAAAAGAACTTGCCTTTAAGTCTTGATAACCTGCGAGAGAAGGATGTCACCAGTGCATTATCCCTAATGGGTATAGATGCAAAGGATTTATTTGGAGCGGATTATATAGAAATTAGTGAGCACTACGGTAGTAAGTCAGTTGAAACCATGCAGAATAATCAGCATCTGAATAATATGAGACAAAATCATCAGATGAATCACAACAGTAGTAGCATGCCTATGGAGCAACCTGGAAACGGTCATCATAAGCATCCCGTCACGCAGGCTCCTGATCTAATGCCTAACCACAACTAAGATTCTATTCTAGCTATGGCACGAACTCGAACAATGAAAAAGCCAGGGAGCATATCATTCACAATGCTCTCTGGCTTTTTGCCAACTTTAATCCATCAGTTCAGCAGCAGGCTTAAAGGCTTTTAATCTCATAGTGTTTAGAACAACAGAAATTGAACTAAACGCCATAGCTGCAGCAGCAAGCATTGGATTTAAGATAATTCCAAAGAAGGGCCATAATAAACCAGCTGCAACTGGAATGAGTACAATGTTATAGCAAACGCCCAAAACAGATTCTGCCATATCATAACCATAGTAGATTTTGAAAGTCTAATTGCCGTAGGAACACCCCGCAAATCGCCTCGGATAAGGGTAATATCTGATGCTTCCATAGCTACATCAGTACCTGTTCCAATGGCTATACCTACATCTGCCTGTGCTAATGCTGGAGCATCGTTAATACCATCCCCAACCATAGCCACAACCTTTCCTTCCTCTTGCAGTTTTTTTACCTCTTGTGCCTTATGTTCCGGTAAAACCTCTGCAAGGACACGATCAATTCCGACTTGACGGCCAACTGCATTAGCAGTACGCCTGTTATCTCCGGTTAGCATGATTACTTCAATGCCCATCCGTTTTAGTTCTTTGATAGCTCTCAATGATGTTTCCTTCACAGTATCAGCAACAGCAATAACCCCTATTGCATTTCCATTTATAGCTATAAACATTGGTGTTTTACCTTCATCGGCTAATTTATCCGAAACATTTAGCATATTATCAGAGAAATCAACATTCTTAGATTTCATTAATCGTAGGTTTCCTATGAGTATAGCCTTACCTAATACCTTTGCTAAAATTCCGTGGCCAGGAATTGCTTCAAACTCCTCAGGTTCAATCAGATGAAGTCCTTTTTCCTTAGCACTTTTAACAATTGCTTCGCCTAGGGGGTGTTCTGACCTAGTTTCAACCGAGGCTATCAGATGCAAAACTTCTTCCTTCTGGAAATCGTCAGTAACAATAAGGTCTGTAAGAGAGGGCTCCCCTACAGTAATAGTACCAGTCTTATCAAACACGATAGTCTTAATCTTATAAGCAGATTCCAAGCTTTCTGCACCCTTTATCAGAATCCCGTTCTCGGCACCTTTACCTGTGCCTACCATGATAGCTGTGGGGGTAGCTAGGCCTAGTGCACAAGGGCAAGCAATAATTAGAACGGCGATGAAAGTAGTTAACCCGAAGATTAAGGATGGCTCCGGACCAAAGGCCCACCATAGTATAAAACTTATGATTGCTGTAATCACTACAGCTGGAACAAAGTAGGCGGAAACCACATCCACAAGCTTTTGAATCGGAGCTTTTGAACCCTGTGCTTCCTCAACAAGCTTTATAATCTGTGCTAACATAGTATCTTTTCCAACTTTTGTCGTTCTAAACTTAAAGACCCCTGTTTTGTTAATAGTAGCACCAATAACCTCATCACCTATTGATTTTTCTACAGGCATACTTTCCCCTGTAAGCATAGATTCATCTAGCGATGAACGACCACTTATAATGTCGCCATCCACAGGAACTTTTTCGCCTGGGCGAACTATTACGATATCTCCCAGAATTACATCTTCAATAGGAATATCTATTTCTTGATTTTTTCTTATGACTCTGGCAGTCTTAGCCTGCATCCCCATTAATTTGCGAATTGCTTCAGATGTTTTACCCTTAGCTTTTGCTTCTAATAACCTACCTAGTAAAATCAAAGTCGTAATTACTGTTGCCACGTCATAATACAATTGATATGGAAAACCTAAGTTTGTTAAAAAATCAGGAAACAATGTCATGGCAGCGCTATAAAGCCAGGCCGAAGTTGTACCCATTGCTACCAAAACATTCATATCACTAGTACCATGGGATAAAGCTGCATAGGCTCCCCTATAGAATCTCCATCCAGATATAAACTGTACTGGAGTAGTTAGAAGTAGTTTTGTTAAAGGCATTACTAACACTGCTGGAACCCATTGACCCCACCCCTCCATCATATCTGGCAGGGAACCAATTAATACAATTGTTGTTAAAACTGCCCCCAAAAGAAAATCAAATCTTAACTTTCTCATTTCTTTTTCTCTCTCTAACTTTTCCCGGTCTACGGCAGTCTCCATTTGGGCCTCAAAAGCCTGGTAACCGAGTTCAACAACCTTACCTTTGATGTCTGATAGAGAAATGACATCGCCATCATATTCTACTGTAACCTTTTCTGTAGCTAGGTTAACAGATACAGAAGTTACTCCCACTAACTTTTTAACAGCACTTTCAATACGCCTTACACAAGAAGCACAAGTCATACCGCCAATGGGTAATGTCGCTTTCTCAACTTGTGATGAGTAAGCCTTATAACCCATTTTTCTATAGAAGCAATTATTTGTTCCGCCTTTATAGTTGACTCATCATAATTAATAGTAGCCTTCTCAGTGCTAAGATTTACATTAGCCTCTCGAACACCTTTTATTATTTCAAGACCTGTTTCCACCCTCCGAACACAGGATGCGCAGGTCATACCTTTGATTTTTAGCGTTAATTGTTTCAAATCAATAATACCTCTTTATTCATAATTTAAAATTAACCGCATCAATATTTCCAGACATAATTTAGTATTACCAAAAAACAATAATACTTCTAACCTATATATCTAGAAATCTTTATAATAGTAACTAAATAACAAGGGGTATGAAATATAACTCTAATTAAAAAGACCTGTGGCTAAGCCACAGATCCTTAATGATTCGGCCCCTTGTCCTTTGAAAATCATCCTGAGTAATTTCCCCTTTGGCCAGCCTGATTTTTTAAACATCCAATGGCTTATTTTGGTTAGTTTTTTCTTTCAATTACTCGTACTCCTACGGTCAATATAGCCCATATCACCAAAATTATAGGTAAAGCCATACCTATAATCATCACAAGGGACCAGAAAAACCTGTTATTCCTCCTGCAAATGTCATCATAGTGTATCCACTCCTTTATAATAGGATTAAATTCTAACCTTAGGATAACAAAGAACTTTTACAAAGCCATAACAACAGTTTCACAGTTTTGTAACAAGTGCTTCTTCGTTTATTCAAAATAATAAATATAAACAAAATGTGATATTGATGAAACAGATTTGTTAAATGTATTTGCTATAGTAATAACTGTAAAGAAAAACTTTCGATGGGAGGTGGACAAAATGGTTACCCTGCACATAATTCCCCCTACATTGGTTCCTGTTAAATAACCTTAAAAAATATGAATTGGAGGAATAAAGAATGAAATTTAAAATCACATTAGGTATTGCCATTATAGCCCTTGCTGCATTGCTGGTTCCCAATGCCTTTGCAGCCATAGATAATCAAGGAGAAAACACTAGCCAAAATGATAATCAACAGTTTATAAACCAGATGTTTGATCAACATAAAGCCTGGCTGGATCAAGCAGTAAAAGGTGGTAAAGTCACTGAAGATCAGGCTACTACCTGGAACGAGCATTTTGAGCAAATGAAAGAATTTCACAGCAAAAACGGTATCTCTCCTATGATGAACGGTGGTATGATGAATATGATGGGAAATGGTTCAGGTTTATGTCCAGGTTTTGGTAACAACGGTACCCAGTAAAAGTTAATATTATGATGTATTAACTAAAACCTCTAGTTTAGAAGCAAGAACACAGCATTAGTTGTTGTTCTTGCTTCTGATTTAAATGAAATAGTATTAAAAGTCTGTGGTTTTGAAAACCACAGGACTTTTAATACTATATACCGGCCATCTTTCTGCATTCATTAGCACATCGCTGAAAATGACTGTCCAGCCCATAAAGGCTACCACTTCTTGGCAATTGTTATATGGTTAATTTTTACGGTTCTATGCCCAATTGACTGTTTTGTTGTAAAAAACCACATAAAAAAGGCTATTCTAAAAATATGTAGAAGTTAAAACTACAAGGACATGGAACGTTAAATATTCTATAGGGAAGTGTATTTCATTTGTTTTTGCGTAAAGTAACTTTATTAAAAGAAAATATTACAGATTTCAAAACTTATCCCTTCTTTATTCCTGCAATAAAAGAAATGGACACGTTGAATTTCAATAGCCATGTAACCTTTTTCGTAGGGGAAAATGGTTCTGGAAAGTCTACTTTGCTTGAAGCAATTGCGTATCAGTGTGGCTTTAATACCGCAGGTGGTGGTAAAAACAACATACATGATGTGGATTCATCCCAAGCTGCATTGGGAGATTACATTCGTCTCTCTTGGCTACCAAAAGCCACTAAAGGATTCTTCTTAAGGGCGGAAAGTTTTTATCATTTTGCTTCTCATCTTGACCAAATAAACAAGGACGATCCCATTTTCAATTATCAAGGCTATGGCGGTAAGTCGCTACATCGCCAATCTCATGGAGAGTCCTTTATATCACTGCTTTTAAACCGATTTGGAGATGCTGGGATATACCTGTTAGACGAACCAGAGGCAGCGTTATCCCCTGCACGCCAACTAGCATTTATGAGAATTATTCATCAACTGGCATGCGCTGGGAATTCTCAATTTATTATAGCTACTCATTCTCCGATTCTTCTGGGCTACCCAGGTGCAACAATCTTTAGTTTTGCTTCCTCCATTGAAAATATCATGTATAAAGATACGGAGCATTATCAAATTACTAAAGGGTTTCTAAATAGCCCTGAGAGATATTTAGTAGAGTTGTTTCGTGATGACGAGTAAGGGTAGCAATCTCTGTTTTAGAGCTTTGAACAAATAATATCTGCTAAGCCGAATCTAAAAGTCTTTTTTAATTCTTCAAGACTCATCTCTACCTGATAGCCAATTTTCCCAGCACTAAATATAATTGTTTCAAAATTTGTTGCCGACTCATCAATGGTAGTAGTAAATTTTTTTTCATCCCAATAGGTGAGCATCCTCCATGAATATACCCTGTTATAGGCAATAAGTCTGTCGCTTTCAACATTTCAATGGCCTTTTCGTTGACACAATCAGCAGCTTTTTTAAAATCCAATTCATCTGCTACTGGCACAAGAAAGACATAGTATTTATTTGTTTTCCCTACAGTTACCAATGTTTTGAACACTTGTTTTGGATTCTGATTTAGTACACTTGCAACCTCAATGCCACTAATAGCATTTGTATTGGCATAAGTATGACTTTTATATTCTACTTTAGCCTTATCTAATATTCTCATCACATTTGTTTTATAAGCCATATTCATCACCCTATAAATATAATTAGTCTTTACTTTCTCTTTTCTCAATAAACCTGTCATACTCTTTGAAAATACCTTGGTAGTTGCAGAAAAGCCCAGCGTAGTGCTGGACTTTTTCTATACTTATCCATTATCAATCGTAGGCATAATTACACTCTTTCTGTAAGTATACCCTTACACAATCTAAATTGCCACCTGCTTTTTATAGTTAAATCTTAATAGGTACCCAATGATGCCGAATGTTTATGTTCCAGTATAGCCCATTGTTTTATAGATTGTGTTTTGCTTTTTCCGCAATATCTAGTAGTCTTGCCAGCATTACTGTTGCTTCAGCTCTTGTGGCATTCTTGTTTGGCTCAAACTTAATCTTTTCTTCAGAGATTATCCCTTTGACAATCCCCATCGCACTAGTAGTTGCAACACTCTGTCTCGCCCAAAGGGAGATTGACCCTGCATCAAAGAACAACTCCATGGAAGCATCATTTTGACCTAGGCTGATCCCCATATTTTCTATTGTATTAGAAATCATAGCTGCCATTTGCTCTCTGTTTACATATTGATTGGGTTTGAAGTAACCACCATCATAACCACTTACAATTCCTGCATGGAACGCCTTGGCAATACTTTCGTAATACCAGTCTTTTTCTGAAACATCGTTAAATGTATTTATCGCCTTCTCGTTTAAACCCAACAATCTTGATAACAAAATCGCTAACTCGGCCCTTGTGATGTTCGCATTTGGTCTAAAGGAATCGTCGTTGTAGCCGCTAATTATCCCCCTTGCAGCCATTAATTCAATATCTTTTTCTCCCCAGTGTCCTTTTACATCAGTGAACTTTCTTTCTGGTTTTTTGAGAACAGCATATTTACTAAAATGAGGTGTGATAAAAATAAGTTCTTGACTGTCAATATTATGAATTGCTTGCATCGATTCCCAATTAGAATCACTTTCATTGTAAAAAAAGACATCTAACCAGTTGTGGCTTTCTCCTAACCATATGTCAGATTTTACAGGTAAGGAGACTCTTACTGACTGGTTAAGGGGGTTCTTTTGAGTTATTTCATCACTCTTAATTTCTACAGTTATTTCAAATATACTACCAATCAATTGATAGTTACTTTGGCTAACCAGTTCTTTCGCTGTGACATCAGACAATCCTTCAACTCTAAATTCTAACGAGTCTCCTTCCAATAGATTTATGGACCCTGGGTTTAGTGTTATATTAACATCCTGCATGGAAACAACCATATCTTTTCCGGAATCTACCAACAGTTTATACTGTTCTCCAGTGATGTTAAGACTATATTTTCCTGATGGTGCAAAAAGTGTTACTGTTCCCTGAGAAAGATTAATAGCTTCTTTTATTTGCTGGTCTGTAAAGGTTGTATTAATTGTGCTTGCATTAGTCTCACCTGTATTGATTCCTGATGATCCGCTACCTCCTCCGGAACTTCCTCCCGTTGAACGGCTAGAAATACTTAAGTTCAATGTTTGACTGTAAGTATGGCCCAGGGTGTCTGTAACGGTAACTATAAAAGAATAGTCTCCACTAATGGCGGGAATGCCGGAAATAACTCCCGTCATCGTATCCAATGTTAGGCCTTCTGGTAAAGTACCCCAGGTAATTGCCCATGACAATGGTACTTTTCCACCAGTTGCATTCAGTTCTGTAGAATATGTTGTTCCCTCAGCTCCGTTTGGCAGTGATGTTGTTAGTATTTCCAGCTTAAAGACCATCTCGATGGGTTCAAGAATAACCCCTCCCTCTCCCACTTCGATTACATCGGGAGCAATATAATCTTCAAAATCATTTGCTTTAATTGTCATATGATAAAATCCTGGCATAACCTTATATGTAAATTCAGTAATATCACCATTAGATATTACCCTAAGAGGCATAACTTTTATATCTTTATTCTCCGGCTTCAAGAAAACGGAGGCGATTACCCCTTCTGGTAAACCAATGATAGTTCCAAAAACCCTAGCTACATGTATATCTTCAACTCTAATATCATCCTCCACCTTTATAGGTTTCATTACGGCAGTGGCACCGTTAATTAACACACAAAGGGTATATTCACCGGCGGGTACATTTGAGAAACTGAAATCTACTTGTCCTATCTCAAAATCTTGTGAAACAACCATTTCTCCGGTACCTTTGTTCAGCATGACCTTAACGGAATCTTCTTCTGTGATTCCATAGATATAACCGATGACTGAATAAGTTGCAATTTCTTCTTCCTCAATAACCTCGGTTAGTGTTTCTTCTACAGTTTCCATATATGTGCCCTCTTCTATGCTGGGGTCACCACCAGTAGAGTTATCAGTTTCCTGATTCAAATCAATGCTATCCAAGTTGTCATCTTGGTAGACTGCTTGCTGTACAGATGTAGCTTCAGTATCGCCACCTCTTTGTTCAGTCGGAATAACTTGTCCAACTTCTTCCGCCTGTACTTGTTTAGTGATGCTAAATGAGAAAATGTTTAATAGTAAAAGAAGTGACATAACAATAGATACTGATCTTATGCGGGAATATAGTTTACTTATAGACACATGCCTTCCTCCTTTTTTGTTTTCAAAGAACAGAACATATTTTATTTTCTTGCTATCCTCCTTAAAGTTATATTTAATCATTACATAAATTCTAGCATCCAATTTTCACAAAACCTTTTCAAAGCTATGACATTAATGTGATATTTAAAACAACACCTAACAATAAGAAAAATGGAATGAGTAAATACTGGTCTGATGTTGCCCCTTGCTTTGAAACAAATTAATAAGTTAATCTGCATAAGTCCTGAAAAATAATAAAGCACGAACACACCAAAGTGATGTTCGTGCTTTATTATTTTTACTACTCAGCTCGATTAATGGGCAGTACAATGTTAAAGGTAGTACCCTCATTTATTTTACTTTCCACATTAATCTGTCCCCCATGTCCTTCTACAATCCTCTTAACAATGGCCAACCCAAGCCCGGTGCCACCCTGATGTCGGGTACGGGATTTATCACCTTTATAAAACCTTTCCCAAATCATAGGCAAATCCTCTGGCTTAATTCCTACACCATTGTCGCTGACACGTAGGTGAACTTGATTCGCCTTGCTGGTAACATAAAGAGAGATCTTACCCCCATGGGGTGTATGGCGGATTGCATTATCAATAAGATTTATTAACACCCTTTCTATGCGGTCACTGTTACAAGCAACAAAAGGCAGCTTCCTCTCAATATTAATTGCAAAATTTATGTCTTTCTCAATAATTAGTTGAGTAAGCTTTCGGTGTACGCCATTAATGATTTCCCGAAAATCACAGGGTTCTACGTCAAAATCAAAGTGGCCTTCCTCCATACGCTTTAAATCCAGCATCTCATTCACAAGCCTTTTTAGTCGATTTATTTCCTCTAAAATATTACTAAGATACTCTTCCCTTTCTTTTTCTGTCTTCACTAAACCATCCACCATGGTCTCAGTAAATCCCTGCATAATAGTTAAGGGTGTTTTGATTTCGTGGGCCACGTTGCTAACAAACTCCCGCCTAATTTGCTCTTGCTTTTCCAATTGGCCAATCTTTTCTTGCAGTCGAGATGCCAGAGTATTAAGAGAGTTGGACAGCAAACCCATTTCATCGTTAGATTGTATATCTACTCTGTTCTGATAGTTACCGCTAGCCATTGCTAGGGCAACTGTATTCATTTTGACCAAAGGTTTGGAAATAAACCGGGAGAAGAATAAACTTAAAAGAGCTGCTATAATAATACCCCCAGCTGCAGTATAAATTGTTAGCATCTTTAAACCTTTTAGTTCGTCCGCCAGGGGTTCCAGGGGAGCGTGAATGATGACAGTCCTGCTAATGTTATCATGATCCTTAAAGGGTATGCCCACTGATAAAACATCGGTTTTAAAATATGGATTATTACCCTTGTATACAACTGTATTTCCGTTAAATAGCTGTTCTAAATCCTTAGTGCTCAAAGGTCCATGATGGGGATTATTCATATCCATAGGCATATCCTTGGTACTGATGCCCATACCCTGGCAGCTCATAACTATACCCTTTTCATTTAATATCATTACATTTGCATTATAGAGCTCGGCAATCAGGGACACCTTATTATCCAATACTAGTGGATCCTGCTCAGTTCGGGCAATATTCGATACCTTGTTGCCTAGGCTCTTTAGCTGCTTTGCCTGCTGATTGTAATAAAGCCCCTCCATAAAGCTGCTCTGGACTGCCCCGACAATGCCGATTACTACAAGCACCAAAATGGTCATAATTACCCATAGTTTGGTGACGATGTTATTTATTTTCATGCTCCCCACCTCAAATCAAAATTTGCTACACCAGAATACTGTCGATAATAGTTAGAATGAATTACATTTGATAAAGTATCCTAGTGTTATATAGTAACGCTAGTTATGTATATTTGTCAAAACATTCAAATGAATATCACAAAAATGTTAAAGATGGGTTAAGTTAAAATCAGCCAGCACAACTGCTGGCTGATTTTAACAATTTCAATGTTTATTCCACATCAATTTTATAGCCAATGCCCCAGACGGTCTTAATATAATTAGCTGCACCGGCAGCACGAAGCTTGTCCCTAAGTCGGTTGATGTGAGTATCAACTGTCCTAACATCCCCAAAATAGTCAAAGCCCCAAACCATCTCCAGAAGTTGTTCCCGGCTGTAGGAACGCCCCTGGTTTCTGGCTAGAAGTGCCAGTAGGTCAAACTCCTTTGGGGTTAAGGTGATTACTTTATCCTGGATCGAAACCTCCCGGCTAATTAGATTTATGCTCATACCGGTGACATTGATAAGATGTTCTTCCGCCTTCTCATTAGTAACCATTCTGCGCATTACAGCCTTAATGCGAGCAATTAATTCCCGTGGGCTAAAGGGCTTACCCATATAATCATCTGCCCAAATTCCAGACCCAGTATACGGTCTACTTCATCATTCTTTGCAGTTAACATAATAATCGGAACCTTAGATGTCTTACGAATTTCCTGGCAGACAGTTACGCCATCCAATTTAGGCATCATCACGTCGAGTATAATTAAATCCCAAGACGAAACGCGAAACATGCTAAGGGCCTTCTCTCCATCTTCAGCTTCTCCCACGTCAAAACCTTCATTTGTTAAGTAGATGCGAATAACTTGTCGAATTTTGTCCTCATCATCTACGACCAGTACACGTAACCGGTTCATAGAAAGCCTCCTTCTTTTTCCAAAGCCAATAGTATTATTATCTATAGTAAAGCTATATTAAAGCCTTTGTCAAAGTATATAAGGATTATCACAAAAATGTTAAACTTACCATATTATTTTTGTGGCCATTCCGGTAAGAACAAACATCGTTGTAATTCAATTTCCCTTGTCATATAATAAATTAATTTAAAGATTTGGGTGTTGATTGATTTTATAAATGAAAGGTGTCTACTATGACTATTATGTATTCACTAGACCTATTGGGATCCTTTGCCTTCGCATTATCTGGTGCTATCTTGGCAATTAGAAAAAATATGGATCTATTTGGTATTTTTGTCCTTGCCTTTGTAACTGCCATTGGCGGAGGTACAACGAGGGATCTTTTATTAGGTGACACGCCTGTCTTCATTCTTACTGAGCCAATCTATATTTACATCTCAATTATTGCATCCCTTTTAGCTTTCCTTTTTTATAGGGCATTGATTAGAATTAATTCAGTAATTCTTTTAGCAGACGCCTTAGGTCTGGGTACCTTTGTATGTATTGGTGTGTCAAAGGCATTGGCAGCAGACGTTTCCTTTGCAGGGGCAGTGATATTAGGCTTAATCACCGCAGTGGTTGGTGGGATCATCAGGGATTTGCTGGCAAATGAAATACCGGCTGTACTTATGAGGGACTTTTATGCCATAACCTGTATTGGTGGTGGAATCATCTATGTGCTCCTTCACAACCATGGCATACCACAAAATTTTGTTATGTTATCATCGGCCGGTTTTGTAATCTTATTAAGGGTTTTAGCCATTAGATTTAACTGGTGTTTAGTTAGAGTCCACTCAAATACAACAGGGAGTTTATAAGATTTAGCCATAAATTCAAAGGACGGCTTTCTGAAAGTAGAATTTCCAGAAGCAGCCGTCCCAATTTAAAATATTTAAACTAGCTGGTCAACATTTTGACCAATTTCATTATTTAAATTGCTACTACCCTCCATAGGGAACTATCAGTCCCGCTGGAAGCTGATAATATATTCATTAGTACCTCCTTGCTTACATCCCAGGTGGTGGGCCACCCATTGGGCCGCCAATTCCTTCTCCCTGCCTATTACCTTGTTCTTGCTGAGTAGCTCTATTTTTGTTATTACCTATTACTTGGACAAGGGTGATTGTCTCTTCATCTTTCCAGATTCTTAATGTGCTTTCAGCTGTAATCTTGGTAATTTCAATTTCCTTAGTTTCTCCATTTTGCAAAGAAATAATTGGTACCCCAACAGGTATCATTAAAGTTTCTGTCTCCTCTGCAAAAGCAACCTCAAATCCACCGCCACCGGGCCTATTTTCACTAGGTCTTGGAATATTATCACCATTAGGTGCTTTTTCAGCAGCATCCTCCTTTGGTTCCGGTTTTTCCTGTCCGTCCAAAGCTTTGTAAATAGTAACTTCATTCCCCACAATCTCTTTAACCTTGCCTATTAGGTTTGGTTTTTCCTTTGGTAAAGTAATATTCTTAATCACCTCGCCCTTTTGTGGCTGGGCCTCTGAAATGCCACCACAACCACTAAGGCTTAGGCATATCAAACTAAGTATAACCAATAGCAGCACAGCTTTACATTTAGTTAAAGCTGGCAAAAAAACAATTTTCATCATAACATCTCCATTCCTTCATAGGATATTTGATTATTTGTCTTAATTACTCATAGTTTCACCTCTCAGCCAGTATTTGTAATTTTAAATCCCATAATTATCTTAATTCAGATTTATGAGTCTACACTGAATGCTTACTGAAAACCAGCTTAAGCTAACCTTAAGGCTTCCTTAAAATATAGAAAGGCACTTACAAAGGTCAGCATGTAAGTGCCTTTCTGATATTATATTAAAGGTTATAATCCAGGAAGCTGAATACAAAAAGTAGTTCCTTCTCCTTCTTTGCTTTCAACAGTAAGTAAACCCCCATGGGCATCTACTATGGACTTCGTAATAGATAGGCCTAGTCCAGCTCCCCCGTATTTACGTGTTCGGGAAGTATCAACACGGTAAAAACGTTCAAAGATGTGGGGGAGGTGTTTTACGTTTATCCCTGGTCCATTATCCTGAACAGATAACCTGTAGCCATATCTGTTTTGACTAGTTCAATCCTTATCTTTCCCCTATCAGGATCGGTATGCTGCACAGCATTATGGAACAAATTTAAAATAACTTGTTTCATCTTATCTCGATCAAATTTACATTTGATGTTGGACTGTATCTGTAAATCAAGGGTTCTGTTACCTGCCAAGATTCTGAACTGGGGCTCCATTTCATTGACTACTGTTTCTAGTTGGCCTTCTGCAAGTTCAATGTGAGAGGTACGATCCATTTTGGCAAGGAGTATTAGATCCTGTACAATTTTATTAAGACGCTCCGATTCACCATGCATGCTCTTTAGTGCTTTGTGAAGTTGTTCTGGCTGATTGGCTGCACCTCGTAATAATACTTCTAGAAATCCATGAATTGAGGTTAAAGGGGTTCGAAGCTCATGGGACGCATCGGCAATAAAACGACGCATTTGTTCCTTTGTTTCTCTTTCTGTTTCAAAGGAAGCTTCTAATCTCTCCAACATTCCATTGAAGGATTCAGATAAACCATCAATTTCTAATTGGCCCTGTTGTGTTGGGAAGCGTTTTGCTAAATTACCGGCATCTATCTGTTCCGTCGTATCCACCATATTATATAATGGCACCAATGTTCTTCTAAGTATTGGTAAAAAACCAAATAATCCAAATAACATGGCAGTGAGGGAAAGGAACAAAAAGGTGAGCAACTGACGAATGAGCAATTCCTTCAGAGGGCCAGTCAAGGTGCTTATCTGTACAATTCCAAGGATCTGACCCCTTTCAATTACAGGCTGCAGCACAATTAATTGTTCAGCTCCACCAGCATGGATAATCTTGTAATCCGGACCGGGACTTCTCTTCAGTATATCCAAATGCTCTGGCCTATCAACCCTTGGCGAATCTTGACTGCCGGGCCGATCGTGTTCCGGTTTCTTCAATGCATTTAAATATACTTGTCTATCAAATCTCGGAGGTTCCGCACTACCAGGACCCATGGATAATATGGCGTAGCTGCCCTGCACATCTATAAATGCCAAACTGGTCTCCGGAAAAAATATTCTTTGAGAGTATTTAGCTTCATTTTCTAAGTTAATACCAGGATATTCCCAGTTAAAATGAGGTATCGAACGGACTTGACTAATCAAACTGCTGGCTTTATTTTTGTAGATGACATCCTTCATAAAAATATATTGCAGCAGCCCTATAAGCACTAGCATAACTGCAAGGATTAATAATGTTCGGGATAGAAGTTGGATCTGGAGTGAGTTGGCAGCAAATATGGTATTAACTGATGATTTTTTTGGACATCATGAGACATCCACCCGATACCCTGCCCCCCTCAAGGTTCGTATCAACCTGTGTTCTTTATCATGCAATTTTTCCCTTAATAACCTTATGTAAACCTCAACAATGTTTTCCTCTCCAGCAAAATCATAGCCCCATACTTTATCTAAGATCATGGTTTTACTTAAAACTAATCCATGATTAAGGACTAAATATTTTAGAAGCTCATACTCTGTGGGAGAAAGCTCTAAAATACGATTTTCCAACCTTATTTCTTTACGACGATCATCTATCTGAAAGGGTCCGATCACCACTTCTCCAAATAAGTTAGGGAATTGGTTTCTTATTCTAGCATAGATCCTAGCCAGTAATTCCTCAAAGCTAAAGGGTTTTACCATATAATCATCCGCCCCTAGATTTAAGCCTTTTACCCGATCATCCACCTCGTCCCTAGCAGTCAGCATGATAATTGACACATTATCCATTTTTTGATCATTCGGCATACTTCAAAGCATCCATCCCCGGCATCATCACATCTAATATAACAACATGGGGCTGGAATTTCTTCATTAATGTAATGGCTGTCATGCATCAAGGGCTGTCCCTATCTCAAATCCTTCGTTTTGTAGACCTAACTCTAAAAATTGCAATATATTTGGTTCATCATCCACTATAAGAATTTTTATACCCTTTAGCTGCTGCATTCCTTACACTACCACCTTCATAGATTCAATATGCCTATAATTATCTGCTAATTAACTTAATGGAGACTGAATGAAAACTGAAAGTTTGTTGAATATATTGTATTATAAACTATATTTTACCTGTAACAAGCAAATTAGATTGTTAATTACATTACATAGCTTCCGTCTAATTACAGTTCTTCCACTAGCTTTGACTTTACGTAACTAATTATTTACTGTATTATTGATTTTACCGTCATCATAAAACTTTGTTCACAGATAGGAGGTTTTAGGATGTTAGGACATCTAAACTATATTAAGGATGCTGGCACCACAAACCTGTTGACCCATGTCAAACTTTCCAGCAAGCAAAATGAAGCACCACTGTTTTCAAAATTTTACACAGTAACTACTTTAAAAAGAGAAAGTAATGTGATTAAGAGATTTAAGTCCTTCTTAAAGTTGATAAATTAGTAAACTAGAAAAGGTCTGACACGGGTCAGACTTTTCTAGTATTTTATGGCACTATTTTCTACTCCTATTAATTTGTTCTAGCTTATAGCAGAGAATTAATTAAATAATTCATTTGATCCATATTAGCTTCTGTTGATTCTATTGACAAATACCTTTCTAATACATTAAATATCAGAAAGGATATGCCAACTACCAAGGAAATCTTTAATAGTGAATATATAAAAACCATAAATAAATCAATCATAAACATCTACCTCCCATATATAAGACCTATGCCCATGAATACAAAAAGCACTGAGTCCAGTCTCTTCCTGGTTTTTCAGTGCTTCATTGCCTGTGTTTTAATAAGTTTATAGGATCTTCATTGCTCCTGCTTAAATTCTAACAGCATAACTATTTCTCATCAATGGTTTAGACATAGATATACAGTATTTTTCAGAGCTTGCCTGTTATATTTTACCATTTTATACTCTCAACCTGCTTATGTTAAAATTAAAATATAGTTAAATTAGTAACCGGGACCATTGGCCCATGTTAAGTGGATATATGTCCTATTTATATCCAGGATAAAATTACCTATGATAGAATTAGCAAGATTTATCAGAACGGGGGTAATGAAATGATAGATAACTTTGATAAAAAAAGTATAAGCGGATCAATCCCCCTCAATAACCCCGATAATGAATCCAATAGTAAACAAAGGTCCGTTGCATGGGTCAATGGGGGAAAAGTTTACGTACAAACTACCAGCCCAGAAGATACAGTTACAATTGTCCCCTGTCCAGAAATACAGCTATTCGTGAACGGAGAACAAATTACAAAACCTGTGGAATTAACCACGGCTGATGAAATATCCGTAAATCTTCCAGCCTTTACTGAGCCGGGTTTTGTTAGGGTCCATGTATCTCCTGATAAAATGTCCGCCTTTATAGATATTAAACCGGATGTTCTTAACAATTATCAGTTAGAAGATTCACCTCCCGCCCCAAAACTCTTTTTAAAAGTCAAACATATCAAAACTACTACGATATCAGAAACAACAGAGTCCCTAGCAACCTTACTTAATAAAAGCAACATTAGCTATGGTATTGATCAGGAAAGAGTAAATGATATCATTAGAAACACTTCTAACGGAATGGTTCTAGTGGCTAGTGGGTTGCCCCTTCCCCACCCATTGATGACACTATAGATATTGTTTTTGATAAAAGAAAATCAATAGCTAATTCCTCTGAGACTATTAATTTTAAAGAAATGCAATCTATTCCATCTGTTTCCAGTGGTGATGTTCTAGCCATTAAGATACAGGGCCAACTAGGCAAGCCGGGTAAAAATGTATTAGGTCAGGAAATAAGAGTTAATGAACCTAAAAGAATAAACCTGTTATCTGGCTTCGGCGTTCAAATTATAGAAGATGGCATTAAAGCCATCGCTCAAACAGAAGGACTGCCTGTTGTCCAAAAGTCTGGTACAAATTATATTATTTCTGTAGATCCGGTTCTTAAGATTCCTGAAGATGTTAATGTGAAAACCGGTAATATTCGCTTTAAAGGAAATGTAACAATTCTTGGTTCAGTGGAAAATGATATGAGTGTTAGTGCCAGTGGTGATATTACCGTATCAAATATCATTACGAGATGTACTATAATTGCAGGCGGGAATGTTACTGTAAAGGGTAATATAGTTAATTCAGAGATTATTAGTGGTGGTTTTTTCGTCATTTGCAATACCCTCAAGCCCCCTCTTCAAGAATTAGGTAAAGCTCTAGAAAATCTCCTGCTAGCCGGGGCTATCATGTATGACAAATTACCACCCAATACAAATATCAACTTTGGCAATGTTCTGGTTCTTCTTATTGAAAAGAGGTATACTAATTTTATTGGGCTGCTGGATAAAATTCAAAAAATGTTTAAAGAACTTGACATGAAGCTTTTAGGTGAGTATGACCATAAGCTTCAGAAACTTGTTAATAATCTTCATTTAATTAAACTTGTTCAGTATCAAACCCCCGCTGATTTTGAAGCCACCATAAACGAGCTAAACTCATTTTTCTACTATGCAGCAAGGCACGAGAAAAACAGGAGCTTGGTAGATGTAAATGTAGTACTAAATTCTGTCATCAAAAGTTCCGGTGATGTTATGGTTCAAGGCGCGGGTTGCTTCAATACACATATTATTGCCGAAGGCAATGTTACTGTTAATGGAGTTGTCAGAGGAGGCGTCATTGAAGCTAAAGATGATATCTTCATTAAAGAACTTGGATCGGAATTTAGCTCAAAGTCAGTGGTTATAACAGCCAAGGATAAAAAGATTAAAATTACTAATGCCTTTGAGGGCGTAAAGGTACAGGTTGGTAAAATGCAAAAGGTATTAGAGAAAAAGATGACAAATATAGAAGTAAGTCTGGATGAAGAAGGATATTTGCAAATTAAGAATTTCTAAAGAGGTAACCAATGTCGGCACGAATATTATTTATAACTGATGGGTCTCCCTCATCAATGGCCGCTGCTGAAACAGCCATTGAATTTGCTTCCTTTAAAAATGCTATTCTTCATGTAGTATTTATTCTGGATCAAGGCTGGCGGAATCTGCTGGGTGACGAGTGATGAGCTCCTCATCCACTCGAATAAGTTTCCAGGATTGGCTTGAAATTGGCCTAACAGAGCAGGCAGAAAGCATATTAAATAATACCATAGAACTAGCAGGAATAACATCTGTCGAAACCATTGCAGAGGTAAAGGTTGGCAAGACTGAAACAGTGATATATGATACCGTATCTATGATTAAACCCCTGCTCTTAGTTCTGCCAAACCCCTATTCCACCGCCCCGGGTGCAGCAGGTGGATTATCCTACAATATAAAGTCATTAACGAAGAAGATAACTTGTCCCATCTATCTCGGCCCCAAATTACCAATAGCTTAGATTAAGGTTAGTATTGAATAATACTCAACCTTTTTTATTTGTCAATTATTTTTGTCATTAATGGCAGAATACAGATTAACATAATCTAATCTTTGCTGCTGAATATAGATCTGATATACTTGTATATATACTATGTTCTATAATAATACATTAAAATGATGGAGATAGTTGCATGTCAATAGATAAAAAACTTCTTAATATAATATTAGTTTTCCTTTTAATAGTAATTATTTCTTCTGGAATACTGTTTAAAAATTTCTTTACTAGCTTTAGTCAAGTTGGTGAACTGGAAAAATATTACTATAATTTCAACAGTTATAATGATCTATCCTCTGACATTTTACTAATGACCATAAATTTACAAGATTACATTTCTTACTCAGAAGGTGAATACTTAGATATTTATTTTAAACATAGTTCATTAGCTATAAAAAAAGAGTTAGAATTGCTAAATAGTGCTTCCCTCGATAATAAACAAGAAATATTAGATATGATTGAAATGACTAAATCATATATTTCCTTTGTTGATAAGGAAGTCATTCCTGTAATAAAATCAAATGAGTATTCTACTGAAGATTTAAAATCCTTGCACCTTAGAAATAAAGTGTTCTCCCAGGAATTAACAGAGAAATTACGTGCTACAACTAGCGCCAATCATATAAGGTTGATCATTACTTTCAAGGTACGATTATAAAAATGAATGGCAATATAATGCTTTTATTAGTTATATTGTTATCTGCCCTCATAATACTTCCCTGGTTCATGTTTAAGACTTTTCACCCTTTCTTAAGTCATTGTTTTTACTTAGATAAGCTAGCACACTATAATAAATTTGCCTCAATATTTGTTGATAATAAGGGTTATATAAAACACATTAATAATTCTGCTAAAGAATTGTTTGGCATACTTCCAAGTTCAATACAAGATCGAAATATTCAAGATATACCAGGTCTATTTCCCCATCTGCAAAGCATCACCCAGCCTTTGCTCCAAGTACTTTTACAAGATAAGGAAATCTCAAAGTATCGTATTAGTTATGCCTTGGATGGTCGGAATATTGATTTATCAGTAGATTACTCCCCCATCATGATCTTAAATAAATCAGCCGGAGCAATGCTTGTTGCAGTTGTGACAGATACGCAAAAAGACAAGCCATTACTTTTAGATACTTTAGAAAAGGAAAGAAAAAGAATATCCATTGAGATCCATGATTGGATCGGGCGATATATGTCCACTATCATTCATTCTCTCGATTATATATTGCGACTTAACAAAAACGCTAATATTAAAGGTGAGCTCTTGGATAGTCTCCTAGATCTTCGCTCCCACTGCCAGACAGCAGCCATTGAGATGAGAGGAATTATGAATGATATTCACCCGTATTTAATAGATAAAGTAGGTTTAATATCAGCCCTTGAATCATATGTACTAACTTTTGAAAAACTTAATAAAATTAAGGTATACATCTTATACCAGGACCGTGCGCTAAGGATTAAAAAGAAGGACGAGATTATTATCTATAGAATCATTCAAGAGGGACTAAGCAATATTACCAAACACGCTAAGGCCACCGAGGTGGATATTAGTTTCACCGTTTTAAATGACTTGCTAAAAATAGAGATTCAGGACAATGGGGGTACCGATGGAGATTTTGTCGCAGGTAAAGGTTTATGGGGTATGAAGGAACGTGCCAGCCTTATTGGTGGTGAAATTTCCTTTGGTCAAAATGATTCTGGTTTCTGTGTCACCCTTACAGTTCCTATTATGCCGGGAGGGCAGCTAAATGAGTAATATAAAGGTTATGCTGATTGAAGATCATAATGTCTTCCGGGAAGGTCTCAAAAAACTATTGGAGCTTGAAGACAATATTTCTGTTGTGGCTGAGGCTGGCTCTTGTAGTGAGGCATTAGAGAAGGTAAATTCAAATGTCGATGTAATTCTCCTGGATATTGGTCTACCGGACGGAGACGGCCTGGATTTGTCCAATGAAATAAGAAAACTATACCCCCATATAAAGCATGTTGCACTTACTACCTACGATGATGCCATTTTCATTAAGAAGGCTATGGAATGTGGAGTAAAGGGGTTCGTTCCCAAATATGCCTTCTTTGATGAAATTAAATCAGCTGTGGTAATGACTTATAATGGGCGTTCCTATCTCTACCCGGGCCTTAATACCCACACCCTTTGAACCTTTCGGACCCTGGTCTATCAGATAAGGAAATTCAAATATTACAGTTACTCGCCAGCGGACAAAACCAAAAGGAAATTGCCAATATTCTTTTTATGAGCCTTTCAACCTTTCGGAGAGACTTAGGGATATATTTTCCAAGTTATCGGTAAATTCCGTGGAAGAAGCTCTAACAATTGCTGTTAAAAAGGGTCTAATTAAGTAGGACAAATATGGAGGATATGATGAAACAATCTCCACAGAGCAAAAATATGTTCCCCATGTTTGTTATTATTTCTTTTATAAGCGTTTTTATCTTGTTTGGTGTTATGGAGTTTAGGCACACAAAAAGTGTATTAAATGATTATGAGAACAGTATTCAGCAGGTGGCCATCAATAAACAAATTTGTTTACTGAAGATCTTAAGGCTATAAGCATAAGTGCGGCTAAAAAGGTTGAAAGTGAAAATGATATTGACGAATCAATAGCTAGAATACCTTCATATGATCATCGCATTACAAACGTTTATTTACTTGACAAGCATGGGAATATTAAGTCCAGTCTTTTTAAGAATTCTTTTGTTGATGATGTTGTTAATAATCTATTTAGAAAGGAACTTGAGCATGGCCCTTCAGATATTATTACCTCTGAGGTCCATACTGATTTAGACTCTCAGTTCAAGGTAATTAGTATTCTAGTTCCACTACAAACAAATGATAATGCCCTGGTTATTTGCTTTAGGTTTGATCAATACCAAAAAGAAATGCTGCAGGAATTTATGGATAACAACTACAGCATTGCAGTATTTGATAAGAATAATTATCCCATCATTTGGCCCTTTGATGAAGCATCCCTGGAAGACTTTGTACATTTACAGGACAGCTATTTCTGGGGCAACATAAAATATAATGTCAAGTACACCATCATTGAAAAAACAGACTGGAAGGTTTATTTTTTCTTTAGAGATAACAATTTTGAAACCTATAGAGCCATTACAATATTGCTTTTGGTATTTGCCCTTTATGCCTGCCTATATCAATTATTTGTAGAGTTCTGGGGAGTAAATACCGCAAAGACCTATTTTGAAAATATTGATTTTGCCATCTTTAATCAGATTAATGAAGGTGTTATAATTGCCAATAATTCTGGCCTGATACTTTTTGCCAATGAAGCTGCCCATAATATTTTTGCTAATCGTCGAAGCACGCTAAGAAATATAAAACTTAAGGAACTCTTCAGCAATGTTGACATTCAGGATGGTAATGATAAGTCTTTAACCCTATCCCTAAAGTTTGGTGATAAGCTATATAAAACCATTCACTCACCAATAGTAAAAACAAATAAAATATTGGGTTCGTTAACTGTTATCAGAAACAGTGCCAGAGAGGACAATGAATATGTTCATATTCTAGATAAACTTATAGAATCTATACCCCAGGGTATTTTATTCGTGGATAAAAATCATCAAATTTCCTTTGCTAACCTCATTGCAAAGTATTTATTCGGCAACTTGAATATAGGCACCAATGTTGGTGTAGTTGACCCTGAACTGGCTGAAAATATTTATAGTAACATTGATTCAGGCGGTCGCAAAAGGATAGAGTTAAAGTCCTTTGGATTAACCTGTGATATCGTTCCGGTATATGATGTGGATGGCATTTATGATGGAACCCTGGTACTGTTACTCCCTCCGGCGGGGGAATTAATTAATAACTAAAAAAGAACTGTACCATAATAATGCATGGTACAGTTCTTTTATTAATGTATTACTAATATTACTATAACTATAACAAGGGCAAGGGATAGGGCTACATAATCCTCTATTCTCTCTGTGGGGAATATTGTTAGGAGCCTATGCTTTTGTTTATTCTCCTCTGGCCCCTTTTGTTCTCCTAAGCCACTCATCACTGTACCTCCTTAAGGTCCTTCAGAAACAAATAATAGAACCACTATTAAGCTAGCACTGCCTTTAACAGAGCTGCTGCCGAGCCAACTGCCAGGGGCTTCCCCCCTGCTTTTCTTAGTTCCTTTAGGGATATTTGCATTCCTAAACCCGTTAAACCGATGGCAAAAAACCAATTGTATAACTTTCGGATAGTAATAAGTTCTGGTGAAGGTGGCGAGGTATGACCTAAAAAACCAAAGGAAGTAAGAAATACCATAACTAAAAATCCTAAGACAAACACAGGGAATTTGCTCCAGAGCCCAGTATGAATATTTATATGTTCATCCGGTAGCTGAGCTGATTTACTTGTTACAGCTGCCAGGGCCAAAACAACAAAGGGTAAAAATAAGACCCTGGTAAGATTATAAATCTCACCGGTTTTCAAGCTAACAGAGGCATGTTCTGCAGTCCCAGGATCAAAGGCTAGACATGCTGCCAATACTTGTCCAGAACTTAATATACCTGTGCCGGCCCAGACACCAAACTGGTGAGGACTAAGGCCAATTATTGCACCTACTAAAGGAAATATAAATAAAGATGCCACACCAAAAGATAATATCGTTGCAATAGAATATACTACATCGGTGGTCCTAGCCCGTACTGCCGGTGCTGTGGCTACAACTGCCGAAACACCACACACGGCGGTTCCGGCTGCCAATACTGCCGATGATGCCGGGTCCATGCCATATCTATTGCCAAGCCAAAGGGTAAATATCATGGTGAAAATAATAAAGAATAATACCAATATTATGGCAGTGGCACCAAGCTGTGCTAAGTCAACAAAGCTGTAAAGTGAGCCTAGAAGTATGACGCCTAGTTTAATGAAAAGTCTTGAGGTTAACACACCTGGCAATAGCAATTTGGTATTGTAAAAAGATTCCCTATGATCATGCCAATAAGGATGGATAATAGTATATAGTTTAAGCGGAGGTAATCAATAAAAAACAGCTTCGTATATTCATTGAATACGAATATTGACTCCAACCCCGGCCAGGGTATGCCTAGATCACTTCCACCCATGGTGAAAACAGCAATGGCAAACATGAGAAGAATACCTGGAATGGGTTTAATAATAAATGACATTATATTAAAATGCATTAATTCCTCCTGAAGCCAAACTTGGATTATTAATATTATAGCAGTATTCAATATTTCTCGACATATATTCTTGAAAAGGAAAATGCACAGGGAGCATACCCCTGTGCATTAATTTTATCATTTTATTTTGTATTAAGGTAATTTATTATTGCTATTGTCTACAAATTTATATCCAATGCCTCTAACTGTTTTAATGTACTGGGGATTAGATGGGTCATCCTCTATTTTCTGTCTGACATATCTTACATGAACATCCACTGTTCTTGTGTCTACATTAAACTCAAATCCCCAGACCCTATCCAGCAGCTGTTCCCTGGTAAATACTTTACCTGGATATGCCATCAAGGTATGAAGTAGTTTAAACTCCTTAGGTGTAAAATTTATCAGCTGATTATTAAGTAATACTTGAAACTTTTCGACATCAATTACTAATCCTTCTGATTTTAGTTCTCTGCTGCTTGTAAACTGGGGTTTTTCATTCTTCGTTCGGCGCAAATTAGCTTTGACCCTTGCATTCAATTCCCTGGGGCTGAAGGGTTTTGGTATATAATCATCAGCACCCATTTCAAGACCAACCACCCTGTCTAAAATATCGCCCCGAGCGGAAATCATAAGGATAGGTATTGATGAAGTATTATCATCATGGCGAAGCTTTCTGCAGACTTCAAGTCCATCTGGTTCTGGGATCATCACATCTAGGATTATTAAGTCCGGTAATTCAACTTTAGCAAAATGTAAGCCTTCTTCACCATTTTTTGCTAGGATAACCTGATGACCATCCTTTTCTAAGTTAAATTTAATTAACTCTAAAATATTATCTTCATCATCTATCACTAGTATTTTACCCACATTAAATCCCCTATCTCAGATATTCACTAGTTAAATTGTAATTATCATTTGTTAAAGCACACTGAACTAAGGGTTAATTTTGAGTTAAAATAAAGTTAAAGCTTGGTTCCTTAAAAACCAAGCTTTAATAAATTAAATTATAGGATGCTATTCCTAGACGAACATTAAGACTAGCTTAAACGTGCAATATTGCTTCGAACAGAATTAATAGAGTTCTTAAGGGCTTGCATTTCATTTTCACTTAAATCTATTTCAATGATCTTTTCCACACCATCTCCACCAATAATGGCAGGAACACCGGCAAATACATCCGACTCACCATACTCACCTTGCAGGTAAGCGGAAACTGGTAGAATCCTCTTTTTATCTTTCAGGATACATTCTGCCATTTGCATTACGGATGCACTGGGGGCATAGAAAGCACTTCCTGTCTTAAGGTAGTTTACAATCTCTGCTCCGCCTTTTCTGGCCCTTTCAACCATAGCTTCCAGTTTATCTTCAGGGATTAGGGTTGAAACTGGTATGCCACCAACATAGGTATATTTGACCAGTGGCACCATATCGTCACCATGTCCACCAAGAACAAAGGTGGTAACATCTTCAAAGGACACGTTTAGTTCCCGGGCAATAAATGTACGGAATCTGGCTGAATCAAGAACCCCGGATAGTCCAAATACACGGTTTGGCCCAAATCCACTGGCCTTGTAGGCAATATATGTACTTACATCAACCGGGTTGGTTACTACCAGGATATAGCAATTAGGTGAGTATTTTACGATTTGTTCTGTAACATTACGAACAATACCGGCATTTGTATTGAGTAGGTCATCCCGACTCATACCAGGCTTTCTAGCTATTCCGGCCGTAATAATAACAACATCTGAGTCAGCAGTATCCGCATAGTCATTGGTACCGATGATAATACTATCATAACCTTCAACCGGGGCAGCCTCCATTAAATCAAGGCCTTTCCTTGGGGAGTTCCCTCGGCCACGTCGATAAGAACGATATCCCTAATTCCTTAGCAGCGGCCCAATGGGCACAAGTTGCTCCAACATTACCGGCACCTACAATAGTGATTTTGTTTCTCTTCATTCTTTAAGGTTCCTCCCATTATTATATAATGCAAATAATTTAGCTCATTTAAATAATGTGCCTATTTAAATTTAGCACGCGAAGGGATGATTATCAACTATATTAGTAATTATTAACATCTGTTTATGACTTCAAACCTGCCATAGTGATCTTACGCCTCACAAAGGCCAGCTGTAATTGTAAGGGCAGTCCCATGGGGCAATTATCATCACAGGCCATCAAGCCCATACATCCGAAGGCCCCTTCGTCGGAACCAATGACTTCAAAATATTCCATATCAGAGCGCTCATCCCTGGGATCTACCATAAAGCGTCCTACCCGGTTAATGCCCGCAGCTCCAAGAAATTCCTCTCTGATATTGGCAGTTGCACAGCCAGCTATACAGCAGCCGCACTCAATACAACGCTCAGATTCGTAAATATTTAGGGCCACTTCATTATCCATGCGATCTTCTTGAGCAATGGGATCAAACTTTTTGTTGGTATGAATCCAAGACTCGGTTTTTAAAGACATGTGCCTAAACCAGGTTCCTGTGTCTACTGCAAGGTCACCAACTAGTTTAAATACCGGCAGGGGCATCAATGTGATTGTATCCTTAAAGTCTTTAGTTAAGGTCTTACAGGCTAGCCTGGGACGACCGTTTATTACCATAGCACAGGAACCACAAATTGCCGCCCGGCAGACAAAATCAAAATTAAGGGATGGGTCCTGCTCCTCTCGTATTTGGTTAAGGGCCACAAAGATGGTCATGCCGGTGCTTTCATTTAGTGTATATTCCTGCATTCTAGGGGCCGAAGACGGATCGTTAGGATTATACCTAAATATACTAAAAGTAAGTTGCCTACTCATAGCAGCCTCCTTGAGTTACTTTTTTCCTTGGTTAGCACTGGATTCACCGTAACCCCTGTCTCCAGGCGGTAATTCAGTAATCTTCACCGATTCATAATCTAATTTGGGTAAACTGCTGCCGGCTGGCCAGTAAGCAAGGTTCTCTTAAGCCAGTTAACATCATCCCTTTTGGGGAAGTCCTCCCTGGCGTGGCTGCCGCGGCTTTCTGTGCGCTGTAATGCACCGTAGGATATACAGAGGGCTAGTTTTAACATCCCTGGCATCCTTAGGCATTTGACAGCTCTGGATTAGCCCACTTACCATCTGACTTTAGACCAAGCTTAAGGATCTGTGGTAAAGCTCTTGCAGCTTTGCCACTGCCTTTTCTAGGTCGGGTCCGTTACGGAATATTCCCACATAGTCCATAAGGGTTTGTTCCATTTCACGCCGGATCTGATATACGTTCTCTTTACCCTGTTTACCGCTGATTAAGGTATTGATTTTTTCCCTCTGCTGTTTAGCAAAATCCTGTACCTGTGTATAGTTATAGTTTAAGCTTGCTCCTAAGGTGTATTCTGCTACCTTCTTACCTACTATCATACCGCTGACCACTGTTTCAGCCAAAGAGTTTCCACCAAGGCGATTAAATCCATGCAAATCCCAGCAGGCTGCTTCGCCAACGGCAAACAACCCTTTAAGTCCGTAGCAGCGCCATCAATATTTGTTCTTACCCCGCCCATACTATAGTGCTGGGTAGGCCGGACAGGTATTAAATCCTTTATGGGATCAATGCCGTTAAAGTTTCGACAGATATTTGCGATTTCCCGCAGGTTTGTATTGATATGTTTTTCCCCTAAGTGACGTATATCCAGCCATAGGTGTTGTCCATATTGGCTTTCTACACCCAGCCCCTTGCGGATATGCTGAATCATTCTCCGGGAAACCACGTCCCTAGAGGCTAACTCTTTCTTTGCAGGCTCATAATCAGGCATAAAACGGTGTAGATTCTTATCTAATAAATATCCTCCATCCCCCCGTGCGCCTTCGGTTATCAGAATCCAGACTGGCACCATGCCGGTTGGGTGAAATTGTACTGCCTCCATGTTACCTAATGGCACAATCCCCGTGTCTATGGCGATATACATACCACTACCTTCGTTTATAATCGCGTTGGTAGATGCTCCATAGAGTCTTCCATAGCCGCCAGTGGCAATAACCGTTGACTTGGCCAGATAGATACGCAGCTCACCACTGCGGAGGCAGCGAACCACCATGCCCTGGCAAGTTGTACCATCATGAATTAAGGAAATTGCCTCGGTTCTGTCATGGACGGTGATTCCCATTTTTATAACAACACTGTCAACAGCATACTGCATGGTATGTCCGGCGCCATCTGAAGTGTAGCAGGTCCGCCATTTGGCCGTTCCTCCGAAATCCCTGGCAGTTATTAAGCCTTCCATATCCTTTGTGTCTTCAATTTCCCGGCCATCGGGCAATGTTTTCTTTCCTGCCACCACCCTGTTCCAAGGTACTCCCCAGTAAGACATTTGCCTTACTGCAATAGGTACGGTATTTACAAACAAACGGGCAACCTCCTGGTCACAGCCCCAGTCAGATCCCTTAACGGTATCTGCAAAGTGAACATCTGGTCCATCACCTTTGCCCATGGCACAGTTTCCTAGGGATGCTTGCATCCCCCCCTGAGCTGCTGTGCTGTGTGAGCGCCTTGGAGGTACAAGACTTAATATTATGCAATCCAGACCGGCGGCTGCGGCTTCAATGGCGGCGCGCTCCCCTGCCAATCCAGCACCGACTATTAATACATCAGTGGTTATAATCTGATAGTTGCTCATAGGGCACCTCCCAATGCATTAAATACCCAGAGGCTGCAAAGCCAAGTCCAAGAATTATAGTAGTTATTACCTTGCAAACAAAGCCTAAGGGCCTGCGGGGGAACCAGCCCCACTTTACAAACTGACGGTAGATGCCAAATCCGGCGTGATACTCACCCAAGAGCAGCAGAACTAGGTAAAACCACCAAAATGCTGTCATACGTTCAGTACTAATTGCTGCATCAATAGGCCATTGGGCCAGAACAACAAAGACGTGAATAGCTCCAAGGGCCAGAATACTAACCCCGGTAATTACTTGAAATATCCAAACCCAGGTATCTGTTCCCTTTAACATTTTGGCATGACGCCAAATAACTTTTTGCTCTTGATATCTGGTAGGAATACGACGGCCCGCTGATAACACATGCATAATTGCCACAATAATGATAAATGGAATACCTATGTAGGATAGATAATAGTCATCCAGTCCGGCAGCTAAAATATCATATACCTCAGTGCCGAGCAAAATGGTGGACACAAATATCATATGGGTCCACAGAAATCCTACCAGGGTCAGGCCGGTAAATAACTCAACTATGTCGTAGTAGAGTTCAGCCCGGGGATTTTTGTGAGTAACCTCTGTGCTTGCATGACTTTCTCCTTTCGTGATTATCTTAATTAACAACCTCCGGGCATACCCGTAAGTTGAAAATAACGAAGATTGCAAAATTTCAGTTACTTATAATGCCTACTGTCTTTTCTACATAAACGGGGCTGTACTATTAAGCTAGTTAGAGTATAACATGAATAGCGGAGCTATTTTCCGAATTATCTGATATATCCTGTATACATGGAATATTTAGTCTATTTCAGGCGCTTCTATAGCATAATAATTTCTTCTTTAAGTCCACTATATTTGGCAAGCCAATTTCTTCTTTCTTCACGAAGTCTTTGTACCAATTCATTATAGCTTTGCGGTTCATAATAACCCTTGGGTAAGTATTCCTTTATATTGAGTCCTGGGATTTCAACAGGTATATCATAGCCCCAATCTGAGTCTTTCTCCCATTTGATTGTTCCCTTGGCAATATGCTTCATTATTTCGGTGGAAATCTTAATAGTAACTTTTTTACCAGCTTGCTCTGGTTTGGCTCCAACTGCTCCGGTGTTAAGAATATAGCATTCCATATCAGGATTGGCCTTCAGTATAACCAGTAATCTATTCCCTTCTTCTGCTTCTGGTCCCATAATAAATGGATTGGTCCCAACTTCCCTTTTGGACTGTCCGGCCTTTGTAGGATCACCGGCAGAAGTTTCTATTGACTCTCCCAGCATAAAATAGGCTGCAGCCTGTTCAGGAGTTAGTTTGGCAACAGGGGGAATAATATCATTTCTTCTGGTAATAAAGATAATCTTATTTGCCTTTTCTAAATCTATCTTATCGTCCGTGCCAATAACCTCGCTTCGCAAAATAACCCCTCTACCATTGGAGGTTAATTCAACGTTATCAAAATCAATGGTTCCATCGTCCATGACTTTAACGTTTTCAAAAATTGCCTGTGGAGATATTGCAGCATTATATAACACATGTTGGGATTCATCTAAGCCTTCAGTCTTGATATAAAAACCATTTTCCGTGCCGAAGCAATAACCCTTAATGTTCATCAATACTACATCATCTTGCCTAATCATGACTTTTTCTGGTTCAATAAGTTCATGATCGTGCATGGTTAGAGTAGTTTTGCCTGTACCAGACAGACCGAACATTATAAATCCAACATCAACTAATTCATCCTGGCTGTTGGTTACCCTGAGGACTTTACTGCCGGCATGGAAGCCTAAACCGCCTCTTTGTTTAATATCAAACATTGCTTTGCGCAAAAGGATTTTTTACACTCACCAAAATAGTCCGGACCTAGGATATAGGATATTTTTTCCACTGGGTGACAGAAAATAATTTTTTCCGGCCATTCAGGCACATAGATACTAACTAAATCAGGTTCAGCGTTTTTATCCTCTGGCTCAAAGGTCATACTGGTCCACTGCAATGGAATGCTGGCAAAATCCTTTGTGATATATAATCTGCAATGGTACTTAAAGCTTGTATGGGTGCATAACTGGCGGTCCATTTGGATAACTTCTTTATCTTGTAAAAATTGGTGTACCTGCTCTGCCAATGCCAGGGCCTTTTCAGGAGCCATGCCCTGCTGGTCAACACCTAGATTAAACCCATCTGCATCAACCACAAAGGTAACCTTTGCGCTTCTATTACGCATTTGAGAGATAAAACTAGCACTACCAAATTTAGTGGTTTTTTCTTTGTGCGCAGCCATTCTCCTTAGTTCTTCTGGTGAAGGATTATTGATAATATTGGCAGCCTCCACAAACGTTTTAAATTCGCCATTTTTGGTATCCCCTTTCTTAATAACCCTGACTACAATTAGTGTATATTGTATACAATATACACTAAGGCGTCAACGTGAACCAGTCAGTTAACAAGAAATGCTCATATTAACGCCTGTATTTTATTGGTTTTATTCTATGGCATATAGTTTTCTACCAGCCTGATATAAATCTCCGCCGAATGCATCATTAACAACAATGGCTGGGAAGTCCTTAATAACCAATCTATAAATAGCCTCTGGACCCAATTCCGGATAGGCCACAACTTCAGCTTCAACAATACATTTGGAGATTAGGGCCGCAGCTCCACCGATGGCAGCAAAATACACTGCACCGTATTCTTTCATGGCCTTAATTACCGACTCACTGCGTGCTCCCTTGCCAATCATTCCCTTTAAACCCTTTTCTATGAGCCTAGGTGCATAGGCATCCATACGCCCTGAGGTAGTAGGACCAGCAGAGCCAATAACTCTCCCTGGAGGTGCTGGAGAAGGTCCAACATAGTAAATTATCTGTCCGTCAAGGTCCACCGGTAGATCTTCTCCCTGTCTAATAGATCAACGAGCTTCTTGTGGGCTGCGTCTCTCCCGGTATAAATAACTCCGTTTATTAATACCTGTTGTCCAATTCGTAAATTATTTACTACCTCCATATTTAAAGGAGTATTTAAACGCACTCTGGTCACCTTATTACCCTCCTATATTTCAACGGATTTATGCCTTGCAGCATGGCAGTTTATATTGACTGCCACAGGTAAACTAGCAATATGAGCACCAAATATTTCTATATGTACACCCAATGCTGTGGTTCTACCGCCTAAACCTGCAGGTCCAATACCCATCCTATTGATTTTATCCAATAACTCCTGTTCTAGTTTAGCAATATCTTCTAGGGGGTGAGGTTTTCCAATCTGTCTGAGTAAAGCCTCTTTGGCCAGTAATGCGCATCTTTCCATAGTACCGCCAATCCCAACACCTATTACCAGGGGCGGGCATGGGTTTGGTCCGGCATTTTTGATAGTCTCTAACACAAAGCCTTTTACACCTTCAACACCTTCAGCGGGCTTGAGCATTTTAAGGGCACTCATATTCTCACTGCCGCCACCCTTTGGCGCAACAGTTATTTTTATTTTCTCACCAGGAACTATATTAGTATGTATTACAGCCGGGGTATTATCACCGGTATTTACCCTGTCCAGAGGATTGCCAACTATAGATTTACGAAGATATCCTTCTTGATATCCCTTCCTGACACCCTCATTAATAGCTTCGTTAAAATCACCATTAATCACATGAACATCCTGCCCCATTTCTACAAATACCACGGCAAAACCAGTATCTTGACACATGGGAATGGACTCGGATGAGGCTATATGTGCATTTTCCAGCAAAAGATTAAGTATTTCCTTACCACTTTGGGAGACTTCTGTGTTACAGGCCTTTTTAAAGGAGTCCAGAACATCATCCTCCAATTTATAGTTCGCCTCTTGGCAAATTTTTGCCACTGCCTCAATTATTTGCTGTACATCAATAGTTCTAATGCCGGTAACCTCCTTATTCAATCTATCACTTATTTTATTTACTATATTCTTGCAATATACGTGCCATAAGCACAAACAGTTACCATTACCTGGTAACCTTCCATTAACAGTTGCTTAGCAGGGGTGAATGGTCTTATTTTAACCTTAAATGGTAACATATTAATTAATGTGTTATCACATATATTTATCAGTTTCTAAATATTAGAAGCCCACACCCATTAGAACATGGTGGTGAGCTCTTTGATGTTTCTAATATTTAGAATTATTCTAAATATTAGAAGTTAAAATATTATATTTTTTGACTTTATTATACAAAGTAGCCAGGGAAATATTTAGAAACTTGGCTGCCTGCCGTTTACCTTCCACGCTGACTCCATATTTTTCAAGGGCCCTTGTAATCATGATTTTTTCAATATGATCAAGGGGCATTAATCCTAGTTCAGGCACATCCTGGTTGCCCAAGCCCATAGTTATATGGGGTGCTAATTCTTTGATGGTGATTAATTCTGAGTCCAGGGAGACCATAATTCTCTCCAGAACGTTTTCCATTTCTCTAATGTTTCCAGGCCAATTATAGCCGGACATTGCCCCAAGGGCCTCTGCAGTTAATCCCACCACCTTACGTCCTAGCTTTCTGTTAAGACTAGTGATAATGTGGTTTGCTAATTCTGGTAAGTCCTCAGTTCTCTCCCTTAGGGTAGGCAAATTTATTTCCACTACACTAAGGCGGTAATAGAGATCTTCCCTGAACTTCCCCTCCCTAACCAGTTGTTTAAGGTTTCTATTGGTTGCGGCAATTACCCTCACGTCGATACTAATAGTTCTATTGCTTCCTAAAGGCTCAAATTCACGTTCTTGCAGTACCCTTAGCAGTTTTGCCTGCAATAGTAAATTCATATCCCCTATCTCATCAAGAAATAGTGTGCCTGAATGGGCCAAGCTAAACTTTCCAATTTTGTCCTTTAAGGCGCCGGTAAAGGCACCCCTGGCATAACCAAAGAGTTCACTTTCCAAAAGGGTGTCGGGTATTGCTGCACAATTAATGGCAATAAAGGGATTATCTCTCCTGGGACCTCCATTATGAATAGCGTTGGCAAACACTTCTTTACCAGTTCCACTCTCACCTAGAATGAGTACCGTACTGCTGCTTCTAGCTGCCATCTGGGCGGTTTTTATACAATCTCCTATGGCAGCACTGCCCCCAACAATGTTTTCAAAGCCATATTTACTCTGGGTTACCTGACCATATTTATCGGAAAGATCCCTAATCATGTTGGTACTGCGCTTTAAGTCTTCTATAAGCTTAATAATATCCGTGATATGTTGAAATATAACCACTGCGCCTATGATCTCACCATTGACCACCATAGGTACAGCATTAGAAATTACTTCAGCATTACTACCCCCAACCTTTGTTCTGTGACCTGTAATGGACTTTCCTGTTTTTAAAGCTAAGGCCAAAGCACCCTCAGGTGATATATTAAAGATATTTTCTTTAGTTCTGGTTTCAAAGGGGATACCGGTTATTCGACAGAAGGCAGGATTTACATAAATAATATTCCCATCTTTATCTGTTACTTCTATGGCCTCTTGAACCGAATCCAACACAGCAGCTATAATACCAAGAGATAGCACCAAATCACCCCCATGATATTATTCGCCCGTCCTGCTTAAAAAACCTTTCAGAATCATATTAATACATTTTGTTCCTGAAATACTCTAAGCATGTGTTTTAACTTGTAATGGATTAGGCTTTTTCTTTGCCTTTTTCATCAAAACAAAAAAAGCTGTTGAACCAATCAGCCAGCATATGATACCGGCTACGATGGAAGGGGCTAATAAATTCATATTCTTTATGGAAAGCCATGTTGCTAAAACACAGATTAATCCCCCACACATTCCGGCAATGGCCCCATAAGCTACCTCCGATGCCTCGGTGCGGCCCTTTTCTGATCCGGCAATGATTACTGCGGAAATCATTACCGCTGGGAAGGCTGCAAATATCCCTGCCAAGCTCTTCCAGGGAATTATTATTAATAAGATATAGCAAAGGGCTACAGCTGAGCTCCTAAGACAAATCTCACTGACAAATCTATGATGTTTTTGCTCATGATCATTGCCCCCATCCAAGATAATTTATTGAAAAAATATGATTAAGGATACCAGCATCCATATTGCCAAAGAGGATAATATCCCTTTCCAGTGCCCCTGTCTGATTATGAAATAGCTGGCTGCAACCGCACATATCATATTGGCAATCATTCCAACTACTGCACCCTTTGATATTGATTGGGCTGCCAGCAAAGCTTGTTCTCCTTGGAACTGCCAGACAGAACCTACTAAGCAGCCAGGTAAACAGCAGGAAAAGCAGCAAATATGCCACCCACCTTCCCCCCCACAGACCTTGCCACAATGGTGGACATTACCACTGCTATGCCGCCAAAGGCAAATCTTAGTAATACCCCGGACATTGAAATTGCCTCCATCTGACATCACTCCAATTGTTTAAATATTAAAACAACATCTATAAAATACAAAACCCGGGGTAATTACCCCGGAAATCGGTTATTCCATCTTATGGTCTGACCTTTGGCTTTATTGTACTCCTGTGTATTTCATCAAGCAACATCTATTTGCTAATTATAATAAATAATTTCATTTAATTACGAACAAGTGTTTTGCATATTGCCACCAAGATGTTATAATATACCAAAAGAAAACTCAGCGACCTTGAAAGGTGTGAATAATATGCTTAATTCCAGAGAGGAATCAATATTAAATATTATCATAGAAAATGTAAAGCAAAAGGGCTATCCCCCATCAGTAGGGAAATAGGTGAATCAGTAGGCTAGCCTCAAGCTCCACTGTACATACATATTTGAAAAAATTAGAGCAAAAGGGTTATATTCGGAGAGATCCTACCAAACCAAGGGCAATTGAAATTATTACGGATCAAGATAAGTCAGTTGATTCTACTTCAACTAGCAAGGGCAAGTTTAATGATGATGAAGAGTTAATCACAGTACCTCTTTTAGGACAAATTGCTGCTGGCGTTCCCCTGCTGGCAGTAGAAAATTATGATGAAACCCTTACTCTCCCCAGAAGTTTTACAGGTTTGGTGATTTTTTCATGTTAACGGTAAAGGGAGATAGTATGATAGAAGCAGGTATTTTTGAAGGGGATTTAGTGTTGGTAAGAAGGCAGGAAACAGTAAATAACGGTGAAATTGCTGTGGCTCTTCTTGAAGACGAGGCAACCCTTAAAAGATTCTATAAAGAAAAGAATATGATCCGACTCCAGCCAGAAAATAGTAATTTATCTCCTATCTATACTAAAAATGTAAAGGTACTTGGTAAAGCAGTTGGTTTGATTAGAAAAATATAAAAAAGAGGCCATTAGGCTCTTTTCTTATTGTTCAGAGTTAGCTTGACAACCATTTTTAAAGTGAGGGCAGACACTGCACTGGTCAGCTAAGTCCTCCAGCACAAAACAGTATGTACCCTGCTCTTTCCAACATGGTTTACTGGTATTAGCCCCATCACCCTTGTTATTGTTCCCGGAGCAATGCTTTGTAGTCCAACAAGGATACATGCTAATTATTTGTAGGACTCCAGCAATGTTGAGACCCTTATCATTGATTAACATATGAATAAATTGCAGTCTCTTTACGTCATTATTGCTGTACAGACGTTGTTTATTTCGACGGGAGGGTTCTACCAAGCCATGTTTTTCCCAAATACGCAATGTTTCTGGGTGAACCTTTAAAAGTTCCGCAATAACTCCTATATTAAACATTGGTTGATCATCATTACGAAACAAATCTGTATCTCCTCTCATAACAATTTTTTATATTTATATACATTATAAAGTCTCCAAACCAAATTTGTAAATAAGCTAAATAACTCAAAAATCTTAAAAAAATATTAAATATCTTCAGCGCATGGGACAAACCTCGAATTTTTGTAGATTTTGCCGATTTTAGTGTGACTAATCAATATTAAACTTCAGTTCCAATAAAGGCGCATGCTGCTGGGCCCCATAGACATCAGTTTCACCTAAAGCCCCGGATGGTATTGGGCGGACTATAGTAGCTTAATGGCATTAGCAGGTGCAAATTCCACAATGCTGATTACTTGTTCTTCGTTTATCCCATAAAGCTCAGCAATTTTCGACTCAGTAATTACTTTTTCTTTACAAGCTGCATTAAATATTTTTTTATCATTAAAGATTATATCCAGGGTTAATTCATAGGGACCAGAGTTTTTACTTCTTATTACAGAGGCTACCTCGGAAAGACTAATTAACTTCATGCTATTTCCCCTCTCCAAAGTTAATAATATCTATAGGAAATAAACTAAGTGGATTCTCGACTTCCATGAGATGGTATATATTGAAATTATAAACAGCTCCGCCCTTAAAATCAGATGGTGAGTAAGGGAAGGCCAAGTTTCCTGCAGTGGCTACTCGTCCAGGATAACCATAATGTAACATGGTAGACCTGGCAAAGGAACATATGGTATTGGCAATTTCTTGTGTCTCACCAACTGCCTCTATGATAATGCCTAGTTCATGGCTATTAATAACTTTCTCCGGCTCAAGTTGAGCCATTACACCGTTTTTACCATATATATTGAAGTTCAAATAATATTCATAGTTATACTTGCTAAAGTTATCCTGAACTCTCCCGCGAACTGCTTCAATTATATGCTCCATCTTAGAAATCATAATTGGGTCCCTGCACCCGGCTATGGAAACAGTTCGGTAGCCAACTTTTTTTGCTCCCTCTAACTTTATGGTGTATTTTTCATTTGCTATATACCTGCTCCCCGCCACCTTTACGGACCTCTCAGTTTCCTCGGTGAAGCTTGTTTCCCTCAAGTCCAAAACTCCCCCTGGACCCGGTAATAAATATGGATTAGTTTTTTCATACAAGGTGTGGGCAGCTACGGATGTTGGGGTGCACTTTCTTTCCGTAGTTAGTGGCTCTACAATAAAGCAATCACTTCTTAATGTACCTAACAGACAATCACTGCCACTTCCAGGAGTTGCTGCAATTGCCCCACACTCAAGTATTTTTCCCATATGAATGGCCAAGCCTTTGTCAAAACCTGCATTTATGGCAGAGGCACTAAATACCGCCGGATCATAGGCCCTTCCCGCTAGGACAACCTTTGCCCCCTTATTCAATGCCTCGATAACAGGTTCTACACCCATTTGTCCCACGATACGCTCAGCAACCTGAATCTCATGCAGATTTAGCTCAGGTACTGGGTATAGGGGCGAAATCTTGCAATTATTAAAGGCCTCGATAACCTTATCTTTATCTATTTCCGAATTAATAACAGCTATGGGAAAGGCCCAATCCTTTTCCTCCGCCAATTCCTTAATGATCTCCAGATTCCAATCCAAGTGAGCTTTAGCACCACATCCCCCGGCAGTACCAATAACTACTGGTATTTCTTTTTGCAAACCGGCTGAAATAATCAGCTCTAGGTCTCGCTTTACAGCCATTCGATCAGTAAAAGACACTCCTGCCCCAAGATAATAGGGGCCTGGATCTGTAGAGCCTGCATCCACAGCAATTAAATGAGGATTCTTTTCCAGCCCTTTAATAAATGATTGTTCCGGGAATCCGTAGCCCAGTATAGCTGTAGGTGATAATACCTGTATTCCTTCAAGATAAATCCCTCCAAAAATGTTAGGGTGAGACCAAATTGGTCTCACCCTATTATATACATCTGCCAGTTATTTCATTAAGACTCTCGGGATATATAATGAAACATCCTCCCAAAGCACAAAGAATATTAGCATGACTACCATTATAAGTATGAAGGGTAGTACACCACGCACGACATTTTCCAATCTATCCTTGGCCATAGCACTTACCACGAATAGATTCAAACCAACGGGAGGAGTAATCATCGCCAACTCCATGTTCACAGTCATCACAACTGCGAATTGAATTAAGTCTATTCCCAAATGGTGAATCATTGGTAACAATATAGGCAGGGTAATGAGTGTGATTGATACTGCCTCCAAAAATGTTCCCATGACAAAGAACATTATATTTGTGGCTAGGAAAAATAGGTATTTGTTTAGATGGTTCTCAGATATCCAGTTTCCAACTGCCATAGGAATCTGATTAGTTGTAAGAAAGAAGGAAAAAATCATGGCTGCTGCAATAATCATAAATATCATGGAGGATATATTAATGGATTCCTTTAGTACCCCCCTGATATCCTTTAAGTGCAGTTCTTTATAAATGAAAACCGATACTGCTATGGTATAAAAAACTGACAATACAGCCGCTTCCGTCGGCGTTACTATGCCGGTATAAATGCTCCCCAGAATGAAGATTGGCAAAAAGCCTCCTGGCAAAGCTTTTATAGTTGATTTCCAACGTTCAGGCCAAGAACTCTTTTCTCCGCGACCAAAGCCACCTCTAATAGAATATATGACTGCTGAGCTAATTAGTGCAAGGGTTAATATAGCCCCTGGAAGTAGTCCACCCATAAATAATTTTCCGATGGATTCCTCAGCTACCACGCCAAATATAACCATGGTGACACTGGGTGGAATTAGAATGCCCAGGGTTCCACCTACAGCCACAAGTCCCATGGCATAACGCTTAGGATACCCATTATCAACCATAGCAGGTAGCATAATTGCCCCAATGGCTGCAGCAGTGGCAGGGCTGGAACCGGATATGGCTGCAAAAACAGCACAGGCCAGGATTGTAACAACTGCTAATCCACCTGGAAGATGGCCTAACCAAGCCCTTAAAAAGTTAACAAGATACTTTGCAATACCACCCCTGGACATTAATACACCCGCAAACACAAAGGCGGGTATTGCCATCAAGGTAGGAGACAGTAGGGATGCAAACATCCTCTGGATAATCATGTATAGGCTGAAATCTGATGTAGCAGCTAATATAATGATGGCTGAAACAGCCAAAGAAATGGCAATAGGTACATTTAAGAGGAATAGTATAACAAATAGCAAAAACAATAGTGCAGTTGTCATTTAATGCTCCTCCCCCCTATCCCTTTTTAGCCATTCACTGCCGCCCTTAGGAATTAGGTAGTATAACTTCTCAATAAACCTAATACCTAACATTACACCACTGGCGGGCATGATTAAATTTACTATCCATAGGGGAAATTGGCTGTCAGTGGATTTTTGACCGTAAGTGATATAGGTTTGAACAAGCTCAACTCCGTAATATATAAAGAAAATAGCAAAGGCCAGACCTAAACTATTTGCAAAAATACTGACAAATCTCTTAATATTGATAGGCAAAAAATTATAAAGCATGTCAACTTTAATGTGGTGATCATTACGTAAAGCTACTGCAAGTCCAGCCATGGTTCCCCACACCACAAAGTATACAGAAAATTCATCCAATAATGATTGGGGCATATTAAAAAAGTACCGTAATACTACATTTATAAATACCATAGTTAAACCTAGAAAAAGCATGCCACCTGAGAAGTAATCTTCAAAAGCCGTATAATATTTATTAATATTTTTCAATAGACTCCCCCCCACATGATAAAAATGGGGACGGAATAAAAACCACCGCCCCCATTAAGAGCTAATTATTTACTTACTAGCCTTGGCTGCGTCAATGTACTCTTTGCCAATTTTTCCTTCATACTCAGCATATAGGGGTTCTAATACCTTAATAAACTTCTCCCGGTCTGCTTCAGTTAGCTCATAGAACTCCACCTTGCCGGAGGCTTCAATATTCTCCCTGCTCTTATCATTGAGTTCATTTGCAAGCTTAGTTGCAAACTCAGTAGCCTCCTGCATGGATTCATTAAAGATATTTTGTTGTTCTGGAGTTAGACTGTTCCAGAACTTGGTGTTAGTAAGTACAACATAGTCTAAACGTCCGTGTCCAGAAACAGTTAAGTACTTCTGAACCTCTTGATATTTCTGAGTATCTGTGTTATTGAAGGTATTTTCCTGTCCGTCAACTGTTCCATTTTGCAAGGCCTGATAAACTTCAGCAAAGGCCAGAGTTTGGGAACCAGCACCCAATGCCTTAAATTGTGCGTCCAATAAACCGCCGCTCTGGGTTCTAAACTTCAGTCCTTTAAAATCCTCAGGAGTCTTAAGTGGTCGTTTATTGTTCGTGAAGTGTTTTGCACCGTTTGGCCACCAGGCAATACCTAGCATACCCTTTGGTTCTAAGCTATGCATAAGCTTCTGACCCATTGGGCCATTATAGAAGTTCATGGCTGCTTCGTCGCTGGCAAATAAGAAAGGCATATCAACTAATTGGAAAGAAGGTTCAAAGCCTACCAGTTTGGTTACTGAAGGAGCAATTATTTGTATATTATTGGCCAAAAGAGCCTCTAATTCTTCTTTATCACCCACTAATTGAGAAGAAGGGAACACCTGCACTTCCATTTGTCCACCGGATTTTTGTTCTACCAATTCCTTGAATTTTAGAGCAGCTTGACCCTTGGGAGTTGTTTCTGCAACTACGTGGGAAAATTTAATTACCACTTTTTCTGCTTTTTTTTCACCGTCGTTGCTACTTCCGCCACCGCAACCCACAAGGGACAGTGCTAAAACTGCAGCAACCAATACACTGATAATGGTTTTAAACTTTCTCAATCTAATACCTCCTCATTTTATATTTAATAATTTTGAATAGTATGAATACGGAGCCCAAAATCACCCCCAAGCCCGAAATGGTGTATACAATATACCAACATAATAAGAATATTTAGTTAATTTGTATGTCTCAATGATAGTATGTTATGTCTTATTAACCAAGAAAAAACCGCAAACGGTAAAATTTTGACCCCGAGTGGTTTTCGAAACTCTTGCTTAAATAAAACACACTGCCTTTTTATTGTTGGCAGTGTGTTTTAAAATCGTGAAGGCGTTACTTCACCTGCATTACAGCCTTAGCAGCTGATATAACACCTAATCGAACATATTCCTTTGACATTCCTCCCTGTAGATACACCGAATAGGGTGCCCTCAAGGGAGCATCAGCAGTTAGCTCAAGGGATGCCCCTTGCACAAAGGTTCCTGCTGCCATTATTACATCATCTTCATAGCCAGGCATATAGTTTGGTTCCGGTAGAACGTGGGCATCAACTGGCGAAGCACCCTGTAGCCTCTGCAAAAAGCAACCAACCTCTCTGGAGACTCTAAGGCAATGGCCTGAATAATGTCAGAGCGTTCTTCATTATAGCCCGGTGATACTTTAAATCCGAGCCGTTCAAATAATCTGGCGGCAAAGGCTGCTCCTTTTATGGCTTCGGCCACGGTATGGGGTGCCAGAAAGATGCCTTGAAATAATAACCTTTGATGCCCAAGGGATGGTCCAACTTCAGCCCCAATCCCAGGTGCTGTCCATCTATTTGCCGCCATTTCTACCAGTTCTCTCTTACCCACCACATAACCACCAGTGGGGGCAATGCCACCACCCGGATTTTTTATTAATGACCCTGCAATTATGTCTGCCCCCACAGCCGGTGGCTCCAAGGTGTCAACCAACTCACCATAACAATTATCAACAAATATTAGAGCCTGGGGAGCAGCTTTCTTTATAAATGATGTCAGTTTCTTTAGTTCATTAAGGGTTAATGATGGTCTCCAAGCATACCCCCGGGATCGTTGCACCAAAACCACCTTGGTTTTACTGGTTAAGGATTTCCCTATCTCAGCATAGTCCAGAAGGCCCTGTTGCTTAATTCCACTTGCTTGTATGTTACGCCTAAATCCTTTAGCGACCCTGGCGCATCACCCTTTTTCCTATGAGTTCCTCAAGGGTATCATAGGGGGACCCTTGGACAGCAAGCAGTTCATCACCCGGCCTAAGGAGTCCAAATAACGTTATTGCTATGGCATGGGTTCCAGATACTATTTGCCCCCTGACCAGAGCTGCTTCCGCACCAAACACATGGGCATAAACTCTTTCCAGTGCTTCTCTCCCGGCATCATCATAACCATAGCCGTAGAACCCTTCAAATGATAATCTGAGACCCTGGCTAAGTGAAATCCTTCCAGCACCCGGGCATGATTTACCATAGCCTTAGCTTCTATCTCCCGATAAACATTTTGTACCTCTCCTTCTACTTCCAACGCCAGCTTGTCCAATTGATGTGTGTTCATTATTCCTCCACTAATATTCTAAATTAATTACAGTGCCCTGGAGAGTTATAAATCCTCCAGAGCCCCTGCTAAATCTTCTTTATTGATAGCCATTAAATCTTCCCTGGAGATATTTTTCCCCCCACTAACCTAACAGCCTGATGCCTCATAGCCCTTTCTATAAGATTCCTTACCAAACGGGCATTGCCGCTATGCTCATGGCGCCTGGTCTGATTATCTAACATTTTTATAAGTTCTTCCCTGGCTAATGGAGAAAGAATATATTGACGTTGGTTTAACATTAAATCTGCAATATTCATTAGCTCATCAATGGAGTAATCAGGGAAAGTTATATGTATAGGAAACCTAGATCTTAAACCAGGATTAATCTCTAAGAAATAATCCATTTCCTCCTGATAACCTGCCAGAATAATAATTAGGTTATCTTTATTATTTTCCATACTGGCTACCATTGAGTCAATGGCTTCTTTACCAAAATCTTTTTCTCCACCCCGGGCCAGTGAATAGGCTTCATCGATGAAGAGTATTCCCCCAGAGCCTTTTTAATCTGATCCCTGGTTTTTGATGCAGTATGCCCAATATATTCACCTACCAGATCCGCCCGCTCTACCTCAATCAAATGACCCTTGGGGAGCACCCCAACCTCTTTAAATAGTCTGCCAATGATTCTTGCCACCGTGGTTTTACCAGTACCTGGGTTACCCTTGAAAATCATGTGTAAAACCATTGGCTCATATATTAATTTCTCCCTTTGCCTAAGCTTTTGTATTTCAACAAAGGCCTGTATTTCCTTAACTAATTTTTTACACTATTTAACCCCACTAATTGGTTTAATTCCCCTAGAATCTCTTCTGCAGCTTTTTTACTCAGTTCTTCTCCCGGCTGTGCCTTGTCCTGATCGCCAGATGTTTTACCTAGCATGGCTGGTTTCTTAAGTAAATTAGCAGGCTTTGGGGGCTCACTGCGACTTGGCGGTCTTTGCCACATCCTTATTTTAACCAATTGGACTATCACCTCCGAGACGAAACGGTTAAAAACACCCTTTCACATTATACGCTCGGACATGATAATAGTTACCTAATAAGAATAGTCTTAAATAAAATCTCCTTAGAACTGATATAAAAATGAAATGCCCCTCCACAGGGGAGAGGCAAATATTTTCCTTTAGAGGGGCTTACTCTCCGAAAAGGAGGTATTGACAGGTCTAAGCGGACTAATGGTGGAAATGGCGTGCTTATAAACCATTAGCTGTTTACCGTCACTCTCCAAAATGACTGTAAAATTATCAAACCCTTTAACCATACCCTTTAATTGGAATCCGTTAATAAGGAAAATGGTCACTGGAATATTTTCCTTTCTCACCTGATTGAGAAAAGCATCCTGTAAGTTTATTTGGGCTTTAGTCATTAGAGGTACCTCCAATTGGAAAATTTTTTCTAATATATATTTAAAGATTTCTACACTATTGATAATTCTCCTGCTATTTGTTGACCTATTTCATTGGCTACTTCTTTTTTATTATTGAACTTTTCTAATTCAATCCATTTTATTCTTTTATCCGCCCGGAACCAGGTTAGCTGCCTTTTAGCAAATCTTCTTGTATTTCTTTTAAGTAATTCTAAAGCTTCTTCCAGGGAAGTTTTACCTTCCAGATATAGGGCTATTTCTTTATAGCCTAAGCCCTGCATAGCAGTTCCCATATTCCCATATTTACCCATGAGACCCTTAACTTCCTCAACCAGTCCCAGCTTTACCATTAGGTCAACCCGCTGCTCAATTCTTTGGTATAGTAATTTCCTATCCATAGTTAATCCAAACATATGCAATTCGTATTTGGGCTCTGACTGCTTATTATTTTCTGACTGGGAAATTGGTTTACCTGTCTGGTGATATACCTCCAAGGCCCGAATAACTCTTCGCAAATCATTGGGATGAAGACGTCCCGCTGTTATTGGATCTACCTCTGCCAGTTTGGCATGCATGCCAACTGGTCCAATATTTTCCGATTCTATTTTTAATTTTTCTCTGATACCATCATCCTTTGGTGCTTCAGAAAAATCATAGTGGTCTATTACCGCCCGTACATATAGTCCGGTGCCCCCTACCAGCAGGGGAAGTCTTCCCCTATCTGAAATACCAGAGATGGACTGCTCCGCTAATCTTTGATACCTAGCAACACTGAATTCTTGATCCGGTTCCACAACATCCATTAAATGATGTGGAATGCCCCCCATCTCTTCTTTGGTGGGTTTAGCTGTTCCTATATCCATCCCCCGGTAAACCAGCATAGAATCGGCAGATACTACCTCACCCCTTACCATCCTGGCAAGTTCAATGGCGACATCGGTCTTTCCGGCAGCAGTTGGTCCCACTATAACAATCAGGGGTTTAAGGTATTTCATTGTCCGCCACCACCTTATGAATTATGCCGTAGGCCACCGGTGAATATCTTCCTCCCTGAATGGTATGAAAATTTAATCGCTTAAATTCCTGACTGAACCTATTTTCTTTCATTACTACCCTATGCTTAGCCACCCTTCTGGCTTCGTTGACAGCATCCGGTGATAGGGGATTACTATTGGCAAAGGGCCTAAGGGGAGCCATGGAACTTGATTGTTCCCTGGGCTTCCTAAACATAGGGTCAAAGTAAACTATATCAAAGCAATTATCCGGTAGTTGCCTTAAATATTCTAAGTGGTCACCCTGCACCACATTTATTCGGCGCATGGCATCTAGCAATTCTGGTCTCTCGCATGATAATTTTTTAGTCCTCGACTAACGATTTCAGCTACCGCAATGGAGGCCTCAATTCCCACCACTGTTCCTAGGGAACCTGCAATATAGCTGGCCACAATGGCATCAGAGGCAATACCCAAGGTACAATCAAGTACTGTTTTTCCTTCGGACAATGCCATTGCACTAATCATTTGGTCAGTTTTCCCAGCCTGTAGCTCCTTTATACGTAATTTGGCTAATCCTGGATGAAAAAACAATTCCATCCCATTGGTTACTAATGACAGCCTGTTATTATTCACTAGTATGATACTTTCAGCACTGGCCCTTTGTCTAATTGACTCTAGGGATTGCTTTTCTCTTGGGAGATATGGCAGCTTTAACTTGTTACTAAGTTCCAGGGCCAAGTCCTCCACCTTTTCAGAATTCCTTAAACCCGTGGTGATCACAAGATTATTCATCGTTTAAAACGTTTGTTCATCTCCTCATGGGAAATATTTACCAGGGTAGGTCGTCCATGGGGGCATGTATATGGCTGTTGGCATTCGGCCAGCCCCATTAGTAATGCTCTTATTTCTTCATTCCCCATATGCTGCCCAGCCTTAATTGCATCCCGGCAGGCCAGGGCTGCGGCCAGTCTATTTAATATCATAGTCGGCTCCAGTCTTTGTACCGAGTATTCCTGAAGTCTGCTTAGTAAATCTAGAAATATTTCTCCTGGATTGATGGCTGCAGCAGATGGAATTCCCCTTAGCAAAAAAGTATCCCCACCAAAGTGTTCAAGTATAAAACCTAACTCACTGAAGGAAAGAATATTTTCAATCACCAGTTGTACTTCGTGATTCGGCAGATTCAGGGTTATAGGTTCCAGTAAGATTTGTGATTCCACCGTGGCTAATTGCCTTTGGTATTTCTCATAGAGCACCCTTTCGTGGGCGGCATGTTGATCTATGATATATAAGCCTCCCGTACCCTGGGCCAGCACATAGGTAGGCAAAAACTGTCCCACCGGTAAAAGGCTAGGGAATACTTCAGCCGCTTCATAGCTGCCCACACTTTCATACATACCGGAGCTGTTTGAACTCTTTCTAGTCTCAAACAGGGGCTTTTGTTCATAGGTCCTAGGTGTCATATTATCTATAGGTGGCTTTAAGGAGGGTAGGCTCATTTGTTTAACAAAATTCATTGCTTCCCCCTCATTCTTTACAGGTCCCATTCTTTCCCCGTTACTGCTTTGAAGGCTTTTTGCCTCCTGATCTGCTTTAAAAGGATTTGTTCTGGAGGGCAACACTTCCCATAAGCCAGGAATAGCAGTAGGTAAACTTAGTGGTTCACTTAAAGCCCTCTGTAATTCCTCTGCCAACTCCTTCTCCCGTGCCAGACGAACCTCCATTTTTGTTGGATGGACGTTAACGTCTACTTGAGTTGGGTCAAGGTCAATATGTAATACAGCAATGGGGAATCTTCCTGAGGGGATTTGGGTTTGATAGACTTGCTGCAATACAGAAGCTACTAGTCCACTCTTAACATATCTTTTATTAATAAAAAACTCTGGTATTGACGTGATGCCCTGGTCAATAGAGGTTTGCTTATTAAACCTCTAACGGTAAGATATTCGCCCTTGTAATCAACCTCAAGCATGCTCTTGACATTTTCATAGCCAAAGACGCAGGCAGCGGCATCTTTAATAGAGTCGTTCCCAGGCTATGGAATACAGTCTTTCCACTTAGCCGCAATTCAAACTTTACATCAGGACGGGCAAGGGCCATTCTCGATAATAAATCGCTTACTTGCCCGGTTTCTGCAGCCTGTGTTTTAAGGTATTTTCTTCTGGCTGGGGTATTAAAAAATAAATCCTGGACCTCTATGGTTGTTCCAACCGGACAGCCAATTGTTGAAGCTTCCTTTAATTTCCCTGCCTCTACAGATATTTGTATACCTTCCAGCTGTTCATGATGTCTTGTGGTCAAGGCAACCCTGGTAACCGAGGCAATACTGGAAGGGCCTCTCCCCTGAATCCCAGGGTGTATATACTATTTAAATCTGCTGATTGATTAATTTTACTGGTTGCATGTCTCTGAAAACAAAGGTGTGCATCCTCCGGGGTCATGCCACAGCCGTTATCTACCACTTTAATACAGGATAGCCCCCCCTGGAGCAGCTCAATAACAATCTTTGTTGCTCCCGCGTCCAGGCTGTTTTCAACTAATTCCTTCACCACTGAAACCGGTCTTTCTACAACTTCCCCTGCAGCGATCTGGTTGGCTGTAAACTCGTCAAGAACTTTAATAATACCCAAATTGTCAACCCCTAACCGTCTGAACGTAGTTCCCGGCGTTCTTCACGCTGGTGAGTCATATAGGTATCAGTGGATTTATCTTGAAGATATACATAATTAAACCGATAGTCCTTCTTAAAACGCTCATAGGTATCCCAGCCGTCCTCTTGACAAAAGCGGCAAGCCTGGAAGGGTATAGTAACAGCCAGGATTCGGTATCTTTTACCGTCCTGGTGATAGGCCTGGGAATCAATGGCTATATAACCTGGACATTGGTTACATACCCTAACCTTTTCAATTTGCTTTTCCTCAATGAATTGGGTGTCATAAAATATTGGTTTTGTTCTTTGGTAGTATTTATTGCCGGAGGCCAGTTCAAACTTATCCTTAGAATTTCTGTTGGCCCAAATTTCTTGGAGATTTTCTACAACCTCATGTACCTGGGATGTCACTTTTGGATCTTCTTTAAACCCTCCCGAACGATAATCAGGCTCTACCACCGATGAATAATCCTTCCCGGCAAGGGCCAGGAGAATTGCTAAATTAACATAGGCAGGGCCGTTTCAATGGCATAGCCACCCTCCAAAACCGCTAAATCAGGTTTAAGCTTTTCTGTAAGCTGAGCATAGCCCTGGGCCGTGATTAGCATTTCTCCCAGGGGATCGGTAAAATGATTATCCTGTCCAGCGGAATTCACCACAAAATCAGCCTCAAAGTCCTTTAGTATGGGTGATATTAGGTTGTCCATAACATAATGTAGTCCTGAATCTGTTACCCCCGGCGGTAAAGGAATATTTATTGTTGAACAGTAGGCACCAGGTCCACCAAGCTCATAGGTAAAACCTGTACCTGGGTAAATGGTGCGGCCATCCTGGTGAAAGGAAATGAATAACACATCAGGGTCGTGGTAAAAAATATCCTGGGTGCCATCACCATGATGCACGTCAGTATCAACTATGGCAATTTTTTTAACACCATGGACCCTGCGCAAATACTCAACCAGAACAGCCTCGTTATTAATGCTGCAGAAACCCCGGTTGCCGTGAACAACCCTCATGGCGTGGTGGCCGGGAGGCCGAACCATGCAAAGCCATTTCTCAGATCTCCAGCTATTATCCGATCCCCTAAATTTAAAGTAGCACCTGCAGCTATTCTATGGGCCTCTAAAACTTGATCCTTAACCCCTGGAACACAAAAATGAGCCCTGGCTATATCATGCTCTGTGGCTAAACGCGGGGTAAATTCCTCAATCTCGGGTAAATCTAAAATTCCCTCTTCAAACACCTGATCCCTGGTATATAGCAAGCGTTCTTCCCTCTCTGGGTGAGTTGCAGAAATGGCCCAGTCAAAGGCCGGAAAGAAGATCAAACCTGTTTTTTTTCTCATTTTAACAACCTCCCACCGGAGCCAATATGACCCAATATACCCCTTGGTGTTTGAACAGATATATCGTAGAGCTTACCTGTGGTTTGCCATTCCCTTACAATATTAAATACATCCTTGTTAGTAATCTCTATATCTCTGACATAATCCTGCAGGTTCATTTTTTCTGCCCTTTTAACTAACCAGGACTTTGCCAGCTCCACTGCGCCAATTTCATCAAGGGACCCGGAGATTTTTCCCTGGTACCCCTCTTCTTCAATTACATATGTTTGCCTCTGGGTGTCTGCCCGCAGGGAAACCTGCAATGTTGGACGGGCTACAGCAGCGCCTATGGCATTGGCTACCGGAGCATAGGGTGGGAGGATTGGATAACATCCCATACGGGCAGCAATTTGAGGCACCAACCCAGCCGCACCGCCACCTACACCCACTACGTTTTGGGACGTAGCTTTCTCTTTTGCAATACCTCCCATACCCGATAGGAAGGTTCCTGCTCCCATTCCATAAACATCTGTTCAATTTCTGCAGTTATTGTAGAAATAACCAATTCTATAATGGTGTGGGCAACTTCCATAGGCTTCATGCCCACCGGCGCACCTAAATTAATCATGGCCTCCAGGCCCTATCCACGTCACCAAGCTGTGTCATACCCATAAAGCGCAAGGCATCGGTGGGTGTTGGCAAACTTCCACCCAGGCAATAGGCCGGACCCATACGTTCTGAATAAACAATAAATTCTCGGCCAACCCTTTCAACTACACTATCCCCACCAACAGGAACAGATTTGACAGAAAGGGCTCTAACCTGGGTAAATCGGTCTCCTATCTTTGCTCCTTGAGAAGCAAGTAGGGGCTGACCCGACAATATTAATGCCAAATCAGTGGTGGTCCCCCCAATGTCTACCACCAGGGAAGTTTCACCAGGAGGTGTCAAGGCCTGTACTCCTAGGGTGCTGGCTGCGGGACCTGAAAATATGGTTTCCACAGGTACTTGCTCGGAAGCTGTTAGGGGCAAGGTGCCACCATCAGCCTTAAGAATAAAAACACTGCCGGTTATATTTCTTCTGAGCATAGAATCCCTTACAGCGTTGGCAAAATAGTGATATTTTTCCCTGGTGGCACAGGTTAGTACGGTATTTGCTATCCGTCGGGGAAAGTTCAGCTTTCCACCAGCCATATAGCCCACCTCAATATGCCAATCAGGATGACGTAATTGAAGGTAATTTTTCACCCTCAATTCATGGGAATTATTCCGGGTAGAAAATTTCCCAACCACTGCCACTTTTGTATACCCTCTGCTTTCCAGCCAGCTAAGGGCATTTTCAATCTCATTATCATTTAGGGGAATAATCTCTCTACCACGATAGTCTATAGCACCGTTAAGAAAAAACACCTCATCCTGCTCACGAATATCATTAAAGGCACGGCCAGGTCCCGGCAGCAAGAGTACGCCCACCGGATCATATTTCTTCTCGGCTATAAGATTGGTTACGATTGTAGTGCTAAAGACAACCCGCTCTACACTTTCTCCCGGAATGCCCTTTAAAATATTGTCAAGGGCATCTCCTAAAGACAGCATTAAATCATCCTGGGTTTCTACCTTGCTGTAGCCCTAACTGCACTGCCATCTAATAGAACTGCATCTGTACAAGTGCCCCCAACATCTATGCCGATAAACATAACTGGCCTCCCTTATCATTATTAACCTTCATCCTCGTGGGGATGACATATATCTATCCGAAAAGGACTATAGTTATTTAAGTTTATCATAATATCATTTGACAATGCATTATGAAAATACTCAATTATTCTTTCATTCATTCAATTCCTTCTGTAGTTTATATAAATAATTTAAGCACTCAATGGGAGTCATGTTCCCAAGATTTAATGCTGTGATATCTGATTTAAGTCGTTCCAATGGATTTTCAGCAAATAGGGTGAGTTGATGTTGCGTTTGTGCCCCTTGCTTTGAGCCGGCAACAACCTCCTGGGCAGCACGCTGATGAAATTCCAATTGTTCCACCAGTTGATTAGCCCTCATAATGATATCGTTGGGCAAACCAGCCAGTCTGGCACAGTGAATTCCATAGCTTTTGCTAGCCTGAGACCTGATTACCTTCCTAAGAAAGGTTATATTATCACCCTGCTCCTTAACAGCAGTTGCATAATTTTTTAAGCCAGGTAAAATATCCTCCAACTCCGCCAATTCATGATAGTGAGTTGAGAATAGTGTCTTACAACCCACAGAATTATGAAGATATTCTATTACTGCTTGGGCAATGGCCATACCCTCAAGGTTTGAGGTACCCCTTCCTAACTCGTCAATAATAACCAAGCTCCTGGAGGTTGCCTTATCAATGATTTGTTTTGTTTCAAACATTTCCACCATGAAAGTACTTTGACCCGATGATAAATCATCTGAAGCGCCCACCCGGGCAAATATCCTGTCTACCACTCCTATTTCTGCGGTGGCAGCGGGAACGAAGCTACCAATTTGTGCCATAAGAACTATCAAAGCAACCTGTCGCTGATAAGTACTCTTACCACCCATATTGGGACCGGTGATTAAGCAAAGATGATTATGCTTATCATCAAATGACAATCATTTGGTACAAAGGCTCCTGGACCGAGGTTTAGCTCCACCACTGGATGTCGGCCATCAATTATAACAATTTCGCTGCTATTGGTAACCATTGGACGGTTATAGCCTTGACGTTGTGCAACCTGAGCCAAGGAGAGCATCACATCAAGGGTGGCTATTAATCTGGCTGTTTTCTGAATCCTTACCACCTGGGAGGCCACTTGACTGCGAATCTCCACAAAAAGGCAGTACTCAAGTTCAACCAGACGATCCTCTGCCCCTAATATTGTACTTTCATATTCCTTTAACTCCGGTGTTATATATCTCTCAGCGTTAGCTAAGGTTTGTCTTCTTTGATAATATTCTGGCACAGCAGCTAAATTTGATCTGGTAACCTCCAGGTAATAGCCAAATACCTTATTAAAGCCTACCTTTAGTGATTTTATCCCGGTTTTTTCTTTTTCCCTGGCCTCAAGCCCAGCCAGCCACGCTTTTCCATCTCGAGAAGCTGACCTTAGCCTGTCCACCTCGGATCAAAACCATCTTTAATCAAGCCCCCATCCCTGAGAGATAAGGAGGGGACTCACTTATTGAAGCTTTTAGCAACTCCCGCAAATCTTCAAGCTGATCGAATTGTGAGCATATATCTTTCAGTAGCGGGCTAGAACAATCCTCTAAAATTTGATGAAGCTGGGGTAGCTTTTCCATGGAGCAAAGTAGTGCAGACAAATCTCGTCCGTTGGCACTTCCGTAAACCGCCCTGGCGGCTAATCTCTCTAAGTCGTATATTTTATTTAGGGCATTAGACATTTCTTCCCTTAACATAACAGAATTATTAAGCTCTTCTACTGCGTCAAGGCGTCTATTTATTTCGTCTAGCTCAACTAAAGGCTGGTCCAGCCAGGTCTTTAGCATCCTGCCACCCATGGCAGTCTTAGTTGCATCAAGAACCCAGAGCAGAGAGCCCTGCTTACTCCCATCCCTAAGTGATTTGGTTATCTCCAAGTTTCTACGGGCGATACTGTCTAACACTAGGAAGGAGACGGTTTTATAGGTTATTATCTCGCTAATATGCTCTAGCTTTCGTCTTTGAGTTGCTGAAAGATACTGAATTAGTGCCCCTGCAGCACCAGCCAAATGCTCAACCTTAAGGCAGCCTGAAGCTTGAACTTTAGACTCACCAAAATGTGTACAAAGGACCCTTTCTGCCTCTAGAGAATCATAGAAGCGGTCCTCCATAGTGGTAACTGTTGATTTAAGGCTACTGATTGTGTCTACTAAATGATCACTTATCTTTAACCTGTGGGAAGGATTATCTCCCTTGGAGAAAGACGTTCTATTTCATCTATTAGGCTTTCTGTAGAATGGGGATCTTCTAATAATGTAATTTTAAATACTCCGGTGGATAAGTCAGTAAGAGCCAAACCATAGCCAGTTTTACCGGGGCAGACAGCTACCAGATAGTTATTTTCCTTATCCCCCAGCATGCTTGCATCTATTAAAGCCCCCGGCGTAATTACTCTAATAACCTCTCGCTTAACCAATCCCTTGGACGCTTTAGCGTCCTCCACCTGTTCACAAATGGCCACTTTAAATCCCTTTTCAATCAATCTGGCTATGTAACTATCAGCTGCATGAAAGGGTACTCCGCACATTGGAACACGCTCAGGTTCACCTGCCTCCCTGCCTGTCAGGGTTATTTCCAGCTCTTTAGAGGCCAGCTTGGCGTCCTCAAAAAACATTTCATAGAAATCACCAAGTCTGAAAAACAATATTGTATCAGGATACTGTTTTTTATATCTAAATACTGCATCATCATGGGAGTTAATGCCACAATATCTACCTCCTGTACCAATTATAGCACAGTAATAGACTTCATCATCAAAGAAACTTGGCTTCTGTCAAGCTTTATAGATTAGACTTCAGCTATAAAATAGAAACTCCCAGGAATAAACCTGGGAGTTTTCAGATTGTCGAGAAACTATCTATATTCGGGTTTTAATAATCCCTCACGACTCCTATCTCTGCAGTGAACAGCGCTAATCCTYGCTTCGGGCGAAAATGGCCGCCTTCGAGTAAACATCGTGTTTACCTCAGGCTTTCGCGGACGTCCATGTCCGCTCACCCATTTTCGCATCCTCAGCTTCGCGAAGCGCTGTTTCCACTGCTTCGAATGTCGCTGTTCGGGATTATTAAAACCCAGGTGAATCTTTTTCAACAGGGTGAGAACCTATTAAGGTTCTCTAGTTATTTCTCTGTTTTTATATATCTAGCATATAATCGGTTTTTTTAACTCTAATAATTTGTTATAATATTCCTCGGGTTCCATTTAGTAATCAACATCCTGAGATTATCCTAATGCCATACTATATAGAACCAATAAATATTGAAGAGGAAAAAGGGGAATTAAGATGGAAAATTTTTGGCAGGCTATAAACCTTAACATGCCTGTTATTATTTTATTCCTAGGACTGCTGGTAACAATTATTGTTATAGGACAATTTATATTACATAGGCGCTTTAGGGAGGTGTCCAGGAGATATAAATTGCTTACCCGGGGTCCAGCTGGGGCTGACCTAGAGCAAATTTTATTAAAGTACGCAGAGGATGTTAAAAGCTTAGAGGAAACTAACAAAAATTTAATGCGTGAGCAGGAGATTTTAAAAGAACAAATAGCCCAGGGTCTACACAATCCTGGCTTAGTTAGATTTAATGCCTTTGATAATATGGGCAGTGACTTAAGTTTTTCCCTGGCCCTATTAGACAGAAGGGGCGATGGTGTAATACTAACAGGCTTGTATGGAAGAGATGAAACTCGACTTTATGCAAAGCCAATAAGAAAAGGTTCCTCCGACTACAGCCTTACAGAAGAAGAACAAAAGGCTGTGCAAAAAACTACTGGGGGAAAGAATGAATAAATAATTCAGTCTCAGCTTACCTTATTATTAAGGAGTTGAGTCAAGTGTTTAAAGATAGGATTGATGCAGGACAAAAATTAGCACGGGTTTTAATGAATCGTGATTTTAAGGATGGTATAGTTTTGGCTGTACCCCGGGGTGGAGTGGTTGTAGGAGCACAGGTTGCAGAAATTATTAAATTACCCCTTGACATTATCATACCTAAAAATTGGGGGCACCATACCAACCTGAAGTTGCAGTTGGTGCAGTGACCCAAGATGGTACGGTAATATATAATCAGTTCCTAATGGATAGATTCTCTATATCCCAGGAAGACCTAGCGTATTCAGTAGAAAAGAGTATTAATGAAATAAATAGGAGAATGATAACCTACCGAGGTAAAGATGAACCACCAACTTTGCTTGATAGAGATGTAATATTGGTTGATGATGGTATTGCCACTGGTGCTACAATAATTGCCGCCTTAAAATCAATACATGGTGCAGGCTGTAAAAGTATAACCCTGGCAGTACCTGTGGCAGCACCCGATGCCATAGAATCATTAGAAAAGGAAGTGGATCAATTAGTATATCTACGCTCAGAGGAACCTTTCTATGCAGTAGGTCAATTTTATAATAACTTTGAGCAAGTAGATGATGATCAAGTTTTGTTACTATTAAAAAGAGATCGGCTTAGTCCCATATCCAAAGGATAATATTATTGCAGCACCACAAGGTTGGTGGCCATGGCTCTTTGGATGCCGTCGGATGGTCTGTTTAACACTTGCCCGTCGAATATAAAGGTACTTGAACCGCCCCCGTCAAGATTGTAGCCTTCCTTTACACCCAACTCTATGAGTTTAATTTGTAGGCGCTCAAGGGTTACTCCGCTGCTCCAATCCGATTGTCTTCCATCAACAACTATAAGTATTAAGTCTCCATTGGCATATTCACCGAATATTGTTCTTGGATGTTTAGTGTTTTGCCACTTTGCTGGTAAGGGAACAGGTTTACCCCCTTGAATCAAAATAGGAACGAAGCTGACCCCTTGCCAGGGTTTTTGCGACAGCAAAGCATCCCGATCGTTAAAAATGCCTCCAATTAATTTCCCTTCTTTATTAATTCCTGAGAAAAAAATATCTTCGACTGAGGGGTGGAAGCCCCCCACTAGCTTCCCATCTATCACTGTATTACCAATGGGAAGAGTATATTCCCGTCCGTCTTGCATAAACCTATAAAAGCCCCCCCCGTTGATTCCAAGTATGGCCCCGGTTCTTTTAACAGCCTGGGAAGGAGTTTCCATTTCGCCATATTTGTCCTGGGCTAAAACCACTTTAAAAACCTCCGGATCAAAGAGCTTAACCTTAGCAATAAAGCCCCTATAACCTAACTCATCAAGTTTAAATACCTTTACCTCGACCTTTTCCGATTGGTGGAGCCCCACTGGAGGACCCAGCATCGCTAGTATACGATCTTCATAAATTTGGTCAGATAAATCTCTATGGTTAGCGCTTAGCATTGCCAGTTCTTGTATTACACGCTCCTGTTCTTTAAATGTTTGCTCCTGATCTTCAACCAATTGGCTAATAAAAGAGACATTCTTATATAAATCCTGTAGGTGTTGTTCTGTAGAAGAGATTTCTAATTCGGTTTTTGTAAGGGGTAAACCTGTGGCCTGGGCACGGCTATCGAAATTAGCCATGGCAAATAAAAACCCGACAAGTGGTGCGAACAAAAAAATGAAAAATAAATTAATTATTCGCATCAGGTGCCTCCTTTAAGATGTTCAGGCTCTTCTCCAAGGCCTGCAGCTGCTTATCTAAATCCTTAATTTTATCATTTAGGGCCTTTTGGGTTGAGTCAGAGCTGGTAAGGGTCTGGTCGGTGTTTTCCAGTAATTCTTTAATTTGCTTCATCTCGTCACTTAGGGAAGCTAAACGAGACTCTAAATTTTGTACATTCATGGCATTAGTCTGCTGTACTGTTAACATAGTTTTATCAATATAATTTTTTGCAAGAAAAGAGGAGCCCAGAAGAAGGCCCAGCCATAATATAAAAATGCTAACTAATATCAAGCTCTTGTTTTTGGTGGGACTATTAATTTTCTCTGTATTGCCCGGTAGATGACTCATTAAAACCACAACCTTATAAAGTATTTTAAATAAATTTTTCTACATCAAAATGTTGAATCCTGTAAAAATAACTAATAATTAATCATTTTGTAACAAAAAGGGCTGCCCCGCGGGGGCAGCCCTTTTTGTTACAGTTTATTTGATATTCTTTGGCTAGTCGTTACCAAGCCTTCGGTTATGAGATTAGCAAGCTTCATTACAAGATTCAACCTGGTATTCTGAAGTACAAGGTACTCCATAAAGCCCCCGACATTTACAATACCTGTTATATGCAGTTGGCCAACCGCAGGTAAAGATTTATGGACGCCGGCACCAGGCTGTAAAGAGCCATCTCCAATGTTGACGCACCCAACGTTTTCTAGATGACCGAGACAAGCATCTATGGCAATAACTACCCCCTTGGGTGGTTGATGCTGATTTCGTTAAGCTTATCGTTTAAGTTGCTGGCATGGACCGGTTCGTCAAGGGTGCCATAGACAACAAAGTTGTGACCCTGGGATGAAGCCATTTTTGAGCCTACCAGAGGTCCTAAGCAGTCCCCTGTGGAGCGATCTGTACCAATACAGACCACTACTAATTCGGAGCCTTCGCTGATACCGTATTCCATTAATCGGACTGCTAAATCCTTACTAAAAATATCAACAGCGAGGGGATCCTCGGCACTGATTCTAGTTTTGGGGGGTAAAGCAGTTTGAGTCATAGTGTTCATAATAACTGACATCACATCACTCCCTCTCAAAGCAAACAACTAATATATTTATTCCCCCGATAAGACTTAATTATTCCACTTAATCAGAAATTATGAAAAATAATCCTTAATAATGGGATAATCAATTTCTCAATACAGTAAGTTTTCAGGTCAGCTAAGTACGGATCAAGCATAATAATCTACAGAGGAACAAGTATTGTAGCAGGAGGTAGCATCAATAAGATGATCAATAATCAAGGCAGCATGTTGATAAGATTGACAGCAACCTATATAGGGGCGGTCATAGGGGCAGGCTTTGCTTCGGGACAAGAAATCTTGCAGTTCTTTATCTTGTTTGGCTATAAGGGATTGGCTGGAGTAGCAGTGGCCACAGTGTTGTTTGCCTATCTAGGTGCCCTAATACTATATTTAAGTATAAAGCTGAGATCTGGGAGTTATCAGGAATTAATGTCCTATCTGCTTGGTAACTGGGCAGGCAGGTTTATGGACTTGCTAAGTCTTTGGATGCTCCTGGGGGGGCTTGCTGTTATGCTCTCGGGAAGTGGAGCGGTGGTTCAAGAATATCTAGGGTTTCCAGGCTGGGTTGGCATCTTGGCGGCTTTAATTGTTATTGCCATGGTTATCTTTAATGGTGTAAAGGGGCTGCTATTGGCCAATGTTATACTGGTGCCCGTTAAATTTGCCGCAGTATGTATAATAGCAGCTCTTGCTATCCTATACAGAGGATTACCGGATCAATTGCCAGCCATTAGTTCTTATGGGATATCGGGGAATTGGCTCTGGTCAAGTGTGTTGTATGTTTCCTTTAATATGATTGTACCTGTAGCAGTGTTGTCCTCATTAGGTCGTTCCGTCCCCCCTAGAATAGGTATTCTAGGAGGGGTAATTGGCGGGCTTGGCCTAGGATTTACAGCATTGCTGGTTACCTTGGCAGGTCTTGCCTTTTATCCGGAGGTGGCGGGTTATGAGGTCCCAATGTTGTATATGGCCTCAGGTGTTAATGCCGGGCTAAGGCCTTATTTGCCTTGCTGATATGGCTGGCAATTTTAACAACAGCAATTGCTAATGCCCATGGCTTTGCTAGCCGTCTTGCTCCCGATGGAGGAAAACGCTATAGATTATTTGGCCTTGCCGCCTGCCTTGGGGTATTGCCATTAACAGTTTTTGATTTTTCCTCACTGGTAAGATTTCTCTACCCATTGTTCGGTTATGCAGGGTTATTGCTTTTAGCTGCCATGTTGATTGTGCCAATAGTAAAGTCAAAAAGGAAAATATGAGGGCTCAGGAGAATAAAGGAATAATCAATTAAGTAGCGAAAGCAACAATAAACCCGCTAAGAGGGGTAGTTTCAATTAATTGGCTTGATTATATATTAATAGGTATTTTGCTGCTGGCGGGGTTCAGGGGCTGGGCCTCCGGAATGATTATGAGTGTGTTCCGATTGGCCGGATTAATAGCTTCCTTTGGTATCGCCATCATTTACCATGGTTCTTTAGCTAATTGGCTCCATAGTGAGTGGGGATTAGCTGATACAATTGCCAGCTTACTAAAGCCCTTGGTTAAATTGCCCGGACCTTTTAATAATCCTGAAATATTAAGGATGCCTGTCAATCTGCTGCAACAAATCAGCGCTCAAATTCCTCTGCCTCCCCCATGGCCGGAGATAATTCAAAGCTTGGGGTTAATGTCGCCTAATCAGACTGTGGGGCAGGCCATAAACCTTTTATTGGCCCATGGCATCCTTAAAATATTGGCATTTCTTGTGCTCTTTATTGGTGTTAGATTTTGTGTGGATCTATTGGGTGGGATTATCTCTGCGGTTATAAAATATAGCCCCCTTGGTCCCTTGGATAAAGCTGCGGGGTTGCTTTTGGGGCTTCTTACGGGAGTAGTAATTATTGTAATAATTATGACTGTAATGCTGCCCTTGCAGGTGCCACTAGCGCTTTTAGGGGCCAACGGTGTCCTTGAAGGCCTTGAAGGGGCCCTGGCCGGATCAGTTCTTCTTGATCGATATGGACCAATAGTTGAAGGTTTTGGAGTATTACCCTCTATACTTCCAGAATTTAGCAATCAAATGCTGTTTAAATATCTTCCCTCCGGTTCAGGGGTGGAAATATAATTACTATATAAAAGCCCTTATAATGAGCAATACTAAATTGTCAGGTTTATTTTGTTGTAGGGAGGGAGTTATTTCATTGACCATAAATCAAGATCGGCTAAGGTACCGAAGAAAAAATGTTTGGGAAGAAGCAGATACAAAAAAATATCAGGATATTATGAATTTTGCAGAAGAGTATAAAGATTTTATTTCTAATTCAAAATCTGAGCGTGCCTGCGTGAGGCAAATTGTTGCCAGGGCATTGTCCCACGGCTTTAAACCCCTGGACCAGTATCAAGCCTTAAAGCCAGGGATAGAGTCATTCAAACGTACCGGGAAAAGGCTGTATTGATGTCCGTTGTAGGACACCAAGGGTTGGATAGGGGTATCACCCTGGTGGGTTCCCATACTGATGTACCTAGACTAGACCTTAAGCCCCACCCCTTGTACGAAGAGGAAAAGTTGGCTTTTTTAAAAACCCACTATTATGGGGGAATAAAAAAATACCAGTGGTTGGCTGTACCATTGGCCCTGCATGGAGTGGTCTGTTTGATAGATGGCAGGGTGGTAGAAATTAATGTGGCGACAGGCCGGGGGACCCGGTCTTTGCCATTTCTGATCTACTTCCCCATTTGGCTAAAGAACAAATGGAAAAGAAATTGAGTGAAGCTGTGGAGGGAGAACAGCTAAACCTGTTAGTGGGAGGCATCCCCATGAAACAGGGGGAAAAGGAACGGGTAAAGCTAGCTATCTTAGAGCTGCTATATAATAAATATGGTGTAACCGAAGAGGATTTTATAAGTGCCGAACTGGAAGTAGTGCCTGCTGGAACTGCCTATGACATAGGATTTGACAGAAGCTTAGTTGGAGCCTATGGCCAGGACGACAGGGTTTGCGTATATAATTCTCTTAGGGCAATTTTGGAAACCGGTACACCAGGCAGGACTGCTGTTGCCCTGTTTATTGACAAGGAGGAAACCGGCAGTACAGGAAATACCGGGATGAGCGGCAGGTTTCTGCAGAATACCCTGGCAGATATGGGAATGCTATTATACCCAAATTTTAACGAGTTATCTCTGAGAAAGGTATTAGCAACATCCATAGCCCTGTCTGCCGATGTCACAGCCGGCTTAGACCTAATTTTGAAGGGGTTATGGAAAAAAATAATGCGGCCAGACTTGGTGGCGGGGTAGTTGTTACTAAATACACCGGTGCCCGGGGGAAAAATAATACTAATGATGCCCATGCAGAAACCATGGCCTTCATGAGGGGACTCCTTGAACAAAACCAGATTATTTGGCAAACCGGGGAGTTAGGTAAGATTGACCAGGGTGGTGGCGGAACCATCGCCCACATCATAGCAGAGCAAGGCTTTGAAGTTGTTGACTGTGGAATAGCTCTTTTATCCATGCATGCTCCACTGGAAATAGCCAGCAAGGCAGATATTTATGAATGCTATAGGGCGTACAAAGCATTCTTTGCCCTGTAGGGTTAGGTTTTTCCCGCCGCAGGATCCTTGGGAGAGGGGGTTTTTTCTTTAATGGATTTATCTTTCATCATTGATTGGATAATAAGCCTTTATTCGGTTGAGGACCTGCAAAATGCATTAAAAACAACCCTGCGCATAATTGCAACACTGCTGCTTGCCAAGCTAACCATTAGCTACGGCGGCAAAGTTATTGAAAAAATACTAGTATCTAAGCCAGGAAAATATTTGAGCGACAATCGTGCCCTTACACTTACCAGCCTTCTAAGAAGCATTTTACGCTATGCCGTTTACTTTGTAGCGATTATTTCTATTGTGGAAATTTTTGTTCCCAATGCCGCCCGTACGGTACTAACCGGGGCGGGAATAATTGGTTTAGCAGTAGGCTTTGGCGCTCAAAATCTTGTAAAGGATATTATAACAGGCTTCTTCATCTTATTTGAAGACCAGTTTGCAGTGGGTGACTTTGTACAGGTAGTGGGAGTTACCGGCACAGTTGAGGAGATTGGTTTGAGGGTAACCAGGATTCGGGAATTTGGCGGCCAGCTGCATATCATTCCCAATGGCACCATCGATAAGGTGGCCAACTTTAACCGGGGTGGCATGATGTCCATTGTTGAGGTTGGGATTTCCTATAATGAGAACATTGAGAGGGCCATTGAGGTTCTCAAGGAAACCGGTCGTGAATTTGCAGAGATATGGTCGGCAGATATAATGGAAGGTCCAACGGTTTTAGGTGTGGTTAGGTTTGGGGAATGGGATGTGGTAATCAGGGTGGTGGCCAAGACCCTTCCTATGCGCCAGTGGGAGCTTGAGCGCCAGCTAAGAAAGGCTATTAAAGAGTCCTTTGACAGGGAGGGAATAGAAATTCCCTATCCCCGCAAGATGTTAATATCAACTGAGAGGGGTGCTTCTGGTGCATAAGTATCAGGTAGGAGATGTGGTAAAAACCCGGAAGACCCACCCCTGTGGTGGAGATACCTGGGAGGTAATGCGTACAGGTGTTGATTTTCGCATAAAGTGCCAGCAGTGCGGGCGGGTCCTAATGCTGCCACGGTCAAAGTTTGAAAAAAGTGTTAAAGCAGTGGTCAGCAGTGGAAGCGGCGGCAGTGGTCTTGGCTAAGGGGAGCCCCCTAAGAGAGACAGTATAAGTCAAAGCCCTTGCGCTCTCTGGAAAACAGTGATATAATCGTACAGTGCCTTTATATGGCATTGTTCCACCCTGCTCTACCCCAGGGGTAGAGCCGTTTTAGTCCGTAGGGAGGAGGTGAACTGTGTGCGCAACTATGAACTAATGTACATCATCAAACCCGATGTAGAAGAAGAAAAGCTAAATGCATTGGTCGAAAAGTTTAAAGGCCTGGTGGAGGGAAATGGCGCCGAAGTTACCAAACTTGACAAGTGGGGTAAGCGTCGTCTAGCTATGAAGTTAACCACATTAAAGATGGCTTTTATGTACTAATGCAGTTTAAGGCTGAACCAGCAGCTGCGGCTGAGCTGGACAGGGTTATGAAGATTACAGATGACATTCTTCGCCACATGATTGTACGCGAAGACGAATAATATCTTTCGGATAATAAACCCAAGGCGGTGTTTAATATGCTCAATAAGATCATTTTAATTGGGCGTCTGACCCGGGATCCGGAACTTCGTTATACCACCAATGGTGTGGCAGTGGCAAAATTAACCCTGGCAGTTGATCGCCTCAATTTAATAAGGACAGGGAAAAAGAAACGGACTTTATTGACGTAGTTGTCTGGCAAAAGCAAGCAGAAACTTGCGCTAACAACTTAGGCAAAGGGCGTTTGGTGGCTGTTGAAGGCCGCCTGCAAATCCGTTCCTATGACGATAATCAGGGGATTCGCCGCAAGGCTGCGGAAGTAGTAGCCGAAACTGTAAAGTTTCTGGATTGGCCTAAAGACAGGGAAAATTCAGGAGGCAATGCTCCTTATGGTGGTAGCGGTTTTGGTAGCGAAATTAACTTCGGTGGAGACGATATACCGTTTTAGGGTTGGTCAGGTAGCTTAATACCAGTACCCAGCAAGGAGGGAAAACTGTGAAACGCGAACGTGGACGCAGAGGCAAAAAGCGTATCTGCAGCTTTTGTGTAGATAAGCTACATCCATAGATTATAAAGAGCTTCCTAAATTAAAGAAATACGTTACTGAGCGCGGCAAGATTTTACCCCGTCGTATCTCCGGCAACTGTGCGCATCACCAGCGCATGCTGACCGTAGCTATCAAAAGGGCACGTAATATCTGCCTGCTGCCCTTTACAGCTGAATAATAAACAATAAAAGATGAGGGACTTTCCCCCCATCTTTTTTGTTCAAGGGGAAACAAATATTTCATGCTCTTGGTTTTTTCGGAGCAGATTCATGTTTTAGCCAAGTCCGGGAACAAATAACACTAGTTTAAGGCAGGAAATACAGAAGCTGTCAGCGAATTATAACTTGTTTTAAACCGTAATTAAACATGTAGATATATTTAAGGTAGTATACTTAAAGTTGACTTAAACGGTTTTATAAATGAAGAGGTGACGATTTTTTGGCTTCCTTTAGAGATACCCGGGCAATGGTTGAAGGGGCATTTATCGCTGGGATCACAGCTGTACTAGGCCTTCTGGGGATGTTTATACCCCCGTTTTTTTTAGTTATTAGTATTATCATACCCATTCCCCTGGCGGTGCTGGTCAGACGCAGGGATTTGCGGGTGGGAGTAATGTCCCTGGTGGTAAGCGGTTTTCTTATGATGGTCCTTTACCCTGATCCTTTAAGGGTACTGGTGATGTTTATTCAGTTTGGACCCCTGGGCCTGGTGCTGGGTCTGCTATATAAAAACTATGTTTCCTCCGGGCATGCACTGGTGGCAGCTTCACTGGTATCAGTTATTGCTTCTGTTACAGTAATCATCCTTAGTGTCTTGTTCACTGGATTGAGTCTGGAGCTTATTCAGGGGACCATGAATGAAACCATGGAAAGGGCCTTCCAGATGTATGAGGATGCTGGTCATCCGGTTCCAATGGAACAGCAGCAGCTTTTTAGAGACAGCATCAAAGGGGCTATCCTTCTGTTGCCGGGGATGTATGTATTATCGGCCCTTTTTTCCACAGCATTGACCTACATAGTGGGTGGTAAGGTCTTAGTCCGGATGAATTACAAGGTCAATAGCCTGCCTCCCTTCAGCAAGTGGCGTATGCCCTGGTATGCAATCTGGGGTATAATTCTCGGGCTTATTTTCCTTTTGGCGGGAAACCATTATGAAATACGTGCCTTAAATTTAGTAGGGCAGAACCTATTAATGTTATTTATGGTTGCTTTTTTTGTCACGGGTCTTTCTGTATTGGCTTATTACTATAAGATTGTGCCCTTTTCTAAACCCTTTAAATTTGTTCTAATTTTAGTAGTAGTTTTATATATTGGCTTTATGTATTTGGGAATTATCATGCTGGGCTTATTTGATGCTGTTTTTAATATTAGGCGTCCTCTGCCCACTAAGGAGAAATAGGTTATCAAAATTTAATAAGGGGGATTCACATGCAGGTTGTATTATTACAAGATGTACCAAAGATAGGGAAAAAGGGAGATATAGTAAACGTTGCTGAGGGTTATGCCAGAAACTTTTTATATCCTCGTAATCTTGCCTCTCCTGCCTCAGAGGGAAAGCTAAAGGAAATATCCACCCAAAGGCAAAATCAGGTGGCGAAAAAGCAAAAGCTGGAACAGGAAGCTAGGGATTTAGCAGCTAAGATTAGCAACCTAACTGTTAAGCTTCAGGCTAAGGTTGGTGAGGCCGGACGCTTATTTGGGGCCATTAGCAGTAAAGATATAGCAGACGGGCTAAAGGCTCAACATGGATATGATATAGATAAAAAGAAAATTGTTTTAAAGGATCCCATTAAAAATTTAGGTAATCATAAAGTAGTGATTAAAATTCACCCAGTAGCCCAGGCTGAGATAGAGGTAGAAGTGGTAGCCACTGAGTAGTCTAGAGGATACCGGATTTTTAAGGCACATTCTGAAAGGAGCACAGCTATGAAGGTTTTCCTCGAAAAGTTTATGGGTAACAGTAAGGAACAGGTATCCGGTCAATTTTCCGAAGCAGATCAATTACAAAGACAGGTAACAGCCCTCTTTGGGCTTTTGAGCAGCATACTAGGTTCCGACAAGCTGGTACTCAAGGCTGGCAAACTTGAGGCCCTGCAGTTAATGAGTTCCGAAAAAATTGAAGAGCGGGTTTTAGCTCTTCAAAAACTAGCCTTTGAAGATCCGACCTATGATACTCTGCCAACCATGGAAGAAATCCCGGCTATTTTAGAAAATATTCAGGAAGAAATTGCAGATATCATTGCCCGGCGTACAGTTGAAGAGGAATTGGAAAAGAAAATTGGAGAGAAAATGACCCAGCGTCATGAGGATTACATTCGCGAAATTAAAATGCAGGTAATTAAAGAAAATGCTGGGCCGGAAAATGCACAGACCCTAAAAAAACTTGCCATTTTAGAGAAGCTTGATTCTAAAAAACTGGCCAGATCAGCTATGGAGATATTAAGGCCCCAATGTTTTGAGGAAATAGTTGGCCAGGAGCGGGCAGTAAAAGCTCTCTTAGCCAAACTGGCCTCTCCCTTTCCGCAGCATATTATTCTCTATGGCCCCCCTGGAGTAGGTAAAACCACCGCTGCCGGCTGGCCTTAGAGGTGGCCAAAGGCATTAAAGGGGCACCCTTTGTAAAGGATGCTTCCTTTATAGAGGTAGACGGGACAACCCTCCGCTGGGATCCCCGGGAAGTTACCAATCCCCTCCTGGGATCGGTACATGACCCAATCTATCAGGGGGCCCGTAGGGATTTAGCAGAAACAGGTATTCCAGAACCGAAATTAGGATTGGTTACCGATGCCATGGAGGGGTGCTTTTTATAGATGAAATTGGTGAACTGGATCCGGCCCTGCAAAACAAGCTGCTAAAGGTTCTGGAGGACAAGCGGGTATTCTTTGATTCAGCCTATTACGATCCAAATGATAATAACGTCCCAAGATATATTAAAAAGATCTTTGACGAAGGAGCCCCGGCAGATTTTATACTTATTGGAGCTACCACCAGGGATGCAGAGGATATTAATCCAGCGGTAAGATCCAGATGTGCAGAGGTATTCTTTGAACCCCTGACTCCCTCGGCAATTCAAGGGATTATAAGTCAAGCGGCAGTTAAGCTAGAGGTTGAGCTGGAAAAACAAATACCAGAGGTAATTTCCGAATACACCATAGAGGGTCGTAAGGCCATTAATATACTTGCTGATGCCTATGGCTTAGCTTGCTTTAAGCAGCAGCAGGATAATATACATGAACCCATTAAGATTAGCCTACAGGATGTTTATGAAGTAGTTCAAACCAGCCGACTAACTCCTTATGCTATGTACAAAGCCTCCGAGGAACAGGAGATTGGCAAGATCTTTGGATTAGGGGTGGCTGGCTACCTGGGCTCTGTTTTGGAAATAGAGGCGGTGGCGTTTCCTGCCCGCAGCCAGGGGCAAGGTAATATAAGGTTTAACGATACAGCGGGCAGTATGGCCAAGGACTCAGTTTTTAATGCTGCGTCAGTTATTAGAAAACTCTCGGGAGAAGACATAAGCAATTATGATATTCATGTAAATATTGTAGGTGGTGGCAGAATTGACGGGCCCTCCGCCGGGGTGGCAATTATGCTGGCCATGCTCAGTGCCATAAAGGATCAGGCCCTACCACAAAACATTGCTGTAACCGGGGAAGTATCTATTCAAGGGAAGGTCCGGGCCGTAGGCGGTATTTTTGAAAAATTTACGGAGCTAAACAGGCCGGGATAAAGAAAGTGTTTATTCCGGAAGAAAATATAAAAGATGTACCCACTGATTTAAAAGGCATTCAAGTAATCCCAGTTAAAACCGTAGCTGAAATATTGGAGGAAATTTTTCATATCAAGATTAATGAGTTAGCCAGTTAACTGGTCTAATATTAGCTTCATGCCGGAAAGAGGAACGCTATGCTTGACCGTGTACCACCACAAAATATAGATGCAGAACAATCGGTACTGGGAGCAATGCTCCTGGAGAGGGACGCCATCTTTAGGGTCATGGAGTTCCTTAAGCCGGAAGACTTTTACCGGGAAAGTCATCGATTAATTTATCAGGTAATATTGGAATTGGCCGAGGCTGGCAGTCCCGTTGATTTAATAACCGTGACAGATCTACTGCGGGACAAGGGTGACTTGGAAAAGATTGGCGGCGTGACCTACGTGGCGACTTTGGCTAATCTTGTTCCAACCGCTGCCAATGCTGAGTATTACGCCCGCATCGTAGAAGAAAAATCACTAACCAGGGCAGTAATTTCCGTCACCACCAGAATATCCAGCCGGGGTTACGAAGGTGCCGAAAGTGCTGAAGAATTACTTGATGAGGCAGAAAAATCCATTCTTGATTTGGGACAGAGACGCAGCAGCTCTAGCTTTGTGCCAGTTAAGGATGTCCTGGTAACTACCTTCGAGGATATTGAACATATTTATAGTAACCGTGGCAAGATTACAGGGGTACCCTCTGGTTTTATAGAGCTGGATCGGATGACCAACGGTTTTCAGAAGGGAGATTTGGTCATTCTGGCAGCTCGACCCAGCATGGGCAAGACTGCCATGGCTATATTGGTAGGCCAGCACGCAGCCATTAAGCACCAAGTACCGGTGGCAATTTTTAGTCTGGAAATGTCCAAGGAACAACTGGTTCAGAGGATGCTGTGCTCAGAAGCAATGGTGGATGCCCACAAGGTTCGTACAGGTAATCTTGCTGACGATGATTGGGGTAAACTAAGTGAGGCTGCCAGGTACTTATCCAAGGCCCCTATTTACCTGGATGATACAGGTGCCGCCACTGTTAGGGAAATGAAGTCTAAGGCCCGTCGTCTTAAGGCAGAAAAGGGCCTGGGATTAATTATAATTGACTATATGCAGTTGATGTCCGGTGGCGGAAAGAGAAATGAAAACAGACAACAGGAAATAGCAGATATATCACGTAAGCTAAAGGGAATGGGTAAGGAGCTAGGTGTGCCTGTAATAGCCCTGTCCCAGCTTAGCAGGGCCGTGGAAAGCCGTACCGACAAGCGCCCCATGATGTCTGACCTTAGGGAAAGTGGCGGCATTGAGCAGGATGCCGATGTTATTATGTTTATTTACCGAGACGAGTACTATAATCAGGAATCTGAGAAAAAAGGGATAGCCGAGGTCATCATAGCTAAGCAGCGAAATGGCCCGGTGGGTACAGTGGAGCTGGGTTTTTTCAAAGAATATACCAAGTTTGTAAATTTAGCAAAAAGGGACTAGCAAGAACCGCTTAATAGTTTTTTGTTGGCATTTCAGCACGTTAAAGCACAAAAAACAGAGATTGTGCAATTAAGAACAAACTAGAGGGCCAAAAAGGGTTATATTGTTAAATAATCGAAGTTGACAACTTAGGGTAGCAATGATACCATAATCCTGTTTGATTATTGGTATTATTTGTTTAAAAATTGGGGGTATATTTAAAAGGATGCTCAAATAGATAACTTTTTTAAGTTTCTGTTTGGGTTATTTTTATTTCAATGGGAAGAATATCTACCAGGAAACGGTAGGAGTTATTTTAGTGAAGTCTAGGAGGTGCTTTTTCGTGTCAACTGTTGTTCTTATTGGCGCCCAGTGGGGTGACGAAGGAAAAGGTAAAGTTACCGATTTCTTGCAGAAAAGGCGGACATTATTGTGCGCTATCAGGGTGGTAATAATGCTGGCCACACTGTTGTAGTAGACGATGCTGAGTTTAAGCTGCATTTAATTCCCTCTGGAATTCTATATCCGGAAAAGCTATGTGTCATTGGTAACGGTGTTGTTATAGATCCGAAGGTTCTTATAGAGGAAATTGATTCCCTGGTAAAAAGGGAAGTGCCCATTGGTCAACTACGTATCAGTCAGAGGCTCATGTAATTATGCCCTATCACCGACTAATGGATGCTGTGGAGGAAGAGCAAAAGGGAGATGCCAAAATTGGCACTACCAAAAGAGGCATTGGGCCCACCTATACTGACAAAGCTTCCAGGGTTGGCATCCGCATGGTGGATATGATAGATAAAGAAGAATTCCCTAAACTTTTACAGCCCAATGTGGAACGTAAGAATCAAGTGTTTGAGAAGATGTATGAAACAGAAGGCTTCCAGTTTGAAGAGGTTCTTAAGGAATACCAGGGTTATGCAGACGTATTGGAGCCAATGGTAGATGATGTATCGGTACTGGTTCATAATGCCATTAAAGAAGGAAAGAATGTCCTTTTCGAAGGGGCCCAGGGAACGCTACTTGATCTAGACCATGGTACCTATCCCTATGTTACCTCCTCACACCCGACGGCTGCTGCTGCCTGTTTAGGCACTGGCATTGGCCCTACCAAGATAGATAGGGTAATCGGCATTGCCAAGGCCTACACCACCAGAGTGGGTGAAGGACCCTTCCCCACCGAATTGATGGATGAGCTGGGCGAAGAGATTAGAAAAAATGGCAATGAATTTGGAACCACCACCGGTCGCCCCCGCCGCTGTGGCTGGTTTGATGCGGTCATTATAAGATACGCTGCCCGCATAAGCGGACTGGACAGCCTGGCTATCACCAAGCTGGATGTACTGACAGGCCTGCCTGTGATTAAGTTATGCTCAGGTTATCGCTATAAGGGAGAAATTATAAGGGAATTCCCGGCCTCCCTCAAGGAACTGGCCAAGTGTGAGCCAGTTTATGAAGAGTTCCCTGGCTGGACAGAAGATATTTCCCATGTAACTAAGTATGAGGACCTGCCTGAAAACGCAAAGAAGTACCTGGATCGCATCGTGGAACTAACGGAAGTAAAAATCGCCATCATAGGTGTTGGCGTTAAGAGGACCCAAACTATTATCCTTGAAGACCTATATGAATAAAATATAGAGGGGCCGTAAGGCCCCTCAGCCTGTTGAAAAAGGTACAAATGGGTTTTAATAATCCCGARCAGCGACATTCGAGCAGTGGAAACAGCGCTTCGCGAGGCTGAGGATGCGAAAATGGGTGAGCGGACATGGACGTCCGCGAAAGCCTGAGGTAAACACGATGTTTACTCGAAGGCGGCCCATTTTCGCCCGAAGYAAGCGATTAGCGCGATCCACTGCGGAGAGAGGAGTTGTGAGGGATTATAAAACCCGAAGGTAGTTTCTCTAAATCTCTACGACTGCACGCAGTCGTAATTTTTTTGCTCTTCTTAAATTATGCCACCTATACAAAAAGTTTAATAGGCAGAAAAAACAAAAGTTACATATTGACTCTAAGACTGCGAAAAGACTGAATTAGCCAATTTTCGGTATAAATGTGATGATTAAAACCTTTTTCATAAGGAGAAGTTAAGATTACTCGATGAAGATTTGCCTACGTCTTAAATGCTTTAAGTTTTGAAATCAAAAACAGGAGGTGATATTAAAAAATTATCTTAACAAATTAAAGGAGGGGCTGCACTTGGACTACCGGAAAAATAAATTGCCGATTCTTTTTTCGGCCATTCTATTCTTAGGCCTGTGTTTTCAGCTCCCGCTTCAAACTTTAATGAACATGCCCGTTTATCACAGAGTAGCTGTGGGACAGCCTTTAGATTTTGATCTTAGGATACCCAAAGCATTAGCTGATAATTTAGTATTCAACATTGATGGAGTTAAACCCTTATCCTTTGGCTTTGGAAAAACTGCACCAGTTGCAGCAACTCCCGGAGAGTTAGAAGTACAAGTTAAATTATTTGGCTTAATCCCCTTAAGAAGCATGACCTTAAGTGTAGTGCCGGAAATAAAAGTTGTACCAGGAGGTCAAGCCATCGGCATATTATTGGAATCCGAAGGAGTAATGGTAGTTGGTAGATCTGCATCCTAGACGAAAAGGGTGTTCGGCATAACCCTGCAGCCGAGGCAGGGATTAATTTGGGAGATACCCTATTAAAAGTGGGTGGCAAAAGAGTAGAAAACGAAGTGCAAGTCCGTGACTTGGTTAACAAAATGGGTCAGGATGGTAAAGAAATAGTTTTAGAACTGAAGAATAAAGATACCAATAAAATATATCAGACAAAGGTTAAACCTATTCTTTGCCCTGAAACTAAACGTTACCGGGTAGGTCTCTATGTGAGGGACACTACGGCCGGGGTGGGAACCATGACCTTTTATCATCCGGAGAGTAAATCCTATGGAGCTCTAGGCCATATTATTACTGATATGGATACGGGCAAGCCAATAGATGTGGCAAAAGGTAAAATTATTGGGGCAAGCATTCAAGGTATCCGCACTGGGAAAAAAGGTCAGCCGGGCGAAAAATTGGGAACATTTAAAGGAGACACCAATATTTCAGGGAATATAGTAAAGAACACAAACTGTGGCGTATTTGGTAAATTACAGGAACAACCTGAAAATACCTATTTAAACAACATGATTCCTGTAGCAATGTCCCAAGAAGTCAAAGAAGGACCAGCAGAAATATACACAGTGTTACAGGATGAAAGATAGAGAGATTTACTATCGAAATACAAAGGGTTAGCACTCAGTCAAGACCCGACGGCAAAGGACTGGTTATCAAAATAACCGATCCAAAATTGCTACAAAATACAGGTGGAATTATACAAGGTATGTCAGGAAGCCCAATAATTCAGAACGGCAAATTAGTGGGTGCAGTAACCCACGTCTTTGTAAATGACCCAACAAGGGGCTTTGGAGTTCTTGCTGAGTGGATGCTGATGGAAGCAGAGATTTTACCTAAACATGTAAGCGCGAGAAAAACAAAAGAATTTGGCGATAGTACTACTATAGCTGTTTAAAACATGAAAATAAGTAAATTTGGGGTAAAAACTGTCGAATTGAATAAATTTAAACTTTTTTTATTTTTGGTTATTTGGAAGGACTTTACACCCCGCCTGTCGAATGCTTTTAAGCAACCATATAAATTCCAGAAAATGGAATAGAAAATAGACTAATTTAGGAGGCGGGGAAAGAAATATGATTAGAAAGGCTATAAAGGTATTAATTGCTGATGATAACCGGGAATTTTGCGAATTATTAAAAGAATTCATCAACCATCAGGAGGACTTTGTGCTGGTGGGAATTGCAAATAATGGTTTAGAGGCACTGGAGATTGTTCAGCAGCAAGCACCTGATGTTATGGTACTGGATATTATTATGCCGCATTTAGACGGAATCGGTGTCCTAGAAAAAATTTCTTCTGGTGCTACAAATAATAAGCCAAAGGTTATTATGCTGACAGCCTTTGGTCAAGAAAGCGTAACCCAAAGGGCAGTTGAACTGGGAGCAGATTATTATATTCTTAAACCCTTTGATTTTTCAGTGCTTGCTACCAGAATCCGCCAGCTGGCTGATGGCGTTACCGTATCCTCCACCTACATTTCACCCAGCAAACCCCGTAATTTAGATGTTGCGGTTACTAATATCATTCATGAGATGGGTGTGCCTGCCCACATTAAAGGATACCATTATCTTCGGGAAGCAATTTGTGCGTAATAAATGAGGTTAACTTACTGGGAGCGGTTACCAAAGAACTTTACCCCATGATCGCCCAAAAATATCAAACCACCCCTAGTCGCGTAGAAAGGGCCATCAGACACGCCATAGAACTCGCCTGGGACCGCGGTAACATCGAAATGATGACCAAGTTCTTCGGCTACACCATCAACCTGGAGCGTGGCAAACCAACCAACAGCGAATTCATCGCCATGGTGGCTGATAAGCTGCGGATTGAGGCTAAGGTTAGCTAAAGTAGTAATTTCAAGGGTTGAGAGGGATTGGTAAACCAACCAATTCTGAGATTTTGCACTAGAAGCCATTTTCAAAACCAACTAATTTTCTTCTGCAATATTAACTAACACCGCTTATTTATTGGTTTTCACTAAACCAACAAATAAGGGGTGTTTTTTATTATGACCGATTTTGAATTTCAATTGGAAGGTTTTATGCTGTATTGTACAAGCAAAAATTTATCTCCCAAAACATTAGCAAGTTATGAGCAAGCCTTGAAGTTATTTGGCATTTACTTGCAGAGGGAATACTCAATTAGTGAGGTTAATAAGATTCAGGCTAACCATATTCGACTTTATATTAAGAACCTCAGAGAGCGGGGCAAGTACACAGTATCCATCTCGGAGAAAAAAGAAGAAATAAATTACCCTAACAGAAGAAGGATTATAAAAAAGATATTACTATGACCACCATTGCTAATTATGTAAGAAATATCAAGGTCTTTTTTAATTGGCTCTATAACGTAGAAAGAGAGCTTAACAAAAATCCTGTTGAAAAGATAGAGAATCCCAAGATTGAAAGAAAGGTTAAAAAGACTCTAACAGTAGAAGAATTGAAAAGTATCCTTGGCAGTTTTGATACCACTACATTTCATGGGTATAGAAATTATCTTATTACTAGGTTGTTGCTGGACACAGGCATGAGGGTTGGTGAATGCTAGAATTGTTACCTGGGCATTTGGATTTTAAGCATTACTCTATTATCATCATTAACCCAAAAAACAAGAAACAAAGGTATGTCTACTTTTCGCCTAAAATTGCTAAGGAACTTAAACAATGGCTGAAGTATAAGGACAGATATTCAGATGGAGAATATTTGTTTCCTAAGACCAGAGGAACGAAATTACAAATAAGAAATTTTGAGAAGGCACTGAGGGAAGCTGGCAGAGCGGTTAATATCTCGGTTCATTGTCACCAATTACGTAATAATTTTGCAAAGTATTATATTCTTAATGGGGGAGATTGGTTTACGTTAAGTAGAATTTTAGGTCATTCCAGCGTAGATGTGACCCAAAAAGCTTATCTAGACTTTACCGATGAAGAGGTAGGTAAGAAATATCAGAAACATAGCCCTATAACTTTTATGAAGATATAATAAGATAAGTGTGTTTTTGTATGACTCAAACAGCCATAAATGCTCCTAGAAGCTTCAAACAATAGTATTGTAGGGAAGTTGTATTACAAGCATAAATTTAGTCCTTATGCACGGCTATAACATTTTAAAATTCTGTAAAAAATTTAAACCCGCTATCAAACAAATAGCGGGTTTTTATATTGAATGACTATAAACTATACATAACACACAGAACAGACGTTCCCCTTGACGACTTTAAGAAATTATGGTAAAATTAAGTTCTGAGGAGGTACAAAAAGCCGATGTTATCATGCTCCTATACTTACAGTATATAGATTAAAGGTGCATGAGTCAATAGTTTATTGAAAAAATCCACCATTAATTAAGGGGTTGCCCCTAAAATAAAACATTTAAAATTATAAAACCAAAAACTAAAACATTGAAAGGTGGTCTGCTAATGGAAAAAATAATGAGAAATAAGGAGAAGATAAAATGGAGAAGACAAGTAGTTTTTGGAGGATGTTATTGGAAAGGACTTAATAAATTACAGTTGCATAAAAGATAAAAGAAATAGACAAGTAAATGGTCATTTCAATAGAAATATTAAACTGGTGCTAAAACAACTTAATGAACAGGGCCACGATATATATTTTATAGTAAATAGTGGTGGCTATAAAAATAGTGAAATTACAAAAATCAATGCAGTATTTATTGATTTTGATTGTGGTAGAGATGAGAATAAACAATACTACCCCTTACAGGTTGTTAAGGATTATAAAAAGGATAGGTTGGCTGAAGTAGATAATTTTACATTAGTACCTACATATGTTAATGACACTAGAAATGGACTGCATGTATTTTGGTTAGTTAATGAAGGTGCAACTGTGGAACAATTTATTGAGTGTCAAGAAAGACTTATTGCATATTTTGGTTCTGATGATAAAATTAAAAACCCTAATCGTGCAATGAGAGTACCTGGCTTTAACTGGACTAAAGAGCCTAATAACCCCTATATGTGCAATATTCTTGAACATAACGAAGTTAGATACGATATAGAGGACATTATTAAAATATTACCACCTATTGACTCTGAGGATAAAGAAGGTGGAGGTGTTCGTACCAGTGATAAGAAGGAATACTTGAATTACTATTCTATCTCTGGCACATCTATCCCACACTTTTCAGATAATCTCAAACTAATTAGGGATAGAAAAGTAGACGCATTAAGAGACATTCTTAATGCAAAACCAATAACGCTTAATAACCATGAAGAAGTATATGACTATCTGAAAAAACAAGATTTACACCAGTTTCTAGGGGTTAGTGGTAATAAATTTAATTGTATATTCCATGAAGATAAAAAACCTAGTGCTGGTATTATCATTAATGAAGAAACAGGGCATTACATTTATAACTGTTTTAGCAGTAATTGTACTTTAAATCCTAAAGGAAAAAATAATGCGGCAACTATTATCCAAATAGTAGAGCATCTAACAAACTATAATAAAGTTGACGCTCTAAGGTTCCTTAGAAAAGTCTATAACATTACTTATGCGGAAACTGCTTGGCAGAAGGAACAACGAGAAATTCTTTGTGAGAACATGAGATTTTTGCTTAGCAGGGATATAGAAGATTTCTACCCTGAGATTTACAAATTGATTAAAAGATATATTCCTGAATTATATATGTTTCATGAGTTTGGGAAACAGCATGTAACCACTGAAAACTTTACTGACTCAAATAACCAACCAGTATTTTTTATTAGTCTTAATGAATTCAGTAGATTATGCCATAGGGATGCTAAATCAATATCTAATAGATTGGGGCTTTTTGCTTACCTGGGCTTAATTAATAAACTTTCTGAGGAAGAAGTGCCAGAACCATTTTTGAGAAGGGCTAAGCACTTGGCAGCTAGATACAAGCATAAGAATATAATTAATTTTTATTCTATACCTTCCTATAGCCATAATAACTTAGAATATTGCACAAGAAAGGCAATTGAGTTTAAAGAAAAAAAGTTTACTATCAGGGGATGGAGTAGGGAAATGCTCTTTAGGGCTTTAGGGGAAGAAGAAGCTAATAGAGTATTTCCACAGCTTAAAGGAAAGCCCTTTACCCCTCTGAGTGTTGAAGTAACTATCCAAATGGAAAGGGTTGCATTAGACTTAATTAAACATAAAGGTTGGACAACAGAAAGGGAAATAATTGATAGCATCATGTTAAAGTTTCCTGGGCAGGAAAAGTTCAAGGAAACACATATAAAAAGGATTATCCCTGAAATGCTGGACAAGTATTGCTTAACTAAAAGAAAATTGACTAATCAACTAAAAGATAAATTTTGTATAGATATTAAGGGATACCCCTATATTATTTGTTTTGAGGAAGGGGTGTAGAAAAGTGGAAGTAAAATGCAAGGTATGTAAGAGGAAGCCTGATGAAATTTATGAATATATTATTTCTGCCAGAGGAGAAAGAATAAGTCCACAAGAATATGTGATTAGACAGGAAGGGACTTATAATATGCTAACTGGTAAATTTTATTGTACAAAATGTTACATAAAAATAGGTTTGCCCTTAGGTGTTGCTTGACAAATATGATTGTCTAGGATTATAGGATAGGATTGATGTACCAGAGATAAGAAGAAATACTTTGATTCATCTTATATCTCTGGTACGCTTGTCCCGCTGGCTATGTAGGAAAGGGGCTATTATCCTCCTTTTCATTCTTCTCCTACAATAATGGTGTTACTTTAACCGAGAGAATACCTATCTAGGAGGTAGGTATTTTTTAATGTATATATACTAAGGAATATTAGTTGCACATTTCATGCACATGGTAGCTCTTGCAAATCGGGAACGGTGGCTCTATCTCAGCATCTTATTCACCTGGCATTTGAAGAATTTAGAATAACTAATGTTTTTGCACAAAAGAACAATAAAACCATGGCAGAAACACTAAAACACAAATATTATCATAAATTAAGTGAAGTTGTAAGGATTCGCTATTCTGATTATCTTAATTGGAAATTAGGGATTTCTCCTTACTCTCAAAAAACAAGGAGATAACTTTTATCTAGAGTTCCTAAATAAAAATGGTGACAGGATTTACTGCAAATACTATCTGGACAGCCCCAGAATTGGTGACAAAAAAGGCTTGTACATTTATTGTGAAGATAATCAGATTAAGTACATAGGGAGATGTAAAGGGACTTACACCTTTAAAAAGAGAATTAATGATTATGGCAATATTTATCCCAAGAATTGCTATGTTGATGGGCAATCAACTAACTGTCACATTAACAGCTTAATCATAGAGAATAACAAAGAGAAAATTATTTTATATATTGATGTAATGGATAGTGACTTAGAAATAATACAAGTTGAAGATGAATTAATAAAAATGCACCAGCCAGCCTGGAACATTGCGTTAAAGAATAAGTCCTAGACTAGTGGTGTTAAAGAAGTAGTTAAAGATGGCGACAATGCAATGTTATATTGTGAGGTAGGAAGAAATGCTATTGTGAGTTTAGATAAGTCTGGATTCTTTATTACTGCGTACTTTTGTTCCATATATCCATTCCTTGTCCTTTGCTTTACTAGGAACTATTGAAGCAGCTAGTTTTCCAGTTCTTAAATAGAAAATAATTTTAGCACATATCATTTGGAAATCCCCTCGAGTTGAATCTTCAAATAACTGCCTAAAATTTAAATCTTGCTTCACGATTTCAGTAGACGCTTCAAGTTGTTTTACCTTATCTACGACTTAGTATTTTTAAAATTACATTCATAAATATCATGTGCAAATTGATTCCTGATTTTTCTGATAACATGAATATCTCTACATAGGTTTTTGCTAATTATTCCAAGCCTATAAGCCATATCAATTTTACTACTAAATGTACCCAAAGCTGATGTAGCATTATCAAATAAATCATCGACCTTCTTGCCAGAAGGCAATAACTTTTTTTGAGTAAAACTTCCAATTCACTTTCAATCATTGCTGCTGATAATATAACACAGGCTCTATCACTTTCATTGTTAAATTCAGTTAAGAATGTTTTTAATAAGTTAGTTGATTCACACCCATTCATTATATTTCTCCTCTTAGCAAAATATTAAAATAATAGATTCTTATAATTTTATAAAACACCTTTAACCAAACTAAAGAAACTATTTACTTAGATTTTATTAATACCAATATTAACAATAAAGTAAAATGGTTGTGCAACAGAGGGAGTCTGTAGTTCCATCTCTTAGCTATAGTAGTTCACATGCTTTGGTCATTTCTTCTTCACTAGGCTTTGTATAGATGGCAGTCGTGTTAATGTTGGAATGCCCCGCAATAGAAGCAACAGTAACAATATCAAGCCCTTTGTTAATGAGCGTTTTTAATGTTGTATGCCTAATGATATGTGGTGAGGTATTTTCAATCCCCGCTGCCTTAGCATACTTGGATATAATGCGGAATACTGCATCCCTGTTTAATGCCCACGTTGACCTTGGAACAGTCTAGAGCCAGTTGATAAAGGTCTAACCTTTAGGTAGGTCTGAATGGCATTTCTCGCAGCAGCATTTAAGGGAACTGTACGGTATTTAGCCCCCTTTCCTGACCTGATTGTTAGTGTCCCTTTCCTTTCGCTAATAGCTATATCATCTAACTCAATATTGCATAATTCACTCACTCGACAACCAGTATTATAGAGAACTTCAAGGATGGCAATATCTCTTGTGTTCCCGCTCTTGTGGAACTCCCTACGTAGTTTGTAGAAGTCGCTCTTTGTCAGGGACTTAGGTGCAGTATTCTTATTCTGGATTTTAACTTTCTTTATGTTTCGAGCGGGGTTAGTGGATAAAATGTCGAGGGCAACTAAGTAATCACAAAACTTGGATAGTCCTGATAGTTTGTTGTTTATGGTGTTAGGGTTTTGTTTAGCAATATTGAGAAGGTATGCTTTGTATTCCCTAATATCTAGTTCAATTAGTTGTTCTGGATTAAATGAATCTCCAGTAGTACTTTCGATAAAGTTAGCAAAATCAGATATTGCCCTTATGTAGTTTGATATAGTGTTCTCTGATTTCTCCTGCCTTATTAATTCCTTCCTAAAATCCTCTATGTATTGCATGGTAAAATCCCCCTTGAAAAGCCTTAAATGATTGTGTTGCCAGTTTTATCTCCCTTAACGGTAGTATTTACAAGAAAATTATACCATTTAACTAAACAACTAGCAACATAATGATAGTTATGTTGCTAGTTACTGTTTCGTATCTTATAAGTAAAAATTATGGTAAAAATTTCTTGTAATTAAAGGATTAAAGTCGAAATTGTAGAAGTATCAAATAAAATTAGATTGACCATGGGGTGATAGTTTTGAACTTTAAACTTAAATTTAACCCTTTTACAAATCAGCCATTAAGCAACCCCAATATTTTTGCAGGTCGGGAGCAGGAAATATTTTACATGATAAAGTCCCTTTTTCAAACTGCTAAAGGTAACCCAAAGCATGTCTTTGTTACTGGTGAAAGAGGAATAGGTAAAAGTTCTTATGCCAAACAAATAGAACTTATTGCAACTGGTGATAGAACATTAATTGATAGAATAGGTATTGATACGGATAGACATGTGTTTGAATTTATTTCAAGTAAACATACATGTACTGAGGGTAATTCCCTCGAACAAATTGTTAATTCACTGTTAGAAACCTTAAAGGAAAAGGTATCAAGAATACCTAAATTTAATGTAAAGGAATTGGATATCAGTTTTGAAATAAATTTAGGAATAATTAAGGCTGGGATTAATCCTAAGGGACAAATTGAACAAGTTCCCTCTGAATTAATTAATGCCTTTGTATCGGTTCTTAAACAACTATCTGATAAAGTTATGTATGTTAGTGAAGGGCTTGTCTTAATAATCGACGAATTGGATAAAGTTGTAAATACAGCGAATTTTGGTTCGTTCTTTAAAGCATTAACTGAAAGGCTTATTGATAAAAATGTTATGAATGTAAGCATAGTTCTTGTAGGGATAAATGGAACTATGCAAAAACTAACAGAACAGCATGAGTCAGTTCGTAGAATTTTTCATGAAATTGAAATCCCTATTTTAAATATGGAAGAAAGAAAACTTATTGTCACTAACGCATTAAATGAGGTTAAAGCAACAGTTGATATTGAGGTATTAAATGAAATAGCTCATATATCGGGAGGATTCCCTGCACCTATTCATCTTCTTGGTGAGAGTATATATGACTGCGACACAGATAATCATTTGGATATTAATGATTTTAGAATAGGGTTAGACAAGGTAATTAGGTACATAAAGAAATCAGAACTCAAAGATAAGCTAAAGGGGGCTGGTTCTGGAAGGTATCAACAAATACTAAGAATTATGGCTTCATACCCACAAGAAAACGTACCTCTATCCCATATTAGCCAGGAACTTGGTGTAGACCATCCACGACAATACAGTACAAATATCAGGAAATTATTGGACAATGATTTTATAGAAAAAGTCGAACTGGGGATTTACAAATTAAAGGATAAATTGTTAAGAACGTATATTCTTAACGTAGCTATGTTAGAGGATGATGACGAAATGGGTTACGACGAGGATAGTGATACAAATATTATACATTAGGATTTTTTTATCTGTATCTCAGGGGTCAACTATATTAAACCTGGAAAGCGGATTTAGCTTTAAGGGGGGTAGTTTCCACCATTTTATCAACAATGCTCCTTCCAAATGTCCGCCACACATATACTTCTGTAATGTATGACAGGAATTGACCTGTCTTTTTATTTTACCTAGAAATGATAAGAAAATCGACAAAATTCGCCAATATATCTAAAGGATTTCTAGAGCTAAACTCATAAGAATACATGGAAGAAAAAATCTATAAATTATGATGTTGATTGTTTCTGGGAGGATTTAATATGTTAGAACAATTTAAAGGCTTTATTGGTTATAAAGATGAAGAATTTAAAGAGCTTTGGGAAAAAGCAATTTTTGTTGTGGATACAAATATTCTTATTAATTTTTATAAATATAAATCAAAAGAATCTACAAAAAGTTTATTAGATATTTTAATGAAATTGAAAGCTGACAATAGGTTATGGATACCTCATCAGGTAGCTCTTGAGTACTTTTTTAATTATGAGGACAATATGTTTAAACAAAATGAGGGCTATGACTTATTAAGCAGGGAATTTGAAAAGTTAAAAGATAATGCAGAGAAAGTATTAAGCACAGTCCAAAGTAAGCACCCATATGTTATTACTGAAAAATTTGAGTTTTATATTGATAATATGGAACATTCAAATAAGCTGCTCCAAGAACAGATAGAGAAAGAAATTAATAGCTTACCAGACTCTAAAAAATTCAACAGGATTTATTGATTTTGTTAGATGGGATTATTGGTGAACCATATGCACAAGACAGAGTTAATGCAATTGAAAAAGAAGGAATAGAAAGATATAAATACAATGTTCCTCCAGGGTTTAAAGACAAGGATGATAAGGACAAACAAAGTTATAGAACATATGGTGACATTAGGTATCAGCAATTATATGGAGATTTAATAGTTTGGAATCAGGTAATAGATAAAGCAAAGGAAAGTTCAACACCAATTATTTTGGTTACAGAAGATAGGAAAGAGGATTGGTGGGAGAAAGATGGTCAAAAAATTAAAAGACCACATCCTCAACTAGTACAAGAATTTTTAAATAGGACACACCAGAAATTTTATATGTATAGAACAGATAATTTTGTAAGTAACGGAATTAAATACTTTGGAACTGATGTTACTGAAGAGCAATTTCAAGAGTTAACAGATGAAATTAAAAACATTAGAAGGGTTGAGGAAATAGATAATGATTTTAAGGAGGTTATAGGTGCATTAAATGAGATACATGAAATAGAATTGAATAATGAGAATAGATTTAGTCCTTTTTATAAAGACCAAGTACTATATGTTCCAGTAAGAGTAATAACTAAACTTTTGGGAATTGACCATAATAATATCTACTTTAATGGGGAGAAGATGGTACTAACTCTAATAAGTGACCATAAGGTAGTGGAAATAGATATACTTAATAATTTAGTTATAATAAATGGTCAGCAACTACTAGATGTTACTGAACCCATTGCATATATTAAAAATGGGGTGACATTTTTACGATATCCCCTTCTAAAAAGTATCTTTACTAGACCTACTTTTGTTAAAAAACAGGATGAGATGTGATGAAAAACAAAATTAAGGGGATACTTTACACCATTTTATTAATCATACTCCCTTCAAATGCCCTAAACTCATGTGCTCGTGCAATTACAAGACAGGAAATGACCTGTCTTGTAATTTATATAGAAAGAACAATTAAGTAAATTTTGATAATAGAAAAGGAAATGATTAGCAGCTAGAAGTAATAACAATATTTGAGGACAGGGGGTATAGAGATGAAACTACTTTTTGATACAAAGAACATTAGAAATTTAGTTAAAATAATCTTAAATATTCCATCAGAAACCAAAAAAGTTTATGCTTCAATAGCTTATTCTTCAAGTGATTTCTTACTAAAGGAAGTTATTAATAAAAAAATAGAATTAGAGTGGTATGGGCTTTTTAACTATGATGAGGCAACAAAGTTGGAATTGTTAGGAAAGGCATTAAGTAATAAACAATACATAAGGTTTTATCCTATTGTGGACTTTTTTCATCCAAAGGTTGTCTACTTTGAAAACTATGGGATATATATAGGGTCTGCAAATATGACTGAAAAGGCACTATACTATAACATTGAAGCGGGCGTATTCCTAACTATGGAAGAAATACAAAGAGAAAATTACTTACCTCAAATTCTGGATTACTTTAATGAATTAAAATCTTTATCTACACCAATGACTGATGATGATTATGAAATATACAGCCAGTTTATTAAACATAAAAAAGAAATAAGTCCTCAACATAATGAGATGGAAGAAAATCTTAAGCGGAAATTTAGAGATAGATTCCCTCATTACATTAAACCTAAAGAAGGTGCAAAAAATTTTGGTAAGTCAAAGGACAATAAACAAGACGTTAGGAAAAAGGCTTTTATACAGGAATGGAAATCTACACAACATGAATTGAAAACTATAATGGACAAAATACAAAAACAGGGTAATTTACCAAACTGGATTCCAAAAACAGACGCCTATGGTATTGTTGCAGACCAGTTTTTACACTCATACTATTATTCTAAAATAAAGGAAGAAAATGATAGAAAATCTTTAGAAATAGTCGAGAAGTTATTTAAACAAAACACTAAAAACAAGGAAAAGGCTTTAGAGGATGCTTTGAACTGGTGGAGAAGTTTAAAAACAGCACCCTTTGGTGAGGATGAGCATATAAACCAATGGTGTCCTAGAAATAGAAGTATTTATCCAAGGACAGAATCCTTAATTTAACTCAGTCAGAGTTAGTAGATTTATTGAAACATATTCATTCTGCACGTACCCATGCTCGTCAAATGGAAAAACCACTTTAGGCATTCCTAACGAACAGATTACTGAAGAACAGTGTATTGAGGCATATGGAGAATGGCTTTCAAAACAACGGTCAGGGAATGGAAATGATATTTTAAAAAATATAAACTATTTGCTTTATGAAGGTACAGAGCCTATTGAAGAAAGACTGTTTAAACTACTTGAGGATAACAAATATCGTATTCATCATTTTGGTAAGAGTATTATGGGTGAGATAATTGGTTGGGCAATGCCTGAGAGATACCCCATACGTAACAATAGGGTGAATAAAGCACTCAGGGCATTGGGTTTTGATGTAAGTGTCTCTTAGTTAGTTGGAGAAGTAGTATTAATTTTTTTCTTTCCTAGTTAATGATATAAGATTAGGGGATAATTTTCACCATCTTATCAAATCTACTCTCTGCAAATGCCCACAACATAAACTCGTGCAATATGAGACAGGAATTGACCTGTCTCTTTGTTTTTGTTAGGTTTACTATAGAAATTCGACATAAAGTAACAATATATCTAAAGGAATTGGTTATTCTTTCTGAGAAAATATTATTTAAGAAACATTACTTTAGAGATGAGAAAGTAGCTTGATTCACATTTAGTCAAGGGGTTGGGTATATGTCATTACGTCAGAAACTTAAAGAACTGTGTAAATCTCCATCTCCAGATAAAGCCTATTATAGACCCTTGATTTGCAAAGGTGAATTATCTAATGTTGATATATTTTTTGTAGGGACAAATCCTGCAACGCCCATTTATCCTAAACAAATGAATTTGGATACCTATGTAGATTTACTCATGAACTATGATAAATTCATAGGTTACTATAAGGTTAGCAGGATTAAGGACAGTAAAGATGAAATCTCAAGAACACGTCAGGGGATGTTTTCATTCTTGAATTGGTTATCAAGTCATACAATAGCATCAATAGCAGAAACAGAGGTAATCCCCTATCCCACTCAAAGTCTTAAACTACTGAAAAAAGAGCCTTCCTATATAATTCAGCGTGGAAAAGAAATATTTTGTGAACTAGTCATGGAGTTCTCACCAAGATTACTAATTCTTCATGGAAAGAAGACTGTTGAACATGCTGTGGAAATATTTATTCAAAAGGGTTTAATAAAAACAATTGCCTTGACCTAGAAGGGTCAATTGAAAGTATGGAGGAAAAATATCCACTGCTTGAGTTCCAATATCCTAATGGTAAAAAGGGGATTGTTTTAGCTTGCAGGCACTTTATGTACTATGGACAAGAAGGTAATTCATTTGAGAACTTCAGAAAAAATGTAATTAAAGCAATTAGCCAAAGTAAAGTTGTACCAGAGTTAGATACTAAAGAAGAACACAAAAAGGAATGTCCATTTTGTCAAATTTCAAGACCTATAAAAGAGAATGATTTAGCTTTTGCAATTTATGATAAGTACCCTGTTAATCAAGGACATATTCTAATAATCCCTAAAAGGCATTTCGGTAATTATTTTGACTCTACAAAAGAAGAGAGGGAAGCAATTTTAAACTTGTTAGAGGAATGTAAGGTATTTTTGGACAAGGAGTATTCCCCTGATGGCTACAATATTGGCATTAATATAGGTGAGGCTGCTGGTCAAACTGTATGGCATCTGCATGTACACTTAATCCCCAGATATAGAGGAGATATTGAAAACCCAAGGGGTGGGGTTAGAGGAGTTATACCAGATAAAAGGATTTATTAAATATGAGTGATAGAGAAAGTTTTTTATCTAAGTGGTTAGAGATTATAAGAGGGTGTACAGTCAATAACACGTACAAAATGGCTTGGGCTAGGGCTATAACAGAACTAGCCAGTGAGATGGATTATGATTCTAGTATTTCTAATATGGTTGAAATAACTCTGGAGCAAATTGCTCACAAGGTGCTAAAACTCTATTGGAATCAGACAATCTATTTTAATTTAATTCAAGGTGCAAATATTAATCTTACACCTGAGATAATCACTTGGACAAAGGAACTAATTAGAAAATACCAAGGTGAAGTAAATAATAAGCAGCCAGTACGTTATGAAGGGTAGATTTTCTTACCCTTTGCCCTGATGCTTTACACCTATGTATAAGGAAGATTATCCAGACCTTAAAGGCTGATGTGAGCTACAGGTTTTTGGTTCTGAATGGTGATATTGTTGTAGGTGTTTATGATTATGTGAAGGGAGCAAATTCTCTAACAATAAAAAAAAGAAAATTTTCTGGTGTTGAAGGACAATGCAATACTAATTTTTGAGTTGATAAATTACAGGTGGTCACAAATTTTAGAGTCTTATAATACAGCCCCTAGGATATGTAAAAAAGTAAGAATAATTGATGAAGAGAAAATAAGGCGTAAGCCTTTGAGTAGATATATCAAATACTTAGATGTTGAGAACCCAGAACATATTTGCTTCATCTGTGGGCAACCAGTAAACAAGCAAGATTTAGCTATTGACCATGTATTGCCTTGGTCATATTTGTATAGTGATAACCTTTGGAATTTAGTCTATGTTCATGGCAGTTGTAACTCCTCTAAATCAAACAATGTACCACTTGAGGAGACTGTTCATAGACTAGAACAGAGGAACATAAAGTTATTTAGTTTATTGAAGGAAGCTACTTCAAAGGATAAGATTGTTGCTGAACTCAAGTTTGCTAATGAACATAATCTTGTGAGAAAATTCTGGGTGTCTTGTCAGGGATAAAATGAATCAATAATGTTGGAAGGTGTACTATGGATTTTCTAACAAATAATTGGGGTGGATTACAATGGACAACTTGGGTAAGGTTTGGGGACAAAGAAAGCTATATGATAATTCCTAAAACTCCTGGTTTGTATAGGGTTAAACCTATTGGAAGAAATCAATTAGCATATATAGGACAAACAGGTCGTAGTCTCTATGAGCGTTTGATAAACCAACTCATTAGAAACACCCTACAAGAAATTATGCCTTTTAATGACCCACATACTGCAGCACCTTCCTTTGGGCTTGGAGAGATGCTGAAGGATTAGAGTTTGAATTTTCAGTAGCACCCATAAATGCAGATAAAAGAGAAAGAGAAGGATTAGAATGCTTTCTTTTATGGCAGTATCGTTTGGAGAATGGTCAATCAACAATGTGTAATCATGGTAGATTTCTTAAGGGCTACTTTAAGTCTAAGGATAGGTCTAGTAATGTTAGGGGTTGTAAATTACCTGAAGGAGATATTAATCCTGCTGGGGGGCTAAGCACTACTCCGCTTAAATTTATAGGTAAGCCACTAGATTCTAACTGGATGGGGTTAGAATGGAGTCAATTTAAGATTTTAACTCTGGAAGAGTTAGGAGCAGTAAAGCAAACTTGTGGAGTTTATAAACTCTTAGGAATTGCTACAAATGAGCTGCTTTATATTGGTGAGTCAAAAAACTTAAGGAGTCGCTTGAATAGCCATAGAAAGAAAGATTGGGGTCAGGAAGTAATGTTTTCTTACTATATAATGAACCCTGAGACCAAAGAGTATCAACTTAAGGAAATAGAAAATGATTTAATTGGAGGCTACTATGCACTAACAAAGATAGTACCTAAATTTCAGATAACCAACCATAAGTGAGGGTGAGAAAATGTGAGTTGCCTTGAAAAAACAGATTGGTTCACACAAGCCTAGGGTTTATCTATTAGAGATTGGTTTAAAAAGCTAATAAGAAAAATTATATTAGAAGGACTTGACTATCTAAACTTAGGATAGGATATTTCAAGCAATTTATGGGAGATAAAATATGGCGATATTTTTCATGTAATAATTATGACTTTATTCTTATTAATTTCCTTAATTATATTGGTTAATTTTATTTTTCCAGATAAAAACAAAAAACCAAAGTTGAAATATAGTTATAGTAAAACTATAAGATTAATTCTTACAGATATTAAAAGATTAATCATAAAAGTAATAAAAAGACCTCGGATTTTATTAAATACAATAATGTTGAGTTTTGATGCAGTAACTTTATTTATTAAAGTATTGGCAAAAAACCGGACAATAAAGTTTACATTGTTATCAATACTAACATTATTTCTAACGTTATCGGCCATTTCACTAATAGTTGGAGATTTAGTAAACAAAAATAGTTTATTTTATAATATATTTATTATGTTTCAGACGTTTGGGTTGTTTGTTTGGGTATGGATTCTTTCTTCCTATATAAGTAGTCAATTACCTAGGGGTAAAAATGTAGGTATACATATTCTTCTGTCATTAGTTTTCCTAATAATATTTATATTTATATGTTTGGCGGTCTTTGAGCAATTAAAAAACAATGGTATCACTAATGAAGCAAATCTATGGTTTGTTTTTGCATTTGTATCCTACATTCTTTATCTATTTATTATATTAGTAAGAGGAATTATCGAAAGAGGCAATTTATTATTTTCCTCAGTGGGCGGTTTTTTTCTTTTTATTTTATTCCTATTTTTTATAACTTCTGTTTTAGGACTTTACTTTACCGCATTAGACCCTGAAAACTTTCCTAAAGATATTTTAAAGGTTATTGGATACAAAAGTGACGATTTAATATCCTATATCCTAAGCTATTCATATACTGGTGCTGAATATTTTCTACAATTTCCTGATCCAAGAGATTACAAAGTGAGTAGTGATTCTAAACTGATTAATGCTATACCATTTCAAATGTATCTTAGTTATATATTTGGTATGTTTATAATTTTAGTTGGCTTTGGTTTTTTTGTTTCATATGCTGTAACAATTTATGTTTTGAAACATAGTAACACACAGAGTTACAATAATTTGGTTAATAGAAAAGGCTTTGTAGATGAATATAAAAAGTTCTTAAAAGTAAAAACCAAGTATGTTAGAAAAAGATTATTTATGAAGGTAAAAAATATTTTTATTGATTAATAGTAGGCTTGTTTTAAAAGGATATCACTACAAAAATTGACAACGTTGCAGTTTGAACCCACTATCAAGAATTGTAGTGATTAAATTTGCACTGGAATTTTATTAAATACATCCCTGAAACCCTGAGAACCATATTATAAGCGGTAGGTGATAAAATGAGTAATTTATCATTTCCTGAACTTAAACCAGTAAAACGTGATAGAGAATACAAAAAGTATCCTCAACAAATCAGGGATATAGTTATTTATAACTATCTTTTCAATGGAAAATCCAATAGATGGATTGATGAAAACATCCTCATGGAAGATGCTGAATACTCAAAAGGGTGGCAATCAATGGGATATTACATCATATTGGACTAGTCGATGAACATAAGGGTTTCTTTTCAGGTATGCCAATAATAGATGCAATACAGTACCTATCTAATTATGATAAAGCTCAGTATGGAAATATCATTGTTTCTTTAATTAGGCTATCAGAGAATTTATATGACAATGAAATTATTGATTTGTTTACGGTTTCCTCAGATTCTAAGAAACTATTTAAGTCAGTTGGGATATCTCAGTATACAGATGGAGTCAGAATTGACAAGGACTTTCATGATATATTTAACCTCCAAGTTCCCAATTCTATGTTGAGCGGGGTAAGGCAAGACCTATAAAAGTACTCTTCAACAACAAAGTATTTGATGCTGAATATAGGTTTGAAGACCAGGAAGATAAAAAGTTACAACTACAAAGCATTCGTTTCAGGAAAGAGCTAAAGAAAGAATTTAAACAGGTTTTCCCAATTCCAGAAGGGGAGTTTTATATCCAGCAGGGAATAGACATAAATCATTTTGTTTTTAATCATAACTCAGTAACTATATTTGATACTGTTGATGAAGATGAGTCAAGCGAATACGCAGAGGGTAAGGAGTCCTATCGTTTACATAGGGTTAGAGAACGAAAGCCTGAAGTAGTAAGAAAGGCAAAAGAGTTATTCATAAAAAAGCATAAGAGATTGTACTGTGAGGTATGTAACTTTGACTTTACTCAAAGATATGGCAATAGGGGCAAGGATTTTATCGAAGGTCACCATAAAAAGCTAGTGTCTGAACTAAAAGAAGGGGAAAAAACAAAGGTAGAGGATATTGCTCTACTTTGTAGTAACTGCCACCGTATGATTCACCGTAAACCACTAATCACTGTTGAAGAATTAATAGAGATTGTTAGGAAGACAAGAGATTTTGATTATGAAACTACTGTGAAATATTAAACGTGGAAAGAGAATTATTGATTATAAAAAATCTGCATAAGTAACTCCAAATAGATGTGTAAGAATTAATTAATTAAAAAGACAAACTAACCTTGAGTTCTAATAGTATCTTATATAGAACTCAAGGGGAGATACCAAGATTTATTAACTATAAAATATAATCTATTGTGTGGGCTTAAGAACGAGTGATATTTTCTTATGATTGGTGTTGAAGAAGGGGGTGTGGGGGCTTAGCCCCCACTATAGAATGGGGTTAATTAATTATTTTCTAGGTTTAGGTATATGCCTATTATCTACTAAAAAATTGTTGTAATTGACTACATTTATTTACTCGGTTACTATTTACATTTACATTTATAAGATACGAGAATGGATAACTAATATAATCTTTATTAGTGAGTAAATCAGTTAAATGGCTTTATAAGGTATAAAACTAAAAAGAAAACATCACATTACAGTATAAGTAAGTTTTGCTAGCTATCTTGCTGTTTGTTCCTTTTAAGTTTTATTTCAGTAATAACCTGGTGATAAATACGCTCTAAGTGAGTTTTTTCATCTACGTCAGTGGTTATTGTGCTGGATAAGTTGAACACTTTTACAAGAGATAACGTATTGTTTATAGTTTGGTTTTCGTATAACGTTCTGAATGATTGCTTTGCACCTTTACTTATGTTTCTTGATTTTATAACTTTTTTAAATAAATTAAACAATACGCTGTCTGATAATCTCACACTATGCTTTAGGTTATAAATGTATGATAAAACTTCTTCCTGCCTCTCTTTTAGTTTATATATATTATCTAATTTATTTGCCAAATTACTAACACTGGTAGAGTGGTATATTGTGATAATAGAGTGAGCTAAAGGGGGCATTGCCACAAATGACGTGTTCTTATCATCTATGTCAATTAATTTATATCTTAATTCAATAGAAAAAACTCCATCTCTAATTTCGTTGTTAGATACTAAAACCCCAAAAGTAACGTATCCTACACCATCAATTTTAATTGGAGAAATATGTTCAAAGAATATTCTTATAGCAGAATCAGTCATAAATGCCTTAATAACTTTAAAAACAATACCTGTTTCTATAGAAAATTTATTTAGGGCTAATAAACTAAGATATAATGCCAAGTGATTATCATAATAGTTATACCTTGTGGAAGTGATACCCCGTAAGAGTATTGTATTATTGACCTCCAAGAAACGGTATTGCATTTCAATATCTTTAAAATTGGCTAAAAGAGTATTAATATTTTCTTCTGCTAAGTCCTCAAGATTATTTTCAAATATGAAATTACTATATTTACCCATCTTAAAGAGAAAATCTAAGAAGTTATAGGTAAAGTCGTAACAACCAGTTGCTATATTATTATCATTAACAAATTTAAGTATTAGTTGTTTACCATCAAATCCAAGTAATTTAATATTACTTAGGCTTTCAGTTAAATCCCATTTTTTATTGTCAATTTTATAGAATTCATCAATTAAAGATTTACTTCCAATAATCTTTAGTCGTTCATTAATCGAACCAAAACCACTTAGTGGAAAGATTTGTCTAATTAGTTTATCAACTTCTCTATTATCAAGTTTGTCATGTATTAAGTCGTCCAATTCAGCAATTTTAGCACATTCCTCTGAAATATTAACATGGTTTAAGATTACCTTGTTTAGGTGCAAATAAATATTAATAATACATCACCCCTTAGAAAACTTATCAAAATATATGCAGGTAATTAACTATTATTTCCAAAACATATGGATAGGGGTTATGTTTTTGCAGTCTTTGAATCTACTAATTTACAATGGGACAGTTTGACCAGTTAATAGGCCCTACATACAAGCCCCTGTGAGGAGTTATGATAATAGAACAAAGTAGACATAACATATAATAAGGAAGAAACAGATTGACCAACAATGCCAGTTGGTATATTATGGTACTGGAACAGAAAAACCTATAAATTTCGTAAGTTCAAGCCAATAAATATTGTGGAAATAGTTTAATAGAAAAGGAAAATTAGTTGGTATATAGAATCTCTTCAACCCCTATATATCCTTGGTTTTGGCAACATCGAAATGATGACCAAATTCTTCGGCTATACCATTAACCTGGAGCGTGGCAAACCAACCAACAGCGAATTCATCGCCATGGTGGCTGATAAGCTGCGGATTGAGGCTAAGGTAAGCTAGGCTAGATTACCCCTACACAGGATTAATATTATTATAAACACTCTTTATCTATTGGTTCTAAACCATTGGGTAAGAGTGTTTTATTTGTATCAATGGGTCCGCAAACATAATAATCGACAACCATTCACTAAAGGAATATAAAAAGATAGCTAGAAAGTTAATACAAATATCTTGGGTAAAGACGGCTGGAATAATGGAGTGTACAATAGACCAGTTAGTCAGTAGTAGTGCTAACATAAAAGTTGACCACCTTAGCGGCCTGTGATAATAAAAAAGTTGACCACCCCGAGAGCCCATTCCTGTATGATTGGAGTTGACGAGACAACAACATACAGGAGGAAAGGACATGCTCGAAATGGTCGATATAGAGTATATCAAAAAAAAAGCACATAATTGAAGGTTGGTCAATACGAAAAATCAGCCGTAACCTTAATGTTGCGCGGCAGACAGTCCGTAAAGCTCTTCAAAGCTCCGAAATACCCAAATACAACCTATCTCTAAACAAACCCTGTCCAGTAATGGACCCATATAAAGGCATTATCAGGGAGTGGCTGGAGTCTGATAAAGCTCAGCCCCCTAAACAACGCCATACTGCACGCCGTATTTTTAACCGTCTCTGCGAAGAATACGGTTTTACCGGTAGCGAATCATCTGTAAGACGGTTCATCCAATTGGATAGAAACACAGTTAAAGAGGTGTTTGTTCCACTAACAGCTGATTGGGGTGAACAAGCCAGGTAGACTGGGGCAGAGCCAAGGTCTACATTGATGGCCACCTAACAGAAGTTTGCCTTTTCTGTCTAAGGCTTAAAGGAAGTTTAGTTCCATTTGTTTGGGCTTCCCCTACTGAGAAATTAGAAGCATTTCTCGAAGGTCATAGACGAGCCTTTGAGTGGCTAGGTGGGGTTCCCTGGACCCTTCTTTATGATAATCCAAAGACAGCAGTTACCAAGATTTTAAAAGGTCCCCATAGAGTAGAGCATACCATGTTATCCAGCCTAAGAGCCCATTACCTTTTTGACAGTGAGTTTTGTACCCCTGGTAAGGCTAACCAGAAGGGCACGGTAGAGAACCTGGTTAAATACGTACGGCGTAATGCCATGGTTCCCTTACCACGAGTTAATTCCCTTGAGGAACTGAACCAAAAATTAATAAGTTGGTGTGAAAAACAACGAGAGATTAACGTTAAAAACTGGGAACAGGAACGTCTGGGGTTGAGACCCCTGCCAGCAAATCCCTTTAGATGCTGTAAGACCAACTTAGTTAAGTCTAATAATTTACTGCTGTTTCAGTTTGACCGCAACTATTACTCTGTCCCCATGGATTGTGCACACAAAAACTCCGGCAGAAGCATTTGTGGATAGATTAGAAGTCTATGACCACAGCAAATTGGTAGCAACTCATGTCCGTTCTTACAAACATGGCGAAAAAGTCATGGAACTGGAACACTATTTGCCTGTAATTGCACGAAAGCCAAGGGCTGCCAAGAATGCCCTGGTGGTTAGGAAACTTCCGGAAGTTTACCAAAAGCTGAGGGTTTTGCTGTGCAAACGATCTCCTGAAGGATATCGGGAGTTCGCTAAGATTCTTCTCCTGAATATGGAGTTTAACTTCCAAGATGTATTAACCGCCGTAGAAGATAGCCTAAAATCAGGCTATATAGGGCTTGAGCACATACGACAGCTGTTAATATCCAAAGGATTAGGACTTAGAATACAACCTACTAACAAAGGTGTAGCTGCCAAGAAACTTCCCGACCTGGACATTCCTGTTGATAACCCATCCAAGTTTAATTACCTCATAGGGGGTGCTACAACATGAGTGAACATCTGGATCCACGGGAGGCCCTGGTGGATATCTACTGCAAGCAACTTAAGCTTCCAGGATTAAAATCCTCTTTTCGGGAGTTGGCCCGGGATGCCATGGAGCAGAACCAAACACCCACCTCTTTTTTAGCTGCTTGTCTAGCTAAGGAAGTTGAGATGAGGGTTCAAAAAAGATTATCCACAAGGCTTAAGCAGACCAAATTTAGTGAGATAAAGACTTTGGAAGGCTTTGATTTTACAAGTATTCCCAAGCTTCCTAAGACGAAAGTTATTTCACTGGCCGAATGCAAATTTATCAAAGACCGGGAAAATATCATTTGTATAGGCCAATCCGGAACCGGGAAGTCGCACATTGCCACGGCTATAGGGGTGGCAGCCATACAGCTAGGATTCAGGGTAAGATTTATAAAGGTCTATGACCTTATCCAAGAACTATTAAAAGCTGAGAGTGAATACCGTCTCCCTAGATACCTCAAGATCTGGAATAAATTTGATCTTGTTATTCTAGATGAACTCGGCTACATAAATCTGGGTACCGGTAGCCTCTACTCTTCCAGTTCTGCTCTGAGCGTTATGAACGGGGAAGCCTGATCATAACGACAAACTTAGATTTCTCACGCTGGGAGGAGGTGTTTGGGGATAACGCTTTAACAATAGCTCTCCTGGACCGATTAACCCACCATGCCCATGTTCTTCCGTTTGTAGGGGAATCCTACCGGTTTAAGGAGAGCAGGGAAAAACTAGACCCTAATCTAAATCAATAAACCGCCTCGTGGGTGGTCAATTTTTTGGTTGTCACGGTGGTCAACTTTATGATTGACACTACTAAGTCAGTCAAAAATTTGGCAATACTATATATTAGGGAGTGATCATATGAAAAGAATATCCCTATATTTTGTCCAGGGATTGCTTATACTTCTTCCAATATTGGGAACCTTTTTTATCGTAGCCTTTGTCTATTCTAAGATTGCCGGGCTTGGTGGGGCCATTTTGTCTCCGGTGTTGGGTATAGAATATTTACCAGGGATAGATTTTTTCTTTGCTGTAGCCTTGGTATGTTTAGTTGGTTTGGTTGGTAATTGGTGGATTACMAAAAAAATGTTAGGCTGATAGAAGGTTTTATCGAGCGGATGCCCGGTGTAAAAAACATCTACAATACTATAAAAGACTCTTTAAAATCCTTAGCAGGAGAAAAGAAAAAATTTGATACCGTTGCACTGGTGAAGCTAAACGAGAAAGCTTATAGATTAGGATTCCTTACAGTGAAGGAGGCTCCCTTTACAAATGAAGAGGGTAATCCTTTAGTAGGTGTTTACTTTCCTCAAACCCTGCAGGTTGCCGGTGACCTGTACTGGGTGACAAGGGAGTCAGTGTCTATAATCGACATGCCAGCGGATCAGGCCTTGCGCTTAATTATCTCTGGAGGAGCAACTGGCGCTGATACGAAGGATAAATGTAATAATTAAAGAAATTCCTTTAACATACGATAATCATAATATTGGAGCATAATGATATTTTGGAGTTGAGGACATGCCTGGTAGCCCTGAGGAATTTTGCCATCCGGGATCTGTTGTTCATATTGCAGTAGGAGCCAAAAACTTTGCCGGTATAATTAGCTCTTATTACGGTACTTACATAATTGTGGAAACAGATGCCCCGGTGAGGTCTTATGTCAAAATGGGGAATAGGGTAAAGGTAACAATTGGCTCCGGGGAGGATCAACTGGTCTTTGACAGCAGGGTGTGCTTCATTGCAAAGGGTGAACAGGTTTGTCTGGAATTACCGGCTAGCCTAGGCAGGGTTGAGAGAAGGAAGCATTTACGAATTACTGCCGAGCTGCCAATCTGTTATCGCAGCGGTGATGTGGAGGTAATCTCAAAAACTATTAATATCTCAGCGGGAGGGGTTTATTTCTTCACCCCGGAGAGATTAAATGTGGGGCAAAGGATAATCATAAACCTATATTTTACAGATCGGATTCTTACATTAAAAGCAATGGTCATAAGGACCATGCAAAATGCGGCTACAGTGGAATACTGCGATACAAATGCTTGCCACGACCAGTTAGTTGAATACATATTTAGCCAATTAACCTAACATTACATGTTAGGTTTTTCCATTTATGAAAAATAATAGCATAATACTCATGTGGGTATACTTGACTTAACCATACTATAACATTAGAATGAAAGTTAATTGTAAGGTGGTGATTAATGGCATGAACATAAGAGCTATCGCCAGAGTAGATAAGAGAACCAAGGATTGGCCAAAAGGATTCACGCCCATGAGATAGCAGTAATCTGCCACCATGAATTGGACAAGGTGGCTGCGGACTCTTTAGTGGCAGCTAAGGTCAAGGCAGTGATTAATGCGGTTCCTTCACTGAGTGACGATTATCCAACCTAGGGCCGGTAACTTTATTAGAGGCGGGAATACCCATTTTAGATGCTGTGGGCAAAGATATCATGGATAAGGTAACTGAAGGCGACGAATTGGAGATTCGTGAGAATGTTGTTTGGCATAAGGGTAAATCAATAAGCCAGGGTAACCTTCTTAATCTGAGCCAGGTTAAAGAACATATGGAATGCTCTCGCAGTAAAATGGATCGGGTCTTATCAAGGTTTATCCATAATACTCTGGATTATGCACGCAATGAAATTGATTTTGTGTGCGGTGGACTTAGCATGCCTGAAGTCGCTACTGAATTTAAGGATAGACACACCTTGATAGTTGTACGTGGTCATAACTATAAAGAGGATTTAATAGCAATAAAATCCTACATAGATGAGGTAAAGCCAGTACTAATTGGGTGGATGGTGGTGCCGATGCCTTAATAGAGTTTGCTATACGCCGGATGTTATAATTGGTGATATGGATAGCACCACCGACAAAGCATTATGCAGCGGTGCTGAATTAGTTGTACATGCCTATCCCGACGGGAGGGCACCGGGTATGGAGAGGATACAGGAGCTTGGTTTGACGGCTAAGGTTTTTCCTGCACCGGGAACCAGCGAGGATATTGCCATGATGTTGGCCTATGAAAAGGGCACCCAACTAATTGTTGCGGTGGGCACCCATTCTAATATGTTGGATTTCTTGGAAAAGGGTCGCAAGGGTATGGCCAGTACCTTCCTGGTGCGTATGAAGGTTGGAGATATTTTGGTTGACGCCAAGGGTGTAAGCCAGCTATACAAGAATCGTTTAAGAATGAAATATGTTGGACAAATTTTGCTGGCTGGACTGGTTCCACTGGTAGTGGTAATTGCCATTGCCCCGCCAACTAGGGAACTGTTCCGGTTACTTGTGCTAAATGTGAGGCTCATTTTTGGTATATAATTTATTCTTTTAGGTCTTTAATTGTATGACATTTGGGAGGAAAAAGTGTGATTATTGATTATCGCTATCATATTGCTACCCTGGTAGCCGTATTTATGGCTCTGGGCATTGGCATTTTGGTAGGAAGTGCTGTCATAGGTAATGAGGCAATTGTTGAGCGTCAGAAACAATTGGCAGATAGGCTGGAGCTTCAACTTGAAGAACTTCGTCAAAAGAATGAAGCAGTACAAGCCAGGGCAAATACCCTGGAGCTGGACTACAATATTCAAAAGCAGTTTGAAAAGCAGGTATTACCGCCCCTGGTGGCAGGCAGGTTAGCCAATAAGCGCATTGCCATCGTAGAAACAAACAGCTATGGTTTCAGGGATGACTTGGTTAATACCTTAACCATGGCCGGTGCCACGGTACAGTCGGTAACTACCATTATGGATGGTTTTGAACTAACAGATCATAAAGAGCAGTTGATCCAAGAACTGGCCATAAAAGAAACTGATGATAATAATATTATTAAGCATCTGGCCAATGAAACTGCCAGGGGGATATTAACGGGGGAAAAGCAGGCAATCCTGAATACTCTGGCACAAACAGAGCTCCTTAGATTGTCCGGCGATTACGGGGTTCCTGTAGATACCATTATCTTCATTGGTGGGAGTCAAGATCCCACTTTGGTTAAGACTGAGCTGGTGGATTATCCAATGATCGATTATTTCTTACAACAAAAGCTTCCTGTCTTTGGAGTAGAAGAGACTGAGGTTACCTGCTCATATATGAAGGATTATCAGAAGAAAAGGGTAAGTACAGTCGATAATGTCGAAACTGCACCGGGACAGCTGGCTCTGGTGATGGCCATAGCAGGCAAGCCGGGGCATTATGGTGTTAAGCCAACGGCTAAGCTACTTCTTCCACCGTTGGAGGCGACTGGGGGTGTAGCTAATGGACAGACTGCMARGGTGTCGGTGGTAATACCAGCCATAATGAGGCTGAACGTATTTTTGATACTATTAACGGGGTAAAAGCAATTCCCGAAGTTAAAGAAATTATAGTGGTGGATGACGCATCCACTGACAAAACTGCAGAAATAGCTGAACAAGCAGGTGCACTGGTTATCAAGCTGCCCCATAATATGGGCAAGGGGGAGCACTAAACACCGGAGTAGCCGAAGCCAAAGGTGAGGTGGTAGCCTTTTGGATGCCGATTTGGGCACAAGCTCCTCTGAGGCCAGGGCATTAATTTTACCCATTCTGGAAAATAAAGCTGATATGACCATAGCTCGATTCCCTAAGGCTAAAAAAAAGGGTGGTTTTGGTTTAGTCAAAAATCTAGCCAGGGGTGGAATACGCTTTTTTCCGGCATTGAAAGCCAGGCGCCTCTCTCGGGCCAGCGGGTTATGACCAGGTCTGTGTTGACAAGAATTCTACCCTTTGCTTCTGGCTACGGGGTGGAGGTAGCCTTGACAATTAGGGTGGCCAGGGAGGGTTTTATAGTGTTGGAGGTACCCACTGGCATGTCCCATGCTGAAACTGGGAGGGATTTAAAGGGTTTTATGCACAGGGGCAAGCAGTTTGTGCATGTGGCCAAGGTGTTGGGCGGGTGTCTATTTAGGTATGGGCCATTTCCAAAAAAGAAGTTTACATAACATCAATAATTAGTTTTTTAATGGAAAAAGTTTATAGGTTGTCATAATTAGGAATAATTAATAATAAATTATTCCTTGCAGATACTTAAGAGGTGTTTCTTATGTTAGTAAATTATGATTTGCTGCTGGTCCTCATTGCTTTGGTTTTAGCCTTTACCCTGGCCCGCTTCGCATTACCGGGGCTGCTTAAAATCATTGGGGAAGCCGGTTTTGTTAGACCCAACTTCCGGGGAGATAAAATTCCTGTGGGTGCTGGGCTTTTATTTTTCTTGTCTGCCCTACTACCTACTGCCTTATTGATAATTTGGCAGCCGGAAACATATAAAATCGGTGGGCTAGCTTTTTTGTTTGCCCTGGGGACCATGACACTGCTGGGCATTGTGGATGATGTTTTTGGTTCCAGGGCTGATAGTGGACTTAAAGGACATATAAAAAAGCTATTGCGGGGCGAATTAACAACCGGGGGCTTAAAACTGGTGGCAGGTGGTCTAATGGCCCTGGTGGTAGCAGGTGTAATCAGTCCCCGGTGGCCAGATATACTGGTTAATACCATTGTGATTGCCCTATCAGTGAACGCCATAAACCTACTTGATTTAAGACCTGGCAGAGCGGGAAAGGGTTATCTCCTGGGGGTAGTATTACTAACTTCGGCTGCTTGGCCCTCCTATGAGCTGATCTGGTGTTTGGTTACCGCTGCAATACTGCTGGCTTATTTGCCAATCGACCTGAAGGCAGGAGCCATGATGGGTGATACCGGCTCAAATGCACTGGGAGCTACAATCGGTATTACTGCGGCCATGGTTTTGTTATGGCCGGTAAAGCTGGGGTACCTGGCCTTTCTGGTAGTCTTTCATTTGTTTACTGAAAAATACAGTCTCACAAAAATTATAGAAAAAAATAAAATGCTTAATTATTTGGACCAGTTGGGAAGAGGATAATAGTCCCCGGCTGGCTTTTTTTTACCTTCTGGGGGAAGGTTTTTTACAAAATTAAACGAAATATACTAAAGTTAGTATTGGAGGTCTATCATGTTAGTTAACATAAAACCAGTAACTATTTTTACTGCAAACCTGGGAAGTGGGAAAACAGAAATTTCCATCAACTTTTCTCAAATGCTTCAACAAAGGGGAGAAAAGGTATCTTTAGTTGATTTAGATATCATAAATCCCTATTTCCGTACCAGATTGGCCAAGGATAACCTGGCTAGCAGGGGATTAAAGGTAATTTGTCCACCTGGTCATCTGATTAATGCGGATGTCCCGGCACTTACTCCAGCCGTAAGGGGGCACTGCAGACCAGCGAAGGCTATTGTGTCTGTGATGTTGGCGGTGATGATGTGGGAGCCATCGCCCTGGGTATGTATAAACCCTATCTCACGGAGGATAGATGTGATCTATATTTTGTGGTTAACACCTGTCGGCCCTTTACGAGGGATTTTGCAGGTGTGTACAAAATGATGAAGGGGATAGAAACAAACTCCCGGCTGAAGGTTACCGGCCTGGTTAGTAATACTAATCTGGGGCGCCAAACAGATGTTGAGACTATGGTGCAAGGCTATGCCAAAGTTTCCGAAATAGCATCTAAGCTAGGATTACCCGTGGCCTTTATGGCAGCTCCCAAGCCTTTGGTTCCCGAGGTGATGGCTCGATTGCCTGAGGTTTCTGTATTACCCCTTGAATTTTTTATGAAAACACCCTGGGAAGAGGCCTTTGGCGAGGCTTACTAATTAACTAATTGAGGAGGTAAAACTTTGTCAACTGTAACATTCAGGGAAGAACGCTGTAAGGGCTGCGAGCTATGCATAATAGTTTGTCCTGAGAAGATTATTACCCTGGCAGACCACTTTAATGCCATGGGTTTCCACCCGGCAACAGTGACAGAAATGGATAAATGTAAGGGCTGTGCCATGTGCGCCCGTATGTGTCCAGATGTGGTAATTGAGGTAATGAAGGAGGAGAAGCAGGCTTGAGCAAGGTATTAATGAAAGGCAACGAGGCCATTGGCGAGGGGGCAATCCGGGCCGGCTGCCGTCATTTCTTTGGTTATCCCATCACCCCCCAGAGTGAATTGCCCCATTACCTGGCAAAAAGAATGCCCGAGGTAGGAGGGGTGTTCCTGCAGGCAGAGAGTGAAACATCATCTATTAATATGGTTTACGGTGCTGCAGCGCCGGTTTCCGCACCATGACATCATCCTCCAGCCCCGGTGTAAGCCTAATGCAAGAGGGTATATCCTATTTGGTAGGGGCGGAGCTTCCCTGTGTAGTAGTAAATGTAATGCGTGGCGGTCCTGGACTTGGCAATATTGCACCTGCCCAGTCGGATTACTTCCAATCCGTAAAGGGCGGTGGCCATGGAGATTACCGTATGGTGGTATTAGCCCCTGCCTCGGTTCAGGAGATTATTGATATGATGCAGGTGGCCTTTGATCTTGCTGATAAATATCGTGGACCTGTAATGGTTTTGGGTGATGGCATCCTGGGCCAAATGATGGAACCCGTGGAGCTGGCAGATGAGGTAACAATGCCTGAAATGCTCGCAAAACCTTGGGCGGCCAGCGGCTTAAAGGGCCGGGAAAAGACCAATGTCATTAACTCCCTGTATATTGTGCCGGAGGACTGTGAGGAATTAAACAAAAAGCTTTTGCAAAATATGAGATTATCGCAGCGAGGAAACTCGCTGTGAGGAATATATGCTGGATGATGCAGAAATAGTTCTCACCGGTTTTGGCACTGCTGCCAGAATCGCTAAATCCGTGGTAGACAAGGCCAGAGCCGAGGGAATTAAGGCTGGCTTGATTCGTCCCATTACCCTGTGGCCCTTCCCCTCTGAGATATATGCCAGGGCTGCAGAAAATGCCGATAAGTTCCTATGTGTTGAAATGAGCATGGGACAAATGATTGAAGATGTCAAGCTGGCTGTTAACGGCAAAAAGCCTGTGCATTTCTATGGCCGAAGCGGCGGCATGGTTCCCCTGGCCAAGGATGTTTTAGCCCAGGTTAAAAAATTAATGGCAGGGGGTGCAGAGTAATGGCCAAGATAATATTCAAAAAGCCCGAGGCTCTCACCGATAAACAAAACCACTACTGTCCAGGCTGCACCCATGGGGTAATTCACCGCCTGGTGGCAGAGGTTATTGATGATATGGGGATCAGAGATAACACCGTTGGGGTTTGTCCTGTGGGCTGCTCTGTATTTGCCTATGATTATTTTAATGTAGATATGTTCCAGGCTTCCCATGGCCGTGCTCCGGCAGTGGCCACAGGCATCAAACGCTGCCTGCCTGACAGAATGGTATTTACCTACCAGGGTGACGGGGATTTAGCTTCTATCGGCTCTGCGGAAATTGTGCATGCCGCTGCCCGGGGTGAAAAAATCAGCACCATTTTCGTTAACAACGCCATTTACGGCATGACCGGCGGGCAAATGGCCCCCACAACCCTACCAGTCAGAAGACAACCACCAGCCCCCGGGGTAGAGATAGGGAATTAAACGGCCTCCCCGTTAGGGTATGTGAGATGCTGGCTACCCTAGATGGCTCAGCCTATGTAGCAAGGGTATCGGTCCATGACCCCAAACATATCATGCAGCTAAAAAGGCCATCCGTAAGGCCTTTGAAATACAACAGGCCGGATTGGGCTTTGCCCTGGTAGAAGTGTTGTCCACCTGCCCCACCAACTGGGGTCTCTCACCTAAAGAGTCTTTGAAGTGGCTGGCGGAAAACATGATTCCGTACTACCCACTGGGTGTGTATAAGGAATCGGAGGTGAAATAGCATGTTACAGGAGATATTAATTGCTGGGTTTGGCGGTCAAGGTGTTTTATCAACTGGTCAATTAATGGCCTATGCGGGTATGATTGAGGGCAAGCAGGTGGCCTGGATTCCCTCCTATGGGCCGGAGATGCGGGGTGGTACGGCAAACTGCGGTATTACCATATCGGATGAACCTATTAGCTCACCCCTGGTTACCGAGCCCACTACCTTAATAGTGATGAACAGGCCATCCTTAGACAAATTTGAGAAGGCCGTTGTTCCGGGTGGTTTGATACTTATTAATTCCTCCCTGGTGGAACAAAAGGTCAAACGTGAGGATGTCAAGGCAATTGAAATACCGGCCAATAAGATTGCCGAGGAATTAGGGAATGTCAGGGTAGCTAACAATGTTATCCTGGGTGCGCTAATTGAACTTACCGGCATAGTTACGGTAGAGGCAGTGGTTGAATCCTTGAAAAAGGTACTGCCTGCCCGACGCCACAACATGATTCCCGTTAACCAGCTGGCTCTGGAAAGTGGCATCAAGCTAGCCAAGGAATTAAAATAATTGTATAAAATACTGTCAGCCGGTGGCATATCTATTAATATATGCTTCCGGCTGCATATCTTTATATAAGAATTTCATTTGATGAGGGGTGAACCTGTTTTGATTAACGGTGAAAGGTTAATTCAAGAATTTATGGAATTGGTTCAAGTGGATAGTGAATCCCTGGCCGAGAGACAAGTTGCCAACTTACTGAAAGAGAGGCTTGGGGCGCTGGGATTTGAGGTCATAGAAGATGGAGCTGGTTCTTACGTTGAGGTAGGGGAAAAGACAGGAAATTTGATCGCCACACTACCGGCCGCCGGTGGTGCAGGGCCTTCGATTCTTTTAAGCGCTCACATGGATACGGTTAAGCCCGGTAGGGGTATAAAACCCAAGCGGGAGAATGGTGTCATATCCTCCTCGGGCAATACCATTTTAGGTGCAGATGACAAGGCGGGAGTAGCTGCTATCTTGGAATGTATTAGGGTACTAAAGGAGCAGCAGATTCCCCATGGGAGATACAGGTGGTATTTACCATTGGTGAAGAAATAGGCCTGGTGGGAGCTAAAAGACTGGACTATAGCAAAATAAAAGCTAAGCTCGGCTTTGTTCTTGACAGTGGAGGACCTCCGGGAGAAATTATCATTAAGGCTCCGACCCAATATAGTTTTAAGGCTACCATTAAGGGCCGGGCTGCCCATGCGGGTATTGCCCCGGAGCAGGGAATTAACGCCATTATGGTGGCCTCGGTGGCCATTGGCAATATGCATATTGGCCGTATAGATGATGAAACCACTGCTAATATAGGAATCATCTCGGGTGGTATGGCCACTAATATAGTTCCTGAGCAATGTATTATTGATGGCGAAAGTCGCAGCATCAAGCCAGACAAGGCAAAGGCACAGATTGACCATATGGTAGGTGAAATTAAAAAGGCTGCGGACAGGTTCCAGCTAAAGCCGAGATTAAGGTGGTTAAAGAATACGATCAAATCGATTTACAACCAGACTCGTTACCGGTTCGCATTGCTGTAAAGGCTGCTGAGAGCATTGGGTGGAGCCAAAACTAGGTCATACAGGCGGCGGCAGCGACGCTAACGTATTTAACGGTAAGGGCATTGCCTGCACAACCTGGGTATAGGTATGTCAAAGGTACATACCACCGACGAATTTATCACCGAGGAGCATCTGATTGCCAATGCCCGCCTGATGGTTGAAGTTGTAAGGTTAGCGCAAGAAATTAGAGAGTAAGGTGATGCCTCGTGGAGGAATCGAACTTTAATGGAACTATGATAGCCCAGTTATTTAATTTCTTAGTTATGATTTTGTTGGTAGTGTTTGTTATAAAGATCATAACAAAGGCTAAAAGGGCAAGGGTATTGGAAGAGGATATTGATGATATAAGAAAACGATTACAAGAAATTGAAAACAAGTTAGACAAAAAACAATAGAAGTCGTAAGCTGGACGCTATTGCTAAAATGCTAAATAATAGTGCCTGTGTTACATATTATAACTTAACTAAGGAGGATTCTAGAATTGGATATTATGCACGCTCCTTTTATGATGGGCAGTTTTTTGGTTTGCTAGGTATTCTATGGTTTCTAGCAGGACTTGCAGCCTTAATAGGAGTTATTAGAATGACTTATATCACCATGCCTTCGATTCAAGAAGAAGTCAAGGTGATCAGAAAGAAGCTCAGCGATCTAGAGGAACGGGATCGTAATAGAGTTTAGGAGTAATGTTTGCTGGTAATAAATAACAATAGATTATTTTAATAGGGGGATCAACTCTTGATTCGCATTCGCAAGGGCATAGTAAAATCCTTGCTCTCCCAGAGACCGGGTATAACTGAGCTGCTGGTTGAGGTGGAGGGTGAAACCCAACGGGGAGTCAATTATGACCGGCTTACAGGTCCCATCAATACCGGAGATGAGGTAATTCTTAATACCACTGCGGTATTTAAAAATCTGGGCACCGGGGGAGCTCATTTCGTGATGGGCAACTTGTCTAATCCTCAGATGGATATATCCGAGGAAGGCCATATTATGAAGGTCCGCTACAGCCCCTGTCAGGTCAAGGTTCTCTCGCTTGAAGAAGCCGATAGCCCCTACACCAGTATTATGCAGCAGGCTGAAGGGTTAGAGGGAACACCAGTCATTGTAGGTGGCTTGCACAGTATGATTGCACCTGTGGCTGCTGCTTTAAAGAAGCTGGGACAGGGACAACTTAGGGTGGCCTATTTAATGAGCGATGCAGCGGCCCTCCCCATAGCCCTATCGAAGCTGGTCTATGAGTTAAAGGAAAAGGGCCTGATACATGCTACAATCACCTGTGGACATGCCTTTGGCGGAGATTATGAGGCGATTAATCTTTATACAGCCTTCTGGCAGCCAAGGCGGTGGCCCGGGCTGATGTGATTATAGCTGCCATGGGTCCCGGTATTGTAGGCAGTAATTCAACCTTTGGTTTTACCGGAATAGAACAGGCAGAAATGATCAATGCCATAAACCTGCTAGGGGGTAAGGCCGTTGCCATCCCCAGAATAAGCTTTACCGATTCCCGGGAGAGGCACATGGGAATTAGTCATCACTCAAGAACTGTCCTGGGTAAGGTCGCCCTCACAAAGGCCACGGTTACTCTGCCAAAGGTTGAAGCAGATAAAATGCAGCAACTGCTTAAGCAATGTGAAGACAGTGGCATTAGTAGTAAACATGATATTGCGGTGATTGATGCCGAAGCAGCTTTAGCTGCCCTGGCTGAATATGATATAAAGGTTACCACTATGGGTAGGAGTGTGCATCAGGATCGTGAATTTTTCTTGGCTGCCGGGGCCGCGGGAGTGTATGTTAGCAGCTTAGTGCAGGCTTATTAGGATAGCTTGATTTGATAGCTTTTGCGTTAATCAGCTCTTTAACAGTACTGTACTGTTCGGCAAACTGATGGATTAGTTTACATAAGTCCTTAGCCTTACACTGGAAGTATACTCGGTCGGAGTAAACGTATATATGCATAATATTTTCCCCCTCCTATGATTATGGGACAGTATATGAAGAAGGGGGACAGGTTTATACCTAAATCAAAGGGAGGATAAATAAAATGCACCGGTTAGTTTCCATGACTGCCAATGCTAGCGGTGCTGCTGAAGCCGGCAGGCTGGCATGGTGGTAATGATTGTTGACGTCATAGATATGTCCACCACCCTGGAGTCAGCCATTGATGCTGGAGCTTGGCAGTGCTTGGGGCCAGTCCCGACGGGGCATCACCCCCGGTTGACCTAAAACCCGAGGTGATTGGACAACAGGCGGCAGCCATTGCCCTGGCTGCCGGCAGTAGTGTCGTCCTGGTCACAGAACCACGGGTAGGCACCGATGAAGAAAGGGCCAAAAATGCTGCCAGATTCCTCTCAGGTGTAAGATTAGGGGGAGCAGAGGTAACGGCTATTATACCAAATTTAGGTGCAGAAACTCCTAAGATATGCCATCTTAAGGGCAGAGTGGTTGTAGCTGCCACCGGTACCGGGGGAGTTGCCTATGATGCGGCCATGACCGCCGGTGCTCCCGAGGTTATTACCGGAACGGTGGCCAGGACCATGAAGAAAAAGGGGACGGCGCCTGCCAGGGCAGCAGCAAAAAGGGCTGTGGAAGCCGCCCGGAGATTAAATACAGGGATCTGTGTGGTTGCAGCCAGTGCAAATTCTTTAGAAGATCTACTGGCGGCAGAGTACATTATGAAGCTGATTATCGAGGAAGGCTTTTTGAACCAAGGGTAATAATTAACTTTACCCCCGGCATAGATATGTACAGTAGCAATTTCATTAAGTTTACTGGGACATGTCGGGGGTGACCAAGTTGCGAGGCCGTTTTAAAAGCTTGTTTAAGTCCTCCCTGCGAGAGGGCTGGCCAATGTATATTCTTGCCCTAGTTACTATGCTGGCAGGGGTTTTTTTGGCAATTGGGGAGCGGGCACGCTGGATATAAGCCAGGCCACGCAATTATCTACCTACTTGGATATGTTTGTAAGTGAGGCAGGTCCATTGCCATTGACCACCCTCAGCTTGTGAGAACTACCATTACCAATAATCTTACCTTTGTGGGGATCATTTATCTATTGGGGCTGACCGTTATAGGAGCTCCGGTAATCCTTGCTTTGCTCTTTATCAGGGGCTTTTCCCTGGGATTTACAGTCGGCTTTTTGGCTAATGAGCGGGCTGGAGACGGAGTAATTATAGCAATAGCTTCGGTACTCCCTCAGAACCTATTATTCCTACCGGCAATTTATTTGGCCGGGGTAGCTTCCCTGTCCTTTTCCTGCCTGTTAATTGGCAGACTTCGCAACTCCCGATTGCCGGTTTTGCCGGGCTTACTCGGATATCACTTTATAATAATCATTGTTTCCTGTATAGCGGCGGCTGCAGGTTTAGTCGAAGCTTTTTTAACACCGGAGTTAATTAAGACCACTGTAAATTTATTAATTAAATAAATTTTCCATCTTTTGCTTACATAAAAAATTATTTTAAGGACATAATAATATCAGAAAAGGGGCAACCTAAATTTTTGTTTCACAAATTCTTACAGGAGGTAATAATATGTCCAAAGAGTTAATCTCAGTGGATTTACAGCCTGAAGATTTGATGAAAATAACTGCAGCCACAGGTTTAGTACCACGGGAGCTTGTGCCCTACGTTAAGCCGGCCATGGAGGAGTTTAGAAATGAGATGGCCGCGGAGCTTGGTTTGACGGATTATGCCAGCATGGATAAAGGCGAACTTCCCAGCAGGCAGAATGGAAAAGTAGGCGGCGGAATGACTAAAAAATGGTTGCTTTTGCAGAGGCAGTTCTGGCATGGAATTATAAAAACAGAGTTTTATTAAAGGAATCCTAAAAAACAGCTCCGCGCCGCTTAATTGGCGGGAGCTGTTTTTATTTAAAATTATTTAAACCAATATACCACTTCCAGAAAAAGGGCGGTTAGTCCTGCTGCCATTAAGGGGCCAATGGGAATTCCGCCCAAAAAAACTATGCCAAAAACAGAACCAATAACCATGCCAAATATTAATTGTGGGTCCATTTTCAATAATGTCAGACCTTCGCCATTCATATGTGTGGCCAAGCTCCGCCAATAATGGCAAGAATTCCTTGGGGGGAGAGGGTTTTTTCCAGTATCTCCATATAAACTACATTGTCGTGGGCAAGGGGAACCAAAACAGAGAGCATTAAAAAAATAAGGCCAATCTCCAGGCCTCTACGTTCTAATAGACTAAAGAAACGATAAAGCTTGGTGAGTCTCAATATTAGTAATATACATGCAGCTGTGGCCATTAGGGTTGAATTACCCACAAAGCCCATTATTAAAAGAATAACTAGAATTATTACTCCATTTTTTCCCATCATCTCACCTCCTTCTGAAAACATATGCAGGAATCCAGAAATGTTATGACAAGAAAAAAGGCCCCGTTAGGGCGGTCACATAAAATTATTTTTTTGTAAATCCAGTAACTGTGTGCCGAAGGAAAGCATATTTGTTTGCATACCTTCTATACCTGCACGTATGTTTTCCACAGAACGCTTGGTGCCAAGGATAAAGTCCCTAGCACTTTCAAAATATGATTCTAGTTCTTTTTCTGTTCCCATAATCAATAAAATCAAAATCAAAAATAATACATATGGATTTTGACCGCTTAAAAAACGATATTCCGCAGGACCATTGCTGCACCTCCTTGTTAAGCCTTCTGTACCAGGATATGGCAGAAGAACTAAAATGGTGATAGTTGCTGGCCTGTAAAGGGTCAGTAATATTAGGAAGCCGATACAATGTCTGGTCTAAAAGGTAGTTATAGTACATAGTTTTTTCTTATCTAGATGTTGCTGACATGGCAACTCCTTTAGGGGGGACAACTGTGCTGGTTGTGTTTATTACTAGGCTTAAGCAAAGAATTTTAAAGGGCTTGCGTTTTGCCTTTGTCCTTGCAGTGATAGCAATTTTGCTGGTTCAATTAATTGGTCTGCTTAAGGGCTCTGGACTAACAAGCAGGGACTCTGTACCGGGTGGAAACCCCATGAAAGTTCAAGGGGGGGTAATAGAAGCCTGTGATAATGATTTTGATCATGGGGCTTTAGAAAAAATAATAGATTACTTATTAAATAATCATCGAGATAAAAATAAAATAAAGGAATTAATTGGATGTTTGAAGAAGTAGTCCAAAAACTTTTGGGCTGCTTTATTATTTTCTTGACAATTGGTTTAAAGTAAGGGGGGGGAAGATGGAACGCTGGTTAGAGGAATTTATCAATTATTTAGCTGTTGAGCGAGGCTTAGCCAAGAACACCTTGGCATCATATAGGATTGACCTCAGTCAGTTCCTTTCTTTTTTAAAGAAACAAGGAGTATCTTCACTAAGTGAAGCTAACCGAAATCACATCCTGACTCACCTGTATAAGCTGCAAAAGGAAGGCAAGGCACCTGCCACTATTTCAAGGCATTTAGCTGCATTAAAGCATTTTTACCGCTTTCTGCTGGCTGAAGGGGCTGTTGCTGAAGATTACACCTTGAACCTTGAATCGCCAAAGCTTGCCCAGCGGCTTCCCCAGGTACTCTCCACAGGTGAAGTGGAAAACCTATTAAGTCAACCCCAACTGGTTGATCCCGCAGGAATGAGGGATAAGGCCATGCTGGAGCTCATTTATGCCACAGGCATCAGGGTCTCCGAAATGGTTGCTTTAGATATCCAGCATGTGGAGCTGGAAATGGGCTATATTCGGTGCTTTGGAAAGGGCTCCAAAGAGAGAATCATTCCCCTGGGCTCAGTGGCAGCAAGGTTTGTGCAAGAATATCTTGCCAGAGCCAGGGTCAAACTAACCAAGGGTAAGCCTGAGAATCAGGCACTTTTCGTAAATGTGCAGGGGAAAAGACTAACCCGCCAGGGCTTCTGGAAAATAATTAAAAAGTATGCCCGGGAGGGAAAGATAGATAAGCCAATTACACCCCATACCCTGAGGCACTCCTTTGCCACCCATTTGCTGGAGAATGGAGCAGATTTAAGGTCTGTTCAGGAGATGCTGGGTCATGCGGATATTTCTACAACACAAATATATACCCATCTAACCAAGCTGAGGCTTAGGGAAGTGTATAGCAAAGCTCACCCCAGGGCTTAAATATTTTTACAAGGAGAGATGGTTTTGCATCAAGGAGAGGTTAAGAGAGTTACACTAATAGTTTTAGATAGTGTTGGAGTAGGAGAACTACCCGATGCCTCTGAATATGGAGACGCCGGCAGCAATACCCTGGCCAATGTGGCTAAAGCCATTGGTGGCATTAATTTACCTAACCTGGGAAGCTTAGGGCTAGGCAATATTATTTCTGTGGAAGGGGTTCCGCCATTGGAGAAGCCCCGGGGGGCCTTCGGTAAAATGGCCGAGAAATCCATTGGAAAAGATACAACCACCGGCCACTGGGAAATGGCCGGAATTATTTTAGAACAGCCCTTTCCCACCTATCCCCAGGGATTTCCGGCCCAGTTAATAGCTGAGTTTGAGAGGCTCATCGGGCGGGCCACCCTGGGTAATATAGCTGCCTCTGGAACAGCTATAATTGAAGAATTGGGACAGGAACATATAAATACAGGTAAACCTATCGTTTATACTTCAGCAGACAGCGTTTTTCAAATTGCTGCCCATGAAGAAATAATCGCCCTAAAGGAATTATACCGAATTTGCGAAATTGCCAGGGAGTTGCTGGACGGCGAACATCGTGTGGGCAGGGTCATTGCCCGACCCTTTGTCGGCAGTCCAGGCTCCTTTAAAAGGACTGCAAATCGTCATGATTATGCTGTGCCACCACCAAGTCCCAATATTTTAACCCTGCTGCAAGAGTCGGGGATAAAACCATGGGTGTTGGGAAAATTTATGATATTTTTGCCGGCCTTGGGATTTCCGAGACTGTGTCTACAAAGAGCAATATGGATGGCGTGGATCAGACCATAAGGCTTATGAAGGAGTCCCAGGAGGGCTGATCTTTGCCAATCTGGTGGAATATGACTCCCTTTACGGACACCGCAATGATCCCAAGGGTTATGCCGGTGCCCTGGAGGAATTTGACAGGAGGCTGCCTGACATTTTGGCTGCCATGTTGGACAATGAGGTACTGATCTTAACTGCCGACCATGGCTGCGATCCCACCACTCCCAGCACCGATCACTCCAGGGAGTATGTACCCTGTTGGTCTGCGGTAAGCCGGTGAGGCCGGGGATAAACCTGGGCACTAGAGCTTCCTTTAGTGATATTGCAGCTACCTTGGCAGAGCTTTTTAGATTGCCTCCCTCAATATAGGGGAGAGTTTTGCTTCGGAGGTCTTAGGGAGTAAGTAATTCTGCCGCATGAAGGTCGGGACAGGCGGCATTTCCAACGCTACGCTCCCGCAAGTCTACTGATTTACTTTTTGGTAGTTGTAGTCAACGCATAAGGACCGTAGCATTCCTTTGTGGATCTTCGGGCTAAGCAACGCAGCCCGTGCTCCGCTACGCTTTTGGAAAAGCCACCTGTCCTACTATTGGGTCTTTTTGGGTAGATTTAGATTCTAGGGTTGTGTTGAGGTGTTACTTATGAGAATGTACGATATTATTTTGAAAAAGCGTCGGGGGTTGGAGTTAACCACCGCTGAAATTGATTTTTTTATAGATGGCTATACAAAGGATGAGATACCAGATTACCAGGTGTCCGCCCTGCTGATGGCTATTTTCTTTCAGGGTTTTACCGAAAGGGAAATTGGTGACTTAACCATGGCCATGCCGAATCGGGGGAACAGACCGACCTGAAATCTATACCTGGCATCAAGGTTGACAAGCACAGTACAGGCGGGGTGGGAGATAAGACCACCCTTATCCTGGGACCGCTGGTGGCGGCAGCCGGGGTTCCGGTGGCCAAGATGTCAGGGAGAGGCTTGGGCCATACGGGGGGGACTATAGATAAGCTGGAGGCCATACCGGGTTTCCGGGTTGCTTTAGACAACGCTGCCTTTATTGAGCAGGTCAATAGAGTAAAAATAGCAGTTGTAGCCCAAACAGGCAATTTGGCCCCTGCGGATAAAAAGCTGTATGCATTGAGGGATGTCACTGCAACGGTGGATAGTATTCCTCTTATTGCGGCTTCTGTCATGAGTAAAAAAATTGCTGCTGGAGCAGATGCCATTGTTCTGGATGTCAAGGTAGGCAGTGGAGCCTTTATGAAAAAGTCCGAGGATGCCTTTAACCTGGCCCGTACCATGGTGGACATAGGGACAAGGGTTGGCCGCAAAACAGTGGCCCTTGTGACGGATATGGATCAGCCTTTGGGCTATGCCATAGGTAATGCCCTGGAGGTCAAAGAGGCCATCGCCACCTTGAAGGGCCAAGGACCCAAGGATTTACATGAGCTGTGTATGCACTTAGGCAGCGAAATGCTTGTGCTGGCTGGTGTGGATAAGGATACTGCCAAGCTAGGGAACGCCTGGAAAAAATAATTTTCGAGGGGCAGGCACTGGAAAAATTCAAGGAATTTATCGTTGCCCAGGGAGGCGATCCAGAGGTATGTAGTAAAGAAGGGTTGCTGCCCCCGGCAGAAATTATTTACCCTGTGTCCAGCTTGGAAGAGGGTTACGTAACGAGATAGATGCGGAGCAAATTGGCCTGGCAGCCATGTCCCTGGGGGCTGGAAGAGCAACAAAGGATGCTGCAATAGATTTATCCGTGGGGTTGGTGCTCAAGAAAAAGATCGGAGAAGGTATCGGTAAGGGTGAAATAATTGCAGAGCTGCACGCCGCCAAGGGGCAGGAGCTTCTAGGGGCTGAAGATATGGTCAGGAAGGCCTATACTATTGGCCATAATAAGCCAGCTGTTAGGGAAATTGTGCTAGGAAGAGTGTAAGTTGTTTCTTGTGTTTTTTGACTCATCACCTTATAATAAGCTAGTGAATACAAATATGAGAATATAAGGGGTTTGAATTTTCCTTGGTCAAGGGACAACTGGAAGATGAAATAACTAAAGCCATGATCCAATGGGAAAGGGATTATATGGGTCGTGGACCAGATGAGGCTAAAACGGATATACTGCGTAATATGATAATTGTCACCCTTCGAGGAGTGCTTTCCAAGGCGGAGCAACATTTAGCCAGGGACAAGGACGGGGCTGCTTTGGTCAAAAAGTTGCGTCAGCAATTGGTTGAGCAAGGGCGCCAGGAGATAGAGATGATAGTTAACAAGATTACTTCAGCCAAGGTTATTAGTCTTCACACAGATATTAGTACAAAAACAGGAGAAAGAGTCTTTATCCTGGTTATTGATAAGAATCTTTATAATTAAATCTAATTGTTGGAAGATATTTTAAAGGGTAGTCTATATCAGTTAAATTTAATCCAACACCAATGAATAAATTGGTGTTGGATTTTTATTTGCCCAAATACCACAATATAAGCAGGGAGATTAGACTGAGGGGAGAGATAAGATAATGAGGGAGACAAAAATTAATAGATGGAGGGTTGTGGTGGGGGCTGTCTTAATCCAGGTCTGTTTGGGAGCATTTATGCCTGGAGTTTATTTAATCAGCCCTGATAGAAAAATTCGGCTGGCACTCCGAGGATGTTGTTTTAACCTTTTCAATTACCATTGCTGTTTTTGCAGCCTTTACAATACTAGCAGGTAAAGTACAAGATAGAATCGGTCCCAGATGGGTTGCCACAGCCGGAGGGTTACTCCTTGGACTAGGCCTCATCCTGCGTCACGGGCCACCACCATATGGGAACTCTATCTTTTTTATGGAATAATTGGAGGAGCAGGCATTGGCACTGCTTATGTCTGTCCCCTGGCTACCTGCGTAAAATGGTTTCCTGATAAAAGGGGACTTATCAGTGGAGTGGCAGTGGCCGGCTTTGGCGCCGGAAGTCTACTTTTCAAGCCGGTGATTCTCTTTCTGATAAGTAATTTTGGTGTTTCTGAAACCTTTATGTATCTGGGAATAATTTATCCTTTAGCAATAGTCCTGGGGGCCAATTTTTAATCTTGCCTCCGGCAGACTATGTTCCTAAGGGTTGGACTCCTCCAGAAAACTCTAAGGCTCCGGTATCAAACTTTACCTCAGGTCAAATGTTAAAGACCTACCAATTTTATATAATGTGGTTTATGTACCTGCTGGGCTGTGTAGCCGGCCTGATGGTCATTAGCCTGGCTGTTAATATTGGCACCGACTTTGTTGGCCTTGGACCAGCCTTAGCGGCCAATGCAGTAATAGCCATAGCCATCTTCAATGCTGCCGGACGGGTAGCCTGGGGTACTCTGTCGGACATGTTAGGAAGGATAAACGCTCTGGTAGTAATGTATATATTGACCGCCAGTACTATGTTTTACATGGGAACAATGACCCTGGGTTATCTTGGCTTTATGATAGCGGTATCCCTGGCAGGCTTCTGCTTTGGTGGTTTTTTAGCATTATTTCCTTCCTTAACTGCTGATTACTATGGTATCAGAAATATGGGAGGAAATTACGGACTTGTATATCAAGCCTATGGCTTAGCTGCCATTGTAGGCCCAAGGATTGCCACCTCCATGGAATTTGCAAGTGCATTCATGATTGCCGGTATATTAAGTGTTGCCGCCGCAGTAATGGCCTTTCTGTTAAAGCCTCCGGTTTTGGCAGAAGAGGCAGGAACCACCAGGATAGGTGAGGGCTCACCAAACCTTCGTAAATTTCCATTAACTCCCTCTAGGTTTAAAAGCATAGATCCTTCATGAAAGAAAAGAATATAAGGAGAAATGAAAAGTGAACCTGGAGGGGGAAAAAAATGAAACAATTAAAACGTGTAACTACTATTTTGATTTGCCTAGTTTTTATTCTTACCTTAAGTGTGTCGGCAGCTATAGCCGAGCCCAATGCTCAGGACAACCAGGGGCCAAAACCGGCTCCTAAGTCTGAGGCAGGAAGTAATGCCGGCGGAGTAAAATTAGAAACCACTGCTGAAACAGCAATTTTAATTGATTATGCTTCCGGACAGATCTTATTTGACAAGGACATGCATGCCTCAAGACCGATGGCCAGTGTAACAAAGCTCATGACAATGCTGCTGATTTGTGAGGCCGAGTCCCTGGGCAAAATTAAAATGACCGATAAGGTTTTGACCAGCGAACATGCTGCCAGCATGGGTGGCTCCCAGATATTCCTGGAGCCGGGTGAAGAGTTACCGGCAAAGGAATGTTGATATCCATTGCCACAGGCTCTGCTAACGATGCCAGCGTGGCCATGGCAGAGTTTATTGCCGGCTCTGAAGAAGCTTTTGTGGAAATGATGAATGAAAAGGCCAAGTCCATGGGATTGAAGAATACTCACTTCTCTAATCCTACAGGTCTACCCGTAGAAAATCATTATACATCGGCCTACGATATGGCCAAGGTACTTAGGGAGTGCCTAAGGTATCCACTATTCCGAGAAGTTTCTTCTATCTATGAACACGACCTCCGGGGCGGGGATTTTAAACTCTGGAATACCAACAAGCTTTTGAAATGGTATCCGGGCGCTGATGCAGGTAAAACAGGCTGGACCAATGAAGCCAAGTACTGTCTGGCAGCCTCTGCAAAAAGGATGGGCTGCGGGTAATATCAGTGGTACTGGGATGCCCCATGCCCCGCACGCACTTCCAAGAGACCATTAAAATATTTAACTATGGCTTTGCCCGTTACAAGGCTGTGAACTTAGCTGAGGAAGGACAAGTGATTAAGGAGCTGCCGGTAGGCAAGGGCGAATTAGAAACTGTTAAAATTGTAACCACTGCCCCGGTAAGCCTGGTGGTGTCCAAGGGGCAGGAAAAAACAGTCCAAGGCACCGTTCAATTGCCCGATAAGCTAGATGCACCCGTTAAAAAAGGACAGGTGGTAGGCAGCTATATCGTAACCAAGGACGGTAAGGAGGCCCTCAAGTAGACTGGTGGCAGCCTCAGACGTTGAAAAGGCTTCTCCGCTTAAGCTCTTAAATGATATGCTGGATAGAGTATACGGCATGGATTGATAATTAATAATGGAGATTTGAACCGTTCCCTGGCAAATGAGCCGGGGGACGGTTTTTGCATATGGCGGTCCAGGCACAGGCAGGTTTTTTGTGCTCCTTTCTTGGAGTATAATCGACAATCATTTTGGAAGAATTTAGCAGGATAACGGGGGGCAGAGGTAGAAATTTTGTTCTTAAGATTTTGACAAGACTTTAAAGGGGGATGTTGGCAGGAGATGCAGATAGATATAGAACAAAAATGGATGCTTTACTGGTACGTCTAAGCGGAGATCTAGATCTGGGGGTTGCGGATAAACTGCGAATAACATTGGACGAGCATCTTAATACAAAAAAGATTAAGTATCTTATTATGAACCTGTCAAGAGTAACCTTTGTTGATAGCTCGGGATTAGGTGTTATCCTAGGACGATATAAGAAATTAACACCCTTCGGAGGCAAGGTTATTTTGGTAGGTGCACAGCCCCAGGTAAAAAGGATTTTGGAGCTGTCAGGGCTAATGCAAATTATGGAGAGCTATTTGGATGAAGCCAATGCTCTGGCAAAGATTGTTTAATTGAGGAGTGGTGTAAGTGAAAGCTGTAAATTGTTGCTCAATAGAGTTTCATAGTATTGCCGAGAATGTGAGTTTTGCCAGGGTTGCTGTGGCAGCCTTCGCTTCCCAACTGGACTGTACCTTACCGGAGCTTGAGGAAATTAAGGTGGCTGTTTCTGAAGCGGTGGGTAATGCAATAATTCATGGATACCGTAAGCAAACAGATAAAACCGTGAGGCTAACGGTTAAAATTTATAAGGAAGGACTTGAAATAATAGTGGAAGATAGCGGACAAGGTATAGATGATATTGATTTAGCTATGCAGCCGGCCTATTCCACCGACCCTGAGAGAATGGGGCTGGGCTTTGTGTTTATGCAGTCCTTCAGTGACAGGCTGAGGGTTGAATCAACTCCTGGACTAGGTACAACCGTAACAATGTTCAAACATATAGGAATCCGTGGTGCCAAAGCCCGGGCCAACTAGTAAGGGGGGTGCCCCATGAGCTCAACTAGGCTTTTGGAAATGAACCTTCCCCGCTTCCCGCTGCTGGGCGATCAGGAAATGCGTGATTTAATCAAAAAAGCTCAGTCCGGTAATACGGAAGCTAGGGAGAGGTTGGTTAACTGTAACCTAAAGCTGGTATTTAACCTTGTACAGAGGTTTAACAACCGGGGTTATGAGCTGGAGGATTTATTTCAGATAGGTTGCATTGGTCTAATGAAGGCCATTGATAAATTTGATTTATCCTATGATGTCAAATTTTCTACCTATGCAGTACCTATGATCGTAGGGGAAATACGGAGATTCCTCAGGGATGATAGCCCCGTGAAGGTAAGTAGATCCCTTAAGGAAACGGCTTATAAAATTCAGCAGACCAGGGATCGGCTGACGGCCAGACTTGGCCGTGACCCATCAATCAATGAAATCGCCAGTGAATTAGGTTTCCAGCGTGAGGAAGTCGTCAACGCCCTTGAGGCGGCCCAAACGCCAACCTCCATTTACGAAACCTTACATCAGGATGACGGAGATCCCATATATATTCTAGACCAATTAAGCGATGGTGAAGAGGGGGATTCTCCCTGGCTGGAAAAACTAGCTGTAAAACAGCTATTAATTGAGCTGCCAGAGCGGGATAGGCAGATACTCTTGTGGCGATTTTTTGAGGATAAAACCCAATCGGAGGTGGCTGCCAGGCTTGGGCTTTCCCAGGTACAGGTTTCAAGGCTTGAAAGGCAGGCTTTAAGAAAGTTAAAGGAGCTTATGATTCAATCTGGTTAAAAGAATCGGTTCAATATGAGCCGATTCTTTCTTTTATAGTTGTTTTCTGAATAAAACAACTCCTGATACACATAATACCGTTAGTATTTAACAGAAATATAAGGGGGCATTATTGTGTATAAGGATGTAAGGGCCATAAGGGTAAGTGAGCTAATCGGAGAATCGCAAAACGGCTGGCGTGATGCGGTACAAAATGCTGTAAATGAAGCTTCAAAAAATTTAAATAACATTACCGGTGTGGAAATAACTAATTTTACCGCCGATGTGGAGAACGGCCAATTGGTAGATTTTAAAGCGACCATGAAAGTGGCCTACACTGATTAGATACTGGAGAGGACACCTGCGGGTGTCCTTTTGCAGCATGAAAAAAGTCAGGGTTTTTCCTAAATGAGGGAAATAACCGGGAGACAGGTGATTTGCAGGTGCAGGAAAAACGGAATGTTATCCTGGTCACCGACGGGGATCAGATAGCACGAAGGTCCCTTGAAGTGGCTGCCCGTAATGTGGGGGCGAGATGCATTTCCATGTCCGCTGGGAATCCCACCAGGCTTAGCGGCAAGGAGTTGGTAGAATTAATCAAGTCCGCTGCCCATGATCCGGTGGTGGTTATGTTTGATGATAAGGGACACGAAGGACAGGGCCCAGGGGAAAGGGCTTTGCTTGAAGTCTACAATGACCCGGGAATTAACATTCTGGGGGTAGTGGCGGTGGCATCAAACAGCTTTTGCTGTGATGGAGCCAAAGTAGATATTTCCGTCACCGACACCTGCCAGGTGGTCAATGGACCCGTAAATAAATATGGGAAAACAACCAAACGAAGGGTCTTACAGGGGGATACGGTAGAAATATTAAATGACCTAGACGTCCCCATAGTAGTTGGCATTGGCGACATAGGCAAAATGAACGGGGATGATGATTACCACTTTGGAGCCAGTGTAACCACCAGGGCTCTTCAGGAAATTATAGAAAGGAGTGGATTTAGTGGCGGCATCAGTAGAGAAAGAAGCTCCCAGGTTTATACGAATATTGAAAAGAACATTGAATATTTAAATGACCTATTGGGTTTTGGAGAAAGCTACGATATTGTGCTGCGAAGATTCAACGTTGCAGGTAAGGAAATAGCCATGTATTCCATCAACGGCTTTGTAAAAGATGATGTGATGGCCCTAATCCTTAGAAACTTAGACCAGCTTAAGCGGGGAGATGTTTCTCCCAATAGTCTTAAAAAACTTTTTAACGAACACATTAACCATATACAGGTGGATTTGGCCAATAACCTTGACCAGGTAATAGACGGAATCCTGAGCGGCCCCTTAGCCCTTCTAATTGAAGGTGAGGACCAGGCCTTATCATCGACCTGCGTACCTATCCAGGCCGGTCACCCCAGGAACCTGATCTTGAAAAGGTAGTCCGGGGGCCAAGGGATGGGTTTGTGGAAAGTGTTGTACAAAATACCTTGCTGATGAGGCGTCGCCTTAGGGACCCCCGTATGAGAAATGAAGTAATACAAGTAGGAACCCGCTCTAAAACAGACATAGTAATCTCTTACATAGACGACATAGTCAATCCTGACATGGTTAAGAGGGTTAAGGAAAATATACAAAAAATAAAGATTGACGGGATTCCTATGGCGGAAAAAGCTGTAGAAGAGTTAATAGAGCCAGGCAAATATGGCCACCTTTTTCCCAAGGTTCGCTTTACGGAGCGCCCGGATGTAGCTGTTGCCCATTTACTGGAGGGTAGAATTGTTGTTACTGTCGATACATCCCCCAGTGCCATGATCACTCCCTGCACCCTGTGGGATCACCTGCAGGCAGCAGAGGAATACCGCCAGGGACCGCCCATCGGGGTCTATATCAGATGGGTGAGGTACCTGGGAGTGCTTGTGGCTTTATTCCTGCTGCCCCTCTGGTTCTTGTTTTCCGTTCAGCCTGATCTTCTACCACCTAGCCTTAGATTTATCGGCCCCAGTGAGCCGGGAAGAATTCCCCTGATAGTGCAATTTGTCATGGCTGAGCTGGCGGTAGATATGATCAGACTAGCCTCGGTCCATACGCCGTCGCCCCTGGCAATTTCCACCGGTATTATAGCTGCCATACTAATTGGTGACGTGGCCATAACCGTCGGACTCTTTAGCGCCGAGGTAGTCATGTACACAGCGGTAGCAGCGGTAGCCTCCTTCATCATCCCCAGCTATGAGCTCAGCTGGGCGGTAAGAATTGTAAGGCTGTTCTTGCTCCTAGCCACAGCAGCCTTTAGACTGCCGGGATTGATTATCGCTATGCTCCTCGTTCTGGCTTACCTAATGCGTACCAAATCCCTGGGCGTTCCCTACCTCTGGCCCCTCATTCCCTTTAATGCCAAAGAAATGTTTGCAGTGATAGTAAGAACCCCGGTAACACTAAGAAACAAAAGACCGGCCATATTCCACACCTTGGACCCGGTCAGACAAGCAGTACCTGAACCAGCCGCAAAAAGGAGCGGGGAGAAGATAAAGAAAAGAAATAGCGTCAAATGAAATCCTGTGTTGAGTCACAGGATTTTTTTTGGGACAAGGGGACAGGTTCGTTGTCCCTATATAATCCTTATTATAGATAAGGTTTGGGGAGAGTTTGTGAGATAACTAGGAAGGTTACAAAATAATGATGTAGAACTAAGACAATATAATTAAATATAAAATTTATTTCATGTTGGTGATACTGTATGAAATTAACCTATGCTCTTGTTATTATTTTACTCATCTTACAGGGAGGCTGTTTTAATAGTCAGACCAGGGATGTTCCTGTAAACCAGCCTCTGGGGTATAGGGCAGAACCGCAAGTCGTAACAAAACTGAAGGTTCCAAACCAGGATACTAAAATGGAGGTTGATTATCCTGTAGCTTGGCCTAATCTAGTAATAAGTTGTTTATCAAAGAATATTCCTTGGGTACGTGGAGATGCAAATTTCACTGGTCAAGTAAATGGTGTCATAGGGAATACTAGCTTTGGTTGCGATGAAAACAAAGCTATATTGATAAAACCCACAGAATTAAAACCTAATGCTGTATTATCGTTTACGCAGATGACGTTAAGGGATTAGATAGTCCCAAATACTTTTTATGGCTACTAAACACTGAACATAGGCTTATTCCATATAACATAGATGAAGATAGCATTATCGTACCAACTGACGAAGGCGAGTATCTATATTATCTTTTAGTAGATTGGGGAAAAGGCGATAATACTATCTCCTACTGGTTTAAGGTAAAGGTAGTCCAATGATTCATAGTATTAATACCTATACAGGCGGGACAAGGAACCTGTCCCCTTGTCCCGAATAACAGTGCAATAAAAAAGCAGAATCAGTGAAAAATATAATTTAAGCATTATTATTAAAGGGGTAGAACGATTTGAGTAAATTTCCTAAAATAGCAATCATAGGTGCTGGTCCTGCTGGTTTGGCTTGTGCATTAGAATGTGAGAAGCTTGGAGTGATTCCCCATCTTTTCGACAGTGGAGAAACAGTCGGTTGGGAGTGGCCTTCCGTTATATTACTGCTCAATATATTAGAAGTTCCAATGGGCGGTAATATTAGAGAATACATTAAGGATATATACAAAATTGATATTCAGCCAATTTCGCCTTGTACGGAACTTATTATGAAGTCACCAAATAAACAGACAAAGATAACTGGAAATTTAGGATTTTTTTATTCACGGGGTAAAAGAAAAAGCTCCCTTGAAAATCAGCTCCTAAATATGCTTATAAATACACCCGTCTTTTATAATCGCCCAGCCGACTATAAAGAACTCTCTCAGAATTATGACTATGTAGTTGTTGCCACAGGGAATGAAAAAGTCGCTAAGGAGTTAGGGGTTTGGGAGGAATACGGACAAGTACATATTTGGAGTGCCCTTACTATAGGTCAATTCAAAACTGATTCTACAACAATATATTTTAATACTGACTATGCAGGTGAAGGTTACGCTAGGCTTACTCCATTTGATTCATTTCACGCTATCGTTGACCTATATAATATTGGTAAAGATAAATTTGAAACAGACAAGCTATATAACAATTTTATAGCAAAAGAGGGTTTATCAAATTTGGAAATAAAATATCAAATGCTGCTGCCACCTTTTTCTACTGGCAAGGTAAAGAAATTTCAGGTTAATAATATAATGTTAGCAGGACGTACTGCTGGCTTAACAGAAAGGCTCACAGGAACAGGTGCAATTGCAGCTTTAGGAAGTGGTATATTTGCAGCTAGAGCGATCATAAAGAATAAGGATTATGAAACCTTAGTAAAGCCACTACAGGCTCATATAGAAAATGTATCTGCTTTTCGTAAAATCATGGAGAAACTTGATAACAATGGTCTTGATAAAATGGTTGCTATTACAGATACTCCAGGTATTAAACAACTCATGTATAATACGAGACTAAATTTTTTAGACATTGTTGGGACTATTCTTAAAAAAGTAATGTAAAAAATCACATTTATTTATACAGACACGTTCTGGGCCTGCTGGTAATCTTCGGGGGTATTTACATTAAAGAATATCGTATTCCAGTTGAACTCGGGATGCTTGTTAAAATCAAAGTACCTGACATGGACCTGTTCGTAGAAGGAAGTAATTCTTGGCCTCTCTGATTGCAGGGACTGCTCAATGGCAGGAAGACATCTTTTGCTGTAGGCAGCATGCAGGGGCTGAAGGTATCGATCCCTTTGTGGGACAGAGATATCAAATTTACCATCAAGCCTTGCCAGTAAAAGGTTTGCTAACTGCGTGTTTAAAAAGGGCATGTCACAAGCCACAAAGAAAGCAGAGTCATTAGTAATATTTTTAAGACCCGAGTGGATGCCGGCCAATGGGCCACGGTTTTGGTAATAGTCTGTGAAGATTGGTAGACCAAGATATTTGTACTGCTGGGGATTATTGCTGCTAATAAGGATCTCTTCAAAATGAGGACGAAGCTTGCTTATAATCACTTCTAACATGGGCTTGCCATTAAAACTTAGTAAAGCCTTATTGGTTTTCATTCTGCTGCTGTTACCTCCCACTAAGATTACAGCAGACGAAGCTCTTTTGTCCAAACCTATCACATCATTTCCAAGTAGTTTTTTTGGCAAATTTGCTTAACTAGGCCTCAATATCTATTATAAAGCCTAGCCAGAGCTATTGCAAAGCTCTTGTCCTATATAGAGATATATAGATCAGGAAAATTCTGTCAATATTATAAATTTTCTGACACTAAAGATATAACTGTTGCCACGGGGACGTTTGTTTGGCATAATTAGTACAAGATAAGTTATAGACAACCATTTCGGATAGACTGAAAGGGGAGTGAGAGTTTTCTTCGAGGGAATTTTTCAACCAACTCACATATTACTGATTTTAGTCGTTGTTTTGATAGTCTTTGGCCCTGGAAAACTGCCTGAAGTAGGTAAAGCGGTTGGCAAGACCATAGGTGAGTTTAGACGGGCAGCATCCCAGGTGAACTTTGACCTGGAGGAACCAAAGAAAGAGAAAAAGGAAGATAATAAGGAAGAGCCAAAAGACAGCAAACCTAGTTAAATAGTTTTTTGGTTAGATAAATATCTGTATTAAAAAAGCAGGCCCGATTTCCTTACAGGATAAGGTAATAAATGGGACTTCGGCCAAGTTGTTTTTGGCCAAAGTCCCATGAAAATTTTCGGGCCTGTCTTGGTTTGTCCTCATAAGGGGGTAATTAGCTTTGGCTGAAGAAAAAGACCAATCAATGATTGAGCACCTGGAAGAATTGCGCCGGGTGCTGATAGTTTCTCTTATTGCAACCTTTATCATGACCGGGGTATGCTGGTTTTTAGTGATTATATCTTACAAATAATTATTCAGCCAGTAACAGCCACCGGCAATAAAATGCACTATATAGGTGTAATGGAAGCCCTAATGACAAAAATCAAGCTATCTCTTTTCTTGGGCTTTCTCACAGCTTTGCCGGTGATTTTATGGCAGTTCTGGAGCTTTATTATGCCGGCCCTGCGCAAGACAGAGAAATTATATTTTACCATTTTCGTAATCGTTTCTTATTTATTTTTCATTGGTGGAATTTTATTTTCTTTCTATACTGTGTTTAACCTGGGCGTGAAGTTCTTACTTCATTTTGGCGGTGAAGAACTGCTGCCAATGCTAACCATTGGTAATTATGTATCCTTTGCCATGATGTTTATACTACCCTTTGGTATAGTTTTTGAATTGCCCCTGGCAGTTTCCTTTTGGCCCAACTGGGGGTAATTAACTACGAGTGGATGGTAAAGAAAAGGAAAATGGCTATCTTGGTCTCGGTTGTCACAGGCGCAGTTCTTGTGCCTTCGCCTGATATCATTACTCCTTTAATGATGGCCGCCCCTATGTATCTGTTGTTTGAAGTAGCGTCTCGGTGGTCAAACTTGTGGAATGGCTTAAAAAGAGAAAGGCCAAGCGTCAAGCGGCCCAAGAGGAAGCCGAGGAAAGAGCGAGAAATAACAACGAGGAAGAAAAGGTTACCGAAAACAACAAAGATTAATAAATCAAACAAAACCGGTGTGCTAGTCTAGTCCGCCGGTTTTGTTTTGCGCAGAGAGTGCAGTAATATGTCATAAATTTGTACAGGTGAACAAAGAGGAAATATTAAAACAATGTCGAAACTTAAAACTGTACAAAAATAAGGGCCTAGATGTCAGCAAGACACAGAAAATAAAGGTCTTTATAATTATATGATTTGTACAAATAATAAACATGTGTATATCTTAGGGAGGCGATTGTTTAAAGGATATTTTCCGAATCTTTGTACAAGATCTAAATAATTAGTATTAGGAGGAGTTAACATTGGCTCAACAACGTGAACAGTGGGGTACCAGGACGGGTTTTGTTCTGGCTGCTGTTGGTTCTGCAATTGGTTTGGGAAACATTTGGAGATTTCCTTATGTAGCCGCTGAAAATGGCGGTGGCGCATTTTTATTCCTTATTTATTCGCACTTTTAACTGCTGGAATTCCTATTCTTATTCTTGAATTTGGACTTGGTCAAAAATATCGTGGCTCTGCTCCCCTTACCTTTTCCAAGCTTAATAGCAAATGGGAATGGCTAGGCTGGTGGCAGGTTTTGGTGTGCTTCTTTATTGCAGTTTATTACGCAGTAATTATTGCCTGGGCCATTTCCTTTACCTTCTTCGGTCTAACCAGGCCTGGGGTGATAATCCCTCGGACTTTTTCTTCGGCACCTACCTTGGATTAACTGGTGGTCCCTTTGAGTTGGGTGGTCTGCAGGCAGGTATTCTAATTCCTTTGCTGTTAGCCTGGGTTGTTACCTTTGCGGCACTCTATAGTGGTGTTAAGGGCGGTATTGAAAAGGCTAACAAGTTCTTCATGCCTGCTCTGTTTATCATTATCATTATTATTGCCATCAGGGGGATTACCCTCACCGGCGCAGCTGATGGTCTAAATTATTTGTTCCAGCCTGACTTTAGTAAGATTTGGGACTATAAAATTTGGACTGCTGCCTATGGTCAGATTTTCTTCTCTTTAAGTGTTTGCTTTGCTATTATGATTGCTTATTCCAGTTATCTGCCCAAAAAATCTGACGTTGTAAATAATGCCTTTATAACAGGCTTTATGGATGTTGGCTTCAGCCTCCTGGCTGGTCTTGCAGTATTTGGTATCCTTGGTCACATGGCCCATGTCCAGGGAGTAGGGGTTGCGGAAGTAGGTAAAGCCGGAGTTGGCCTGGCCTTTGTAACCTTCCCGGCGGCAATTAATACCCTTGGAGCCTTTGCCCCCGTTCTTGGTGTATTATTCTTTTTGTCATTAACCTTTGCCGGTCTGTCTTCGCTGATTTCAATTAACGAAGCGGCCATAGCGGCCTTTATGGACAAGTTTAGTCTAAGCCGGAAGAAGGCTGTTAGCATTTATATTGCTGTTGCCGCCATCTGCAGCCTGGTATTTGCAACTGGTGCAGGCCTATATATCCTTGATATTGTAGACCATTTTATAAATAATTTTGGGATTGTTTTTGCAGGACTGATACAAGTAATTCTGGTAGGTTGGTTCTTTAATCTAAAATCAATTCAGGAGCACGTAAACGCCATTTCTGATTTCAGTGTAGGTTCTTGGTGGATAGTATGCATTAAGTTCATAACACCAATCATCTTGGGTTATATGGCTATCATGAATTTGATAGGTGACTTAAAGGCTCCTTACGAAGGCTATCCTGGTGACGCACTATTTTGGATGGGCTGGTTTGTTATGATTGTGGTTATAACAGGTGGTTTCATCATGCAGGCTTTTAAAACTCAAAGTAGAGATTTAAAGGAATAGCCCATTTAAGATGTACTTCGGTTAAATAGTAAGGGGGTAAAACAATGACTACCGGTGCTATTGTGATGATGATATTCTCCATGATATTACTTTGGGGCGGGGCAGCCTATTGTATCAGTATAGCCCTGAAAAATAAATAATTAGGACAGTATCTGAGGGTCTGGACAAGAGTGCCAGATCCTTTTATTTTATGAGTCAGGTAATTGTGTCCACTTTTTATAAACATTTACCCTGGTATTTCGACAAAAGGAAGCTGCAATTGGCAGTGGAACAGTAGATGTTTCGTCATAAAAATAGTAGAATATAGCTTGTTTAAAGATAAATTTCATTCCGGAGGTGCCCGACAAATGACTTGTAAATGTAATGAAAATAACGAAAGGCAAGTCCGGTTAGAAGAGATTCTGGTGAAGTATCAGAATGAGCCGGGGGCTTTAATACCTGTACTCCAGCAGGCCCAGGATATTTATGGCTATTTATCTCCGGAACTGTTGAAGGAGATTTCTAGCTGCCTGAATATACCCCTTTCCCGTATCTATGGGGTAGCCACTTTCTATGCCCAATTTCACTTAGAGCCAAGGGGGCGGAATATTATCAGGGTTTGCCAGGGAACAGCCTGTCATGTTCGGGGTGCTTCAAGGGTGATGGATGCCATTAAGAGATATACTGGGGTTGATACAGGTGAAACAACTAAGGATTTGCGTTTTACCATAGAACCAGTGGCTTGCCTGGGGGCTGTGGCTTGGCTCCTGTAATGATGGTTAATGAGGATACTGAGGGTCAGTTGACACCGGAAAAGGCGGTAAAAAAGATTTCCAGCTATAAATAGAAGGCAGGTAATGAAATGATTAATTTAATGGAAGCCTGCTGTTCCCAATGTAAGCATACCCCTGCCACACCCTGTCAAAGGTTCGTGGACTGTCGAAAATCTGGTCCCTTTTGCCATGAGAGCAAGGGTTGTGCTGACAGCAGGAAAAAATTAGTTAACAGGGTGCAGGTGTTATCGGGATCACCTGTTAAACAAATTATCGTGTGTGGTGGGACGGGCTGTTCTTCCTCCGGCTCGGCCAAGCTGGCAGAATTATTGACGGAGGAGATAAAAAAGCGGGAACTGTCTAATGAGGTGCTGGTTAAGAGAACCAGCTGCCATGGTTTTTGTGAAAATGGTCCTATTGTTCATGTCAAACCAGAGTCAATTTTTTATACTAAGGTTAAGCCTGGGGATGTAAATGAGATTGTTAGCTCCCACCTGATTGAAGAAAAGTATGTTGAGGGATTAATGTTTCATGATCCTGACTCAGGACACCCATACCCCCACTTCAGTGATATTCCCTTTATGCACGGCAGACCAGGGTATTATTAGAACGCTGTGGTCAAATCGACCCGGAACAAATCGCCGATTATGTAGCATTGGGGGGTATCTCAGCCTGGTCCAGGCCCTGCAAAGGATGTCCCCGGAACAAGCCCTGGAGGAAGTGAAGCTTTCCGGTCTCCGGGGACGGGGGGGAGCAGGGTTTCCCACGGGCAGAAAATGGGAAAGTGCCAGAAGGGCAGCGGGAGCTATAAAGTATATTATTTGCAATGCCGATGAAGGTGATCCCGGTGCTTTATGGATCGTTCTGTGCTGGAGGGGGATCCCCATTCTGTGCTGGAGGGAATGCTAATTGCCGGCTACGCAGTTGGCGCAAGCACCGGCTATGTCTACTGCCGGGCAGAGTATCCCCTGGCTATTCAGAGACTTAAAACAGCCATTAAACAGGCCCGGGAATACGGCCTGCTGGGAAATAACATATTAGGATCAGGTTTTTCCTTTGACATTGTATTAAAGGAAGGTGCAGGGGCCTTTGTGTGTGGCGAAGGAACTGCCCTACAGGCTTCCATTGAAGGAATGCGCGGCATGCCCAGGGTCAAACCCCCCGCTCCACCGAAAGATTATGGGAAAAGCCCACCGTATTAAATAACGTTGAGACCCTGGCCAATATACCTTTAATTATTAAAATAGGGGCCGAAGAGTATAAAAAACTGGGAACGGCTAGTTCACCTGGTACTAAAATTTTTGCCATCAGCGGTTCCGTTGCCAATGCTGGATTAGTTGAGGTACCCATGGGGGTCAGCCTTAGGGAGATTATTTTTGGTGCCGGGGGCGGCATTCGGGTGGTAAAGCTTTCAAGGCTGTTCAATTGGGAGGGCCATCCGGGGGCTGTCTTACAGAACAGCACCTGGACATGCCTGTGGATTTTGATTCCCTATCCTCTGCGGGGGCGACAATTGGTTCCGGCGGCATGGTAGTGATGGATGAAGACACCTGTATGGTAGATGTGGCCAGGTTTTTTCTAGCCTTCACCCAAGCAGAATCCTGCGGCAAGTGTACTCCCTGCCGGGAAGGAACCAAGCGCATGCTGGAAATACTCCAGTCTATGTGTCAGGGCAGGCAACCATGGAGGATCTTGAAAACCTGGAAAGACTATGCAGGGTAGTTAAAGCAACGGCACTATGCGGTCTGGGTCAAGCCTGTGCCAACCCGGTACTTTCTACCCTCAAGTATTTTAAATCTGAGTATTTAGCCCACATCGTGGACAAGCGTTGTCCAGCGGGAGTATGCACAGATTTAATCGGCTACAGCATAGATGCGGAAAAATGCAGGGGCTGTGGTCTCTGTCTGAGGGAGTGTCCCACAGGGGCCATCACTGGCGAAAGAAAGCAGCCCCACATAATTAATGCCCAGAGCTGTATTAAATGTGGCGTCTGCATTAGCAAATGTAAATTCAAAGCAGTAAAGATTCAAGGGAGGTGAGTAAGGTGTCTGATATATGCTTAACTATTAATGACCAAAAAGTTTCAGTGCCAAAGGGAACTACCTTGCTCGCAGCGGCCCGGAAGCTTGGCATAGATATTCCTACCCTTTGCCATGATCCAGAATTAACCCGCTATGCGGTTGCCGTATTTGCGTGGTTGAAGTGGTAGGCTGGGGGAGCCTGCCTGCCTCCTGTGTAACAGAGGCAAGGGAAGGCATGGTTGTATATACCGAATCTGATCAGGTGACAGAGGCAAGAAGCACTATATTGGAACTGCTGCTGGCAAATCATCCTGATGATTGCCTAACCTGTGATAAGGCGGGTCGCTGTAGTCTGCAGGATTTCAGCTATCGTTACGGTATCCGTAAGGGTCCCTTTTTGGGTGAAAGAAAAGCCTATCCCTTGGATCAGGAGAACCCCTTCATTCTTCGTGATATGAGTAAATGCATACTGTGTGGCAAATGTGTCAGGGTTTGTTCCGAGGTAGTTGGCCGAAATGTAGTAGATTTTAGTTTTCGAGGGTTTGCCACCAAGGTTGCCACCCCCTTAAATTGCGGCCTTGAAGAAGCAGGCTGCGTATTCTGCGGCTCTTGTGTTGAAGTCTGCCCGGTTGGTGCATTGTCAGAAAAACAGATGTCCGGTAGGGGCCGAAGTTGGCAAGTTAATTCCGTTACCACCACCTGTCCCTATTGCGGTGTTGGCTGTCAGGTTAACCTGCAAGTGAAGGGCAACAGAGTTGTTGGAGCAAAATCCGCCGGAACAGGCATCAACGGCAAGCATCTATGTATCAAGGGACGTTTTGCCTATGGTTTTATTCACCATCCAGAACGCTTAACCAGACCCCTAATAAAAAGAAATGGCCAGTTTGAAGAGGTAAGCTGGGAAGAGGCCTTGCATGAAACTGGTAGCCGTCTTAGGGAAATAAAAGAGCTGCATGGCAGTGATGCCCTGGCCGTCCTGGCCTCGGCCCGGATTACCAACGAGGAAAACTACCTCTTGGGAAAACTGGCCAGGGCAGCATTGGGTACCAATAATATAGATCACTGTGCCCGTCTCTGACACTCCCCCACCGTCGCCGGTCTGGCGACTGCGTTGGCAGTGGGGCCATGACTAACTCCATTGATGAAATAGCCGGAGCTAGCCTGATCCTGGCCATTGGCACCAATACCACCGAGGCCCATCCGGTTATTTCCCTGCGCATCCGTAAGGCTCTGCAGCGGGGTGCCAAATTGATAGTGGTTGACCCAAGAAAAACCGAGCTGGCAGAACTGGCCACCAGTCACCTGCAGCTCAAGCCCGGAACTGATATTGCCCTATTTAACAGCATGGCCAGGTATATTTTAGGAGAGAGAATATGGAATAAAGAGTTCGTGGCGGAAAGGTGCGAGGGATTAGAGGGACTCAGGGAATCCCTCGGCGAATTTACTCCCGAATATGCCCAGACTATAACAGGTATTCCGGCAGCTTTAATTAAAGAAACAGCCCGTGCCTATGCCCAGGCGGAAAGGGCCACAATTCTATACACCATGGGTCTTACCCAGCATGCTTGTGGAACAGATAATGTTTTGGCAGTGGCTAATCTAGCCCTGCTATGCGGTCAGATAGGGCGGGAATCCACAGGCCTTAACCCATTACGGGGCCAAAATAATGTCCAGGGAGCCTGCGATATGGGGGGCTTGCCCAATGTTCTACCGGGCTACCAGCAGGTTCAGGATGAAGGAAACAGAAAAATTTTCTCTGGGGCCTGGGGTGCAGCACTTAGTGATAAACCTGGCCTAACCCTTGGGGAAATGATGGATAGTGCTCTTCAGGGAACCCTTAAGGCCATGTATATTACAGGGGAAAACCCAATCCTTTCCGATGCTGACAGCAACCACGTTCAAAAAGCCTTGGAGAAGCTAGACTTCCTGGTGGTCCAAGACATGTTTTTAACCGATACCGCCAAGCTGGCAGATGTGGTGCTTCCGGCAGCCAGCTTTGCAGAAAAGGAAGGTACCTTCACCAACACAGAACGTCGTGTGCAGCGGGTGAGAAAAGCCATTGAGCCAATAGCTGGGGCCAAACCGGATTGGCAGATAATCTGCGCCCTGGCGGCAGAACTTGGCTACCCCATGAAATATGCAGGACCCAAAGAAATTTTCGAGGAGATCACAAGGCTCACCCCTTCCTACCGGGGCATAAGCTACCAGCGCTTAGAAAAGGAAGGCATCCAATGGCCCTGTCCCTCAGAAGAACATCCCGGCACAAAATATTTACACAACCAAACCTTTGTCCGGGGCAAAGCCCGGCTAACCCCTGTCAATTACATGCAGCCAAAGGAACTACCGGACGAAAAATACCCGCTAATGTTAAACACCGGCAGGCGTTTGCAGCACTACCATACCGGCACCATGACCCTGCGTACTGAGATTACCCAAATATACGGTTCAGAAAAGCTAGACATCAACCCAGGGATGCCAAAAACCTGAAACTATCCCAAAAGGACAACATTAGAGTAATCTCCAGGCGAGGAGAGGTAACAATGCAGGCAAACCTCTCTGAAACAGTTCCCCCCGGCATGGTATTCGCAGCTTCCACTTCCCCGAGGCAGCCATAAACAAACTAACCAACGCCGCCAGATGCCCCAAGCTAAAATACCGGAATTCAAAATCTGTGCAGTAAGGGTTGAAAAGATATAAACAAAGCAAAAAACAAGTGCCGCCCAGGCACTTGTTTCAGGCTGTCGAGAAACTACCTATATTTGGGTTTTAATAATCCCTCACGATTCCTCTCTCCGCAGTGGACAGCGCTAATCGCTTGCTTCGGGCGAAAATGGGTCGCCTTCGAGTAAACATCGTGTTTACCTCAGGCTTGCCCGGACGTCCATGTCCGGGCACCCATTTTCGCATCCTCAGCTTCGCGAAGCGCTGTTTCCACTGCTCCGAATGTCGCTGTTCGGGATTATTAAAACCCAGTTGTATCTTTTTCAACAATCTGAAGGCACACCGATGTGCCTTCTTAACCCTTAGCTAATTATTGTAGCTTAAATCTCTTAGTCATTAAATCAAGCTCCTCAGCCATTTTGGCTAAATCTTGAGAGGTGCCTGAAAGCTCCTCCATTGTGGCTGTTTGTTCCTCTGTTGAAGCAGCTGCATTTTGAACGCCGGAAGCCATTTGTTCAGTAGCTGAAGCTAATGATTGAATTTCGCTGGCCATTTCTTGAATTGATAAAATGATTTTCCCTATGGATTCACTTACCTCATGCACCACCTGAACACCATCTTTTGCTTGAATTTTTGTATTCTCCATACTCTCAACGGCTTTATGTGACTCCTGCTGGATAACCGAAATAAGGTCGTGAATTTCCTTGGCGGCGTTCGTGGATTGTTCGGCCAATTTCCTCACTTCCTCAGCCACCACCGCAAACCCTCGTCCTTGCTCCCCGGCCCTGGCCGCTTCAATAGCAGCATTAAGGCTAATAAATTGGTCTGATCAGCAATTTGGGTAATTAATTCGACAATCTTAGTGATTTGACTACTGGCATTGCTTAGCCCTTGGATTACCTGAGAACTATCCTCTGTGGATTTATGGATAACATCCATCTTCACCCTTATATTAGATATGGCCTCTTCCCCATTTGAAGCGTAGACAGTTGCCTTGTCTGAAGAATCGGCAATGTTTTGGGAATTGGCAGCCACTTGCTCAATGGTTGTTGCCACTTCGTTGATGGAGCTGAAATTTCGCTGGCATTTAAAGCCATATTTTCTGCACCCTTAGAAAGATTTTCTGCAGATGAGGTAACATTGCCCGATTTCTCCTGAAGGTTAAGTACATATCCTTTAGGCTCAGCAGCATTTTATTAAAGGAATCCGCTAATGCTCCAATTTCATCCTTAGATTTAATTTTTATCTCGGTACTAGTCAGGTCATTAGAGGCAATCTTTGCCGCCTCTTGGCTCACGATCCGAATGGGTTTAACCATTCTCCAACCCATCAAGTAACCAATTAATGCTCCTAATATAGTCACCAGTGCCAATAATACTATGGAAATCTGTATAGTATTATTAGCATTATCAAAATTCATTTTTGTTTCTTTATCTAATGCATCAGAAATAAGAAATTCAAAGGTATTGCCCGACGAGGACAATTTGCTAAACAATTCCTCATTGGATCTAATATGGCTCATTAATCTTTCTTGAACCTCTTCCCTTTCGTCTCCCTCTATATCCTCACGTTCCTTTATTAAATTAAGGACTTGCTGCCCGTATTGCTCATAGGACATGGCTCTTTCATTAAAGTCCCCATATAATGCCTTTTCCTCTTGTTTGACCAATAATGGTTCAATGCTTTTTAAATTCTCCTTAGCACGGTTTATGGCTTGTACATACTTAGAAGCGTCACTGGGGTTTCCTGTCACTGTATAGGAGATTAAATTAGCGGCAGCTTGATTATAGTTAGCATTGGTCAATGTTATCATGTACCTGGCATGGGCCTTTTCATTAATTAATCGGTCGTAATTATTGTTTATATTCCAAATGTTAACAACCAAAAATGCTCCGATGCAAAACATTAATGACAAAATCACTCCAAAACAAAGCATAAACTTACCTAGAATATTAAACCTCAAAATTATCACCCCTATGTTTTTAGTCCTTAAAATTGCCGCTTAAAAACACAAAAAGCCCCTCGCAAAATAGGGGTTTAGCCAGACAAGGCTCTTAAGCTGCCATTACTAAAAAACATATGATTGTTAGGCAACCTGGCAGTCATACCATAATGGCTTAGACCATAGCTTTGCGTCCCCACCTTTCGATAGGTTTGCCTTTATCTATAAAAATAGGACAATTTTCCTATATCTAGATTACAGTAAATTGTAAATTTTTGCAATATAATGTTTGAATTTTGGGGAAATTCCTTTACATCCAACTAATTGGCACTTGTTAACATAATTAGCATATATTATAAAAAACCTTATTAGAAAGGGACTGTTAGAAATGTCTTCTTATATTCGTGTGCTGCACGCCTCCCCAGACGCTCCGGCTGTTGATGTTTATGCTAACAACACCGCACTTGCTAGAAACCTAAGCTATCGAAATTTTACCGAATACCTCCAGGTCCTGCCGGCACTTATAGTCTAAGGGTTTTCCCTGCCGGTACAATAACCAATCCTGTTATAGATACTACTATAGAGCTACCGGATAGAAGCATATTTACCGTTGCAGCCAAGGGCCGGTTAGCTGACATTGGGCCCCTTTTAGTTCCAGATACACCCGGCACAGTACCCCAGGGTATGATCAATATACGCTTTGTGCACCTTTCACCCAACGCACCCAATGTTGACATTACCCTTCCCGATGGGACCAGCTTATTCAGCAATGTTCCCTACCAGGTATCACGGAATATTCTACCATTAGCCCCGGAACTTATACCTTACAAGCCCGGGAAGCAGGCACTAATAACATTATAGTGAATGTTCCCAATCAAACCTTTGCACCAAACCGTTTCTATACCGCCTATGCAGTTGGACTAGTAGGAGAAACTCCTCCTTTACAATTGCTTACCCCGTTAGACGGCAACAGTTATATAAGGGTGTAACCTTTTGATAGCAGGAAAAGTTCCCATTAAAAAAGAGAAAAGGATTTTCACCAGTCAAGGTGAATACCCTTTTCTCTAAATACTTACCGCCTCATGTCTTTTTCCCTAATCTGAACCCGCCGTATTTTACCACTGATGGTTTTGGGAAGCTCTGTTACAAACTCGATTACCCTGGGGTATTTATAAGGAGCGGTTGTTTTTTTGACATGTTGCTGTAATTCCTTGACCAGCTCTTCACTCGGTTCGTAGCCCTTAGATAGAACAACAGTGGCCTTCACGATAAAACCCCTGACGGATCAGGAATCCCTGTCACAGCCGATTCCAAAACTGCAGGATGCTCTGCCAGTGCCGACTCCACCTCGAAGGGTCCGATCCGGTAGCCCGAGGATTTGATAATGTCATCATTTCTGCCCACATACCATAAAAAACCCAATTCATCACGGTAGCAGTGTCTCCCGTATGATACAAGCCATCATGCCAGGCCTTTTGGGTACTTATTTCATCCTGATAGTAGCCCATAAACAAGCCCTTGGTTCTAGTCTCCAGGCTTGCGGCCTTTAAACAGATTTCGCCTGTCACACCCGGGTCAACCTCCTGCCCATTTTCATCTGCAATTACCAGGTCATAACCAGGGGTGGGAAGCCCCATAGAACCCGGCCTTGGCTGTACCCAGGGGTACAGGGTGGAACAGGACAGGGTTGTTTCCGTCTGCCCAAAGCCCTCGAAGATGCGCAGCCCGGTAGCCCTCTTCCATTGGTTATAAACCTCGGGGTTTAATGCCTCACCCGCAGTACAACAGTGTTTTAAAGCCGATAAATCATACTTGCTAACATCTTCTTTTAGCATAAACCGATACATGGTCGGTGGAGCGCAAAAGGTGGTAATACGATATTTGGCCAGCTTTTCTAAAATATCTGCCCCCTTAAAGGTATCAAAATCATAGGTGAAGACCGCTGACTCGGCAAACCATTGGCCATAAAATTTACCCCATAGGACTTCAGCCAGCCGGTATCGGAAATGGTAAAATGCAGACCATCCGGCTCGGCCCTGTGCCAAAAGACCCCAGTAATGATGTGGCCTAAGGGATAGGAATGATCGTGTGAAACCATCTTTGGGTAGCCGGTAGTGCCGGAGGAAAAGGCCGTAATCATCATATCTGTAACCTTGGTTGCTTCTTCTCCGGTTGGCCGCTGCCAATGATCAGGGGCGGCTTCAATACCTGCCTCAAAATCCAGCCATCCCTCCCCCGCTGCCTTACGCCCGGTAACGGCCTTTATCTGAACGGTCTTACATTCCGGCATAGCCTTGTCAAAATCCTCAGTGCAGCCTCCGTCCCCGGTAATGACCGCCATCTTTATGCCGGCAGCCTGGCAGCGGTAAACATAATCCTTGGCAGTTAACAGGTGAGTAGCCTGAACTGCAACAGCACCAATTTTGTGAAGGGCCAGCATGGCATACCAAAATAAATAGCTTCTTTTCAGTACCAGCAAAACAAAATCGCCTTTTTTAATCCCCAAGGATTTAAAGTAGTTGGCAGTTTTATCTGACCAAAGCTTCATATCCCCAAAGGAAATTCTCTTTTCTACCCCATCCTTGCTGACCCACAGCATGGCCAGACTGTCAGGCTTGTCCTCCGCCAATTTATCCAGCACATCATAGGCAAAATTAAAATCCTCCGGGCATTTTATGGAATAATTTCTGTATAAATCCTCTAGGGTTACAAAATCATCACGATGTCTGCCGATATACTTCTCATACATGATCATAACAGTTCCTCCTTATTTCATGACAATTGCCAGAAACTTCGCCGGTTTATCGCCATGAGCCTTCATAGCGTGAGGAACTGCGGAATCGAAGTAGACGCTGTCACCCTCACCAAGCGTATAAGTCATGTCACCAATATAAAACTCCATACATCCCGAAACCATATAGTTAAACTCCTGCCCACAATGGGAGTGACGCTCTGGTACCGCATCGCCGCTCGGCTCCACTGTCACCATAAATGGTTCGGCCTTTTTATTGCGAAATGTAAAAGCCAAGTGCTTGTAATCATAGGCCTTTCTACGGTTAATATCATAGCCGCCACCCGCTCTGACCACAGAGCACAATGAGAGCTTGGGTGTCTCACCGCTGATGATATCCACCACATCAACCCCTAAAACACCTGCCACATTATACAAGAAACTGAAAGAAAAATCCTTTTCCCCGGCTTCATAAAGCAAATAGTCCTCTGCCGAAACCTCAAGGATCTCCGCAATTTTCTCAGGCGTAACACCCATGGACTCCCGCAGCATGGATAATCTTTTACCAATATCCTTTAATTGCTCTGTCAAAATAAACTTCTCCCCTTCCCAAGGTAAACTTAAAAGTACTAGAATTTTCTTTCAAATTCCACAAAATTACCTAAAATTCCTTCTTCCTCACTCCACTACTTACATTTCTCTAAATATTTACATTTTGTTCATTAAGGCATAACCAATCAGTGTTAAAATAGAGTCCATATATTGACACAAAGGGGCGAAATTATGAACTATCAGAATGATGAAGAAATATTACAAGCAATATGCTACACTGCTCAATTTATCAGGGATATAATGCCTTTAGATTGTATGGTAAGTGTAACAGACTCAGAAAAGTTTCTTGCATATCACCCAGGTCAAAAAATCGACGTTAAGGCTCAAGTTGGTGCTCCTATTCCCGATGAGGATATCATTAAAGCTGTTCTGCAATCCGGCCAAAAAATTGTTGCTGAGGTGCCTAAACAGGCCTATGGATTCCCCTTTAAAGGAATAGTAACAGCAGTTAAAAATATTAAAGGTGAAGTAATCGGTTCATTTAACCTAGGCATTGATTTATCAACACAGGTTGAGCTTACACAAATAGCTCAACAGCTTGCAGCATCATTTGAGCAAATTTCTAGCAGTACACAAGAGCTTGCGGCGGGAGCCCAGGAACTTAGTTCATCACAACATGAACTTTTATCTGTTTCCAACAATGCCCATAAAAACCTTAAACGAACTGACCAGATTCTAAATCTTATTAAGGACGTTTCCGCTCAAACAAAMCTTTAGGCCTAAATGCTGCTATTGAAGCCGCGAGAGCAGGTGAAGCGGGTAGAGGTTTCCACGTTGTTGCAGAAGAAATTAGGAAATTATCAGATAGAACTGCCCAATCGGTTAAGGACATTAACGAAATACTAAGCAAACTCAATGAGCAGGTATTACAGGTAAGCGAATATGTAAATAAAACTCAACACATAAGCAACAATCAAGCAGCCGCTAGCCAGGAAATTTCTGCCTCTGTGGAAGAGAATGCTGCTATGGCAGAAAACCTAGTTGAAATTGCCCAAATTCTATAGCTTTAAGCCCCTTAAAAGGGGGCTTTTTATTTATCACAGACCCATGAGTGCATAAACCCAAGTAATGGCAAGGTGCCACCCCAAAATTAACCCTCAAGTCGCCGGAGGAGTCCTTGACCCAAAAGAAGACAAAGGGACGGTTTTGGTGTCTAAGTTAAACCAAAGTACACAACAACAGAATTGTCCAAAAAACCCTCATTTCCACGCTATTATCACGTATCAAAAGAAGGCATGGATCGATACACATAGATTACTTGGCATATACCCGCTTTTATTTCTTTTTTCCTAACAATTCTTCAACAGAAATATCCAGTGCTTTTGCAATAGCAACAATCTCATAATCCTGGACAAGGCGATATTGTCCTTCAAGGCGGGAAAGACTCGTCGCACTGATATCCAAACCCATGGTTTGCAATTTTGCAAGGAAATCGTTCTGCTTTATTTTCTTTGCCTTCCGAAGGGCAACAATCCTAGCTCCGATCATGTTTTTGTTGCCAGGCGGATTCTTTCGTGGTTTCATACCTTCGCACCTCACTATTTTTCATTTTATGTGAGGACACAATGGTTTTGATGCGGTATTCGCAGTAAATAAGTTGACATTCGCATTAAAATTGAAGAGGGTTTGACAGAGAAATAAGACAAAAAATTTGTTGTTTTACGGTATACAGATACATCAACTGCATTATGTTGTTGATGAGAAGAAACTCCCATTTTTTCTAACTTAAAATCCAAACAAAGGAGATCAGAGCATGAAAATGGCTTCTCTCAATGAAATGCTAGAAATAGAGAAGGAAAAACTCAACAGGCTTGCTGATGAAGCATTTAAAAATGGTATTTCTCTCACGCAGGACGACGCATTTATGGAGCAGAACCGCAAAATTGACGCATTGATATTTAAGATACAAAAGGAGAAAGAAATGCACAGGAAAAAGATATCAAAGTGAGGTGCTATTTTTTTGGAGGTGATTTTCTGGAAGTCAAGCCTAATCGGGAATCGGGTAATATACCGAAATCATATCGGCTACCTTTACCTTCTTAGCTATATTATCTGCAAAAAGAAAAAGCAGAATACCATTTTGGTATCCTGCTCTTTTGTTTTTATGAGAAACTGGGAGTCACTAGACAGTGCTAAAATGGATACAGCCGTTCCATCCGCAGTTTCTAATTACATAATATCATTAGTTAGCCCAAAAGCAAGAGTTTTTATACATAATATCTAGACAAAAAATCACTTGAGGCCTCATATGAACCCAGATAACCAGGAAAATTAGGTGTTCTTTTATTAATTATATTGTGAAACTCCCGTAGTTTTTGGTGAAATAAACTTTCATTTTGTTCAGGTCTAATATGGTTTAAGCTTTCCGTGTAAAATCTTTTCAGTGCCCCTGCTACAAAATCAGCTAACTGAATTCCTACTGTCATTTGAGAATCACCAAAGATTGGTGCTTCTAAAATTCTATCTAAGGTTTGACCTTCGGCCGTACGATACAAATAATTATTAAATGCGTGAGCGATGCCTTATCAATTCTCCTGTTCTCATTATCAATGATTATGACTACATCCTTACACTGTTCCCTTTGTGCTATTCTTTGAATCCTTTGTAGTAAATAAATATAATGTTTTGATAATCTTTCACTATAGAACCTAGGCTTAATATCAATATTTTGAATTATAACAGAAGAATAAAAACAATCATGACTATCAATACAATTACAAAACACACTTTCAGTATATTTGTACTTGTTTTTCGCCGGATCATTCAATGTATCTTTATTTATATATGAATTAGATTTAGCCTCATAATACTCATTTCCAAGAATGTCTCTTTTATAATTATGTATCTTCCGCGTAATATCACCTATTGAACGTTTCCTTATTGTAACTGCAGAAGCTACAATAATTTTCCTTCTCAGGATTTGATTTAAAATCACCGGATATATCAATGAATGACAATATAGTCAGCACCCCCAGGAAAAATTTACATAACTTTTTTAAACCATAATTCATAGCGGAACCCTGCTATTCCATAATAATTGAGATGCGCTGGGATCCTGTGGACGGTTCTATTGTCTGAACTCCCTTGTTTGAAGTTGTAACTATTGACATCCTGGTCTAGTCTTCGGGGTCAGACTTGCACTATTGCACATTTTTACGGCTTCATAAAGCAAGTAGTCTGCCGGCGAAACCTCAAGGATATCAGCAATTTTTCAGGCGTAACACCCATAGACTCCCGCAGCATGAATAATCATTTACCAATATCCTTTAATTGCTCTGTCAAAATAATACCAGAATTTTCTTTCAAATTCCACAAAATTACCTAAAATTCCTTCTTCATGAAACCATTATCAATTACCTAACACAAAAAGGAACTCTCACCACAGCCTTGAGAATCCCTTAGTCTGTTAAGAAAAGCTTCAGCTATATTATGATTTTAATCAAGGGACAGCCCGCCCCTTATCTTTACTCAAAGTTCAGAAGAATAAATATCCCTACCCTTATTAATTATTTTCATTCTCCTCAATAATAGCTTTTATAACCTTGGAAATGAGACGAATCGTTTTGGGAGAACAATGCTGTAGCATTTCTGATATTTCATCATTTAAATACCCCGTTGAGGTATATAAAGAATCAAGTACCAGATAGTCAGGAGTTATATCAAGAACATTACATATTTTAACTATGGTTTCGAGACTAGGTATAGAATGACTTCTTTCTATATTACTAATATAGTTATTTGAAACACCAATTTTTTCAGCAAGTTGTTCTTGCGTTAGTTTTTTCTTTTCACGTGCAATTTTTAGACGATAGCCAAGTTTTTTATAGTCTATATTCACATATCATCACCCATTAAAAGATTAACAGGATTCCCATGCCCAAAACACGTTCTGTAAGTGTAATATATACTAATTGTTTAAAGTCAAAATAATTAACACTTGAAGTGTGATTTGAACTTGTATTTTAAACATAACCATATTATACTGCTAGTGTAAATTTAAACTTAAAATGTAATTGTGTTTATAAACTGGTGACGAAGCGGTGGCAAAGGGACGATTCCGGTGGCTTGTTATTTTGGTTCATCTTAGACAGCGGAGCCGTCCCCAATCTTAATATCCAGGTAAAGGAGCTTTGAGCATGAAAAAGACGTCTCTCTATGAAAAGTTGGAAATGGAGAAGGCAGTACTCACCCAGCTTGCCGACGAGGCCTTGAAAAATGCTATTCCACTCCTAAAGGACGACGGCAGAACAGAAGATTGACGCATTAATATATAAGATACAAAAACTCTCATTCCATTTGTAATTATTATAATAAATGCATGTATTGCACTTAAATATGTTCCATATTTACATAGAGCGTTCTAATGCAGAACGCTCTATGTTACATAATTTACCAGTTTGCTGTTTTGCATATTGTAATTTAACTGAAAATTTTCATTTTTATAACAATGATGCTGGGTACAGGAATTGCAATATAAAATTGACGGGTAGCGTAATGCCCAATAAATGATTATAGGGGGGGACAAAATGAAAACATTTAGAGTGCCAAAGGATATTGTCTTTGGTTGGGGAGCATTGGAGTATTTAAAACAGGTTAAAGGTGAAAAAGCATTTATTGTTACTGACAAGGTAATTGAAGGTTTGGGTTTTGTTGAGAAAGTTAAAGGTTATCTTGAGGAGGCAGGCTTACAAACGATGGTATTCAGCGAAACAGAACCGGACCCATCCCGTGACACAGTAGAAAAAGGCACCCAGTTAATGAAACAGTTTAACCCCGATTGGATTGTTGGCTTAGGCGGTGGTTCAGCCATAGATGCTGCCAAAGGAATGTGGGTACGATATGAACATCCTGACCTAGCCTGGGACGAAGTGTTTGGAGTTTTTCCACCATTACGACAAAAAGCTAAATTTATTGCAATTGCTACTACCAGTGGTACCGGTTCAGAAGTTACCTGTGCTTCTGTTATCACTAACCGCAATGTAGAGCCTCATGTCAAAAATGTTATTGCCAGCAATGAAATTACCCCAGATATTGCTATTGCAGATCCGGAGTTAGCGTCTCAAATGCCTCCTAAGGTTACTGCAGCTACAGGCATGGATGTATTAACTCATGCTATTGAATCCTACACTTCTATCGCTGCCACCGAAGTAGATAAAGCTCTTACCTTAAAAGCTATTCAAATGGTCTTCCGCAGCTTGCCAAAAGCCTATGCCGATGGCAGGAATCAACAAGCGCGGGAGGATATGCATACCGCTTCCTTCATGGCCGGCATGGCATTTACCAACTCATTCCTCGGCATAGTTCATAGTTTAGCACACCAATTAGGTTCTCAATATGGCATTCCCCATGGAGCGGCTAATTCTCTGATGTTACCATATGTAATTAAGTTTAATGCTATTGCAGTGCCTGAATTATATGCGGAAATTGCCGATGCACTAAATATTAAATACGAAGGTACTAGAGACGCAGCTGACAAGTTAGTAGAAGCTATTTTCCAATTACAGAAAGATATTGGGCAACCTCAAGTTATAAAAGCTTCCGGTGTTGATGAGAATACATTCTTTGAAAGATTAGATGCAACAGCCCAAAATGCTTTAAATGATATTTGCACCTATTGTAACCCAAGGGTGCCAAACGTTGAAGATATGAAGCAGCTTTATAAACAAGCCTTTGGGAAATAATTCGTAATTCAATTAATGAAATTACAAAATCTTAAAGGGCTGAAAAAAGACGCTATGTGATTGAAGATTCTAGATACAATCACTAGCGTCTTTTTATACAAACTCATAACTTTTGTGGTAACTATTGACATCCCGGTCTATAAATAATAGACTAGATATGGGTCTAAATTTTATAGACCAAGGAGGGCAGCAGCATGAGCGAATATAAAATGACGCAGAGCGAAGCAAGGTTTGCCGAACTAATCTGGCGGCATGAGCCAATCCCTTCCGGCGAGCTTGTAAAGCTATGCGAAAGAGAATTTGACTGGAAGAAATCCACCACATATACCGTTTTGAAGAAGCTGTGTGATAGAGGTATCTTCCAAAACGAAAACGCGGTCGTATCATCACTGATAAAAAGGAAGAGTTTTACGTCAGGCAGAGCCGCCGTTTTGTCGAGGATGTCTTCGGAGGGTCTCTCCCCAAATTTCTAACAGCATTCATCGGTGGAAACAGCCTCAGCGACCGGCAGGCCGAGGAGTTAAAAAAGTTGATTGACCAACATAAGGAGGGATAGCCATGGAGGATATGTTCATCTCAGTCTTAAATATGAGCCTGACGGCAAGCTATGTTATAGTCGCCATTATGCTGGCGCGGCTTTTTCTTAAAAGAGCTCCGAAGATAGTTTCCTATGCTCTGTGGGCGGTAGCAGGCTTCCGGCTTGTATTCCCATTCTCATTTGAGAGCGTGTTCAGCTTGATACCCTTCAAGTCCGCACCTATTCCTCCGCCTATACCCCCTGTTGACAGCGGAATCAGCATGGTGGACAACGCCGTCAGTCAAGTTCTCCCTGCCGCAACGCCTGCAGCGAGTCTGAATCCATTGCAGGTCTGGCTGACAGTGGGTTCGTATCTGTGGCTTGTCGGCATCGCAGTTATGCTGATTTACAGTGTGGTTTCTATCATCCTCCTGAAACGGCGGCTGAACAGTTCGATTCTCATTGAGGATAACATCTATGAAGCCGATAACCTTAAAACACCCTTTGTCCTCGGATTATTCAGGCCTAAAATCTACATTCCGGCAGGGTTATCGGAGGAGGAGAAACGTTATATTATCCTGCACGAGCAGACACATATCCGACGGCATGACCATGTAGTGAAATTCCTCTCTTACTTTATCCTCTGCCTGCACTGGTTCAACCCCCTGGCGTGGGCTGCGTTCCTTCTGATGAGCGCGGATATGGAGATGTCCTGCGACGAAAGGGTCTTGAAAGAACTGGGTGGCGATATAAAGAAGGAATATTCAACTCGTTGTTATCCTTGGCAACAGGACGGCGCCTTATTAACGGCAGCCCGCTGGCATTTGGCGAGGGCAATATTCATGGGCGGATAAAGAATGTGCTAAACTTCAAAAAACCCACAGCATGGGTCACCATCGCTGCGGTCATGTTAGTCGCAGTTTTAAGCGTGGGCCTTGCGATGAACAGGGTAAATGACGGTACCGGTGATTATGATTTTGCCAATTTCAGTGTGAATGGGTTTGTGCTCGGCGCTGATACGAACAAAATAGATACATCGACACTTACCCCCACAGCACCTCTGAATGTCAGCAACGGCTATGATTTTAATTTTGAAGAAATTCGTTATGGCGCCGACGTGAATACCGGACGGCTTAGAAAAATGCTCGTCAATGTTTATGACGGAGCATCTATCCCACCTCATAATCTAACAAACCTTGAGCAAATTATCGATATCTATGGACCAGGCAAGAAAGGTTGGCAGGACAGAGGGCAGAGGCTTCGCTATATGGAGTATCGCCAGGAGGAGGGGCGCTTGTCGGCAACGGTTCGGTTCGTCTATACGGACGGAGAAGCGGAAGGGATAAACCACCGCCTTGTCTGGGTAATAGCCGAGAGCAGTCTGCCCTATCCCTACCCGGTGGACGCGACTAAAATAGCGGTGGGGACGCCGATTGATGAGGTCCGTGAAATTCTCGGCGAACCGTCCGGTCAGCTTTCTGGATTACGGGGCGAAATTTACGTTTTGGAGGACGGCAATAGAGTAATAATCTACTACGATGCAAACGGTTTGGTGGAACGCGTTAAAGCAGCCGAAAGTGCGGAGGAAGTTCCTAGGCTAGAGGAAACCAGATTGGCGCCGACCTCTCCGAAATTGTCGCCGGAGCAGAGTATTGGCGCCGATATGGTGCAGCTCGACTACGCATCCAATGATATTGTGATATTTCACGATTATTTTGGACTATTTGTTTACGACCTGAATTCACAGAAAATCGTCCGCAGTCTGGACTTAAACCCTATCGGATGTACCGCGACACAGGGCGATAATTATTGCGAGGTATCGGTCAGCCCAGACGGAAATACGGTGCAGCTTCACCCCATGAGCAGCAAAAATATGTATGTCTATACCGTTTCAGACAATAGCCTGAGGGAAACGGTATATGAGCGGATGGAAAATAGGTTTACCGGCTTTGTTGACATAACTGATGTAGTCGATTATCAAAAGGCGGGAAACTACAGCCATCACGCAGTCCGCTTTGACACAGGCGAATATGGCTACCTTCATACCTCTGACTGGACACTTGGTACCCTGCTTATGTACGCGACGATATGGTCTATAGGCTGTTTGATGTCTCTTTGAAAAATAGCATAAAAACCGCCTTACTTTAGTTTAGTAAGGCGGCTCTCGTGGCGAGGAGTTGGGGACCCTAGAGACGGTATATGTTTGCTTCCATAAATTCTGAATATAAATAAGATATTGGGTGCTTATGCGGTGTTTCAATCCAACACTTTCCTTGTGGGAAAAGTTACTGATATCTTTGGAGTTCATATGCTTAAATTTTTGATTAACCAAATCTAATATTTTCATTTCCTTGTCATTAAAAGTAAAGGTGATTTCACTAGCAGGTTTTCATATCTCTCAAAATGAAGTACTCTAAACTTTCTTCAAAATCTTTGGTAGCTGTCATTCTTTCTAACATATTCTTAGTTTGACTACATTTTTCAGAATCAATTTTATGACCGTTCTCCTTCAGTAACTGCAGCATCTTACCCGGCATTATACTTTCTTTAATTATTTGGCTTTGTGCTACCGTCGGCAGAGACCCTCTTTCATACCTTGAAACAGTAATTTCTCCAAAACCCAGTAGGTATGAAACTCCCGTTGGGTCAAGTCATATTTTTCTCTAATATCCTTAATTTCTTTTGGTGAAATAATCCCCGTTTCTTTTCTGTATAATTCAAAAGCTATTCTCTGATTGGCTTCATCATATTCTCGATGAAATAATTCATTCCCACAGTCTGGACAAAACAATCGCTTTCCGTTAATTTTGCATACTAAATTTCTAACGGGATATTCAAAATTATCTTCTTTAGCTACTCCTAAAACTTCCTTCTCACAGTTGCCACAATATATATTTCTCGTTGGCACCTTTAAATCCAACCCCTTGTAGAGCAATTTCAAATACAATTATAGACTCTAGCTGGGAAAAAAATCCACAATAATATTGTCAATTGATAACATCATTGTCATTTAATTATCAATTTATACCTTCAAAAACATTGGACGCCCGCTTCCAAAGGAAATCCTAGTCTACAATCCCGTCGGCTATCAATTAAAAATCCCCTCAAATAACAAAGGGCTTTGAATTAATACATCAACAAAAACATGATTTAAGACAATAATAATTTATTGAAATACGATAAATTATTTGCTAAAATAAATTAACGACAAATAGGTGAGGTGCTTTTATGAAACGAGAAACATTCTTTTTAAAGGTTGCTGTTATACTTATTGGGATTCCGATTTTTGGTTTGTGTTTATTTGGGTTACCATCTTTTGTGAATTATTTAAATTTTCCTGTTTTAGTCGCAATGTATGCGGCGGCGGTCCCATATTTCTTTGCTCTGTATCAGACTTTAAAACTCTTAAGTTATATTGATAAGAACAGAGCTTTCTCTGAGTCGTCTGTAAATGCTTTGAATTATATAAAATACTGTGCAATCACAATCAGTATTTTATACGCAGGAATCACACCACTCTTATTTCCCATAGCCCAGTCAGACGACGCCCCAGGGATCTTAGTAATCGGGTTGGTCATTACTTTTGCTTCCATTGTGATTGCAGTCTTTGCTGCTGTTCTTCAAAAGCTGTTAAAAAATGCCATAGACATAAAATCAGAAAATGATTTGACGATATGAGGTGAAGTACATGGCGATTATAATCAATATTGACGTGATGTTGGCTAAAAGAAAAATGAGTGTGACGGAACTTTCGGAAAGGGTTGGAATAACAATGGCTAATCTTTCTATATTGAAAAATGGAAAGGCGAAAGCGATCCGTTTATCGACTCTTGAAGCCATTTGTAAGGCGTTAGAATGTCAGCCTGGAGATATTTTAGAATACAGAAGTGACGGGGTCAGTTAAGTAAATTTTTTTGCAGCAAGCATTGCTAATGAAACAGAACTCAAATATTAGGGGAGGTATAACCATGGATATTAGCAAGCTGATTATTGAAAATATTGCTAACCCCCATGAGCTGGAGAGAATGTACAGAAAAGAACCAGAAACCTTTAAAATGTCAATCTCATGCGCCTTGGGAAAAAACCTGATTCCCAGGTTCTTACCGTTTGGTATGAGAGATTGTATTTTAAGGAGTCAGCAAATACAGAAAAAGCTTCCTTGCTTCAAAAAGATTTCTTATCCATGGGCATTTTAGCAATTCTGGCCGGGATAAGCACAAGGATGATTTTGCACTTTGCTGAACAGCAAGCAATAGCTCCCATTAACCTTGCATTTGGTATACTTCCCTTTATGGCCACCTATTTTCTATACAATAATACCCCCAAAAAAATGTTCTTTATACCCTAGCATCGCTATTCCTACTCTCGGTATCTTATCTTAATCTGCTGCCACTCGAGCATAAAGACAGTATTATCCTGGCCTATTTACACCTTCCCATTTTCTTATGGATCTTATTAGGGCTTGCATTTACAGGAAATGAGTATGGCCAAGGCAGCACAAGATTAGCCTACCTTAAATTTAACGGGGAATTTTGCATACTCTACACCAGCATGGCAATCAGCGGAATGCTGTTAACCCTTTTAACCATGCAGTTATTTAGATTCGTCGGCATGGATATTGCTGAATTCTATTTTAGAAATGTCGTTTTATTTGGTGCTGCCTCTCTCGCCATTGTGGCAACATACCTGGTGTCAAGGAACCTTAAACTTGCTAAAAATATTGCACCATCTATAGCCAAAATTTTTAGTCCCCTTGTACTGGTCACATTATTAGTTTATCTTATAACGGTTGTTTGGGTCGGAAAAAACCCATTCTTGGACCGCGATTTCCTGATATCCTTCAACGGAATACTCCTTAGTGTATTAGCCGTCACCATATTCTCTATTACCGAAAGCGGTAAAGATGAGAAAAAGAATATTTCTGATTATATAAATTTTTCCTTAATTGTTCTTGCTCTTATCATTAACAGTGTGGCTTTATCAGCCATAGCGTTCAGGCTTTCTTCTTTTGGGATTACGCCCAACAGGCTTGCTGTTTTAGGCGTAAACATACTTATCTGGGCCAATTTAATTTGGATCATGATCTCCTATGTGCGTTTTCTGCAAAACAAAACCGGATCTTCAACCATCCAAGATGCCGTTACTAAGTATTTACCGGTCTATGGAATTTGGGCAGCTTTTGTTACATTTACTTTCCCTTTAATTTTTCATTAGGATTTGATCAAATTATGAGGTTTAAAAACATAAACGAAATTACTATCGACAAAGAAGAGGACGTTAAAAGAGCGAAAAAGAAGGCATTAATTATTATTTCCCTGTTCCCGTTATTCTTAATTGCTCTAATATCTTATGGAGTTTATTGGGCTTGTTTTGATATGAACCAACTACCTAAACAAGAATTAATTGCAGAAGTTAAATCACCTGACGGGGCATATACAGTAAAGGCATATTTATCTAATGGTGGTGCCACTACGTCATTTGCAGTATTAGGGGAGTTAAATTACAACAAGATAACCAAAAACCAAAAAATATTTATTGGAACTATCGCGAGGACCATGCAGACATAAAATGGATTGATAATGATACGGTGATTATTAACGGGCAGAAACTGGATGTCCCTTATCAAACATTTGATTTTAGAAAAAAGGTCTTCCCCAGGCAACTATTTTGAGGGTAATCAGTGTCAATAGTTCGTGATTTCTGTAGGGTCGTGCTAAGTAATAGTAACGGGTTACAAGTATCTTTCATATTTTAAATATGTCTTCGTAAACTTAACCTAAAGAATACTTGTCAATATCATGCAAAGGACATATGATATTAACTAGTTAATCACGAGGAGGTTTAAGTAAAAATATGCCAATTGTGAAAATCGAGATTATTAGCGGTAAGTCCACAGATTATAAAAAGGCGGTTATGGCTGGAGTGCATTCTGCATTAGTTGAAGCATTTTCAATTCCTGAATACGACAATATTCAAAGACTTTATGAACTAGATAAGCTTTGTTTTGAAATACCACCAACCAAAACCGAGGACTTCACTCTAATTGAAATAAGTGCCTTCCCAGGCAGAAGCCTGGAAGCAAAGAAGAAGCTATATTCCTGCATTGTTAATAACTTAGCTAGCAACCCTGGAATAAAGGGAGATGATATATTTATCGTTATTAATGAGCCATCCCTGGAAAGCTGGGGCATAAGGGGCGGCAAACCTGCAAGTGAAATTAATTTTGGATTTAAGATTGATGTATAAGTAGTGACATTATAATGTTTATCCTGCAGTGTTACCCCTCATTCTAGGATTAGTGTTAATAACTGGCGGTACTTAGAGGATTACATCTTTCGTAAATTAAAATACCCCAAATCTTTATCACATTAAATTAGAAAGTTAACCAGCAAAAAATAACCGGGGAAATATACACCCTGGCATTTCTTAGATATTCAGTTCATTTTGTGCATGGTAAACAAATTCCTCATCAATCTTTCTTTGATTCTGGTTTCAGGCATAAATTAAGCAGTTGTTCATCAAACTGTTTACCGGCTTGGCATACCATTTGAATTAGCATAGATTGCTTCTAAAGCCGCATCAGTAATGATTTCTTCCACTATTCCAGCCATTTAAAGCCTGCTGTTGCAGAAGTCTTTAAGCTCTTCCTTTCTTTAAAATTAAAGATTAATCGCAGCTCTTCCAGTAGCTTGTTTGAGGCTAGAATATTTCATCTAAGATAATAACTAGAGTTATCCGGTTATCGTAATACATAGAACGGATGTCCTGCTGGATCTGGCGAAAAATATTTATCTTTTTACACGACAAATTTTTTCATACAAATCTACTGGTAATTTATGTCTTGCCTTTAAAACAGAATTTAGAGTCTTAACCTAAATACCTAGGTGAAAAGAGATCCATGTCTGCCTAATCCCTTCTCACTTATATATATAGCTAACCTTTCATGAACTTAATTTTAAACACCGCCTTTTCTAAATTCTAAGAACCGTCCATGCATAGATATTATTCTAAGTATTTAAGAATTAATTCCTTGTTCCTAGGAAAAATGTTACTATAAAAAGAGGTGGGCCAATGAGAAATATTATCAGCAAAAGATTGAAGCTAGCAAGAGAAAAAGCTGGTTTTAGTCAAGTGTAAGTGAAATTACACACCAACATAAACAATAAAACTTTATCAGGATATGAAAAGCGAACCAGACTTAGAAACATTAAAAACACTAGCAAAACTATACAATACAAGTGTAGACTACCTTATAAGAAATACAGACGATTCAAGACCGATAGATGAAGAAATTTAAGGGGGATAGTAAAATGACTAACGAAGAATTTCAAAAACTAGTATTAGAACAACTAGGAAGCATTAACAAAAGATTAAACTCAATCGATGAAGGGCAGGAAAGACTAGAATCTAAGGTAGGTTCGCTTGAAGAAGGGCAGATTAGACTAGAATCTAAGGTAGGTTCACTCGAAGAAGGACAGATTAGATTAGAATCTAAAGTAGGTTCACTCGAAGAAGGACAGATTAGACTAGAATCTAAGGTAGACAAATTAGAAATTCGTATAGAAAACGAAGTTATTGAAAAAATTCGTGGTCTTTACGATTACCGAGAAGTTACAAACGATAAATTTGACCAGGTCATAGACAAACTATCTGACATAGATGACAGCATAAACTACGCCCTGGCTAAAATAGCCCGGCATGAAATAAAACTACTATCAAAGAAAAAATTACCCTAAACATGCCTCCATTTTCGCGCAGCTGGCACGACAATGGAGGATGATTAGATCTGTTTATCTTTAACAACTTGTATAATCTAGCTAATGAACTAGAGATCAAAGTTGTTATCACAAATTTAACCCCTGGCTTATTAGGTAAAGCCAATGCCAGAACTAAAACAATTTACTTTGAAAAATCTAGTAAACTGCACCAAAAACATAAATGCATCATGGCTGAAGAAATAGGGCATATTATATCCCCCCCGAGACATGGACATATAGCATACCACTCCATAAATTTCTATGAGTAAGAAAATATTGGTAATATAAAAACAATTGTTGCCCAGGATGAGAGATTAGCTCTTGACTGGGCAACTGGTATTTTAGTGCAAGATATCGTATTTTGGAGAACTATTGAGAATAATGTAAAAACAGTTCCAGAATTAGCAAAACACTTTGATGTAGAACCTTGGTTTTTACACTTATACTGGGAAGTACGCTATGATGCTGGTTTTGATGGACAAGACAATAGAAAACAAAAATATGTTAAAATCGTTTTGTGAAATTGGCATAAAAAAACCGCCTTACTTTAGTTAAGTACAGCGGTCCTCGTGGCGGAGAGTTAGGGATTCGAACCCTAGAGACCGCTCATCACAGTCTACTCGATTTCGAGTTTTACTCTATATCTTTTAATTACTTTCAACAACTTTCAAACAGTGTTACTTATCTTAGCTTCAAAGCCATTTCTCCTTAAATATACATTTTATTAGTAGTAATTATATGCAAATAATTTTAATTATTATGGCGACCAATTGGCGACTCAAAAATATCAATTTATTCCAGTTAGTTAAATATTACCTTTCTTAACGGGATGTTTTTTGATATATTTGATATGGGTGATACCCGTGACACTGACAAAATGCATGACATGTTAAAGTTAATTTTTATGTCGAATTTGGGGCGGTGTTTATTTATGAAGACTAAGGATTTTTTAGAAAAAACAGCAATATCTGAATCTACACTAAGAAGATGGCTAAAAAATGGACAACCTCTTCCAGAGTTAAATAATGTTCAGCGGGATTGGCGAGGTCAACGAAGCTGGGATCAGAGTCATGTGGAGTTGGTGTTAGCTTATAAAAGGGATCGGCTTAATTATTTAAATAAAGGGGATAAAGATGGGTTCTTATAAATGCATTGATTTATTTAGTGGTGCAGGTGGTTTGAGTTCAGGTTTTTTTCAGTCGGGTTTTAAGATTGAAGGAGCTATTGAAAAAATTCCCATTTTCTCAAAACCCACGATTTAAACTTTCCTAATTCAAAGATGATTAATGAAGATATTAGCAACTTGAGCCCTGAACAGTTCGAAGATATTACAGGTATTAGGAAGGGAACGTTAGAAGTTATAATAGGAAGCCCCCCATGTCAGACATTCTCAACTATTGGGGTACCCAAGATAAAATCCTTAAAAAATGGAGATATAGAAACAGACCCAAGAAATTATTTATTTAATTATTTCTTTAATTATATAAGTTACTACCGTCCTGAAATTTTCCTTATGGAGAACGTACCTGGGATGAAAACAAAGTATAAGGGCAAATTATTTGATAGATTAATAGACCTTGTATTAGGCTTGGGGTATGAACCCCATATCCAGATCATTAATAGTGTTGAATTTGGAGTTCCACAAGTTAGAAAAAGATTAATACTAGTAGGGACTAAGAAGGGAATAAAATTTAAGTTTCATGCTCCTACACATTATTGTTGCGAGGAAAAGCAGGTTAATATTTTTACTTTAGACGAAAGTAAATTACAAAAAGCAACAACCGTCTATGATGCTATTAGTGATTTACCTAAAATATATGATGGTTGTAGAGAAGATGAATTGCCGTATTCAAAAGACACTAATCTAACTAATTATCAAATTATGATTAGAAATAAAAATTCTACAGTAAGAAATAACATTTGTAGGATGTCAAACGATAGAGCTAAGAAAGTATTCAGTTATATGTCCCAAGGAAGCAAGTATATGGACTTACCTAAAAATGTAAGACAAATTTTACCTTTTAGAGAAGATATTTTTCCTGATGCTTAAAGCGTTTGGATTTATCTAAACCTTCCTGGACAGTATTAGCACACATAGGAATGGATGGATATATGTATATCCACCCTACAGAAAACCGAACATTGTCTGTTAGAGAAGCTGCACGAATACAAAGCTTCCCTGATTCCTTTATATTCGTAGGAAATATGAGAGAGCAATATGTTCAGGTTGGTAATGCAGTTCCCCCTTTAGTTTCTAAAGTATTGGCTAATTCAATTAAACAAGCGTTAGGGTGATTTTATGTTAAAATATGCAGATATTTTCTGTGGTTGCGGTGGCTTATCCTACGGTTTCTACAATAATAATAATTACAATGGATTACTCGCTGTTGACCACTGGCCGATTGCAGGTAGAGTCTATAAAGACAACCATCCGAATACTTCTTTCGAGTTAAAGGATTTATATAATCCAGAAGAAGTAGAAAATGTTATTGATAGCCTAAAATATAACTGTGATGTTCTACTTGGTGGACCTCCCTGCCAAAGTTTTAGTACCCTCGGAAAGAGGAAGGACGATGACAAAAGAAGCTCACTAGTTGATATTTACATGTCAATATGTCTTAACGTAAGGCCAAAGATTGTTATAATGGAAAATGTACAAGGTATTGTTTCTAAAAAGCATTACACTGGGGAAAAATACCCTGACTTTATAAAAAAATCACTCGATAAACATTTTAACATAAAGACTCTATTCGTAAATGCACTTGAATATGGAATTCCTCAAACTAGAACCAGATGGTTATTAGTAGCTGTAAATAAGGAGGTAGACCCAAATACAAATACATTGGAAAAAGTTATAATAGGAATTGAACAAAGAAAGTCTGGGAAAACCATGGTATTAAGGGATGCAATTGGCGATTTACCATATATAGAAAGCGGGGAAGGCGAAGAAGAGCTGGTTTTAAATAGTAAATCTTCAAAAAGGATTATATACAATCATAGAGCCATGAAACATTCTAACCGCCTTATAGAAAGACTTTCGCATGTACCTGTTGGGGGGGGCCTTCCCAATGTTCCACACGAACTTCTTACTAATCATTTAAGGAAAATGCTAAATGGGGAATATGGGAGTGGAGGACATGTAAAGAACATATACGGTCGTCTTGATTGGGAAAAACCCTGTGGAACTATAGTTGCAGGTATGGATAAAATAACTTGCGGAAGATTTGTGCATCCAATGGCAAATAGACTATTAACACCTAGAGAATGTGCTAGAATTCAATCTTTCCCTGATGACTTTAAATTTTCAGGTAGTCTGGTTAATCAGTATTATTTAATAGGTAATGCTGTTCCACCTAAAATCTCAACAGTTATAGCAGAATCTATCTCTGATGTCTTAAAATAATATATAAAAGGCAACCCATTTGGGTTGCCTTTATAATTAAAAAACTAACATAGAATCTTGGAAAACAATCATGTCAGAAAAATAACCTAAAATTCTTAAAGGCTTAATTTTTGTAAATACACACCCGTATTGTAGATGGTGGGATATTTTAAACTGGTCGTTGACAGATGGAACAGTATTTCTTCGAAAAGGGCAACTATTTTGCCAAAAGTTACTATATCCCGAAGGGCAAAATTCATCGGTAATATTATGTATATTGGTATTTACTGGCATATAAATCAAGTTTTTAACCCTATCCTCTACTCCTTGCCCTGTCCTACAGAATACATAATCGAAGAATGCTAGCATTCCAGAATATGGGTCATTTGCATGCTCAAATAACCGCCCACCTGGTCTAAATACTATAGTTTGATTACGTCTTGAAATACGGTCTGGTAATTTATTAATTGTTTGTTGTATCCTTCTTGCAGTCATATTTGTATTTTGACGTAAAAAACTCCCTAAATCACTTGTATTGATTTGTGCAAGTGTATCAAAATTTTGAATTTGTACATTTGCTAAATTACCCTGGTTTTGATGCCTTTGTATCTCTGCTTGTATCCACGCACTCGCATTTATGTCTTGCTGGTTTATCTTACAACTTATTAATGTGTCAATAGTTCTAAAAGCATTCTGAATTGAAGGAGCGTTTAAATTAGGTTGATTAGGGAAGCTACCATCATGGTCGGGTACTCCATTATTGTCAGGGTAATGATATATAAATACAGGTACGTTATTAATTTGCCTAATACGGTTAACTCCATGGTAAAGATCATTTCCTAAACTATAATTACGTCCATCATTACCTCTCTTACGATTTAGAATTATATATAAAGATGGTACGCCAGTTTCTGCTGCAGCAATTAGCCTAGGTATTCTTTGCTTTGCATGCTGACTTTGTGGTGTGGTTGTGGTTATTTCTATACTAACAACAGGGACATCTATCCCACCAACCTCTATTGTAGCAATTAAATCAGGTTTATCTAACCTCAGAATTTTTTTTAGGGCTTCTGGTAAATTAAGAAAATCCGCAGAGCCAGGGTTAGGTATTACAGATGGCACCCAATTTAACCCAGGTAAAGTAGAACCATGTATAAACCATTGTGCACTATTATAGTCCGAAGCATGCCATATTTTATTTGGCATTTAATCATCCCCTTAACTAATTGGTAAGGTCTATTGTGACAACTAATTAAATTTATAGTACGATTCTCATGAACAAAAAAAAGGTTAATTTTTTCCAATGATTCTGTAACTCTATCTATACTATATCCATGGCCATAAAAAAACTCTAACACCGTGGGAAAGGGTAACTTATGTTGTATACAGTATGTTTTTGTGAATTCCTTAATATGCCTTAGTGCATTTGGATCAGACATTAATTTGGTTAACTTCTCAATGTCTGATTGGCTGTATCTACCCTTATTCTCCATTACCATAATCTTGTTATGCTTGTATGCTATAATGTCTGGGTAAGTTATATCCCCTAAAACAGGTACTGCAAAACAAGCTTGCCCTCCAGGAGGATGGTATTGCAATATATACCATCCCTCTTGTTGAAAGTACTTCATGATAGAATATGAAACAAAGTCTTCCGAAGCCATATTAATGAACACCCTTCATTTGAAGCTCTTCAAAGCCCTATTTTTACTAAATTTTCCTTATAAACTATGTCATACCCAATTAGTATAAGAAAAGTATTAACAGCATATACACATATTTTTGAACGGCAAAAAGTATATCCCCTCGTCTTATTCTAAGATTTATGCTGTGTTTTGTTGTACGTGAACATCAATATACATCAGTACATAAACGAAACGACAAAGGAAATACCCTCTGTCGTAACTCAAATTTTATAAAAATTTAAGTCTATCTCCAAAATTCCCCTAGACAGCAAGTTCAGGATTTTGAATAAGTCCAACTTGTTCTAATGCATCCCACCCAAATTTATATCATCCTCTGAGTACCAACTTTTACGTTCTTTTAATTCAGTACATACTGCCTCTTTTGATTTACCATTTGGTAAGTAGGCGATGTGTTTTAGATAGTGTAAAGAACCTAAGAGTTCTTTCCAAGCAATTGGGGATATGTGCTCAGGTTTTGTTGAAGATATCCAATGACGGTAATTTTCTATTCGAGATTCTACATACTGGGGAAGTTGCCCTTGTATGTTGGAAATTATATCTGCCTCTTCTTTTAACTCAAATGCTGTTTTAGTAAGTTCGGAACAGTACGGTCCCCTCAAATACCAGCCAAACCTAAATCCTAAATCCACCCCAAAAACTTGCATTAAGTAAAAACTTTTTTGTAAATCTAGTCGGTTAGAGAAAGTATCCATACTAAGGTTTAAACCAAGACGCTCTGCACATAACTTTACCTCTAGTCCTTTACTCCACATAGTATTCCTCCTTCTCAATTAAAATTTAATTCACACCCTATTGACTCTTTAGCAGACTTATGTAGTTCATTGCTTTTATCTCTATCATACGGCCAAGGGTCTATGTAAAATACCCTAAGTATATGGAGTTCTTTATCAAACATTTCTTTGATTAAGCAAGCTTGTTGGTCAACTAACAAAGATGTTCTATTATTTATAAAAACCCTGGGAGCTTCTTTTTGATCTATTTCATCTTTAAAGATTTCATCTAAGGACTTATCCACAGACATCTTTTGTTCTAAATAACCAATCCTTTCAATGGGTATTCCCAGCTTTGAAGCAAACAGTTTAAGATTTGTTTCTACTGCGCTCTTTAATTTACTATAGTTGGTTCGGGGGTCGGGACAGTATTGCTTATTTCTGATCTCTTTAATTTCATAGAGTATTTTTATACGTTTACGTTCAATCAGAGCATCCCTGTATGTAGCATATGTTGAATCTATAAATAAACTTTTATTTCCAATCCTATTCCAAAGGTAGCTGTCATCAAAAGCTAAGAATTCCTTTTTTCCTACTATTTTCTTTATACTATCATAATCTGTGTATATTCGACCATTTTCTGCTAAAAACCAAATTATTGTTTTAGCCAGTGACTCAAATGCAGAGGTTGTTCTATGCATGGTTACTTGGGAATATGAAAAATACCTGGCCATTAAATAGTGTTCTAACGTATGGATACCCTTGATATTAACACCCATTGCATTAACTTTCTCGCTAATTCCACCAACATTAAATTCTGCTTCTCCAATATTAATTAAACGTATCAAATAATCTAAATCGATTAGACCATAATTTACACCCGCAGCAGATGAGTCCCTAAGCAGGTATCTAAACGATCAGCGTCTAAACTAGAATGCATCAATTGATGATGCAACTGATTCCCCGTATCCCTGTTATAATTTCTCCTATTTCATCTGGATCAAAGCCATCTTCTTTTAATATCATTCTAATGTCTTTTCTTTTTTTAAGAACCTCTACACCCAATCTTTCGTGGTGAGCTTTTCCCACACCATGCTTCTTCCAAAAAATAGTAAGGGGGCTATCTGGCTTAGGAGTCGTTAGCGCACTGCGCAACCCATATACCGACTCAGTTAAATGTGATAATGGATAGTGTCCAATATCATGTAACAGTGCAGCATACCTTAGTAGTTTCTGCTCTCTCGGTTCCATTCCTAACTGTTGGAGCCTATCAGTTATTTTCCCCATTATAAATAAAACACCCAGCGAGTGACTGAAACGATTATGTTCTGATGAGGGAAACGTGAGGCTTGTTAAACCTTGTTGCTTTATTCTGCGGAGTCGTTGGAAGGTAGGCGTATTAATAATAGCAAATTCCGTGTTGGTAAAACCTATTCCACCATAGACATTATCATTAATAAATTTTTTATCTCTACCGTATGGTTTTTCTTCCTGGGCAAAACAAGAACCCCCTATTTACTTCGCCAATTGTAAATATTTTCCTGCTCCGTAAATTATTCTAATGTTTGAGTGTACTAACTACTTTGTTTAAATATATCACTATTTGTAGTATAGCAATGTAAAAAAATGTCGAATAGCTAGAGTTTATTTGAAAACAAGTGTTCTGGGCGGATGTTTAAACACAGAATAGATACTTTTTAACTTTTAATCTTATAACAAAAGTACTGTGTTACTATCTGGCAGGTTTAAATTTTATTTGCCATAATATATTGAAATAAAAACTTTCAGATTCCTCTGCGAGGTGAACTTATTGCAAAAGGATAAAGATAGTATAGAAAAATTACAACAAGAATTAAGTTCAACAACAGATAGCAAGTACAAGAATAAATTAACTGCTGTTTATATCATTATCGAGGACTTAGCAAACCAGAAATAGGGCAACTCCTCGGCGTATCTGATGAATCAGTACGTAGATGATAAATCAATTCTTAAAAGAAGGTCTTTCTTCCTTAAGAACCAAATCCAAAAGTGGTAGGCCAAGAAAGATAGATACTTTAGTAGAATCACAAATTAAACTAGATCTCCAAAGAAGACCTGCTGACCTTGGCTATGCTCACCCTTATTGGACAAGGTCTCTAGTAAGCGAGCATGTGGAAAAAATATATAATTTAAAAATTAACAAGGCAAAGGCCTTTAGATTAATCAACTCTACCGACAATGCTATTAGAAAAAAACGAAAGATTTCCATTAAGCAAAAACTACTTGAAAGAAAATTATTCATAAATACCATTAATGAAGCAAATCAAGATGAGGCTCTTGAACTCTGGTATTTACATGTAATTCCATTAGGTTGTCTTAGAGTAGGTAAAAAAGAATGTTGTGTATGCTATAGACCAAAAGATCATTTTTTACTTTGCGCTATTGAAGATAAGGATAATAAAATGTACTTTAGAGCTACCTATGAATTTACACAGAATGACTATCAGGATTTTGTCCATGAAGTAATTGAAAATCATGTACAAGCACCTAAAGCAATTCTTGTTATGAAAAACAAAAAAAGAGAAAGAACAGTTTTAGAATCACTTTCTAACACTTACAAAGGGCATGTTAATGTTCTATTTACCCCTGATAATAATAAGGGTTATGAGGATATTCAAATGTTTAAATTGATGAACCAATTGGAAAAAGTCATTAAAGATTGGATACAAAAAAATAAGCTATCAGTAAGACACTCCAGGAAAGAGATACGACAAAAAGCAGAAAGTATTATACAAGAAATGATAAAAAGTCAACCACAAAACTTTTGAAATAGATGGTACATTCCAGAAAGGGCTAAACTACTAGCCTTTTTTGTTGGGTTATGGATTACCGACCTCCTTTTGACATTGCGCTTCTGCTAAGAGCTGTTCCCTGCTATATACTCAGAATTAACCAGAAGCAAGAAAAAGCAAATCAAATAAAAGGAGGTTAATCTAATGACAAATCAAACTGATCCACTAGAATAGTTACCTTTCAAAATATCGCTTCAAGAAGATGCTCAAAATGAAAAATTCTAATAAACAAAAAACTATGAACTATTAGGAGGTATTAAATGTGACTATAAACCTACAAAAAGCAGAAGAGCTTTTAAAAGCAGCTAGAAAACTCAGATACGATTACGACAACAAAATAATTGGGTTTTTATATTATGCAGAAACTTATGATGGAATTAGCCCACATTTGTTTCACTCACCCGATTCCAAATTTTACGAACTTAACAGCAAGTACAAAGACACAAGAATGGAGGATGACGTCCTAGCTGCTTTTGATTACATGTACAGTAGGATTGCAAAAGAATTACGCGGGTTTCCCGACGTCGATGTAGCTCCTGGGCACGATTCAACTATTGAAGTTCGCTATATATTACCAAAAGCTATTCAACAATTGGATTTGCATCAAGATGATCTGGAAGTACTTGCCAAATTCATTTTGAAACGTCTTCAGACCCAAACAAAAGGCGACCTAAGTTTTGAAGAATTTATAATAGAAGAGAAATATCCTCTAACTAACTAGATTGTAGGTTTTTACTTTCAGAAAAGGTGTTTTTAACATGTCTAGTATTAACGATAAGTCTGACCATCAACACGTCCCTTCCACCGAAACATATCAGGAGAAAATAGTTATCAGTGGAAACATCATAGAACACTATCATTATCAGAAACCAATCATAATAAGAAGACCTTCTAAAAATGATGTCATCCCATCTGGTCGTTGTAAGGTAGCGTCTCCTGATGTAGTGGCTAGGAATAGAAAAAAGTCAGCTAACAAAGCCAGAAACTCCATAAGAAGGCTCTCCCACTGTAATGCTGGTATGTACAAAGATTGTGATGGTAACGTTATGAAACCAGTCTTTGTTACTCTTACCTTCAGAGACATCCTTAGCCCTAAGCAGGTTACAAAGGAGTTTAAGACTTCGTTATGAGACTTAACTACTTCTTTGGGTACAAAAAAGCAACCCTCAAATATGTAGGAGTAGTTGAGAACAACGTAAAGAGAGGTGATACCAACGATGAATTCTAGAGTTCACTACCACATCTTGTTTTTTTAACCTCCCCCCTATTTCACAAAATGAGCTTGAAGAAATTTGGAGGAACGGATTTGTTCACCTTCAGGAAGTTGACTTTAATGAAGTTAATAATGTGGCTCTCTATATGGGTAAGCAACTAACTGAAAACAGCCAAGACATGGAACGCTATGGTCTTAAGAATTACTTCCGAAGTCAAGGTTTATATGAACCTGTTGAGATTAGAGAAAATACTCGGGTTAAGGCTATTGTTAAGGCCTTACCCGAGTCACAGAAAGATTATGAAACAAGTTTCCAAAATGATTTTACTGGTCAGGTTAAGTTAAAGCAATACCTGATTGAACGAAAGCAAAAAAAACCGCGTTAATGCACTATATCAAAAATATATCATTGAAGTAATAGAACAAGGATGTGATGTATATGGCCAAAGGTCTGGACAGTTACCCCGAAGTCATGAATGCCAAGATGGTAGCAGAGTACCTAGATATCGGCTATGTGAAAGCGCTAAGTTTGCTTAAGAGCGGGTCTATTCCCTGTGTTCGTATTGGTAATGCCTATAAAACTACTCGGATAGCTGTTGAGTCATGGCTTCACGTTCCAGGTTATCGTGAAATTCTAAAGACTTAAAATTAAAGGAGTCGATGCACAATGGCTGGTCACATTAGAAAAAGGTCAACCAAAAGCGGTAACAAGTGGCAGGTTGTCTTTGAAAGTGGCAAAGATTCTTATGGTAAACGAAAACGTCTTTACCGTAATGTTGACACGAAAAAGGAGGCGCAACAATTACTAGCTCAATTGATATCTGAACACGAAAATGGTACTTATATCGAACCTAGTAAAATTACTTTCGGCCAATATTTAGATGAATGGATTGAAGGGCATTCAATAAATCTATCGCTAACTACAGTCGAATCATATCTCGTAAATATTACTAAACACATCAAGCCAAGGATAGGTAAGAAACTCCTACAGGAGCTAAAACCTCTTGACCTCCAGCGACTCTACAAAGAGTTGCTGGAGAATGGTAGGGCTGATGGAAAAGGCGGGTTATCGCCTCGGTCAGTTAGGTATATCCACAGAAACATTCATGAAGCCCTTAATCATGCAGTTAAAATGCAAATTATACCACGTAATGTAGCAGAATTAGTTTCATTACCAAAGGCAAAGCCATACAAGGCACAAGTCTATGACGAAGATCAACTAATCAACCTACTAAAAACAGCCCAAGATACAGACATGGAATTGCCATTAACACTTGGGGCTTCTCTAGGGCTTAGAAGGGGCGAAATATTGGGTCTTAAGTGGTCTGATATAGACTTTGATGGAAAGACACTTACAGTTAATAACAACTTAGTACAGACCGAAAAGGGAAGTTAACCAAGGAACCAAAAAGCGAATCTAGTAATAGGACTATTGAACTTCCTGAATCACTTATTACGATACTAAAGAACCATAAGAAAAAGCAGGCTCAAGAAAGGTTGATGCTTGGTACTGCTTATAACAACAGTGGTCATGTTTGTTGTAAGCCAGATGGTACACTATATTCCCCTGGATATTTCAGCAAAAAGTTTAAGAATTTTCTAAAGGTCAATAAACTTCCCCATATTCGCTTGCATGACCTTAGACATTCAAATGCTACCCTTATGCTAAAGTACGGTGTTCAACCCAAGGTCGCATCTACAAGGTTAGGACATTCATCTATAGCAATTACATTAGACCTGTATTCCCACGTATTATCTGACATGCAAAGAGAAGTCGCTAACAAGTTTGATGCAGGATTTTTTCAAAAACTATCTACTAACCTATGATAATTAATAAAGGAGCTGGTTTTATAATGGGATGTAAAGTTAGATTAGACATCAATGATATGAGTTTTCGTTCAAGCTGTATAGCTGAATTTGAAGTTGTGGTTAAAAATAGAGGTGGTATTGACTTTCTTAACGAGTTAAAGAATACGCTTGAAAATGACAAAACCGAATTTGCTGTTTTAGAAGCAAATTTAAAAAACCATGAAACTAAAGTAAGATGTAGTATTGTGTCTATGCCCACTACCGAGACCACCAGAGACATTTTAATCGGCGCAAAAGACTTATATAACTATATTTCACCTCTTTTAGATATGGCTAGCATAAAAGATTATCAGGTCACCTTTATCGTTCAGGGACTATATTAACTTCCGTCTTGGATATTAACCTAGAAGACTTTGAAGTAAAATTCTATATGAATAAGTTCTATTTTTAATTGCTTAAAGACTGCCTGCTTTTTATTCGGGCAGTCTTTCTTCTTTAATACGTAAGGAGGTGAAAATATGAGTGTCTGGTCAGGGTTAGGAAAAGTAGCTCTCGGCGTAGGAGTCATCGCCTGTGCGCCCATAGCTGTAGGCATAGCCGCTTCTACCGCCGCTACTGTTGGGGCTGTGGCAGTTACAAGCGGCTTAGCTACATCAAGTGCAGTTATTGGTACTGGTGTTACCGTTTGTGCTGTTACAGACGGTTCTATGTATGCTATAGGGAGCAAGATTGCAGCAGATGGAGTCAAGGAAACCATCAACAGTGTGTAGATATCAATATAGTTAGGCCTAAGCACTTCTCTTAGTTGCTTAGGCCTTTAAATTATTTTGTATGAACCAAGGAGGTAGATACTATGAGAATAATAAAATCCCTTCAAGATATCACCATATTAAAAACCACCAATGCATTACCCCCTGAATACCTAGAGCTTTTAGAGAAGGAATTTCTTCAGATGGTGGAACTACTTGGTGGGCTCGGTGATTATAATCCTAATACTTATGGCTATATGGTTGTGTTAGAGAGCGGTGACAACATCAGAGACCTTTCTGTAATAGGACTTAACCCAGAAGACCAAGGCTTATTAGGCATATACCCTGAGTTTATAGATGTTTTTAACCTAACAGGGTACTCTGTGTATAAGTTGTTAGTTATCTACAGTAACGACTATGCAATGACATTCTTTTCAATAGCCAATCAGTTTGATGAAGCAGCGGAGGAATGGATACGGACTAATCTCTCTCAAGATGTTTAACCCAAAAGTTGTTATCGCCCAATACCTCTGTCTTTAACTTTCGTGACATCTCTCTGAGTATCATTTTTCCACTTCTGAAACCTTTGCATAATAGTGTTATATAAACGCCTTTCTGTTTTAAAMCCCCCCTTATCCTCACGACAAGAAAGCTCACAGGTAAATTTTTCAATTATTTTTCCTGTTTTGTCCCTTTTCTCATTCATAAAACTAATTGGTTTACCATTAGGGAATAGAAACATTAGTTTACCTTCTGGTGAATACTTAGTGTAGATGCCTGATTGTCCAATTATTATTGATAATACCTTACAGCAATCCTGTATTTCATTATCAATAAGCTTTATATGGTCTTTGATTTCTTCCGTAGTCATAATAACCTCCTTAATTAAAGACTCCTAGAACTGTTTTGATTATTCACCAATTTGTGCCAAAAACCTTTATTTAACTAATTATCAACTCAAAAAAGTAAAACTTTAGAATTATTTATTGGAATTTATTTACAGGTATAACTATATCCGAATAGAAGATCTTTTATCAGGAGGTGAAGATCTATCCTTAGTTTAAGAGATACCTTAGATAAATTAAATCAACTAAAGGAACATTTAGACCAATTTAACCCTATACAAATTCAAAAAAGACCATTAATTGATGATGTAGAAAAGATAGTTAGACACATTGATTACGTTATTCCTAAGTTCGGTTCAATCGTATATTGTAAAGCCATATTTCCATCTATAGAGGGCCATTCTGGGGTATACATTGGTAACAATAAGATTGTAGAATTTAATAGTAGTGGTAAGGTAATTGAAGTTACTCCTAAAGAGTTTACTAACCATCCAGATCTATCCTCAGAGATATTTGTTAGTTCCTTTAAATATTGGGGTATTTTAAAACCATTTGGCTGTGACTACTGGGGTAATAATGCCAAGACGGAAGCAGATATTGGCTTTAAAGATGACTATCTGATACTACGTAATAACTGTCACAGAGCTTGTGCTAGATGGATAACTGGCGATTACGATAATCTAATACTCACCTTATCGGGACTGAAGTTTCTTGTTGAGTCCAAGGCTAATGTTGATATTACATGGGAGCGGTGGATTTGGTTCTAAAAAACATTTATAACAAAGGTCGGTCCGCAATAACGTCGGCCAGAAAGTCGTCTGTGTGGACACTGATCAATACATAAGGGGATTCTCACCTATTAAAGTGAGAGTCCCCTTTTTATAAATGTTATTAGTGGAAGTTAGGATTGAACATCACTTTATCACAGATTATATTATATTTCTTGAACAAACATCCAAAAATTATGTCCAATAGGAATAAAAAACTCTAAATTTACACTTTTCTGATACAATGAATATATTATTTGATGACCAACAACTAATAAACTAAGAATATGTAGGTGATCGCAGCCTTGGTTAATGAACATGACGACCAACCAATTGAAAGTTTTTTCCTTATTGATGATGACCTAAAAAGAATGCTGTACTGTTCTGTCTTTAATGAGCAAAAGAAATATTATATACAAATGTGAAAATAATAAATTAATCTTTATTGATGAAGCCAATGGAAAGCCTTTGAAAATGCTAAGTGAAACAGTAAGGTACGGTAAAGTTTCGCAGAGTAGAGATTTTGAATTCTCAACTAGAGTTAGTAATGGTGGATTTTATACCGAAACTTGCCTTTGTATTTTTATACAACATCAGTTTAAAAGTTGGAAAGAAAACATGGGCCGACTATAGATACACGGTTACATGACGAGAAACAGTATAGGTGTACATTATTACATAAATTTTTCCTCAATAAACAATGTCACATATTAGGTCATACTATATTTTGGCGACTTATTGGCTATCATGGTCGACTAACCCGTCGGCTACATTAGTTATCGTCTAATAAAAAGCAAAGGGATTCTCACCATCAACAGCGAGAATCCCTTCGTTTATATGTATATGGCGGAGAGTTAGGGATTCGAACCCTAGAGACCGCTCATCACAGTCTACTCGATTTCGAGTCGAGCGCCTTCGACCAGCTCGGCCAACTCTCCGTGTTCTATTTGTTTCTTAGTGATTTGAAAAATTTCTGTATTACCTCACGGCATTCATCTTCCATTATGCCGGATATTACTTCTACCCGGTGGTTAAACCGGGGTTGGTTGACTATGTCTAGGATGGTATCCACCGAACCGTGCTTGGGATTTGGTGCTCCGTATACTAGTCGCCTCACCCGGAACTGCACAATGGCACCGGCACACATGGCGCAGGGTTCCACAGTTACATAAAGGGTGGCATGGTTTAATCTCCAGTCACCCAGGTGCTGCCGCCTCGCGCAGGGCTAGTATTTCTGCATGGGCCGATGCATCACAAAGGCTTTCCCTAAGGTCGTGGCCCCGGCCTATAATTTCTCCTTCGGCAACCACTACGGCACCGATGGGTACCTCACCCTTTGCAGCAGCTTTTTCTGCTTCAAGCAATGCCTCTCGCATATAGGAAGCATGGGACAAATAAAAAAACCCCTTAAAATAAAAAAATGGTGCGCCCGGGAGGACTCGAACCACCGGCACACGGTTTAGGAAACCGTTGCTCTATCCACCTGAGCTACGGGCGCATATAAATTAAGTTGTTAGCCCAAAATTTTATTAAGAACTAACAACTTGTCGACATGGCGTGCCTGAAGGGACTCGAACCCCTAACCTCCTGATCCGTAGTCAGGTGCTCTATCCAATTGAGCCACAGGCACATATTGAGGCAAGAAAAATAATATCATACTGTAGACAAGATGTCAAGTAAAACATGGCGTGCCCGAAGGGACTCGAACCCCTAACCTCCTGATCCGTAGTCAGGTGCTCTATCCAATTGAGCCACGGGCACATATTATGTTTGCAGGGCATGTTGTCGCCACGAAAATAATTATATATCATTTCTTGTCAACAAAGCAACTGTAATTATGCTCCAGACAAGATTATTTATTACATTAACCCAGCATATGCTGATATTGGTGGTGATAATTATAATGAAGCTTAATATTAAAGTGCCGGAAAATATTGATGCCCTTTCCAAACTTCTATCCTTAATAGCTGTGCTGGTATTTTTACATTTCTTTTTTAAAAACCTAACTGTTTTAATAGGTCAAATAATCCAGTCCCGGACAGGTTCCATAGCCTTGCCGTGTCCCTGGACCCATCCGTGTCAAACATTTTAGCAGGTGTCATTGCCTTCTCAGCCCTGGTTATTGTGGTTATTTTTGGTTCCAGCCTTTTTCTGCGATTTGGCAATAACGAGATATCCGTCAATCCTAATTTCATAGGTGTTCAGCACATTAAATCCGGCTCTGGCGGGGCAAATAAGCTTATGGGACCGGATAACAACATCGTTTTGACCCCCGATAACATGCAAGAGCTGGTAAGAGACGGCATCCTATCTGAGGTTAATAAGGACGGCCAATTGGTAGGTTATATTACAATGGAGTCTTTCCTAAACGGTTGCTATGACGAGGCTTGCCGCCCAGAGGCTTCTTTGCTCACCCTCTGGCTAAGGAGCGAATATATTCAAGCATTGCGGATAGGGCGGTGCTGGGGGAAGATCTTCTATCGGTAGCCACTAAAATGTACACCAATCAACTTTCGGCAATTCCTGTTACCGATGCGGAAGGACGCATGATCGGCTCAATCAATTCCAGCCGGATTTTAAAATTGTTGGTTGAGCAGTTTAAGAATAACTAGAAATTAACCGCTATTAAATAGATAAAATCATAGAGTCAAGATTTTACTAATATGGGGACGTTTCAGCGCTCCCATTTGTTTGAGGCTAACTAAAGCCCTTTACGAGAAATTTCTATGGGATTATTGATACAGTTTTAAATAACAAATCCACCATTAGGACTAATAACTTGCCCAGTAATAAAATTTGCCCTGCTTGACGCAAGGAATATAACCACTTCAGCAATATCTCTCCCAGAGCCTAATACCCTTAAGGGAGTATTGCTCTTTAATTCCTCTATTGTGGCTGTGTTTAAATGTAAATTCATCTCCGTTTCAATAACACCTGGCGCAACACAATTGACTTGAATATTTGATAGCCCGACTTCCCTTGCCAGCGCTTTTGTAAACCCGATAACAGCAGCCTTTGATGCTGAATAATGTACCTCACATGACGAACCCGTTAAGCCCCATATTGATGAAATATTAATTATTTTTCCTTGCTTGTTATTTATCATCTTTGGGAGTACGCTTTGACAACAATTGAACATCCCTTTAACATTTACATCGAACATCAAATCCCAATCATCCTCAGAAATGCTTGTAAATAGTCTTTGTTGTGCAATACCGGCATTATTTACTAAAACATCAACATCACCAAATCGACTATATATTGTGTTTACCATGTTTTCGACCTGACTTCTGTTGCGGACATCTCCCTGCACTTTAATTACATTGTACTTTTTATCAAGTAACTGTCGGTGCAATTTTTCCGCCTCTTCTTCGCTTTTGTTATAATTAATTGCAACATTATAATCATTGGCGGCAAAGAGTTCCGCCATTGCCTTTCCAATGCCACGTGAAGCCCCTGTAATTAACACCGTTTTCCTCATGGCAACTCCTTCTTTTCTATATATGTAACGTACTATTATATCATTTTACATGCTTTTATCTAAAGCACGCTCATGCAAAGTGTCCTTGAACAAAAAACCAATGTCCTAATTTCCTAAGACATTGGTTTTGCTAATTATATGGCGGAGAGCGAGGGATTCGAACCCTCGATACAGGTTTAAGCCGTATACTCGCTTAGCAGGCGAGCGCCTTCAGCCAACTCGGCCAGCTCTCCACAATTACTATTAAACTTAAATGGCGGAAGGGGTGGGATTCGAACCCACGGAACCAAAGAGGTTCAACGGTTTTCAAGACCGCCTCCTTAAACCGCTCGGACACCCCTCCGAATTCGGAGGACTTCCCTCCAATTAGATCATGTATTCCCAAGCAAGATAGAGTATATCACAGGGAATACATGTTGTCAATTTGCATATTTTTTATTTAATTTTATTTAGAGGGTAATCCTTTCAACCCCACCCATATAAGGTACCAGTACAGGTGGCACAGTGATACTGCCGTCTTCTTCCTGGTAATTTTCTAGAATGGCTGACAGCGCCCTGCCAATGGCTACTCCAGATCCATTTAGGGTGTGAACAAAGTCTGGTTTGCTCTTTGGTGCCGGACGATATTTAATGTTTGCACGTCTGGCTTGAAAATCTTGAAAATTGCTACAGGAGGATATTTCTTTATATGCATTATAGCTGGGCAGCCATACCTCTATATCATAGGTTTTAGCTGAGGAAAAGCCCATGTCTCCACTGCAAAGCAGGATAACCCGATAGGGTAAGCCTAAAGCCTGAAGAACCTTCTCGGCATTTTCAGTTAGTTTTTCCAATTCATCAAAGGAATCCTCTGGTCTGCTGAACTTCACCAGCTCCACCTTATTAAATTGGTGTTGCCTGATTAAGCACGGTGTCCCTTCCAGCGGCACCCGCCTCAGCACGGAAGCAGGCACTGTAAGCACAGTGGTAAATGGGCAGCTGGTCGTCGGACAGTATTTCATCCCGGTATAGGTTTGTTACCGGCACCTCAGCAGTGGGAATCAAATAATAGTTGTAGCCTTCTAACTTAAACATATCTTCAGCAAATTTGGGCAGTTGGCCTGTGCCCACCATGCTGTCGGCATTTACAATAAAGGGCGGGAAGACTTCGGTATAACCGTGCTCCCTGCTGTGCATATCGAGCATAAAGTTAAATAAAGCCCGCTCCAGCCTTGCCCCCATACCCTTGTAGAAGGAAAATCTGGCTCCGGTAACCTTGCCGCCCCGTTCAAAGTCTAGGATATTCAGGTTTTCACCTAGGTCCCAGTGGGGTTTGGCATCAAATTTAAAGTCCCTGGGTTTACCCCAGCGGCGTATTTCTACATTATCATTTTCTTCTTTGCCTTCGGGCACAGACTCATGGGGAATATTGGGAATGGCCAATAGGATCTCCTGCAGTCTATCCTCCACAGCCTTGACTTCATCGTCAATATCCTTAATCTGCTGGGAAACCTGACGCATTTCCAGTATTTTATCTTCAGCTGGCTGACCCGTTTTTTTGAGCTTGCCAATCTCCTCAGAAACAACATTACGGGTATTCTTCAGCTGCTCCACTATCACCAGCTTCTCCCGGCGCTTGGCATCAAGCTTAAGGAACTCTTCCAGAGATATATCTGAGCCCCTTTTTTGTAAGCCTTCCATAACCAGCTCGGGATGGCTGCGAACAAATTTAATGTCTAGCATAAATTTTGACCCCCACGGTAGGCAATTAATTCATAGCGTGGAAATATTGCCATTTATAATCATATTTTGCCTTAAGTATTATACTACATACCTATGCCTTTGTAAAACAAGGCTTTGACTGAACTTCTACTATATTTATTAAAATGGGAAGTGAGCTTTTCTTCTCACTTCCCCACTAAGCATTTTATTATAGGCTTACCATTTTAACTTCCAGCACGCCATCAATTTTAGCTAGCTCATCTAAGGCACACTGGGGAATGATGTTATCCACCATCATGACCATGATAGCCTTACCGCCTATCTCGATACGACCCACCTGCATACCGGCGATGTTGATATCCTTATCGCCCACCAGGGTGCCTACGACCAACAATACGGGGTTTATCAATATGGGGCACTACCAGCATATGACCTGTGGTAGCTGCGTTGATGCGGTAGCCGTCAATGTTTACAATCCTCGAATCATTATTTTGGAACAGGGTACCCGCCAGAATCCTCTTGCCCTTATCGGTATATATGGTAACTGTAATTAGATTGTTGTAATCCTCAGCATTATCAGTGGTTGTTTGAACCACGGTGATGCCCCGGTTCTTAGCCACCAGGGGTGCATTAACAAAGTTTACATTTTCCTGGAGGATGGGATCAAGCAGTCCCTTTAATAATATGGTGGTAATGGGGTTTACATCATATCTGGCTAAATCTCCGCTGTATACCACCTCAACCTTTTCAACCCGTCCATTAAGCATTTGGGCCTGGAACTTGCCGAGCTTCTCTGCCAAATCCAGGAAGGGACGAATTTTAGCCAGCAGTTTAGGACTCATGGATGGCATGTTTACTGCGTTTTTAACAATTTCTCCCCTCAGGCCGCCACAATTTCTTCAGCCACATCCACCGCCACATTAATCTGGGCCTCAGCAGTGGATGCCCCCAGGTGAGGAGTGGCAATGAAGTTATCCAATTGGATTAGGGGCTGTCAGTATTTGGTTCAGTTTCAAACACATCCAGGGCAGCCCCGGCTACCTTGCCGGCAATCATTGCTTCATAAAGGGCCGCCTCATCAACAATACCGCCCCGGGCGCAGTTGATGATGCGAACTCCTTCTTTCATTAGGGCAATGCTTTCTTTGTTGATCATATGATAGGTTTCTTTGGTCTTAGGCATATGCACAGTAATGAAGTCCGCCCTGGCATACAATTCATTCAGCGTCACAATTTCAATGGCCATCTTCTTGGCATGTTCTTCAGAAATGTATGGATCGTAGGCGATAATATTCATTTCCATAGCCTGGGCTCTTTTGGCCACAGCAGAGCCTATACGTCCTAAGCCGATTACACCCAGGGTTTTCCCCCTCAGTTCCACACCCAGGAAGGCCTTTTTATCCCAGCAGCCGTTCTTTAGTTTGCCGCAGGCAGCCGGAACCTTTCTGGCAAGACCCAGCATCATGGCCATGGTATGCTCAGCTGCTGCAATGGTGTTACCGTCCGGGGCGTTTACTACCAGGATACCCTTATTGGTGGCCGCCACCCGGTCAATGTTATCAACACCAACACCGGCCCGGCCGATTACTTTAAGTTTTTTAGCCGCTTCAACTACCTTTCGGTTACCTTGGTGGCACTGCGAACAATCATGCCGTCATAATCACCAATTACTTCAACCAATTGATCTTCGGTCATTTTTTCACCGATTACAACTTCTATATCTGCCTGCTGACGCAGCGGTGCTAAACCCTGTTCCGAAACGCCGTCCATTACTAATACTTTCATTATGCGTGTTCCCCTCCCACAAATACCATTTGAGCTTCACGTACACCTGCACCCAGTTCCGCCTTATAGCCACATTTACCCAGGGCCATTTCCAGGGATGCCAGGGCGATAATTACATCCATTTTGTCGGCATAGCCATATGGGCTATGCGGAATATTTTCCCCTTCATCATGTCTTGACCACCGGCGAAGGTCACTCCATATTCCTTGAGAAGCACCTTGCGCAGGGTGTCGGCATCAACCACCATTGGCGCTTGCACTGCTGTTACTGCTAAGGAGCGTATTCATCCGGCACAAGGAGCTCTAAGCCTAGCCCTTGAATACCTGCCTTGTTGCTTTAGCAAGTAACGCATGTCTGGCAAATACATTATCCAGACCCTCTTCCAGAATCATGTCTAAGGCTGCATCTAGGCCGTAAACCATCGATACCGGAGTTGTATAGGTGGTGTTCCACTTAGCAATATTCTTTCTAGCCTTTAAGAGGCTGAAATAGTAATTGGGAGTGGTGTTTTTCTCTATTTTAGCCCAGGCTTTATCGCTTACACTGATAAAGGCTAAGCCTGGCGGCAGCATAAAGGCCTTTTGGGAGCCACTGCAAACCACATCAACATTCCATTCGTCGGTCTTCAGGTCAATGGCCCCTAATCCGCTCACCGCATCCACTGCCAGCACAGCGTCATACTGGGCTACCAATTTGCCAAGGGCCTTAATGTTGTTTTGCACACCGGTGGAGGTTTCGTTTTGTGTGGCTAAAACCACTTTAATATCAGGATTTGCATCAAGCTGCTTTTTTACAACATTCAGGTCAATATCATAGCCCCAGCCAAAATCCTCGAAGATTACTTCCCCGCCGTAGAGTTTGGCTAGCTCAGCAAAGCGCTCGCCAAATTTCCCCCCGGAGAGGCTAAGACCTTATCTCCAGGACTGACCAAATTAACCACCGCTGCCTCTAAAGCCCCTGTGCCCGAGCTGCCCATAACAAAACATGGTTTTCAGTTTGGAAAATCTTCTTTAATTTGCCGGTAACCCGCTCCATGACACCTTGAAACTCGGCGCTGCGATGGCCGATGATAGGTCTGGACATAGCCTCTACCACCGCGGGGGTACCGGAGTCGGCCCGGGAATTAAAAGATACTTTTTGTCTTTCATCATAGTCGATGCCTCCAGTATAATAAAAGTACTTTCCCGCCGGGGTGGAAAATATAAAAACCTCCCGCCCCTAACGGATGATCAGTCCATTAGGGACGAGAGGTTATTCTCCCGCGTTGCCACCCTTGTTGACCGGAGATACTCTTCCGGCCCTCTTAAACGTTATAACGGGTATCGTCCCGTATCTACCTACTTGCAGTACAGCTCTTTTTTTATATCTCGCTGTGTTTCGGCAGATCCCCTCCGGGGAGGAATTCACCTGGCTCTTCTGCCGATTCGCACCATCCACCGGCTCTCTGAAAGAATTCGCCAAACTACTTTTCCCCATCTAAGTTTAATTATGTTGCCTGTCATGTATCTGATTTTACACAGGAGACATTTGTTTGTCAACAGTGGATTTATTAAAATTTTGTTAACCTTTTATTCTCACTGCCCTCCCTTTCATCAGGCCCCCGGTTATTTTTCTGCGGGAGCCAGCTAATCATAATGCTAAGCTTATTGCCGTACCGATTTTCAGAGCATTGTAGGCCTTGTCTGCTTGTTTGTAGTAGCTATCAAACCTTTCTTTAATTTTATTGCCGGCGGGTATTATTATTACAGCACTGGTATTCTCTACGGCATACTTGATATTGTGCACCACCTGTAATCTATTCTCTACCAGGGTGCCAAACATAAAGGACAGTGCCACCGCCAGGGTTATAACCCACTTGCCAAGGTTGTTCAGGTTGATAAACTTCATTTAGCTCACCTCCTGAACGCCGCCAAGTTAGCATTCAACCAAATATTACCATATTTTGGTATTTAGTCAACCCCTTTACCATATATTAACAATAAAATTATTTTTCAAAGGTGGCCAATTTCTACTTATCAAAAGGGTTCCATGTCTTTAATCGGTTTTATCCTCGGGCATACCTATATGTTTTTTAATTTTTTCTATTTCCTCTAAAATTATTTTCGTGTTAATCCAAGCTGCAATGGAGGCAATCACTAATATCAAAAAAACAATAAAACCAAACACTTTAACAACCCCTTCCTTCAAAGCCAAAGGCACTACAAAAATAGTGCCTTAGATTGTCGAAAAACTGCCTATATTCGGGGTTTTATAATCCTCACGACTCCTAGCTCCGCAGTGGACAGCGCATCCCTTGCTTCGGGCGAAAATGGGCCGCCTTCGAGTAAACATCGTGTTTACCTCAGGCTTGCAAGTCACTACAAAAGTACTGCCTTTGGAACCGTTAGCTTATCTCATCTGCTTAATCTTCTCATCATATTCCCGGTACTTCTCATACTCGCCATCCCAGAATTCCATGGTTCTCATGGAGTTAAGGTACTCCAGGGAGTAACCAAAGGGAAGCCAATCCTTCTCCTTTTGCTGGAATAGCTGTTCTTTAAGATCCATCCTTCTAAAGTCATAGACATGCTTATCATCTGCATCCAGGAAGATATCCTTAAGCCAGCGCTCCAATACAAAATCTTCCATCTCCAGGGTGCGGTGGGCCAGTTCGTCCAGGACAGAGTTATATCTGTCAAAGCCGTCGGTGGCGATGGTCACCACATTATCCTCCGGTCCAAGGCGTAGGAATTTGGCCATCTTGATGGCCCCAAGGATATTGCATAGGCCGGAAACACCAAATAGATTTTTCAGGGACTGGGCAACCTCAGGGGCTACCCCGGCCTTAATCAATACATCGGTGCCATCCTTGAGTATTTTAAGACCCCGGACACAGTCTTCATCCTTAATCAGGGTAACAAAGTCTGTGGTCAGCACGTTGTGGATTAGGGTGCACATCTTATCGCCAATTCCTTCAATGCGGTGCTGTCCCCTTCCTCCTGTAGCCAGGGTAGAGCACTCGTAGGGCTCCAGGCTGCAATCTTAGCCTCCGGGAAGGCCTTTTTAATTTCATCTCCTGCCGCGATGGTTCCGGCTGATCCTGGAGCTGAGGTAAAGCAAGCGATCCGTCCGTTGCCTATGCCCTTTACTGCTTCAATGGCCGAGTTGCCGGTGACGTAGCGGTGGAAACGATAGTTGGGCAGCAGTTCAAACTGGGCCAGGGGTTTATTCTTAGGATTTTTCTTTAATTCATAGGTACGCTGCAGGGTCAAGATTACATCAGACTCTGTGCCCGGTGTTAAATCTAATTCACCGCCATAGGCCTGAATCCGCTCATACCTTTCCTTACTCATGTTATCCGGCATGATGACCACTGCCTTATACCCCATCAGGCGGCAGATATAGCTACACCGATACCGAAATTACCTGTGGATGGTCCAAGGATAGTGTGTTCTCCAGGTATAATCTCTCCGTCCACACATCCCTCAATCAAGGTTGAATAGGCGGGACCACCTTGTGGGAGCCTGAGGGGAAATAGGTGCCAAGCATAACTACAATGTTGGCATCCACGCCGGTAATTTCCTTAGGCAAGACAATTTTACGAACCTGGTTGTCCTCATCCTTCCAGGTAATATTAAAAAGGTTGACTGGATCCAGTTCATCAGCTTCCTTGGCTTTAAGGGCTTTGGCACGAATTTCCGGGGCAATGGTTTCCGGGTGCAGCATTTCTTCATAGGTTGGTCCAAAGGGGATTTTATTTTTGCTCATGTCTAATTCTCTCCTTAACTAGTTGGAAATTTTAGTTTTCAGATAAAACTCTGGCCAGGGCCTCATAGCCTTTAAGGGCACCTACCAATTGTTCCACCTCAACATATTCATCCACTGAGTGGGCTAAATTTTCCCGGGAGGACCAAAGCCAAGGGTCGCGATGCCCTTCACCCCGGCACTCTGGCTGCCGTTGGTACAGAAGGAATAGGTGCCTAAAACCACAGGCAAACCCGCTTCCTTAATGGCTTGCTGGGCCTTAAGAACCACCGGACCCTGCTGGTCCATCAGCCAGGCCGGGAAAAATCTCAAGCCTTCGATGCTGACCCCTGTATAGCACTGGGCCTCTGCTTTAACAAACTCTACATTGCCGGAAAATTGAGGGTCACTGGCCTTTATTTCGTCTAATAATTCCTCAAATTGAGCCAAAACCCTTTGCTCTGTTTCACCCACCAGAAGGCGTCGGTCAATGGTTATCCGGCAGTGGTTTGGTACCACCGAGCTGCTGGGTAGGGGGTAGAAATTATATCCGTAACAACACCAATGCCCTGGCCCAATACAGCATGACTATTAAGCTTTAGATTCTCTATTCCCTTGATCACCGGCTGCATTTTGCTAATGGCATTTATGCCACCTGGGGGTTGGCGGAATGGGCAGATTTTCCGTAGGTATGCACTGCCAGCTCTCCTCTGCCCCGCTGGCCAATATTCAGCCGCAGCTCCGTGGCCTCTCCGATAATCACCACCTCGGGCTTTACCTCTTCTAAAATACTGGCCAGGGCTACTCCCTCGAAGTTCTCCTCCTGTACCGTGCCGCTGACATATAAATCCCCGGTGGGTCTCTCTTGTCCCTGGGCAATTGCCCCAAGGGCATAAACCATGGCCGCCACCGCACCCTTCATATCACTGGCACCGCGGCCATAGACCCGTCCCTCAGAAAGTTCCCCGCCAAAGGGCTCCTTGGTCCATTGCCGACTGTCAGAAACCGGCACCGTATCTATATGCCCGTCAAAGAGGACGGTCTTTCCTCCCCCGGTGCCTGAACCATGCCAATAACACTGCCGTACTTGTCAATCCAAACCCGGTCAAAGCCCAGAGCCTTCATCTCCTGGGCAATCAGTTCAGCCACACCCTGCTCCTGGCCGGAAATGCTGGGGATTTGAATTAACCGGCGGCAAAAATCAATCATTCGGTCTTTCAATTGCATTGCCCCCTTTAATTAGTTAGTATCTGCTCCAATTGGCTTATTTCCGGTTCCACCCGCAGGGGCTCACCGACCGCCTTTAGCCCGTTGTTGATATCCTTTAGCCCGTTGCCGGTGATAATTACACCCACCCGCTCATGGGCTTTAATTAAGCCCTTATTTATAGCCTCAACCACCCCGGCTAAGCCAACAACCCCGGCAGGTTCCCCAAAAATCCCCTCTGTTGTACCCAGCAGCTTCATGGTTTCTAAAATCTTGTCGTCGGATACTGTAATCCATTCACCCTGGGTATTTTTAACCGCCTCCAGCGCCTTAACTGGATTCCTGGGTACTCCCACAGCAATGCTATCGGCCAGGGTGTTTTCTTCGGTGGGTACAAGGGGCTTGTTTTCCCTGTGGGCCGTCACAAAGGGGCAGCATCCCGCTGCCTGTACCCCTAGGATTTTGGGCACTCTATCAATTAGACCAAGCATTAACAAATCATAAAAACCTTTATAAACTCCCCCGATGGTACAGCCATCCCCTACGGACACTGCAACCCAATCAGGAACGTCCCAATTCAGCTGCTCAATAAACTCCAGGGAAACGGTTTTCTTGCCCTCCACCAGGTGTGCATTGATGCCGGCATTTCTATTGTACCAGCCCCAGCGGCTTATTGCCTCGGCTGAAAGCTCAAAGGTCTGCTGATAGCTGCCCGCCACGCTGATCACCTTAGCCCCGTAGATTAGCAATTGGGTTAGCTTTCCGGCGGGAGCCTGTCTGGCACAAATATTACCGCCTTAAGTCCCATGCGGGCGGCATTGCCAGCCAGTGAAGAGGCGGCATTGCCGGTAGAGCTGCAGCAAATGGTATCAAACTTATTTTCAATGGCCTTTACCACAGCCACCACCGATGCCCGGTCCTTTAATGAAGAAGTGGGGTTAAGGCCTTCATCCTTGATGTAAAGTTCCTTCAAGTTTAGCTTCTGTCCCAACTGATTAGCCAGGTAAACCGGGGTCCAGCCCACCCGCAGTTCTTTCCAAAAGGGAGTTTTGCATCACCGTGGTCATTGGCCCATAGCGCCACATAGAAAAATTCTTATTGTCCCTAAAATACTCCCTGGTTATCTGCCTTTTCATCTGGGAATAGTCATATACCACATCCAAAATACCCTTAGGTCCACAGGCGGGGCAGGTGTAATCCATCAAATTAGCCTCATACTCCTTGCCGCACAGGGTGCACCTGTATCCCATTACATAATTCATTTAAAACACCCCAATCGCTGTTGAAATTTAATCATCTAAAAGCCGGAGGGGTAATTGCAGAGATAAAAACCAAATCCTCTTCACCTGTGCTCCAAATCTTATGGGGAATACTGGAGAAATAATAAATGCTGTCCCCTTCCTCCAACAAGTAAATATCTTCACCAATTTGGATTTTCATTTTTCCCTGTAGAACCAAGATATTTTCCTCCCCAGGGTGAGTCAGGGGGTCCTCACAGGTTACAGCACCTGGTTCCAAGCGGGCCATCATCATCTCCAGGCTCCTGTTTAAATCAGGAGATAGCAGCTCAAAGGTAAGATGAGATTCGGGAAACTTTAAGCTCTGTCGCTCATGTTTCCTAACAACCGGGTTTGTTTTAGCTTCGTCCATTAAGAAGTAAAAAATGGGTACATCCAGGGCATGGGCAAGTCTCCTTAAGGAGGTAATGGACGGATCAGTTAAACCCCTCTCTACCTGGCTTAAGAAGCCCTGGGTAAGCTCTGTCCTATCGGCTAACTCCTTGAGGGTTAACTTCTTTTCCATTCTTTTGTTGCGAATTCTCTCCCCCAGCAATGATTAACCCCCCTTTGTCTTTATTTATGCTGACCCCTAAATATCTGTAAAACCTTCCGGTAATCCTCGGGAGTATCGATATCCAGTGCCATTGGTCCCGGATCAATTTTCAGGGTAACAATCTTCTCCTGATGTCTTTGCCAAATTTGCCTTCCCCCTACATCACCCTGCAGCCCTATTAATTCCTGCCGTAAGCTCATACTAAAAATCGCCGGGCTTCCCACATTGGGAGGCCTGACTATCAAGGCTCCACTTTTGTAGAATTCCTCAATTAGCAAGTTCAAATATTCCGGTGAAATAAGGGCTGATCTCCGGGTAAGAACATAATTCCTTGGCTTTCCTCGCTGACAGAATTGGCTCCGGCTGCCACCGAGGTTCCTTGACCCTCTGCATACCGAGGATTATTGCAGAGTTTTACATCTCTATGAGATAACAGCTGAGCTATCTCTTTTTTTACAGCACCTAAAACAACGATAATCTCATCTACTTGAGCCCTGGCCACTTGGTCCACCACATGTTCGATGACGGTCTTTTGACCCAGGGGGAGCAGCAGCTTAGGCTGCCCCATGCGGCGGGATTGTCCCGCTGCCAAAATTACGACTGAAACCACCGCATCACCTCCTGAACGGGGTTCTCCTTAATCGTGGAGGTTACCACTACCCTTGGTATCTGGCGGCTTAACAGAAAAAACTTTGCTAAATGTCGGGCCTTTCCTATACTTTCCTGGGAATCCGCCTTATTAATTACAGGCACAAGTCTTGCAGCAGCCAAATTGCCTGCCCTGCTGGCATATTCAGAGACAACCCGGCCAATGACCCCGGGTGTCACAAGTTCACCGGGAGCACACACCCCAAGCCGAACAAGCAACTTTTCCCTGTGCACATATTGTGCTGTCAGAGGGCAATCCAGGCTGTTAATACCTACCACCGGAATAACCAAGGTAGTTTGCCCTGGCAGCACAGGTTCCCCTTCACCAGGAAACTTCAGGGCCTTACCCTTGGCCCCATCAGCCTCAACCAATATATAATCAAACAAACCAGACATATATATATAATCTAAGCAAGCACCCGTAAGTCCTGCTACCTTCCCTTCCTCCGTCAAGCCAGCACCTGCTGCCATAAGCCCGGTCCTTGGCCGGCATCCCTGAAAGCCGGTATTAATTTCTGTGGATTTGTTTCAAGGATGGGCCTCCCGACCCTCTCCAACTGCCACAGGTACATTTTAGTGGTAGTAGTTACCAGCACCCTGGCACCCGAATTAAACAATTCCTGGGCCAGAGCCAGGGCCAGGGATGTTTTTCCCCCGGCACCCACAAAGGAAATCATTTCCCTTGGCCCAAGCTCAAGGGCGACAGCAAGACCCACAGCATTCACTCCTTATTTTTCAGGTCATAAATTCCCTGATACAATAAAGCACGAACCATCTCCTGCCGGTATTCCCGGGAGGCTCTAATATCTGAAATGGGACTTGTTTCTTCACCGGCTCCCCCGGTTTTTCCCAGAGTTCC
>AWVY01000053.1 GCA_004143605.1 Desulforamulus aquiferis
CCCAGAGTTCCCTTTCATCCAGGGAGCAGCCCATAAGTTTTGCTGCAGTTTCTGGCAGCTCAACTACCTTAGGACCAACAGAACCGCAGGCAATGCGAATACTTTCAATAACCCCGGCAGAAAGCTTCAGTTTCACAGCCACACTAACCACGGCAATGGCCAGGGCTTTCCTTTGTCCCAGCTTTTTATAAAAGCCAGTTTCCCCGGCTTGAAAAATCGGTACAGCAATACCGGCTACCAGCTCCCCCGGCTGCAGGCTGGTTTTACCAGGCCCCAGGAAAAACTCCCCCACCGGCACCCGTCTTTCTCCACGGGAGCTGATTAAATTAACTGTAGCTCCCAATACGTTAAGGGCCGGCAAAGTATCACCGGCAGGTGAGGCTGTTACCAGATTACCCCCCAGGGTTCCCCGATTGCGTATCTGGCTGAGCCCACCTGGCACAGGCCTCTGCCAGCACGGGAGCATGCTCCTGCACAACCCTGGCTGCAGCAATTTCCCCATGGGTGTTGAGAGCCCCTATTAAGAGATACCCATTCTCTTCCCTTATATATCTCAATTCTTGTAGACCCTGGACATTCAAAACACGGTCTAGTTTAACCTTACCCTCTTTCCACTTAACCAACAAATCGGTGCCACCGGCCAACACCTTGGTACCTAGGTGCTGATTCATATACTTTACTGCTTCGGTCAGACCGGCAGGTGTAATAACTTCCATTCCTAGCCCTCCCTTTCCCGTAGCTTCTCAGGGGGCCGGAGGGCAACCTTTTCCACCGCCTGAATGATTTTGCTGTAGCCTGTGCACCGGCAAAGATTACCTGATAGACAAACCTTGATCTCTTCCCTGGAGGGGTTTGGCTTATTATCAAGCAGAGCCTTAGCCGACATAATCATCCCCGGTGTACAAAAGCCACACTGTACCGCCCCTTCTTCAATAAAGGACTCCTGCAGGGGATCTAGTTTCTCCCCATCAGCCAGGGATTCAATAGTATTAACCTTGGCTCCAGCTACCTGGGCAGTAAGGATTAGGCATGAGTTGACCGCCTTGCCTTCCACAATCACCGTGCAAGCCCCACATTCCCCCTTACCACACCCTTCCTTGGTCCCAGTTAGACCAAAATGCTCCCGGATCGTCTGAAGAAGGTTGTATCCTCCGGAACATCTGCCTTAACAGGCTTTTCGTTCAAAGTAAACTCATAAATTGCCATACCTGCTCCCCCATATCTAGACTAAATACCAGCCCTGCTGCGCACTCTTACCAGGGCTTGACTGCATTGTTTAATTATGTTCTCCTGCTCCATATTCCTTAAGTGCCCGTCCTGGTAAAGTATTTTTCCGTCTACCATGGTCAATGTCACGTCACTGCAGCGCACCTGATAAACCAGCTGGGCATATATATCGGCTCCTTCCCTAGGGGAACAATGGAGCTTATTTATGTCAATCAGTGCCAAATCCGCCTTCTTACCTAGTTCCAGTGAGCCTATTTGTTCCTCCAGACCCATGGCCGAGGCACACCCAGGTTGCCAATTCAAAGGTCTGCTGGGCAGGCAGCACCGTTGGTCCATGCATAACCTTTTGGATCAAGGCAGCTGTCCTCATCTCGGTAAAGATATCCAAATTATTATTGCAGGGTGCCCCATCGGCCCCTATAGAAACCTTTATGCCTCTTTTTAACATTTCCGGAATAGGAGCAATTCCTGAGCCTAGTTTTAGATTGCAGGAAGGGCAATGGGCAACTTTCACCTCATACCTTTGCAGTATCTCCAGCTCCTGTTCGTCCAGCCAGATGCAATGTGCTAAGACCAGGTTTTTACCTGCCAAACCCAGATGTTCGAAATAAGCCACATTGCGCATATTCCGCTCCCTCTGTACCAGGGCAATTTCATCCCGGTTTTCCGAAGCATGGGTGTGGATTAATACGTCATATTGTTTGGCCAGCTCCCCAACCTTGATCAACAATTCCTCAGTACAGGACACAGCAAAGCGGGGATTAAAGCATAGTTTAGCCGCCCCTCCCTTGCCCATGCCATTTTTCCAACAGCCTGACACTTTCCTGCAGGGATGCCTCGGTCCTTCCAAAAGGGTTCCTGGCACCTCTGGACCCCAATCCATCATACATTTACCGCTTACGGCCCGAATTCCCGAGTCTACTATGCCTGAAAGACCGATTCAGTATGATTTACCGTTGCCATATCTATAAGGGAAGTTGTTCCTCCCCTTAAAAGCTCTCCTATGCCAAGCATGGCTGAGTAATATAAGGACTCTGGGTCGTGTCCCCCCTCCAGGGGCCAAATACGTTTCTGTAGCCAATCCATCAGCTCCAGGTCATCGGCCTGGCCCCGGAACAGTGTCTGACAAAGGTGAATGTGGGTTTGAATAAGTCCCGGTATCAGCACCTGTCCTTTGGCATCAATTATTTGATCAGCACTATAGTCCTCTGTACCAATGGCTTTAATCCGACTATCCTCAACCAGCAGGTTGCCCCGAAGAATTTCCCGGCTGGGATTCATTGTTACAATAATTGCATCTTTAAATAGGGTTGTTGTCATTCCGGGCCTCCTTCAATACAATAAACTTCTTAGCCCCCTGGCTGAGTACCCTGCCTCAGTTCCGCCAGCAGCTTTTCAGGGGTTACCGGCAGAGACTTACAGCAACACCAGTGGCGTCTAAAATAGCATTGGTAATGGCAGGTGTGACGGCGATCAAAATTGCTTCCCCGACACCTTTGGCCCCGTAGGGACCGCTGGACTCCAGTTCCTCCACCGGGTGAGTCTCGCTTTCCGGTGCATCCAGGGCTGTGTGCATAATATAGGTGCTCAGGTTGGGGGTTAAAACCCTGCCCCCTTCCATCAGCACATCCTCACAGAGTGCATAGCCCATGCCCATGAGGACACCACCATCGGCCTGCCCCTCAATGCCCTGCATATTTATGACACGTCCCGCATCGGGGACACTTAATACCTTTATAACCTGGCACTCTCCGGTATGCATATTTACCTCCACCATTGCCACATTGCTGATGCCGCTGTAGACCAGGTGGGGCAATCCGGCGGCCCCTTGGATCTCCCGCTCGGGTACAGGGACTACAAAGCTGCCCGCCACACAGTTTATGCCCTGCCCGATAAGTTCCCCGGCTAATTCTGAATAGCTACAGCCAAGCCTGGAGTTTTCCCTTGAGGTAACCCTTCCTAGTTGACAAGTTAACTGCTCAATATTAAGGTTCAGCTTTTTAGCAGCTTCCTGCTTTAACAGATCCAACATAGTGCCTGCGGCATTGATGATGGCATTGCCGGCAGCGTAGATGGATCGGGAAGCGGTGGAGCTGCCTGCATCCGGCGTCAATAATGTGTCTCCGTTGATGGTTGTAACCTCATTAATATCACATTCCAGCGCTTCAGCGGCAATTTGGGAATAGGCCACATTATTGCCCTGACCTATGTCGGGGCAACCCACGGCTACGGTAAAGGTACCATCTATATGCAGTGTTATGGTAGCCCGGCTGATATCCGTAAGGCCCCTGCCCAGACCCACACCCTTAAGTCCTGTGGCAACACCGATACCCCTCTTAAGCCAAGGCTTTTCTGTCCCTGCCTTCCACTTTTCCCTTTGCAGCCACCCTTCCCATTGGCTGGCAAACTCCAGGGTTTTGATGGTTCCCACACTCTGGGTCATGGTGTGTCCCAAAGGGGCGGTATCTCCCTGGCGCAGTCCATTTTTCAGCCGTATTTCCAGAGGGTCCAAGCCCAGCTGCCGGGCCAGCAAATCCATTTGGGTCTCCATGGCAAAGGTTACCTGGTTGTCCCCAAAACCACGCATGGCTCCAGCCACCCCATTATTTGTATATACACAATAGCCGATTTTTCTAACGTTAGGCACCCGGTAGGCACCACTGGAATTTTCAATGGCCACATTCAAAACTGAGCCACCCAGTGAAGCATAGGCTCCGGTATCTGAATACAAGGTTACCTCATTGGCCAGCAGCTCACCTTCTTTGGTCGCTGCCGTTTTTAACTTTATTACCATGGGGTGTCGCTTCCAGCCCACCACAATAGATTCTTCCCGGGAAAGGACAATCTTCACCGGTCTACCGGTCTTCAAGGTCAATAGGGCCAAATGAATTTGGATGGTAATCTCATCCTTGCCCCCAAAGCCACCACCCACCGGTTGGATACAACCCGGATCTTTTCCCGGGGATAATTTAACGACCGGGAGATTTGCAGCTGATCCCGGTGGGGATAGTGGGACCCGCACCAAACAGTGAGCATTCCATCCTGATCAAGGGTGGCCACCCCAGCCTCGGTCTCCAAAAAGCCATGCATCTGCCGGGAGGTGGTATAGGTGTTCTCCAGCACAATATCTGCCCTACCAAAGGCCTCATCCACAGCTCCCGTCTCCACCTTGGTCAATCTAAATACATTGCCCTTTTCATGCACCAGTGTAGGATTATTCTCCACCGCAGCCACAGGATCTAAAACCAGGGGAAGGGGCTCATATTCCACCTTGATGGCAGACAAAGCCTCCCGCACCAGCTCCCGGCTTTCCGCCGCAACAACTGCCACCGCATCACCTAAGTAGCGAACCTTATCCCAGCAAAGCACCGGCTGATCCTGCACCGTAATCCCATAGCCATTCAGCCCCGGTACATCCTCATGGGTCAAAACCGCCACCACCCCCGGCATAGCCCGGGCACCAGAGCAATCAATACCCTTAATCAAAGCGTGGGGATACTCACTCCGCAATATACCTCCCCAGAGCATCCCAGGAAAACTCAAATCACTCATATAGCGAGTCTCCCCCGTGGTTTTCCCCCTGGCATCCTGCCTGGTTACGGCTTTATTTATCCACTTAAACTCCATCTAATCACCTCACTTTGAAAACTCGGTGAAGCGGTAACAACATAGTTAATCCCCCTAAAAGACTAGCTCCTCGATTAATAGCAACTTATTTACCCTTCCCCCGATAAGGAGTCCCCACCAAAGGCAAACTCCCCCTAAATCTCCCATCATACCGATAATAGGCCAAGCTAACAGCCGGAGCTGTAGGTATAGCAGCAATCTCCCCCACACCCTTAGCCCCAAAGGCCAACTCCGAATCATTCTTTTCAACTAAAACAACCTCTATCTCAGGCATATCCGTAGCCTAAACAAACCCAATGTAGCATAGCGGACCACCGGCACCCCATCCCTTAAAGGAAAATCTTCCTTTAAAGCATAGCCTAAGCCCATGGCAATTCCACCCTCAACCTGACCTTCAATGGCTGTAGGATTAATGGCCCTGCCAATATCATGGGCCGCTACAATCTTCTTCACTTTACCCTTTTCATCTAAAACAACCACCTGGGTGGCATAGCTATAAGCCACATGATTCAGCGGATTTTCCTTGGGTGCATTCAAAGGATCTGTGATACCGGTATATTCTCCATAAAACTCCCGCCCCTCCAGCTCTTCAAGGGATCTGTCTTTAAGTTCCCCGGCCAGTGCCAAAGCAGCCCGTCGGGTAGCCTCGCCGGTGAAAAGGGTCTGTCGGGAAGCTGTACTGGTACCTGCATCAGGGGTAACGGCAGTATCGGGTGCTCCTGCTTTTATTAATTCACCGGACACTCCGGTAATTTCACTAACCATCTGAATCATAACCGTGGCCAGCCCCTGACCCAGGCAGGCTGCACTGGTTAAAACATGCACCTTCCCACCCTCTACCTTCAGCAGAGTTCTTCCGGTATCCGGCACTCCAACACCTAGTCCGGTGTTTTTCAGGCAGCAGGCAATACCTGCCAATGGGTTGGCCTCATATATATCCTTTACTGCCAATAAAGTTTCTTTAATTGCAGTCCCGGCATCTGCAATTTGTCCCGTTGGCATGGCCACGCCTGGTTCCAGAGCATTTCTGTAGCGTATTTCCCAGGGTGATATGCCCACCATTTCCGCCAATAAATCCAGATTTGATTCAAGGGCAAAACAGGATTGGGTAACCCCAAAGCCCCGGAAGGCACCCGCCGGAGGATTATTAGTATAAACACACCAGCCTTGATATCCACATTTGGTATATGGTAGGGTCCACCGGCATGGGTACAGGCCCTCTGCAGCACCTGGGCCCCCAGGGAGGCATAGGCCCTGTGTCCGCCACCAATCTGGCAGTCATGGCCATTAGTTTACCTTCCCCATCACAGGAGGTAGTTACCTCCATCTCCATGGCATGGCGTTTGGGATGAACCAATATGCTTTCCTGGCGACTAAGGGTTAGCTTCACCGGTTTACCCGTATGCCAGGCCAGCAGGGCTGCATGGTGCTGGACACTGAGGTCCTCTTTACCCCCAAAGGCCCCCCCTACAAGCATACTGACAACCTGATCTTTTCCGGGCTAACGCCCAGTATAGAAGCAATTCCATGCTGATCCTCATAAACACTTTGACAGCTTACATAAACCGTTAATCCCCCATCCTCCCTGGGAACAGCCAGGCGCTTTCCGGTTCCATAAAGGCATGTTCCGTCGGGGGAGTTGTATATTTACGGGTGACGGTAAATTTGGCCTTGGCCACCGCCTCCGCTGCATTTCCACGATTAACCACAGTGGTACTGAGAATGTTTCCCTGGGGATGAATGGAAGGGCCCCTCACACATGGCTGTCGCCGTGGTTGTAATTGCTGCCAATTCCTCATACTCAACGGCGATTAGCCCTAAAGCCTCTCTGGCCGCTGTCTTGGAACGGGCCGCCACCAAGACCAGGGCATCTCCCACATAGCGTGTCTCCTCGCCCATGGCCACCAGGGCAGGCCAATCCTTAAAAATCATCCCCCAATAGCGATTACCCGGCACATCTGCCGCCGTTAATACTGCCTCCACCCCTGGATGGGCTTTGGCGGCACTTACATCAATGGACTTTATGACGGCCCGGGGATATTTAGAGCGCAGCACCCCTCCATAAAGCATCCCGTCAACCTTTAAATCATCAACATAAAGACCTGTCCCCAAAACCTTTTCCTCTGCATCAATTCTGCGATAGCGTGCTCCAATCCGGGCCTCTTCCCCGGCGGCAGGAGTAATTTCTCCCCCAGAGCCTTGGCTGCCAGAAGCACAGCCTGCTCAATCTTTACATAGCCGGTACACCGGCAGATATTAAACTTCAAGGCATTTCTAATCTGTGCAGGAGAAGGCTTTGCTTCAAGATCCAGCAGCCCCTTGGCACTGATAACCATTCCGGGGGTACAAAAGCCGCACTGCACCGCCCCGGCCTCAGCAAAGGCCCAGCTGTAAATCTGCCTTTCCCTTTCGGAAAGTCCTTCCACGGTAACAAGACTTTTACCACTAACCCTATCCACAGTTAAAGCACAGGCCCGTTTGGCCTGGCCATCCACCAGGATCATGCAGGCTCCACAGGCCCCTTCGGCACAACCGTTCTTAACGGAAGTCAATCGGGCCTCTTCCCTTAAATATTCCAACAGGTTCATCCCCTCCCGGGCAATAACCTGTTTGCCGTTCAGGAAAAATTTAGCCACATCAAACACCTCCCGGTTTACTAACGGTTTTTACGCAGCACACGCCCCGAAAGGACACCTGTTTCCTGTCCCCGCTCCAGGCGGGAAGCCCATTAACAAAGACATACTCAAATCCCCCGGGGAACTGGCATGGGTCTGTAAAGGTGGCCCGATCCTCCACTGCATCAGGGTCAAAGAGGACCAAATCCGCCTTCAGGCCTGGGCGCAATAGTCCCCGGTCGTAAAGGCCCAGTCTGGCTGCGGCCCGGCAAGTCATGCGGGACACCGCCTGTTCCAGGCCTAAAATCCCCTCTTCACGAACAAATTTTTGTAAGATCCTGGCCGTTGAGCCGTAGGCCCGGGGATGGGGTTTTCCTCCCAGCAGCCCGTCAGTCCCCAGCATGCCCATGGGGTGCTGCATAATGGCAGCCACATCCTCAGGATGCATGCTGAAATTGACCATAGAAACCTCCAGACGCTCTTCCAGCAGTAGATCAAAAACCACTTCCTGGGGGGAACAGCCACTTTTARGGCTATATTGGCCAAGCTTTGACCTTCCCATTTTTTATTGGCGCCTTCTGGCACACCAGTTACCAAAATGCCGTCCCAGCCAGCAGCTGTGGCGATATTTTCCCAGCCGGGCAGACCCTCTGCCATCTGCCTGGATAATACTGCCCTGGTCTGGGTGTCCCTAAGTCTTGCCAGCAGAGCCTCTGGCCCCCCGGCATGGGCATGGGCAGGTATTAAAATGCTCAGCATGGTGCTGCCTGCTGGATATGGATACTGGTCAAAGGCGGCCTCCAAGCCTTCCCGGCGGGCCTCCTCAAAGAGATTCAATATCCTTCCAGCCTGGCCCCAGTTCTCCTTACCCATTACTTTAAGGTGCGAAATATGCGGCGCCACCCCGGTTTGTCTGCCAAGGTCAAATATTTCCTGGATTGATTCCTCCAATAAATCCCGCTCATTGCGAACATGAACCACAAAAATACCACCGGCTGCCGCAGTCACCCTGGCCAGTACTAATAGCTCCTGACCATCTCCAAAAACACAGGCGGATAAATCAACCCCGTTGAAAGGCCAAAGGCCCCTTGCTCCATGGCCTGGGTCGCCAGTTGATTAATCTTGTTCAATTCCTCCGCATTGGCTGGTCGTTCATCCATTCCCACCGCCAGCAGCCGCAGGGGACCGTGACTGACAAGTACTGCCAGGTTAGTTGCGGTTCCGGGTCCCTCCAGCGCTTCCAAATACTCGGCAAAGCTGCGCCAGGACCAATCAATGGCCGGGTTGCCCAGTAAGCCCGTGAGATATTGACGATAATTTGCAGCTACCCCTTCCTCCATGGGGGCCACCCCTAGTCCATCCTGGCCCAGGAGTTCAGTGGTAATCCCCTGTCTTATCTTAGCCGAGCCCAGGGGGTCTGCCAGCTGCATTAAATCCGAATGACTGTGCATATCAATAAAGCCTGGGCTAAGGATAAGCCCGTCGGCATCGATTACTCTTTTATAAGCCTCTTTATCGGTTATCCGGCCCATTTTAACAATGGTATCCCCGGCAACAGCCAGTTCTCCCTTATACCAGGGTGCACCGGTTCCATCAACAATTTTTGCCCCGCGAATTAATAGATCTGCCATGGTTCCTCCTTGGCCTTTTATAACGGCATGCTTAGGGCCTTGTGCTTGCAGCGGGTAACACATAATCTGCAGCCAAAGCACTTCTCAGAATCAATCTCCAGCCTATCACCCACCTGATGGCCCCGTAGGCACAGCTGGTTGCACACTGTCCGCATAGCTTGCAGCTATCATAGTTTACTTCAGGAACCAGGGGTGTGCTTCTGGTTACCCTATCAGCCAGCTTACGAATTGTCAGTCCTTTAATATCTTCCACCGATTGATAATTATGACTGTCTAGAAAATCATTAAGTTCCTTAACTATCTTGCCGTAAACCTTCGGCCCCTGTAAGATTGCCGCCGTGCATACCTGCACCGCCGAAGCTCCGGCCATAAACATCTCTGCCACATCCCGGCCATTGGTAATACCGCCAACACCAATGATGGGAATCTTTACAGCCCTTGCAGCATCAAAAATGCAGCGCAGGGCCAAGGGTTTAATGGCTGCGCCGGACAGCCAGCCATAACCTTCTTTGCTGCCCATCATGGGGAGACCGGTCTCCAGGTCAATTCCCAGGCAGGTCCGAAGGAGTTTATCATCACTAATCCATCTGCCCCAGCTGCTTCCAGGGCCACAGCAATTTCTTGAATATTGGTATGGGGACTAAGCTTAACAAATACCGGCACATCCACCGCAGCCTTTGCTGCCTTGAGGGCGTCGACAATAGGCGTGATGTCCTTGCCTACATAGTGGGTAGACAACTCCAGGCCATCGGCATAGGGCTTGACTAGTTTAGCCAGTTGACCAATTTGCTCAGCAGTATAGCCAAGACCTATTATCACAGGCAATCCCGTATCCTTGGCCATTTGGTATTCCTTTTCAATCCACTGCTCCTTGGGCAGCTCTGACCACAGCTCGGTGTTCAAAAAGCCCCCCTTAATCTCCGCCATACATGGCCGGGGAACCTCCGCCGGTTGAACAGAAATGGTTTTGGTTACAAGGCCACCTGCACCACCCAGGGCAGCAGCCTGACACATGGCACCATCCTTTACCGGAGGGCCAGCTGCCGGCATCACCGGATTGCTAAAGCTGAGACCGCAAAATTCTACGCTGAGTTTTGCCATAATAAATCTCCCCTAACTCAAATTAACCTAAATATTGGTCAAGCTTAAAAAGTTTACTTATACTATATATTTATAATTCCACTTTATTTGCCTAAAACCTTCTGAGGCAGCCTGTAATATTAACAAGCCGCCTCATCCATGCCCGCCATCAACATTCCCAGATTATTCTCGTTGGCTTCCTCCGAGGGTAATATCTTCATAACCTGTCCTTCAAAAAATACAGCTATCCGGTCGCTAAGGTTGGTTACTTCCTCCAGATCCTCGGAAATCAATATTACACCCATACCCTGCTCCCTGGCCTTTAACAGCATGGAATGCACATATTCTGTGGCTCCGATATCCAGACCCCTGGTTGGGTAAGCAGCCACCAGCACCAACGGCTTCCGGGTAATTTCCCTGGCTAATATCAGTCTCTGTATATTCCCCCCGGATAACCTTCCCGTGGCTGTTTCCAGGTTGGGCGTCTTAACCCCATAACTGGAAACTAATTCACTGCTGCGGCTGCGAATAGCCTTATTCTGTAAAAAAATCTTTTTGCATAGGGGGTCTGGTGATGATCCTTTAAAATCAAATTTTCCCAGATGGAGAAGGACCCTATGGTTCCCACGTGCAGTCTGTCCTCCGGGATATAGCCCAAACCTTGCTGTATAATCCTTTTGGGATGCAGGTTGGTTATTTCCTGCTCCTTTAATTTAATCTGACCCCGGTCCACCCGGCGCAAACCGCTGATGCTTCAGCCAATTCCTTTTGTCCATTTCCAGATACCCCGGCAATACCTAAAATCTCCCCTGACTGGACCCCAAGGGAAACCCCCTTAAGGGCTGGAGTACCCTTATCACCTGTAACAGTTAAATCCCGCACTTCCAAAACAGTGTCACAAAACAGGTTCTGGACTCCCTGGATAGTACCGAGGTTTCACGTCCAACCATCAGCCGGGCCAATTCCTCGGGACAAGTGTTTGATGTATTTACCGTAGCCACATGTTTTCCATCCCGGAGAACTGACACCCGGTCACTAACAGCCATAACCTCACTAAGCTTATGACTGATAATAATAATAGATCTACCCTGCTCAGCCATCTTCCTTAATAGTCCGATCAGCTCCTGGGCCTCCTGGGGAGTTAATACTGCTGTAGGTTCATCAAGGATTAACAGGCTTGCCCCCCGGTAAAGGSCTTGACAATCTCAACCCTTTGCTGCTCACCTACGCTCAGCTGCCAGACATAGCGTCCGGATTAACTGCCAGCCCGTAGGTAGCGGATATTTCACGTATTCTGGCCGCCACAGACTTCAGGTCCAGAAATGGGCCCCTTCCACCTTCCAGTCCCAGGGCCACATTTTCACTTACGGTAAGGGTGGGCACCAGCATAAAATGCTGGTGCACCATTCCAATACCCAGATCTATGGCATACCGGGGGAGTTAATTTTAACTGATTCCCCATTGATAAGAATATCTCCCTCTTCGGGCTGATACAGTCCATATAGAATGTTCATCAGGGTGGTTTTTCCTGCACCATTTTCCCCAAGGAGGGCCAGTATTTCACCGGATTCAACCCTAATGCTTACATTGTCGTTACTAAGAACACCAGGGAACCTTTTGGTTATGTCCCGCATTTCTAAAGTTTTAATATCTGTCACCGTAGGTCCCACCTTTACCGGCTAGCTAGCCTAAATAGAAACATCAATCTTTAATGCCCCGCTGGCAATATCCTCCTTAGCCTTTTCCACAGCATCCTTCACATCCTGGGGTATTTTATCTTCCAGTTGAGGATTATACTTAAATTCCAAGGTACCATCGGCAAAGGAAAGGGTCAGGTGCTTGTCACCAAGGATACCCTGTTTTCTTAATTCGATCATGTTTTCTAAAACCTTCTCCCAGTTATAGACCTGGGCTGCCAGCACTGTTTCAGGTGCAATGCTACTCTGGTCCATATCTGTGGACATCCAATAAACCCCTGGCTTGCCTGCGGCGGCCTTAATTGCCCCCACAGCCTGCTGGAAGAACCAGTAAGGATATCTGCACCTGCGTCTAAATGGGTCTTAGCAATCTCCCCGGCCTTAACTATTTCATTAAAGGAGCCAGTATAAGCAATCTGGATTTTTATATCGGGATTACCGGCCTGAACTCCCTGCTGGAAGCCCTTATTATATTTGATAGCGTCTCCTGCCTCAACAGGTCCAACAATGCCGATAACCTTTGACTGGCTCATTTTAGCAGCCAGTAGGCCTAATAAATAGGCGCCCTCCTGGGCCTGGGGGTCATAGGCAAAGATATTGGATTCGGTTTGGAAGCCGGTGCCATAGGCAAAACTTGTGTTAGGAAAATCTACGGCCACCTCTTTAACAACACTCTGGTACTGGGCGCCATGGGCAATAACTATGTCAAAGCCCTGGGTAGCATATTGACGAATGGCGGCTCCAGCATCAACCGCCTTTCCTAAACGCTCACTAACTGCCAGCTCGATGGTTCCCTTTTGTTCCAATACTTTTAATTCTTCATACATGGATTGTGCCCAGGCTAAATCATCTACGGTACTGGGAAGAACCAGGGCAATTTTCACCTTTTGTTCCCCGGGTTGTTCCACGTTGGTCTCGGGAGCCTTCTCCGCAGCTGAGAGCCACAACCGGCCAATGCCAGCATCACCATTAGGCAGTTAACAGCAGGGCCATTCTTTTCATGGTAGCACTTTTCATTTCTTCCTTCCTCCTCATTTCTTGGTCTTTATTTACTATCCCCGGGAACCTCGTTCAAAGGGCCTTCCCAATGCAGCAGGAGCCCAAACGCGTCCAAAGGTTATAGCCAGCGCAATGATCGTAACAACATAGGGCAATATTACTGCCAGCTCATAGGGGAAGTTGATACCGAGAACCTGCACCCAGAGCTGGAAAGAATCCGCCATACTAAAGAGTAATGAACCAGCTAAGATCCCCCAGGGACTCCACCTTCCGAAATAAACCAGAGCAATGGCGATAAAGCCCCGACCAGCTGTGATATTATCTGCAAACATGTGGGTATTTCCCACAGTCAAAGCGGCACCGGCCAAGCCTGCCAGCATGCTTCCCACAATCAAGCACTGATAGCGCACCCGTTCAACACTTACACCCAGGGTGTCCGCCGCTTCGGGAGTTGTACCTACAGCCCTAACCTTTAGTCCCCAACTAGTTTTGAACAGCACTACCCAGGCCACAGGAACCAACAGAAAGGCCAGGTAGACTAAAATATTATGATTAAAAAGAACAGGTCCGATAAAAGGTATTTCACTTAGTAATGGGAGTTCTACCGGAGTTAGTCCATCAATGGTGGTAACCCCACCCACATAAAGCCTGTAGAATAGCCCAGACAAGCCCCAGCCCAGCATAAACAGGCCGATACCACTAATTCCCTGCTCTGCCTTGAGGGTTACACTTACTACAGCCATTAAGAGTCCCATCAAACCTCCCGCTCCCATGGCGGCCAGCAAACCTAGGTAGGGGTTGCCTGATTTTAATGTTAAAAAGAATCCGAAGAAAGCACCCATTAGCATAATACCTTCCAAACCCAGATTATAAATACCGAGCGCTGGGTAAACATCTCTCCCAGGGCCGCCAGTAGGTAAGGGGTAGCTAATCGGAGGCCGGTGGCAAGCATGCCAAGAACTATTCCCTGGCCAAAAATATCTTCCATTAGTCTGTTTCCCCTCCCTTACGGTATTTCTTTGGTAAGAACCCCTTAAATTTCTCAAGGAGTTCGGGCTTGCGCAGAATCAAATCAGCAGCCACCACAAATAGAATGACAAAACCTTGAATTACCAGCACAATGGCCGCCGGAACCGCCACTGCCCGCTGCATCATATCGGCGCCCAAAATCAAAGCCCCGAAGAGGATCGATGCCGGAATGATTCCCAGGGGATGCAGTCTTCCAAAAAGGGCGGCTACAATTCCGCTAAAACCATAGCCCGCAGAAATATCCTCCAGSCCTGTGATGAACTCCCAACACCTCCACCGCACCGGCCAGTCCCGCAAAGGCTCCGGCCAGGGCCATGGCAAGTATCAAATAAAACCTTACTTTAATACCAGCGTAGCGGGCGGCATCGGGCCCAGCCCCAACGGCCCTTAAACGGTAGCCAATAGTTGTCCGCCAAAGGAGTATATAGACCAGTACCGCCAAAATGATGGCCAATATAAAACCTGTATGCAGGCGTGTTCCTGGAATTAAGCGCTCAAGCCATAGCACATCGGGAATAAGAGCTGTCTGAGGAACCCCTGTGCCATAAGCCACTTCCTGGGGATCTATTAGAAATCCCCTAATCATAAAAAGGTAAAGCTGAGCTGCAATTTGGTTAAGCATTACAGTACTGAGGATTTCATTTACTGCAAGTCTTGCCTTAAGCCATCCGGCAATGCCTCCCCAAATTCCACCGGCCACGCCACTGGCAATAAAGACCATTGGCAGTAACAAAATTCCTGGCAGATTGGGAAAGGCTAAGGCTACCCAGCAGCTGTAATAGCCCCCATCAAGACCTGCCCCTCACCGCCGATATTTAAGATGCCGCTTCGAAAGGAAATAATAATCCCCAGCCCCACCAGCAACAAAGGTGTGGTCCTCACCAAGGTCTCGGTAATACCAAATTTACTGCTGAAAGGTCCACTAAGCATTACACCATAGGCCTTGATGGGATCCGACTTTGCCAGCAAGATAAATAAAGCCCCCACCAGCAGGGCGGCCAATAAGGCTGCCAGCAATACTAAGGTTTGTACTATCCAGGATTTTTGAACTTCCAGCTTCAACTAAAGCAACTCCATTCTGACTAACTAATTTATTAGATAATAAACACCTTCTATGTAGTTCTTACGAATATTCCCTTTTAAGATTAAAAGTCTTTCCATACCCTTGTTGCCAACTCCCGAGACCTGGCTTTGATCCTTTCCTCATCAATACCCTCCAGGCAGCGGTTCCACATAACCACCTGTCCGTTAATTATGGTGGTGTCCACCAGGGGACTGAGATGCCGAAAATTATATGGCTGTCTAAATTGCTCGGGAGCATGGGAGTTGGTGGATCATAGTTTACAATAATCATATCTGCAAAGGCTCCGGGCACCAGTTTCCCCATGGGTCGCTGAAAATATTGCCCCGCTATCTCTGTATTATTAGCGAAAAGCATGGCCGGAGCTTCCACCCAGCCGACCCTGGATTCCCCAGCTGATGTTTGTGCAGGATATTGGCTACCTTCAGGGATTCAAACATATCAGCAGTGTAACCATCTGTGCCAAGGCCAAGGTTGACCCCTTCCTGGAACATCTTAATCACCGGAGCACACCCAACGGCATTACCCATATTGGATTCTGGGTTATGTACAACCCTGGTACCACTTTCCTTTAGCAAGGCTATTTCCCGCTCATTTATATGCACACAGTGCACGGCAATAGTATTGCTGCCCAGGATACCGAAATCAGCCAGCCTCTCGACTACCCTCTTGCCGTATAATTTGATGCTGTCATTGACATCCTCCATTCCCTCAGCGGTATGGATGTGGAAACCAGTACCCAGGGAAGAGTTTTCTGCACAACAGCGGGTCAGGGTCTTGTCACTTATGGTAAAAGAGGCATGTAGACCAAACATTCCGGCCAGCATGGGATTATTCTGCTGCTGGCAATATTTGATAAACTCAACATTTTCTCTAATCCCCAGGTCTGCTACTTCCGAACCATCTCTGTCGGATACCTCGTAACAGAGGCAGCTCCTTACTCCAATTTCCTCCGCGGCTTGGCGATGGTAAATAAACTATCCTTCACTGCGCCGGGACTGGCATGGTGATCAAAAATGGTAGTGGTACCATTCTTAACACAATCAATCAGCGGCGCCAGGGCACTGTAGTATACATCCTCCAGGGTCAGCTTTTTATCAAGCCTCCACCACAGCCGTTCCAGAATCTCCTGAAAATTAGCCGGAGCTGCGTCCTTGAGGGCCATCCCCCGGGCAAAGGTGCTGTATAAATGCATATGGGTGTTTATAAGACCCGGCATAATTAGCTTGCCTTCTGCATCCAGGAAAGACGCCTCCGGATATTTAGCCTTCAATTCAGAAGTAGTGCCCACTTCAACAATAAGACTTTCCCTAACTGCCACACAACCATCCTTCAGATAAGGTTTATCACCATGTCTTGTAATCAGCCTGCCATTGCCCACCAGTAACATATAATTCCCTCCCCGTCTTCTTTGACCAAGGTTTAAAGAGTACAAAAAAAGCTTTCCAGAGAGTCACCTTTTACTCTCCAGAAAGCATCTTTGCTAAAAACCACGTTGTTTATTCATTTGTTAAGATTATATTACTAATATTAAAGATTGGCAAGGACTTTTTAGTTATACTTAACTTCCGGTGACTTTAATCCTTTGGCTAGCTACCAGAAGCCCCTTTGCCAAACTGCAGTTTGGAAATCGGCAGCCTTCACAGGAACGACAGAGTCCCCCATGGCTAATTTCACGATATCCCGCCGGGTAATTTTTTCCCCTGCCAACAGCCTGGAAGAAGTAAGTCCAATATGGTAATTTTAAAATACATGCCACAGGCCGGAATGCCCATGACAGGTATATCTCCATGATAGGCCATTAAAAACATTGCCCCAGGTAAAGCTGGTGCGCCGTACTTTATAATCTCTGCCCCCGATTCCTTAATACCACTGGGGGTAACATCATCAGGGTCCACCGACATCCCGCCTGTTACCAGAATAATTTCAGCACCCATCTTTATGCAATGCTTAATACTTTCCGCAATTTTACCTGCATCATCGGGGGCATAAATTATATCTAAAACTTCCGAGCCCCAGTATTCCATCTTATTGTTTAGAACTGGGCCGAAGGCATCGGTTATTCTGCCTTTAAAAACTTCACTGCCTGTAACGATGATCCCCACCTTCTTTTTGAGAAAGGTAGTACCTTCACCACTCCCATTGATGCTGCGGCTGCTTTCTCAGCAGAGGAGATAACCTGCTCCGGTACAACCAGGGGAATAACCTTGGTACCAGCCAGCATTTCTCCTTTACTAACCTGGGTATTATTAGACAAGGTTGATAGGATTACATCAGGCAAGTCATTTATTTCTTCAAGGGCAGTGAGATCTATTTTAAGTAGGCCATCATATTTTGCATACAGATTTACCCTGCTCTCCTTTGGGGGCTACAGCTCACGCCACAGCCTGCCGCTGCATTGCCCAATCTAATGCCTGCCTCATCCTCATGAATTTCACCTGGCTCCAGCTCCAGTACAAAAACATGTTCCTTACCCAGTCTTAGAAATTCATCTATATCTCCTGATTTAATCACATGGCCCTTTTTAAAGGCAGTTCCTTTAAATTCGTCCTTAACTATCTTTGTTATGTCATGGCAGAGAATCCGTCCCACCGCATCTTGTATTTTAATTATCTCAGTTTTCACTACCCTGGCCTCTTTCCTTAAATTTGTTATAACACCACCGGGTGACTACGACGAAGGAAATTCCCCCTGCCTGCTTGCCAATGAACCTACCTTCTTCCACAATCAGCTCCCCCCGGGCAATGGTTGCCACCGGGTATCCCTTTACCTCCATTCCTTGATAGGGTGTATAATCAACCTTTCATGGAGCAGGTCTTTGCTAATGGTTTTTTCCAGGTTAGGATCAAAAATTATTATATCAGCATCACTACCCACACCTAGTGTCCCCTTCTGGGGATAAAGCCCGAATATCTTAGCGGGGTTTGTGGCAGTAATTTCAACATATTTGCAGAGATCAATAATTTGTTCGTTAATTCCATAGTTATATATTAAACTCATTCTGGCCTCAATACCGGGACTGCCATTGGGTATCCTGTTAAAGCTTCCCTGCCCAAATCCTTTTGTCCCTTATAGTTATAGGGACAGTGGTCGGTGGCCACAACCTGTATCGCTCCCCCGGCTATACCCTTCCACAATTCTTCCTGGCTTTCCCAGGGCCTCAATGGAGGTGACATAACATATTTTGCCCCCTGAAAATCAGGTTCCAGATAATACTTGTCCGATAAAAGAAGATACTGTGGACATGTCTCCGCCATTACCGGCAAACCCTCCCGGCGGGCTCGGAAWTCCCAAGGCTTCCCGGGAACTTAAATGAACTATATATATGGGTGCCTCCACCAATTGGCCCAGTCTAATCACCCTGGCCACAGCTTCCTGTTCTGCCACGCCGGCCTACTTAGGGCATGATATTGGGGGGCAGTTTTACCCTCAGTCAATAGCTCCTTAACTAAGTATTGGATCATATGATGATTTTCCGCATGTACACAGACAATGCCACCATGCTCCCTGGTTTGTTTTAACGCCCTAATTAATACACCGTCCTCAACTCGCAAACCATCATAGGTGGTAAATAGCTTAAAGCTGGGATAGCCCCTGCGGATCATGTCAGGTATTTCATTAAATACACTATCCCTCATATCACAAACAGTAATATGAAAGCTATAGTCAATTACAGCTTTACCCTCGGCCTTTCTATGCCAAATATCCACAGTTTCTTCCAGGGATTCACCCGGACTTTGGTTGGCAAAATCAATAATTGTGGTGGTCCCGCCACAGGCAGCAGCAACGGTGCCGGTATAAAAATCATCACTAGTTACTATTCCCCCGCTGGGCATATCCAAATGTGTGTGCACATCAATACCCCCGGGAAACAGGTATTTCCCGCCGGCATCCATTAGTCTATTGCCAAAGGGAGCTAAGCTTGGTCCTATAGCTGCAATCTTGTCTCCCTGAATGGCTAAATCTGCCTGAAAGATATCAGAAGCAGTAACTATTGTGCCCTTGGTAATCACTAGATCAAATTTCTTCATAACCTACCCCCATTTCTTATCAAAGCTAAATATATAGAGAGGCCCTATTCACTAATTGAATAAGACCTCCGCGTCTTTAAAAATTGTTCAATTTGGAGCAGATTATTTTCCAATTCTTACATCTATTTAATTAATATATATACAATCTGCACTACTAATTATACTTTTCTATGAACTAATAGTCAATTATGGGTTGACTTGAAAAAGTCCCAGTACATTCCCCTCCGGATCTTTAAAAAAGGCACATTTACCCTCATTACCGGCAGTTTCCCAAGGGACCAGCACAATGGCACCTAGATCCTCTAGCCTCCCAACTGACCTCTTTAAATCTTCCACCCTGATAAAGGGGGTTATTCCCCCGGCATCAATACTCGCTACCCTCCTGAAGCCTCCTCCGGCAAAAAGGGCATAATTGCCAGCTTCCTGGACCTTAATATGCCACCCAAACATTTTTTCATAGAAAGCTTTGGCCCGTAGCATATCTTTTACTGGTATCTCTATATGGCAAAAACTGTCCGGCAAATAATCACCTCCTAAAAATAAAAAGCAGGCTTTTTAGCCTGCTTTCGTAGCTTAACCAATCATGCTCAGGAAATACCGATGTATTCTTAAATCATTGGTCAATTCAGGGTGAAAGGCAGCGGCCAGAAAGTTATCCTGCCGGGCCATAACTATCTTATCCCTGTAACTTGCCAACACCTGAACACTTTCCCCAGTGCTCTCAATATAGGGTGCCCGGATAAAAACAGCCCTTATGGGTTCCTTATCTATCCCAGGAATAAATAAGTCAGTTTCAAAACTATCCACCTGGCGGCCAAAGGCATTTCTTTCAACCTCAATATCCATTAAGGATAACCTTGGCTGGTCAGAACCAATAATATCCTTGGCCAGCATAATCATCCCTGCACAGGTTCCAAAGATGGGTACACCCTTTTTGCCAAGGTTAATGATTGGCTCAAAGAGGTTAAATTGGTTCATCAATTTACCCATGGTGGTACTTTCACCACCCGGGATAATAAGACCACTTAAGCCTCAAGCTGTTCAGGCTTACGAACTTGGATGCTATCCACTCCACAGGCAGTTAGGGATTTTTGATGATCCAGGAAGGCACCTTGAAGTGCCAATACCCCTATAACCATAGTCTTTCTCCTACCATCCTCTTTCCTGCATACGCTGTTCAGCAGCAATGGTTGCTATCTCAATGCCTGGCATTGCTTCATCCAAATCCTTAGAGATTTCTGCAAGAATCTTAGGATCATTATAGTGTGTAGTGGCAGCCACAACAGCCTTGGCCCTGGCAGCAGGATTCTTAGATTTAAATATACCGGAACCTACAAATATACCATCACAACCAAGCTGCATCATTAAAGCAGCATCCGCAGGGGTAGCAATTCCACCGGCTGCAAAGTTCACAACAGGCAGGCGTCCCAGCTCATGTACTTGCAATACCAGATCATAGGGAGCTCCCATTTCCTTGGCAGCAGTCATCAGTTCATCCTTGGGCATATGCTGAACCATTCTAATTTCAGACATTACCTGTCTCATGTGACGTACTGCTTCCACCACATTACCTGTGCCCGGCTCGCCTTTGGTGCGAATCATGGCAGCCCCTTCACCAATTCTACGTAGGGCCTCTCCTAAATTACGGCAGCCACATACAAAGGGCACTTTAAATTGGTTTTTATCAATATGGAATACTTCATCGGCAGGTGTTAATACTTCACTTTCATCTATGTAGTCCACACCCAGTTCTTCCAGGATCTGAGCTTCAACAAAATGACCAATTCTCGCCTTAGCCATAACAGGGATGGTTACCACTTCCATAATCCTGGTAATTACATTGGGATCAGCCATTCTGGCTACACCACCGGCAGCTCTGATGTCAGCAGGAACCCTTTCCAGGGCCATTACAGCACAAGCGCCGGCCTCTTCGGCAATCTTAGCCTGCTCCGGTGTAGTTACATCCATTATAACGCCGCCTTTAAGCATTTCTGCCAGGCCTTTTTTTACAGTCCATGTTCCTTTGATATCAGACACTTTCATTACCTCCAAAATCATGTAATACTCACTGATTATTTATTTTAATTTATTCTTCCTCATAAGACAAGTTTTTACTTAAGAATCTTATAAAACTAAAAATTATGTCCTAATTACTATCGGTCTAACACATTAGGCCCAATTTATCAAAACCACCGGAAATAAAATGTATTTGTGATATATTGAACAATCAAGATTTATTGTATACAATATACATAGAGCAAAGTTACACTGTGAAGGGAGGAGTATATATGCTATATCTACTTATGGGCGGGGCATTAGTCTATCTTACTATTTATGGGCGCTTCGTGTATAAAAACTTTCTTTCCTCCGACGCAGGGCATTCAGATTTCCCAGTCCCCACCTGGACTTATTGAAAATAAGCTGAACTACTTAGCCCGCAGACTATAGCTGCGGGCCCTTTACTTTTGTTAGCCAGTTATTTGATTTCTAGCCTCAAGGGCCAGATCATAATTATCTATCAAGAGATGTGTTAATTCTGGATCTATTGCTCCTCCTTTAATTTGTTTATATAAAATTGAAAGAACCGCGTTCTTTTCCATAATGCCCCGGTAGGGTCTTTCCTCCGTTAGGGCTGCAAATATGTCGGCCACCGCCACAATCCTTGCCCCTGTTGTCAGATCCGAGGAATCTAGTTTAAAGGGATATCCCGTTCCTGCTAAAGTTTCATGGTGACAGGAAGCCTAGTGATTGATTTTTTCAAAGCCATCAACCATATTAAGTATATGATAGGTATAGTAGCTGTGTCTTTTGATCATATTGTATTCCTGGGCATCCAGTTTGCCCGGCTTATTTAGGATGGCCTCTGGAATACCTAGTTTACCCAAATCGTGTAAAAGGCCTGCTACATTGATATTAAGACACTCTAATTTGTTAAGTTTTGCATTCTCTGCTAGGTAGTTAGCAACTATTGCAACTCCCCTTGAGTGTCTATGGGTAAAGGGACTCTTATTGTCAATTACCCTGGCCATTGTTTCGGCTACAGCTATCACCTCAGAATAGCTTAAACTCTTATGGCTTTTTAGTGGGCAGTGGTGAGCCAATATTTCATTCAAAAACTCGGACTGTAAATCTAGCCAGAAACATTCCCTCTGGCTAAGTCATTGAAGGCTTCAACTAATTGGGGGTCAAATAGTTTGCCCTTTTCATTATTGATATTGAGACATACATTTTTGGATTGCTCTAAAATGTAATTTTCATCACGAAGTTGAACATCCACGCGATCTGCCAAATGAATTATTCTACTTTCAATGGGAATCTCCCTAAATTTAAGTCCAGATCGGTTGTTTTTGCCGTCCCATCTATCGTGATGGTAAAGTATTATATCTGCCACAGCACCAAAAAGTGGGTGATCCTTGAACAGTTCATAACCCTTAATGCAGTGATTTGAAGTCTCCAGGAAGTAAAACTTTGTTAGTCTGGCTTTTTCCTCCCAAGTACTTGATCCTGCATCATGCATAATGGCAGCACTAAATAAATTTTCCAGTTGCCCCTGATTTAAGCCATATAGTTTCCCTATTTGTAAAGCCATCAAGGCAACCCTTTGGTGGTGTTTCATAATACCGCGGGAGTAAAATCTATGGCCAGGCTTAGGGAACTAAGAAGCTTATAATAATTAGTTAAATAATATTCCATATTGCCCCCCAATATAGGTCATGTGTTATGTCGACTTAAAAATATTATATTCTTTCTCCTAATTTGATATCCCTTCCTAAATTACCAAATGTATGAAATAAAACCTCCCCAACGGGCAGGATTATTTTATGAAACTATGTAGTAATCATTATTTAAAAAAGGCCTTTTCCATGATTGATATTACTATATCTAGGGCGATTAGAATAATAATCATCCATTCAAGCCTTGTGCCTCTCTTTGCATGGGTGATCATTGCAAATACCTCAGTTATATCCATAAGATTTTCAGTCTTATGTCTTAAGCTTTCATATCTCTCCTTCAGGTCAAAAAGATCAGCCAGCTCTAAAAATAATATCTCTGCCCCTTCATTGTTCCAGGTAATATCAGGTTTGTCTAACAGCATTAGATATGAAATGGTGTTATATTTATAACGAACTATTTTCCCCGACAGCTTAGCTAGATTATTATCTGAGATAGTGAATTTTCCCTTGTCCAGATATTCTATGACCTTTTCAATATCATCAGAAACCTTTTCTAAGCTGTCTTCAATTCGATCAAGGGCAACTGATCTGCCAATACAATGGCTATAATCTTCGGGTAAAAGTCCAAATTTTTAGGAGCAACCAAATAATTATTATGTACTTCTACCTGAGAGTTTTCTTTAATCTGTAGTCTATAAAACTCCGAATACTTATGATGATCCGGCTTCCGATCAATTCCAGAATCAATTTGACACAGATAATTATAAATATCCGATAAATCATATTTTGTGCAGTTTATGCCTACTAAACAGCCAAAGTAAAAACAGTATACCGTCTTTTCCTCTGCTTCTTTTAAAATCCCCTTAAGCTCAGGTTCCTTTAATATCAAAATATCTTCCCATTTATATTTTTTATTAATACCAAAATGAAGGGCAATTTGGTTAAGGTTAATTTCCTGGGTAATAGATACTGCTAAAAATTCTAGAGTCTGCATTTCCTCTCTCCTTACGTAAACTCATTTATAGCATTTCCTATCTATAAGGGGTTTTACACTTAAATTGGCATCTATTCATATTTTTAATATTACTGACATAATCTTTTAATCTTCTAGACTTATTTTTACTAAAATTTTTCTGATATAATATAAGCATTGAGTTATCTATAATATAACCAGGAGGATATAAATGCTACTAGTAAATATTGAGGAACTAGCCACCAGGAATGAGTTAAATTACGTTGACATGCATAAGGCCCTGGAAGCTTTATACAAGCTTGATTACAATCCCGTAGCCATCAAATTCTTTTTCGATCAAGAAGAGTTTGATAACTTTGTACCGGAAAAAGTTCCTGCCAGTAAAATGACCTTTTGCCAGGCTGCCTTGGCATCTAGGATGGAAAATTATATAGTGAAGGTTACCGATGATAAAATTTTTGCGGCAATGCTAAAACTGTCTTTGGCTTTAGGGAGGCCTCTGATGCAGAAATTGATGAGCAGATAAAGTATACAGGGGATTGGGATTTAGCTAAAAAATGTATGGATGCTAGACCAAAATTACCCCTTGGCCAGCTTAAGGGCATAATGACAGCCCCTCTATATAAAACACCGATTGAACCGGATGTTGTATTTTTTGTAGTTGATGTATTCCAAGCCTATCACATATTAAACGATTATATGGCTGGCTGTAATATTACTTCTATTTCATCTAACCATACCATTAATTCCGTTGTGTGCGGTGGCTCAGTACGCTGTTTCCAAGAAAACACCCCGGAAATGAAAACCATGTGTGCAGGAAGCTTTACCTCTGGGAAGACAGAAAAGGGGGAAGTTAACCTTTTTATTCCTGGAAAACACATTGGTCAACTAGCAAAGCGGCTAATCCAAAGAACCCTAAAATCCGGCGGCAGTTCCTTCCTTGGATCTGGCGGTCAGGAATTCCCAGGTATAGACGTTTGCAAAAAGTGTCCTATGATACGCTTCAAGGATCCTAAATCGGAATAACACTAAGAAAACCCTCACCAAATGAAATATGGTGAGGGTTTCAAAGTTTGCTGTCTAATAATGCTTAAAACTAGTCCTTCTGGTTTCCCATAGCCTTGACCAAGAGGCTACATAATACCGGATCATAATGGGAGCCAGAATATTTCATGATCTCTTCACAGGCACTCTGTCTAGATATTGCTTTCTTATATGGTCTATCTGTGGTAATGGCATCAAAGCTATCTGCGATTCGAATAATCCTCGCTCCAAGGGGTATTTTCTCTCCACTGATGCCCATAGGATAACCTGAGCCATCAAAGTTCTCGTGGTGATGCAGTATATATGGTGCCACAGAGATCAGGGATTTTATTGGCCTTATGATCTCGCTTCCCCAGTAGGATGCTGCTTTAATATATCCCATTCACCCTCTGTAAGTGCTCCATGGGCATTAAGTATATTAATTTCTATCTCTATTTTACCAATATCGTGTAGATAGGCCCCATATTGGATAAGTCTAACCTCGTCTTCAGAAAGTCCATAGCTTTTAGCCAACAGGGTTGAATACTCCAGCACCCGTTCTGAATGTCCATAGGTGTAGCGGTCCTTAGCATTAATAATGCTCAAAAGGGTTTTCATAGAACTTAACAATTCAGTTTCAGATTGTGTACAGGTGCTTTTTAGTGAGTCTAAAACGTTGAAATAAAGTTCAATTTTATCTTTATTGGTCTTCTTAGCCTTATAAAGGGCTTGATCGGCAAGATCCAGTAGCTCCTCTCCGGATTTTGTATGCTCAGGATAATTGGCCACCCCTACAGTAATGGTAAGTTTTCCAGTGGGAATTTGCTCAGTATTCTTCAGCACCAAGTTTTCTATTTTAAATTTTATTTCCTTTGCTAATGAACAAGCTGCAACTGAATTATCAGGTATTAATATGCAAAATTCATCACCCCCGTAACGGGCAGCAATAGCCGGGTAGGGAATCTCCTTCAATAATATCTCTCCTACATCCTTTAATATTTGATCCCCTGCAATATGACCAAATGTATCATTGTAATACTTAAAATAATCTATATCAAAGATAATTAAGCTTAGGGAACTATTATTTTTTTTAGCTATCTCTAATTGAAATTTTAAATAAACCTGAAAATATCTATGATTATAAACACCGGAAAGGCCATCACGGTTGGCCATTTCTTGTAATACTTTTCTCGTTCTTTGCTCAATCTCCGCAATACCACCCGTAAGCCAGGCAGATATTATCATAACCCCGGTAAAAATGATATCGGATTCTAAATATATATTAAAGTTTGTTCCATACAGATATATATCTAGAACAATTAATAACAAACCACATCCCAGGGCAACCATTGATCCAAAAGTCTTATTCTTAAAAAAGGCCGCAAAAGCAACAGGTATAATGAGTAGAGTTTTTAAATAAATGTCATGATAGGCAATGATAAATATAAAAACAAATATAACTAATACCATAACCCCTGGCAATATCGCCTTATAACGCATGATTAAGTAGCAGCCTATAAGAGCAGCCAAGAGGAATATTATAATAGGACCAAAATGCTGATGTACTAAAAACAAATCTTTTGGCGGAAATTCTTCAAATACCCAAGTAAACTTGAGTAATATTGCAGTTGTGAAAACAATAATACAAAGGGCATAGAGATTCAAAAACAGCTCTCTATAATCTTTATTCCTCATGTTATTCCAATCGCTCATAATATCAACTCTCTATTTATCTTATATAAATTAATTAGTAATTTTCTAAAAAAAATGTTCGGAAAGTGATTCACGCCCCCAGATTTACCCTATAAAATGGTGACTTGGGGCCACAACCTTGTTACCGAACAGAAAACTATTAGCACTACATATGTTTTTATTTTTAATTTTTATGATAAATTTTATAAGTTATTTGCGGAGACTTTCGGGTACTTCAGGTTGATAAAGCTACCCCAGCAGGTTGGGCCAATGCCTATGTTAGCCACAAACATCATCGCGCTAAGTATGCCATATGCTAGAAGAGATTTTAGACCTTTCATTTTCTCACCTCCTTATTACATAATAAATTAATTTATCAATTCTAGAAATAAGCTTATATCCAAAGGGGGTAATGGTTAAAGCTTGCCAAGTCAACCCAACAACCAATGCTATTGAAACATTTTTTGATTTACAAATAGTGATAGAGACAATACTGAGATTAATACTACTAAAATTATAGAAATACGGTACATTTTTTTGTTGTATTCAGGGTTAGTAAGAGGCTTTCCAGGTGCCTCTGCAGGAGCATATTTAACTATTGATAAAAATGAAACTACAATAGGAAATAAAATAAAACTATAACTTTGTAGCTGGATATATTTAGGAATAAACCCCAGTACAGGGAACACCAATGCTCCAGCTAATGTGCAGCGCAATGATGTACTACAGTGAGGTCCTCCAGCTGCTAATCGCATGCAGACAGATGAACCTAATACAATCATAGTTTCTTGTAAATTTCCTAATAGTAAAGAAACCAAAATAACAGCACCAATACTGGTAATTGTATTCTCAATTAATTGTACTGCGAATTTTACAATTTGTTCTTGATCATTATTAATATCTAAGTTTTTCTTCAGGTAATTTACTATAATCTTGTCCATCATTGCTTTTCTTCCATCCCAAATATTTATATCTTAATATTGCAATAATTAATAATGATATCTCCTGTGGTAGTGAGAAAGCAGATCTAAGAAGCGGATTATTATACACTTCCAAGTATTCTAGACCACTTACTTTTAGTAAAAATGGAGAAGATAACATTTCCACTAAAATAAAAACTGTGAAACAAAGAAGAACTGAAAAAGTAACCCTTGTTAAACTTACCTTCGTCGATAGATATACAGCAACGATTAAGCTTAAGGTCAATATGCCTGTATGAAAACCATAACTAATTGGCAAAAGAACAATATAATTAATCAGAGCTGGAATTGCTGCAAATAGTAATATTCTATTAATATCAGGCTTAACTGCTAGAACAGAATAGCAAAAAAGTATTATTACAATACTCTCAGGCCAGTTTTGTAAAAAAAATAAAATTATGTGATCAGAAATAATTCTACACCCCTAAAAAATGACATAATCTGATACTTTGCACCTCATAAATATATTAATCATTTATAATAATTCTCCTGCCTTATTTAAATTAAATTAATTCCATAAATCTGTTTATCTTGCAACAACAATAAATATCAATGGACAATGGTTAAATATGTATATTCTGCATTTTAATAAATCAAGAACCTTCCTCAGACTATTTGAACATTAATAAACCCTCTGTCTTCAAAAGACAGCGGGCCTTGTCACGGGGACGGTTCTACTGACAATTTTTCATGTCACTGTCACTAGAACCGTCCCCGTGACAACGTGACAATCACTTTTTATAAATCAAATAACCATCCTCAGACTCACTTAAAACATTAAGAAACCCGCTATCTTAATCAAAAGACAGCGGGTTTTGTAAAATTACTCTGGCGACGACCTACTCTCCCAGGGGCTTGCGCCCCGAGTACCATCGGCCTGGAGGGCTTAACTGCTGT
>AWVY01000054.1 GCA_004143605.1 Desulforamulus aquiferis
GTAAACACGATGTTTACTCGAAGGCGGCCCATTTTCGCCCAAAGCAAGGGATTAGCGCTGTCCACTGCGGAGACAGGAGTCGTGAGGGATTATTAAAACCCGAATATAGGTAGTTTCTCGACAATCTGAAAATGACCGGGTTAACCGGTCATTTTGTTTCAACTATGTCGGCTTCTACTAAATATCTGTGAAAGAAGTACTCACCTACTGCTATCAATAGACCGAAGATAATATAGGACATTATGGTTAACCTTAAGTCCGCCGAGGCAAAATCTATAATCAATAAAATAAACGCAGCCAAAACCCCTTCTATAATAGTTGCCGATGGATTACCATACCTTGTAAGTATAAAGCGATCCCCGGCAAAATATGTTGCCACTGTTACAATGACAGCCACAGCCAATGCCCAGGACCAGGAATTAGCTGCTATAAAGGTAATAGCAATCCAAGCTGTCACAAGAATCATAAAGAATTTTATTGCCAGAGATAAGAAGATTGAGTTCAAGAATTCACCCCCTTTGGCATTATAATAATGCTCAAAAGGAAGGCTTAATATGTAGTTAAAAGCTAACAGACAGAATTATTCAAAAAATATTATTTTCGAAGTCTAGCTATAATTAAATTGACATGGTAAAATTTATTAAGTTACATATTGCCTAGCAGGGGTGATTTTTTGTTTAGAAATCTCGGGATCATTCTGTTGATTTTGTTTGCTTTACTTTCAGTTAACATAATACCGAGAATGAATAAAGAACAATATATTGTAATATTTCTAGCCCTTGTTCCCGGCCTAATTTTTTATCATTACTATTTCTTTGTAATACCAAAGACGGCAAAAAAGAGTGATGCTCTGATTGGTGCTATTAAGCTGATTTATTCTTCGGTTGAAGAAACTGTATTGGACAAAGATTTAAGAGGTAGAATTATTAAAGGCCTTGATGAGCAGGTAGTTACTTTGGGCAAGGTTATGGATCAAAAATTAAGGCTGCTAAAAAATCCTGCTGCCATGAGATTTAATGAAAGGAATAATCAACCCCTGGAACAAGAATGGAAAAGATTTTTCATACATGCCTTTTCAGTAATTGAACAGGAGTTAGAGGATGAGACCATCCGCAGATGGACATTTAATAAATTTAAAAACAAAATAAACGATAATTCCAGGCAATATGTAAAGATTGCCCTAAAGGATATTATTCAAGACAGTAAATATACACACCTGGTCAAATAGACTGGTGTTTTTTTGTAAAGGAGAAAATTTGAGTATCAATGGAAGTAAAATTTTCCATAATAATAACAGGTGATCTTATTGAAAAGAGCTATGATAATTTATAATCCCACGGCTGGAAGAGAGATGGCAAAACGCCACCTGCCAGGTATTATTGAAAACCTGACTTATAACGGATTCTTAACCATTGGGTATCCTACAACTGGTCAGGGAAGTGCTACGATGGGTGCAAGGGAGGCAGCAGAGCAAGGGGTAGATTTAGTAGTTGCTGCCGGTGGAGATGGGACAGTCTATGAGGTGATAAATGGCCTGGCCGAGCTTGAATATAGACCCACCTTAGGCTGTTGCCCTTTGGTACGACCAATGACCTGGCCCGGGGACTTGGGATTGGAGGTGGTTTTGATAAGGCCTGCCATACCTTAACAAAGGGGCGGGCGATTCCTGTGGATATCGGTAAGTTTAATGGCCGGTATTTTATCAATATTGCAGCAGGAGGGGCCCTAACAGAGCTAACCTACGAAGTCCCTTATAAGTTAAAGACCATCATCGGGCAATTGGCGTATTATTTAAAGGGCTTTGAAAAATTACCCCATATTAAATCCTCAAGGGTGAGAATCGAATTTAACGATGAGTGCTTTGAAGGCGAAATAATGCTGTTCTTACTGGCCAATACCAACTCCGTAGGCGGATTTGAAAGGCTTGCTCCTAGGGCAGCCATAGATGATGGACTATTTGATTTACTAATTATCAAGAAAACAGATTTAGTTCGTTTTATACATCTGGCAGGTGAGGCTATTAGGGGGTACCATATTAACGATCAATATGTTATTTATGCCCAGGCCCGGGAGGTTAAAGTATCCGTTGAGAATAATATGCCGGTAAATCTAGATGGTGAATATGGAGGATTATTGCCAGGTATATTTACAAATTTACATCATCATTTGTATATGATGGTCCCTGAATAACTATAACGATTTAAACAAAGGGAGGTACATCAATGAAAAAGTTGGGTCTTAATGGGAAGAAATGGCTGAAGGGTTTTCATATTTTCTTTTGCTGTGCCTGGGTAGGAGCAGCCCTTGCTATGAATCTACTTACATTTGCCGCCAATCCTGCAACAGGGGATGAACTATATGCTGTTCAGGCATCTATAAAGATAATTGATGATTTTATTATTATACCAGCAGCCTGTGTACCTTATTTACCGGATTACTTTTTAGTCTATTGACTAATTGGGGGTTTTTCAAATTTCATTGGCTAACGGTCAAGTGGGTAATAACCGTAGGCACTATTTTATTCGGCACCTTTTGGCTTGGACCATGGGTTAACGGAATGACTTCAATAGCTGACCTTGAGCGCTCAGGGGCCTTTGATAACCCTACCTTTTTACACTTCCGCAATATGAATGCCTGGTTTGGCAGTACACAGGCATTACTCCTTGTGTTAACTGTCTTTATTTCTGTTTTTAAGCCTGGGGCAAGCGGGGAGAAGGTAAGTAATTGTATAATGTATTATATGCTAATAATTGTTCAGTAGGAAAATATTTCTGCTATAATTCAAATAAGTCTTTTTATTTTATGTGAATAGATTAACTTGGCAAAGAAGCCTATCCTTCAAGGGATAGGCTCTGTTTTTTTAAAAAGTAGGATAGGTGCGAAAATGACAGTGCATAATCAACTTCAAATAAAAAGTATAATATCCGATAAGCAAATAATTACACATTTTCAACCTTTAATATCTATTAGGAAGAAATCCGTTCTAGGGGTAGAGGCTTTATCCAGGAGCATATATGAGAACGAGATTATTCCCCCGGATATCTTATTTAAAGCTGCAGCCAAAGAAAATTTAACTGTGGAATTAGATAGATTATGCAGAGAGAAAGCCTTTGAAAATTTCGCAAGGTCATTTCCTACAGGGGAAGATCAACTCCTGTTTTTAATCTTAATACCAGTATACTGAAAACACCCCTTGTGGGTTCTGGTCATATAGTGAATTTTGTCAAATATTACGGTATAAACCCAAAAAACGTTGTAATAGAAATAATTGAATCTGATACTGATGATATCCTTGCATTACAGAGGTTTATTGAGTTATACAGGGGCTTTGGCTTTTTGATTGCCCTAGATGATGTGGGGGCCGGTTGTTCTAATCTTGATAGAATAATTATTACCAAACCAGATATCATCAAATTTGACAGGGCACTAATAAGTGGTATTCATAATTTTTTTTATAAGCAAGAGATTTGCAGGGCTTTGATAAATCTATCCCGAAAAATTGGAGCGCTGGTGGTGGCTGAAGGTGTTGAGGAAGAGAGGGAAGTCATAACCTGTTTGGATTTAGGGGTTGATATATTACAGGGCTACTATTTTATGAAGCCCATGACGATTACCGACGATAGGAACTTAAGGATTTTAAATCAAAGGATAGAAGGAATTGTAGAAAAGTTTAAATCATATAAACTTAAAAAAATTGACTTTGAAAGAAATAGACGCATCTATTTTGAACAATTATTGGAAGATGCCCGTAACGACCTTTCAGCCCTAAAGGCGGAAGAAATGAATGCGCTATTATCAAAGGTGGCAGAATGTCCTTCGGTTGAATGTATCTATGTTTTGGACAATGCGGGAATTCAAGTGAGTGAGACGGTATGCAATCAAAGGGAACTCAATAGAAATGCCATTTTTTATCCTGCTAAAAGGGGAACAGATCATTCGTTAAGGGATTTTTACTACCTTCTCTCAAGCAACGAGCAAGAGTTTTACTTTAGCGACCCCTATATTTCTATGGCTTCCGGCAGTTTAACCATAACTGGCTCTGCCCGTATGCAGAATCAACCTTTAATATTATGTATAGATTTTATTTACGATTAGAGAATGACTTATATTATAACTGCTTACCTTTTATATGTTATCAAGCAAATTAATAGCAAGATATGAAAAGACGAAATTATTTTACCCGGCTAAGTAATTTCCGTCTTTTCATATCATTAGAGGATATTTTGCTGAAAAAACACAGAAATATGGCCAAATGCACAAAGTATTTAGCTATAAGATCTTGTCAAATATTGTCTGTTTTTGTAAACTGAAAAGGTAATAGGTAATACCAATATTTTGGGTTAATGTATAACATATAATTAACCCTCGAGGAGTGATGAGATGAACTTAACAGTAAAACACCGACTATTCTTGGCATTTGGATTATTAATTATCATTACATTATCTTTGGGTCTCTATGCAAATTTCACCCTGCAGGTAGTCAATGACAAATCTTTAGAAATAACAAGTACTTGGCTACCAGGGGTCGAATTAGCCGGAGATATAGAAACCCTTGTGGCAGATATCAGGATTAATGAATTCAGACATATAGCTGCCACAAGGGAAAAAGATATTAATGAAATGGAGGAATTAATTGCCAACAATAAACAGGAAATTGAAAATTACTTAGCCGAATACGAAAAAAATGTCTATGACAACCACAATAAAAACCTGCTAATAGTTACACGTTCTGAATGGCGGAATTTTCTTGAGGCCGACCAAAGGGTTATTAATCTAAGTAGAGAGAATAAAAATCAGGAAGCCATGGATACTATGCAACAGGAATCACAAGCCCTTTATAGTTATGCCAGACATGCATTGGCTGATCTGGTAAACTATAATCAAGACAATGCAGATAAAGCTAGCCTTGAAGTACATACCCTTCATAAGCAATCACAATCCCTACTCCTGTCAGCCATCCTTATAGCAGCCCTCCTAGGTATTTCCGCCGCCTACTTTATTAGCCGTAGTATTACAACACCCCTTAAAAATATAGAGAAGAACGCCAATATGCTTGCAGCCGGAGACCTCACGGTAGAGGATATCAGAGTTAAAGGGAAGAATGAAATTAGCAGCCTAGCAGATTCTTTTAATAGTATGAAGAATAACTTAAACGCTGCCATTGGACATTTGGCCGTTACAGCCCGAGAAATATCGGAGACATCATCAGGATTGGCCAGTCAGGCGGAACAAACGTCTGCTGCTGCCACAGAGAATGCTGCCACCGTTGAGGAAATTGCTACTACTATTGATCAGGTAGCCCAGGATTCTAATAATGTATCCTCGGTATCAACGGGCATTTCCCAAAAGGCGATGAAGGGTAATGAGGGAATTGAACAACTAAATAAGCAAATTACTATCATCAGCACTTCCAGCGAGAAAGCCTCAGGAGTTATTGAAAATCTCTCGCAAACCCTTAACAAAGTAGGACAGATTGTAAACTTAATAACAGGTATAGCTGATCAAACCAATCTATTAGCCTTAAATGCAGCCATTGAAGCAGCTAGGGCCGGGGAACAGGGACGTGGTTTTGCGGTAGTTGCTGAAGAGGTGAGGAAATTAGCGGAACAGTCCTCCAATGCGGCCAAGCAAATTACCGGATTAATCCAAAATGTGCAAACAGAATCACAGCTGGCAGTTGAAACAATGAATCAAGGCAACCATGAAGTAACCCTAGGGGTTCAGGTAGCAAATGAGGTAGGGGAAATTCTTACAGGAATTTTATCTGAAATCGGCGGTCTTTCGGAGAAGATACATGATGTCGCTGCAGCATCAGAGCAAGTTTCTGCGGGAGTAGAGAATGTGGCGAGCTCAACTGAGGAACAAACTGCTGCTATGCAGGAGGTTTCGGCCTCAACAGAAAATCTGAAGAAGATGGCAAGTGATATTGACCAATTGGTAAATAAATTTAAACTATAGCAATAAATACCAAAAGGGGACGGTAAATCCGTCCTCTTTTTAACCTCTCAGGGTTGCTTTTAATCTTTTGAGGTTCAGGAGCAGCCCAAGGCCTTCATTGATATCCTTTACCACTATATCGGCAGAGTTAACAGCTTTAACCGAGGCACCCTCGTGACCAATCACAGCTATTCCCAGGGCGGCTTTCTTTAACATCAGGCAGTCATTGGCCCCATTGCCAAGGGCAATCACATTTTCAGCACCCAGAGCGGCTACGAAGGCTTCTTTTTCTCCTGCCCCCAGATGGTTCTTTAGAATAACAACCTTTCCATTTAATGATTGACACTCAGCAGCAGCCTGACCAAAGGTATCTGCAGTTATTACATAAATATCAAGTATTGTAGCTAGATTATTTAGATTTTCTAACACTCCATGAACTAGCTTGCCGTCCAAGGCTATGGTACCGTTATAGTCTAGGACTACAGACTTTATATGAAGTTCTCCCCTGCCGGGAATTTGTAAAGAAATCATAGTAACCTCCTATCACCATGTTAGACCAGCTATAAAATCACTGGTTTCCTGTTTGTCAGGGTTGGTGAACAGCTTTGTAGTCTCAGCACTTTCCAGAAGCTGACCGTTGATCATAAAGATAGTCATGTGGGCGATGCGTTTAGCCTGGAAAAGATTGTGGGTAACAAGAACAACGGGTAATTTCTTCGCCAGTTCGACTAACAATTCCTCTATTAGCCTGGTGGAAGCAGGGTCTAAATTAGAGCATGGCTCGTCCAGTAATAAAACCTCTGGATCTACCGCAAGAACCCGGGCTATGGAAAGACGTTGAATCTGACCGCCTGAGAGCTTATTGGCCGGACTGTTTAATTTATCCTTTACTTCATTCCATAAACCTGCCTGGGTTAGGCAATTTTCAGTAATATCATTTAACCTCTTTTTGTTCCGCTCCCCGTGGTAACGGACCCCAAACAATAGGTTTTCTTTAATGCTTAAGGGTAACGCCACCGGGGTTTGGAATACTATTCCTATCCTGCGGCGTATGTCCCCGGCCTCCCTTTGATAGATGTCTTCACCCGAAACTAATACTTTACCTTCCAGCGATAGCCAGCATCTAATTCTAAGGTTCTGTTGAGGCTTTTCAAAAAAGTTGTTTTACCACACCCAGAGGGGCCTATAATGGCAGATATTCTGTTTTCGGCGAAGGTATGGTTAATCTCCTTTAAAATTTGTTGTTTTCCAAACCAGACCTGTAAGTTTTGAACAACTATTGACATCTTCTAGGCCCCTTTTTTGTTCAATTTATTCAACCATAAGGCAATAATATTTAACAATAAGAGTAACAGCACCAGCACCAGAGCTGTACCATAGGCCTTATCCAGGGATACCTGTTGGCTAAATAGTATATAAAGATGGTAAGGCATGGCCATTACTGGCTCATATAGGCTTACTGTGGGAGGGGTGGCAATAACTGCAGCGGTGACCATAATTGGGGCAGTTGCCCCTGCCGCATATCCCATGGCTAGCAGAAGCCCTGCTAATATTCCTGTGGCTGCTTGGGGTAATAGGATTCGGACCAAAATATAGCCCTGGGAGACCCCTAGGGCTTTAGCAACAAGCAGGTAATTACTGTTCACTGACAGGAGCGCATCCCTGGAGGTTACAACGATTACAGGAAAGATCATAATGGCTAAGGCCAACCCACCAGACAAGAGGGAAATACCAAAGCCAAATTTCACAACAAATAGCGCATAGGCAAAGAGACCTGTCACTATGGAAGGAATCCCGGCCATACATTGCACTGTTATATTTACTAGGCTGCTAACTCTACTGGCTTTGGCGTACTGGGTCAGATAGATTGCAGTGGACAGGGCCGGCCCGGAAGCGGCGGCAATGGCCAGAAGGATCAAGGAAAGGGTACCCTTATGGCAGGAAAAATGCCACCCTCAGCTCCCAGGGGTAATCCCTTGGGCACTGATAGGATAAATTCTGCTGTTAAGGAGGAGTATCCCTTGTAAAATAGATAGCCCAAAATAGAAATAAGCACAAGTAAAAGAAGAAGTCCGCTGCACCAAAACAGGGATAACCAAAGAAAATCAATTAAGGGTCTTAGCTTCAAGGTTGGTTCACCTCGTTTCTACGGCCCCTCCTGAACAGGGTGAATAGCAGATTAACGCTAACAACAAATACAAGCAGCACCAGTCCGGCACCAAATAGGGCCTGGTAATGAAGACTGCCCACCTCGGACGTGCCAAGCTCCAGGGCAATCAGTGCAGGCAGTGGTTCACCCTTGCTAAACCAAGAGGTTGGAAGTACCAGGGTATTGCCGGCCAGCATTAACACAGCCATGGTTTCACCGGCTGCTCGGCCAAAGGCAAGTATGAGTGCCCCAAGCAGTCCCCTTTTAGCCATGGGTAATAGTACCTTCAAGACAAAGTATACCTTAGATACACCTAGACCCAGAGCTACCTGACGATATTCTCCGGGGACAGACCTTAGGGCTGATTCTGCAGTGCTAACAATATAGGGTAATACCATTAGGGTGAGCACCAGGGAGGCGCAGAAAAGGGATTCTCCACTGGCCATATCAAAGGTGACTTCAAAATACTTTACCAACACAGCAGCTCCCAAAAAGCCATAGACAACCGAGGGTATGCCTGTTAATAAATTAAGCACCGGCCTAATAAGGCTTGCCAACCATACAGGTGCAAATTCAGCCAGGAATATTGCACAGCTAAATCCTAGGGGAGTTGCCAGAAATACCGCCCCCAGGGCAGTCCAAAAGGTACTTAGGATCATGGTGCCTATACCAAAAAGGGGGGGAGCTGAAAGGGGTTGCCAGTCAGTCCCTGTAATAAAGTTTATCAAGGAAAGGGGTTGCCACAGGGGCCAGCTTTGGACCGCCATAAAGGCAAAAATGGACAGTAATAACAGGGCACTGGAAAGTGAAACCAGTTGGAATAGAGTGCTGGTGGAAAAAATGGCAAGTTTGTTTGTTTTAATCTGAGGCATATATACACAACCCTGTAAAATATTATGGGTAGCTGAATTATTCAACTACCCAGGTCAACTCCTATTTTGCCGGGGGAATAAAACCTAATTCTTCCACAACAGTCAGGCCTTTTTCAGATAAGAGATAGTCAATAAAAATCTGTTGTTTTTCATCAGGCTGCTCTTTAGTAACCAGAAGCAGCGGGCGGGCAATCTTGTATTCGCCGCTGGCAATATTTTCAGTGGTAGGCTCCACTTCATCTATTTTTAGTACAGAGATTTTACCCTCGTTTTGTTTTACCAATCCTACTGATACATAGCCAATGGCATCAACGTTTTCTGCTACCTTTCCGGCCAGTGCCCCATGGAGGGTAGTTGCTGAGCCTCTTTGGCAACGGGGGTACCTTTCATAACCAGCTCGTCAAATACCTGACTGGCTCCACCACCCAAATCACGTATGGCAAGGACGATGGGTCGTTCGGGCAAATTTGCATCAAGGTCTTTCCAGGTCTTAATTTCCCCGGCAAAAATCTGTTTTACTTCTTCGGTGGTTAGATTTGGCTTAACCCGAACAACCGGGTTTTGAGGATTAACAGCAATGGTCAAAGCATCGGAGCCAAGTTTTATGATTTTCCCGTTGGGCATTTTTTCCTTTTCCGTATCTTTAATTTCCCTTGAGACAAGACCGATATCTACGGTGCCGTCCAGAGCTGATTTTACTCCAAAGCCGGAACCGCCGGTGGAAACAAATAAAACTATGGGTTCCTCAGCAAATTTTGCATCAACATTGTTCCAGGTTTTGTAGTGCTCGGTAAAATCATCGGCACATTTAGCAATCACAGGGGCCAGGGTACTGGAACCACCTAGCTTAATATATGCTGCTTTTGACTCGGACTCAGCCTTAGGCTGTTCGCTTTGGCCACAGCCAAGCAGCATAAAAAAAGACATTAGAAGCACCAATGCATAAACAAACCTACTTTTTCTCATAAAAAACAACCTCCTTGTTGCTTTGTCTTTTCCCTTCAGGAAAAGATTAACAAATATTCAACATGTTCTTAACATAGCACATTATTATTACCCTGTGAAATGAAAGATATTTATATATTTCAGGTAAGATATAACTGTTAATGGGTAATAAGCTCTGGTATGGAAAGGTTACTATAAAATAACTATTGATCTTTCTAACTATATAGTTCATAATGAATCTGTTTGTGAATTTCACAATTGTGAACTATTAGACAGGACGTGATGACATGAAAAAATACGATGTAATTGTTGTCGGCGCCGGTCCTGCAGGTATTTATGCCTGCTATGAATTAGCTTTAAAGGCACCGCACATAAAAGTGCTGCTGATTGATAAGGGAAGGGACATCTATAAAAGGGTTTGTCCGATTCTTCAAAAAAGAACAATCAAATGCCCACCGCCTACCGCTAAAAAAGACCACGCCGGCTGTGTACCAGCTGCTCCATAACTAACGGCTTTGGTGGAGCAGGAGCATATTCAGACGGTAAATTTAATATTACCACCGAGTTTGGTGGCTGGATGACCGATTATCTGGTCCCTTCGGAAGTCCTTAACTTGATAAAATATGTTGATAGCATCAATATCAAGCACGGGGCACAATCTGAGACAACTGATCCCACCACTGATGCTGTCAAGTCTATCGAAAAGCGTGGCTTGGCCGTTGCTGAAGCTTCTACGTGCCAGGTAAGGCATCTGGGGACTGAACAAAACCTAGAAATTCTGAAAAGCATCTTTGAGTTTTTGAAAAACAAAAATATAGATATGATGTTTGAAAAAGAGGTAGAGGATTTAGTTATCACCAAGGATAGGGAAGTACTCTCTATCAAAGGGGTTATTACGAAGTCAGGGGAAGAATACAGTGCTGATAAGGTTGTTGTTGTACCGGGGCGTGATGGCTCTGAGTGGTTATCAGGTATTCTCAAAAAGCATGGCCTAGCCATGGATAACAACCAGGTTGATGTTGGTGTTCGTGTAGAGACCCTAAATGCCATTATGGAAGAAATAAATGAGAACCTTTATGAGGGCAAGTTTATTTTCAGGTCTTCCGTTGGAACCTCCGTAAGAAGCTTTTGCAGCAATCCTTCTGGCCATGTTGTTATCGAGAACCATTCAGGTGTTATGCTGGCCAATGGTCACGCCTTTAAGGATAAAAACCTGGGTAGTAGCAATACCAACTTTGCCTTACTGGTTTCTCATAAGTTCTCTTATCCCTTTGATAAACCAATTGAATATGCTAAATATATTTCCAAGCTGGCTAATGACCTATCCAACGGCAGTGTTATCGTTCAAAAATATGGGGACATCCTAAAGGGGCGCAGGTCCACTAAAAAACGCATTCAGGTAGCTTTGTGGAGCCGACTCTAAAAGAGGCAGAACCTGGTGCCTTAGGCTTAGCCCTTCCCTATAATACAATGAAAAGTATTATCGAGATGCTGGAGGCCTTAGATAAAGTCACACCCGGCATCGCCTCCGAGCATACCCTGCTCTATGGGGTAGAGGCCAAGTTTTATTCAGCCCGCCCCAAGCTGACCAATAGATTTGAAACGGAAATTAGGGGTTTATATGCAGGTGGTGACGGTGCAGGCATCACCAGGGGACTGGCCCAGGCCGGAGCCTGCGGTGTGGTAATTGCCAGGGACATTATAGAAAAACAAGCCTAAAATAAGTCGTGAGGGTACTATAACCCTAAGGTAGTTTCTCGACAGTTTGTAGCCCCATCCAATGTGGAAGGGGCTTTTTATATTTTTTAGATATTATTATTTTTGTTGTAATCCAGGAAATGCTTGAAATATTTGCTGTATTGTGGACAGTAGTTATATAATTTAATCAGAGAGAAGGAAATTGTTCGAAAGTGGGGTTGCTATAGAAATGTCCGTTAAGATTGTAACTGATAGTACTTCATATATACCTTTGGAATTAAGAAAAAAATATGATATTACTGTTGTTTCTTTGTCTGTAACCTTTGATTCAGAGACTTATCGTGAAGAAGAGATAGACAACTTAACCTTTTATAATAAAATGTCCCGGAGTAAAACTATCCCGACTTCCTCTCAGCCTTCGCCCCAGGAGATATTTCAAGTATTTGAGAAGCTTGTTTTAGAGGGACATTCGGTGGTGGGCATATTTCTATCTTCCGAAATGAGTGGGACCTTTTCTGGAGCCTGTTTAGTTAAAAAGATGATTATTGAGAAATATCCAGATGCTTGCATTGAAATTATCGACTCCAGATCCAATTGCATGGAACTGGGCTTTGCCGCACTAGCGGCCGCCCGGGCCGCCAGTTACGGACAAGCCATGGCAGGAGTAATAAATGAGACTAAAAGGGTTATTGCCAGGAGCAGATTTATATTTGTTCCAGATACCCTGGAATATCTACACAAGGTGGTAGGATAGGTGGTGCCTCAGCACTATTAGGTTCTCTGCTGCAGATAAGGCCGATTCTTACGGTAATTGATGGTAAAACGGCACTGCTGAGTAAAGTTCGCAAAAAGGACCGGGCAGTTCAAGAAATTATAAAAATATTTTACAGGATACAAAAAGTAGAGGACTGGGGGAAGCAGTTATCCATCACATCAATTATGAGCCGGAAGCCCGTAAATTGGCCCGGCAATTAGAAGATACCCTTGGTGAGGCTTTGCCCGTATGTGCCATTGGCCCGGTAATTGGTCTTCATGTGGGTCCAGGCACCCTTGGAATTGCCTATTATACTAAGGAGTAATAGAATGTACCTGGATGAGCTTTATAAGGAGGTGGACTCTTGCCAAAGATATTGCATGCAGCCGATATTCACCTGGGGGCTCCCTTTAAGCAGTTTACAGTAAAGGGTAAGGAACTTAGGGAGGGGGCTAAGCAAACCTTTCAAAATATTATTAATTTGGCCAATGAAGAGAATGTTGATTTAGTAGTGTTTGCAGGAGATATAGCTGATTCCAACAGGCTTTCTCCAGCTATGGTTAATTTTATTACCAGCCAGTTAAGTAAATTGAAAATGCCCGGGGTCATATTGCCAGGAACCCACGACTCATATAACAAGGAATCCATTTACAGACGCTTTGAATGGTCAAGGCTGGAAAATGTTGTTATTTTTTCTGAGGAGGCGGGACAAGCCCTATTTTATCCCCAGCTATCACTGGCAGTCCACGGAAAACCAAATACATCAAATAGGGATAGTGTGAGTCCTATTAAGGGATTGACCCCCCACCCTGAAGCCCGCTGGAATATCGCCCTGGCCCATGGTTCCCTGCAGATCACCGGCAAATCAGCTGAGGATGATTATCCCATAGAATTTAAGGATATCGAAGCTTTAGAAATGGATTACCTAGCCTTGGTCACTGGCACAGTTTTCTAGGGGACATAAGGCTAGGCAAAACCCTTGCTTCATACTGTGGCTCAGCCACTACCCTGGGTTTTGGCGAAGATAACGGTACGGTAAACATAGTTGAGCTAACCGAGCGGGGAGTAGAGGTTACCCGGAAGGAAGTAGCTTACCATAAATGGACGAGGGTAGAATGTAATGTCCGGGAACTGGCAGAGGAAGTGGAAAGACTTGCTGGACCGAATATTTTGCTAAGGGTCAGAATCAAGGGTAATATATCCGAGGAAGAAAAAGCCATAATAATAGAAATACAAGAAAGATATAATGAATCTTTTTTTGATTTTCATCTGGAGCATGGTCAAGGGGAAAAAGGGAATATACAAATTGATTTAGCTTCTTTTCCAGAAACAACAGTGGTAGGTCAATTCATCCGCTTAGCAAGTCAAAAAATAGATCAAGCTGATCCGGAGCAAAAGCAACTATGGGAAGAAGTAATGCAGCGTGGGTGTAATATTCTGGTGAACGGCGAGGTGGAATAATGTTAATAAAAAAGCTAAAGGTGAAAAATTTCCGCAACCTACGATCCGTTGACCTGACTTTCACATCCGGTATAAACCTGGTCAAGGCCCCAAATGAGGGAGGGAAGTCATCCCTTCGCCAGACCATCAATCTGGCCCTTTATGCTGACCCTAAAAGTACCAGCAGCAAGATTCAAAGCATGCAAACCTGGGGCAATGACGTAATGTATGAGGTTTCCATGCAAATTGCCTCGGACAAGGAAGAGTATTTGCTAACTAAGGATTTTGAAGCTAAAACAATGGTTTTGGAAGAAATTGGTTCAGGCAAAAATTATCCTCCAAGCAAAAAATTGCAGAGGTTATATCAGAAATTTCAGGACTTCCCACAGAGGTGCTTTTTAAAAATACAGTCTTTTTTTCAGCAGAGGAGCTTCAGCAAGTAAAGAACGCCCCTGAGCTTAGGGCTAGGTTGGAAGAAAAGCTTTCCGGCGTTGACGGGGTATCCATTACCCAGATCCTAAAAAGTATTGATGGCAAATTAGGTGAATTAAATAAAGGGGTAACTAAACCTGCCAAATACCCGGGCCCAGTGAAGGTTGTCCTTGATAAAATTGAAAGTCTTAAACAGAATCTTACCCTAGTAAAAAATGAAGTGGAAAGCACAGCCAAGAATATCGAAAAACTTACCGAATTAAATGGTAATCACCAGGACTTGATTAGAGAACTAGAGCAGAAAAGGGCGGAGCATGATAAATCCCGGACCTGGAAAACCGCCAGGGAAAACTATGATCAATTCAATAGGTATTTTTCAGAGGTGGTGTTGCTAGAACAAAGGAAAAAGGATCTGGAACGGGCCTCCAATGAGTCTAGGGATGGGCTGAAAAAGGTAGAGGCTGATATGGCTAAGCTTGAGCCAGTTATCCCGGCCATTGAAAACTTTATAAACATGATGGATAACTATAAAGATGCTGAGCAGAGGTTTAGCAGAATCAGTAATCTGGTGTCCAGGCTAGATGAGTCAGAGAAGCTATTAATGGAATCCCGGGAGGACTTAGCAAAATGTATTTCTGTAGCCAGCGGTGATTTAAAGGTCTGCAGTTCAATGGCTACAGAAATTGAGGTGCTGCGAAGAACAGGTATTGAGCAAGGCTTTGTAATAGACCTGACACCTTTGTCTGATATCAGACCGGAGCTTATAATTGATAAGGATAAGCAATCCTTTGTTCCGGGCGAGGCCATTGACGGCCGCAGCGAGGTTATCATAACCATTCCTGATATAGCCAGGATTAAAGTGGCAAACAAGAACCTGGAAGCTAATAAAAACCTGGAAAAGGAAAAACTCCTTTCAAAGGAACTGAATCAAAGGCTAGCAAAGTATAAGGTTTCAACTATACAGGAATTAATGGAACTATACAATAAGTGGTCCTTAATTAACACAGAGTTGGAAAAGAGAAAAATAGCTCTCCAAACCCTATTGGCAGGTAAGCAGCCAGAAGAGTACAGGCGAAGCTTAGAAGCACAGGAAACAGCCTGGTCAGACCTGAAAAACAGGGTTTTAAATGAGTATCCTAATGTCAAAGAATTAGTAAGGGCGGTGGAGCCGGAATTAGTTTTTCACAGGACCCTGAGACTTGCTTGAATTGCTAAAAGTTAAAAAAATTGAATACCAGCAGACTAAAAGGAATCTGGATAGTAAAGCCAGGATTATAAATAATGAGTTTCAACAAGCCTTGGGAGCGCTGCAAAACCTTCCCCCGGATGAACAAATAAATAATGATAAAGCAAGATTGGCTATGGAGACTATTAAAGCTCAAACTGTGCTGGAAGCCCTTAATTTGCCAGATATGAGCTTAGAAAAGGTTGTGGCTTTGGAAAGGGCAATTGGGAGTTTGGAGAAACAATATAACTCCATGGAACTGGAGAGAAGACTGCTTACTGAGGCCATGAACCAAGCAAGATATGGAGTAGATGATATTGTTGGGCTGGAAGAAGAACTTGAACACTATCAGGGGGTACTGGAAGCATACCGCAGGGAATATCGCATACTGCAAGCCGTTAAGAATCTAATTATAGAAGCCAGGGGACAAACCCTGGCCAAAATTACCGGTGAGATTGGAACCAGGGCCCAGGATTACCTTACAAGGCTTACAGGAGGTCGCTATAATAAAATTGACCTTGATTCCGGTGAATTGGAAATGAAGGTTTACTCAGACGCCAAGGGTAGTCACGTAGAAATAAACGAGGAACTTTCCACGGGAACCAGGGATCAAGCCTATTTAGCCTTTCGTTTAGCCTTAGTGCCGGCAATAACCAAGGGGAAAAAACCTCCCATACTTATAGATGATTCCTTGGCATTTTTGATGAGGGAAGAAGACAAAGGGCCTATGAAATACTTCGAGAGATTGCCGCAGAGCACCAGATTATTATCTTCAGTTGCCAAGACTATTATGATGGCTTAGCAGATAATATCATAAACCTGGCAGGGATTCAATAATAGGAAGGGGACTACTAATATGTCGAGAAAAGCCTTCAGTGCAACCGGGGCAGTTGCTATAGGTCCTTACTCACACGCCGTTGAATCGGGTGATTTGGTATATTTATCCGGGCAAACGCCCATTGATCCCCAGAGCGGTAAGTTAGTTGAAGGTAATATTTCAGCACAGACAGAACAATGCTTTGCCAATTTGCTTAACGTTTTGTCAGCAGCAGGCCTGGGACCGGAGCATGTAGTTAAAGTCAATGTGTTTTTGACGGATATGCAGGATTTTGCTGCAATGAATGAGGTATATGCAAGACAATTTGCTTCACCTTACCCGGCAAGAACCACCATTGGAGTAGCATCATTGCCCCTGGGTGCCGGGGTTGAAATTGAGCTGATTGCCCGGAGACCATATAAAGAAGCCAGCGATGCTGGCTCAGACTATTGAAAAAGCTACAACTGGGTTTTAATAATCCCGAGCAGCGATATTCGAAGCAGTGGAAACAGCGCTTCGCGAAGCTGAGGATGCGAAAATGGGTGAGCGGACATGGACGTCCGCGAAGGCCTGAGGTAAACACGATGTTTACTCGAAGGCGGCCCATTATATCTTTCTAATACATAAGCCAATTAGGCCTGGCCCTGTATGGACACCTATCACCGGGCCCACCTGTCCTAAAAATTTATCTTCTATATTAGCTAGATTATGTATATTTCCAAATATTTCCTTAGATTCTTCAGCGGCACCTCCATGCATTACTGCAACAGCAGCTTTATTCTGTCCAATCTTATCAACGGCTATCTGTACTAGACGCTGGAGAGATCTTTTTCTTCCCCTAACTCTCTCAAAGGTGAAATATTTACCCTCTTCATTAATTGATATTATTGGCTTTATTTGCATGATTTCACCTATAGTACCGGCAACATAACCAATTCTACCGCCTTTTTTTAGATATTCTAAGGTTGATAAAACAAAGTATACTTCCATGGACCCAATGGATTCTTTTGCTTTATTTAATGTTGCTTCAAAGCTTAAGGTTTCCTTATAGGTTTTAGCAGCCTCCAATACCGGTATTCCCAGTCCAAGGGATAAAGCCCTGGAGTCTAAAACTTCAATCACGATATCTTTAAACTCTCTAGCAGTAGTTAAAACTGCGTTGTACGTTCCACTAAGGCCGCTGGAAATATGCATGGAAAGTATATGTGTATACCCTTCCTGTCGTAGGCCATTAAACATCTCCCAGATATGAGCAGGAGATGGCAGTGATGTACAGGGTATTTCGCCAGGCATTCTGTCATATACCTGCTGGGGGGTAATTTCTACTCTATCCAAGAACTCTTCGTGCTCATATATAACCTTAAGGGGCAAAACCCTAATACCATATTCCCTTAGTATTTCAATCTCCAGATCACAGGTACTGTCCGTAACTATAGCTACCTTATCCGTCATCTTTAAACCACCTTAATGAAATTTATAGAAAATTACATATATTCAACATGACAGTATTCGACCCTCAACCAACAAATCCTTTTGTTCTTTCTCAAAGAGTACTCTTTATCTATAAAAAAATCGGAACCTAAGTTCCGATTATATTCCAATATTTAATTTTGTCCAAAGCCATGCTAAGAAAACAGCTGCTCCGATTGCAGGAAGCAAGTTACCTACCTTAAAGGTGCGAATTCCTAAAATATTACTTGCTATTCCTACAATAAGTAACCCTCCGGTGGCGGTCATTTCATTAATCATTGAGGGGGTTAGAAAATTTTTAAGTCCACTGGCCATTAGAGTTATGGTGCCTTGATACAAAAATACCGGTATTGCCGAGAAAGCTACTCCAAAACCCATGGTTGTGGTAAATATAACTGCGGAAGTACCGTCCAGCAGGGATTTCGCATATAGGGTGGTGGCATTACCCGTTAAGCCATCCTCTATGGCTCCCATAATCGCCATGGCTCCAACACAATAAATCAAACTTGTTGTTACAAAGGCTTTGGATACTTCACCATTTTGTCCTCCAACCTTCTTCTCTAGAAAACTGCCCGCCCTGGCTAACCACCCTTCAATATTAAGAATTTCCCCAATAATCCCTCCTATAACCAGGCTAAGGATTACTATCAATTCATTTTCTGTTTTAAAGGCCATTTTAAAACCAATTAAGGCTACTGCCAGCCCAATACCACTCATAACGGTATTATTCACTGATTGACTTATCCCTTTTCTAAACAGTAAACCTATTGCTGTACCTAATAAAATAGCCACAGCGTTTACTATAGTACCCGTCATCTTTATCCCTCGCGTCTATTAAGCCATAATTTTTTCCTCTGCTATAAGCAATTCAATGATTCTGTTTAAGTCTAGATCGTCGTAATAATCAATTTCTATTTTTCCGCCCCGGGATTTATTCTTTATTTGGACCTTTGTGCCAAGGACACCCCTTAATTGGTCTTCTAGTTCAACTATTTCCGGGTTTCTAGGACGTGGCTTTTTCTCAGACTTAGCCCCTGGCTCTACTTTTTCAAGCATATTTTTTACTATTTCTTCCACCTGACGAACCGAGAGCTGTTTTTTATTGTCGTATTTGACAGTTCTATTTGCTCTTGTCGTGTCTCTAGGGCCAGCAGAGCTCTGGCATGACCTACAGACAATTCACCCGTATTTAACCACATCTTAATTTCATTGGGCAGGGATAGTAACCTCAGCATGTTACTTATTTGTGGTCTGCTTTTTCCTACCCTTTGGGAAACTTGATCTTGGGTTAGCTGAAATTCGTCCATTAGCCTGCGATAGGCCGTGGCCTCTTCCAGGGGATTTAAATTTTCCCTTTGTAGATTCTCTATCAGGGCAATGGCCGCTGACTGAAGTTCACCATATTCCCTAATTACAGCGGTATATATTCAAAATTTAATTGCTGACACGCCCGCCAGCGCCTTTCTCCGGCAATCAGCTCATATACACCGCCAGGTTGAGATCTGACAACTACAGGTTGCACAACCCCGTACTCTCTGATAGATTCGACTAGCTCCTGTAATTTTTCTGGGTCTATCCTTAAACGAGGTTGTTTTGGGTTTGGTCTAATATCCTTTACCTTAATCTCCTTAAGGATTCCCTGATTGGCAGGTTCTTCTGTAACAACAGGCATGAGGGCCTGTAAACCTTTTCCTAAACCTCTTTTTTTAGTCAATACCCATCACTTCCTTGGCAAGTTCTTGATATGCTTCCGAGCCTTTAGATTTTGGATCATATATTACCACCGGAATCCCATGACTTGGGGCTTCACTTAAGCGAACATTTCTAGGAATTATATTTTTAAAAACCTTGGTCCCAAATACCTTTTTAACTTCATCCACAACCTGAATAGAAAGATTTAACCTGGCATCAAACATTGTAAGTAAAACACCCTCTATTTTAAGGCCTTGATTAAGGTGCTTTTGAACTAGCTGCACAGTATTCATCAATTGCCCTACACCTTCCAGGGCATAAAATTCACACTGAATTGGGATTAGTAAAGAATCCGCAGCAGAAAGGGCATTCAAAGTTAATAATCCCAAGGATGGCGGGCAATCAATAACAATGTACTGGTAGCGGTTTTTTAACTCACTCATGGCACCCTTGAGAATTTGTTCTCTGGCAAGCAACGAAACCATTTCAACCTCTGCCCCAGCAGCTGGATAGTTGATGGAATAATATCTAAGTTTCTGATGCCCGAAGGGATTATCACTTCATCGACATTTAATTCGTTAATTAATACATCGTAAATACAACGATCCAAGCAGATTTATCCACCCCAAGACCACTTGTCGCATTGCCCTGGGGGTCTAAATCAACCAATAAGACAGGTTGTCCCATCAGGCAAGGCAGGTCCCGAGATTGACCGCTGTCGTGGTCTTGGCTACTCCACCTTTTTGGTTAGCAATTGCTATTATTTTCCCCAAATGAACACCCCCGAGTTTCCTTATATCATACACCTATTCAACAAAGGATCTTATTCTTCCTTCTAATTAATCAATTGAAAGGCTATTAATGTTTCACGTGAAACACTTTATAACTTTGTAATTCGCTACTTTATTGACGACTAAAATTTATCCATCTCGTTGTAAGGGTATTAATGTTTCACGTTAAACATTAATTTTTTTTAGAAATATCTATAAATATTAACTTTTTTATGATATATTCTTTGTATATTATTGTATATAAGGTGGTTTTCTTTTGAATATGAAGAATATTAATTTAAATTCCTTAGATTATAAATTAATTAATATATTATTGGATAATGGTCGTGTAACCTGGTCCGAATTAGGTGATTCCCTTGGTTTATCGGCACCAGCTGCTGCTGAAAGAGTGCGGCGCTTGGAGGATAAGGGAATTATAAAGGGTTATTCTGCAATAGTAGACCCTGAACTCTTGAGTTTTGAAATTGTTGCTTTTATTAGCGTGACCCTAGATCGTCCAGAAAACAGAGGTAGGTTTTTAGAAAACATCTTAAGAGTTAGGGAAATTCAAGAATGCCATCATGTGGCTGGTGAAGAGGACTACCTTTTGAAAGTACGCTGCACTAAAATCAAAAACCTCGAAAAATTAATTAGTGAAGTATTAAAAGAAATTCCCGGTGTGGGAAAAACAAAAACTACCATAGTGTTGTCTTCGGAAAAAGAGACATCAAAAATACCAATACCATCTTCTAAATAAAGATATGATTGGAGGAATAAAAATTGGAGGTTCCTTATTTTTTCGAGGGTTATTAATAGGTTTGTCAATTGCTGCTCCCGTTGGTCCAATTGGTTTGTTGTGCATTAACAGGTCTCTATCGGGCGGATGGTTGCGAGGCTTTATATCAGGTATTGGTGCAGCCTGTGCTGATGGAATATATGGGTGCATTGGTGGTTTTGGGCTAACAGCAATTACTAGTTTTTTAACTAGTAATAAATACTGGTTGCAGACCTTTGGCGGCATATTTTTATTATATTTGGGAGTTAATGCATATAAAACTGCACCTGGAAATCAAAATAATACTGGTCATACAGGAAGCTTAATTTCTTCATTTCTATCTGTTTTTGCCCTTACTCTTTCTAATCCTATGACTATCTTAGGATTTACCGCTATTTTTGCAGCCTTTGGACTAGGCAATGGGGGAGACATCTTTTCTACACTGCAACTGGTATTAGGCGTTTTTATTGGTTCCGCCCTATGGTGGTTGTTTTTAAGTAGTCTGGCTGCCTATTTTAAGGATAGACTAAATGATAAAAAATTGGAGCTGATTAATAAAATTGCCGGTATCATTATAATATTTTTCGGAATCTTAGCTATTCTTGCTTAAATTAATAATGTTTCACGTGAAACATTAAACCCGGCCTAAGCCGGGTTCAGTTTGTCGAGAAACTACCTATATTCGGGTTTTAATAATCCCTTACGACTCCTCTCTCCGCAGTGGACAGCGCTAATCGCTCGTTTCGGGCGAAAATGGGCCGCCTTCGAGTAAACATCGTGTTTACCTCAGGCTTTCGCATCCTCAGCTTCGCGAAGCGCTGTTTCCACTGCTTCGAATGTCGCTGTTTGGGATTATTAAAACCCGGTTAAATCTTTTTCAACAGGCTGCCCACCATAGGTGGGTTTACTCTTAAGCTAGGTTTTCTTTTTTGTATCCTTTTCTCTACCTGATCTGACGGATGATAATAACTAACCCCCATTAATTGGTCCGGCATATACTGTTGTTCTACGTAATGCCTGGATAGCTGTGGGGGTATTTATAGCCTGTGTGCCCTAATTTATCAGCACCCCTGTAATGGGCATCCCGGAGATGGGGTGGCACATTTCCCACCGGCCTGTTCTTAATATCAGCCATAGCCTGGTCAATGGCAGCAATTACACTGTTGCTCTTGGGTGCCATGGCCAGGTAAACAATACATTGGGCTATGGGTATTCTGGCCTCAGGCAGACCAACTGTTTCCAAGGCATTCCAGGCCGCATGGGCTATGAGCATAGCTTGGGGGTCCGCCAGGCCAATATCCTCAGAGGCATGAACGATAAGCCTGCGTACTATAAATCGTTGATCTTCACCGGCCACCGTCATCCTAGCATAATAATGAAGGGCCGCATCTGGGTCCGATCCCCTTATGCTTTTGATAAAGGCGGAGATAACATCATAATGGTTATCCCCACTTCGATCATATCTTACCAGCCTTTGCTGGGTGGAATCCTCGGCTACTTCAAGGGTGATATGACGGTAACCATCCTCGGACACCCCGGTGGATAATACTGCCAATTCCAGGGAATTTAACACCCTTCTGGCATCACCGTTTGAAATATCCACCAGGTGGTTTAGGGCTTCTTCTTCTAATGCTACCTTATATATTCCCAGTCCCCTATCTGCGTCCTCTAAAGCCCTACGAACAAGTTTCCCTAAGTCTACCTCAGTAAGCTCCTTAAGCTGAAATATTCTTGAACGACTGAGCAGTGCACCGTTTATTTCAAAATATGGGTTTTGTGTGGTTGCACCGATTAAGATTACTTCACCCCTTTCCACTGCTTCCAGGAGCTGTCCTGTTGACTGCCACGCTTTAGTGCGTGTATTTCATCAATAAAGAAGATGGTCTTTTTGCCATAAAATTTAAGACTATCCCTGGCTTTTTTTATTTCTTCTCTTATTTCACCCACACCAGCGGACACAGCATTAATCTTAATAAAATTTGAGGCAGTCATTTCAGAGATAATTGTGGCCAGAGTTGTCTTGCCTGTACCTGGTGGCCCGTATAGGATTATGGAACCTAGTCTATCTGCCTCTATAGCCCTCCGAAGCAGCTTTCCCGCCCCGATAATATGCTCCTGTCCGATAAAATCATCTAAGTTCCTTGGTCTCATCCTTTCGGCCAAAGGTGCTGCCTGTAAAGTCATTGCCCCTGCAGCAACGCTGAATAAATCCATATTTTCACCTCTATTTGGTAAGCAGTCTCTTTCTAATTATAATAGTATATTGTAAAGATTGGAAATCTGTATATATCTGATAGGACTCTCAACAACATAAAACACCCGTAGTGTTTTATGTTGTTGAGAGTCGAGAAACTACCTTCGGGTTTTAATAATCCCTCACGACTCCTCTCTCCGCAGTGGACAGCGCTAATCCCTTGCTTCGGGCGAAAATGGGCCGCCTTCGAGTAAACATCGTGTTTACCTCAGGCTTGCCCGGACGTCCATGTCCGGGCACCCATTTCGCATCCTCAGCTTCGCGAAGCGCTGTTTCCACTGCTCTGAATGTCTCTGTTCGGGATTATTAAAACCCAGTTGTATTTTTTCAACAGGCTGAAGCCCTTCAGTATCAGTTTGAAGGGCTTTGTTTATTACAGGTATTTTCCACTGAGTTAATCAGAAGTAGATTAAGCTCGATCAATTTCTCAAATAACTTTTCGTCGGGTTGCTTCATTAGTTGTTGATATGCATGAACTAAGGATCCATGAGCGGCTATTCGATCACCTTGATTAATTAACATTTCTCCTTGTTTAATAAAAGCTGCTATTATATTTTTTATATAAATAAGGGGTTTTTCTGCTGCTATGCCATGGGAGGAAAAGTATCTGTTAGGTGGTGGTCCCATGGTAAGACACTTGTTCATACAATCCAATGAGCGAATTAGCTGGCCTTGGTTAAAATAAAGAGCTCCTTTTAAGTAAACCAGGTCGGTATACTCTGGATAGATACCTTGGTATTTTTCACACATTCGAATTCCCTCATCAAAACGATTAAGTGCCATGTTGCAATAAACCATACTCCGTACCATAGCTGGTGCATAAGATTCCCCTAAATTAGATTTTTCTAATGAGATTGTGTAATAATCAAGGCTCTCTGATACTCGCCAAGCTTCTGGTATTCAACACCTAAATAGAAGTAAACAAAACCGTATTCCCCGTATTTATCAAGGACTTATTGAGTAATCTTAGATTGCGTTCACATTTAGCTTTAGCTGCTGCTTTATCGGTATCATAGCCATAATGAAAAATTGTGACATCAAGTTGACCAATTTTATCTAATGAGGAGTATTTTACCACCGACGGAAGTACCTGCTCATGAATTGGACATTCAAAGTGGTAAGCTGGATTATTTCTAAAAAGTCTGAAGCCTAAAAGGCTAGTGCCGGGTTGGTTATTAAAGATATTTATAATCTTAACCCAGTAGCCTCATGCTCACTTTTGAAAAGGCTGCTCCTCAGTAATGGGGCTGTGTTGCTATCCAATTCCTCATCACAATCTAAAAACAAAATCCATTTGCCCGTTGCGTATTTCAAAGATTCATTACGGGCATGGCTAAAATCGTCTTGCCAGTCAGCTTTGTATACTTCGGCTCCCAGCTCTTTGGCAATATTAACTGTATTATCAGTGGAACCGGTATCTACCACAATTATCTGGTCCACAAAAGGACGGGCGCTATTAATGCACCGCTGGATCCTAGTCCCTTCGTTTTTAGAGATCATGCATAAACTTATTAAGCCGGACATTTAATGCCCTCCCTTCAGACCTGTTGCCGTTAACAAATCCTTTTGAAGGTCAAGTAATTGATCCAAAAACATCTGGTTGTCAGGATGATTTTCCAGGGCTGACTGTATTATTTTTAAGGCTTGCTTGCGGTAAATCATCAGCAGAAGTTTGCGGAAGTGAACTGCATCGGGCAGGATGGCTAGGGCGTTATTGACCATAAGATGGGCCTCAGTCAAAGCATCATGATTTACAAAGTACCAGCCAGCACATAGAAATAATCTGGCTTGGCCTGGCCGTTTTTCAATTCTTGGAGGGATAATCGAGCTGCTAATTCTAATTTATCCCTCCCAGCTGATGGTTACTTAAATAGGCTACCTTACTAAGGGCGCTATCTAAACCGGATAAATTTAAGATATCTATTACCGGCGCCCAGCATTTTTGAGTTAATAACCCGCCGATAAGTTTGGTAACAGTAGGATGTGAGATATCAATTTTGTTAGTAGACCTGGTTAATAAACTGTCGTTGAAAGACCTAAGGGTAGTTAAGAATTCTTGATCAGGGTGTTTTATTCCCTGGAGAAATTCTGAAGCTGCCATGGGGGAATTGGTACACCAACAGGAGATTAATACATCAAGTATAAAAGTATCCAAGGCTGTATCCTGGATATAGTCAAAAACCTTCAGGACGTGGTTAATCTTACCTAGCCTTGCCATGCACAACCCTTTTATATAGGCTGTATCGTTGGAGTCTGGAAGGTTTATAAGCTCAGATAAAGCCAGGTTATATTCTTTAAGCTCATATAGTACCTGGGAAATAATTAGGGAGCGCCTGGGATTTTCAAGGTTTTCCAGTAGTTTACACAGGCTTTCCTGAACTTTACTAATATCTAAGGATAGTTCGCCAAGGAATTGGCAGTATCTAACCAGTTCATTTATAGCATAATTTTTGAGTTTAAGACCCTGGGCCTGATAATGTGCCGCCTGATTAACATCACCCAGGGTTTTATGGATTTGCGCCAGCTCAAATAAGGGCAGAAAGGTACCTACTCCAGTTCTGGTTGTATACTTGCCGTTGGTCTGTTCGCCAAACTCTAGGCACTTTTTAAAGCTTTTAATGGCTTTTTGGGCAGTCCAATTTTCTGGAAGAACTCGCCTTCTATGAAGTGAATATCTACATAATCAGGAAACTGTTTTTTGCAGTCTGCTATTTTCCCATAGGCTTCCTTAAGTCTACCCATTGCTAAAAGGCAAGAAATATAAGAAATGTAAATACTGGGTGCATATATGGCCATTGGATCAACATTATCTAATGACCTTTCATAGCATTCTGCAGCCCCTGCATAGTCTTTTAAATTTATACAGGTGCCACCTAAGGTGTACAGATAAAAAGGATTATTTGGTTCCGAGTCCACTAATTTTTTATTGATTCGATAGTTACGACTAATTTTATCTTTAGTGAGAAGTTGTGAGCTTAAATAACCATAATGAAAAATATTAATACCTGAATTGACCACTGTGCCAAAATTATAAGAAGTAATTATATGCGTGATCTGTTCATGGAGTTTACCTTCAAAACGATACTCAGGTCTGTTTCTGAACATGCGCAAATTTATATGTCTCAGAGGGTCGTTGGTATCAGATAGGTTATTGATTTGAAAAATGTAACCCTCTATACCAGGTAAACTTTCTAATTTTTTCAGGCGAGCACAACAATTTTGCTCCAGTTCTTCGTCAGCATCCAGGTAAAGAATCCAGTCCCCCGTAGCCTTTTTAAGGCTAAAATTACGAGCTGAGGCAAAGTCATCATCCCAAGGGTAATAAAAAATTTTAGCTCCATGCTCCTCAGCTATTGCTATTGTATTATCGTGGGAGCCTGTGTCCACAATGATGATTTCCTCAACACAGCCTTTCACACTATTTAAACATCTGGACAAGTTATCTTGTTCATTTTTACGATCATACATAAAGAGATCATTATTTGCCTCCCGGAAACTCTTCTATGGCACTATATGCCTAAATTAAGGGCTGTGTGCCAAATGGAGGGAGCAAAAAATAGCCGGCAACTAAATGTTTCGGCTGAAAAGATCTCTATAAAATTTAATAAGTCTCACCTAACCACAGAAGGTGGTTAGGGGTGCCCACTCAGCATGTTTAAATTCATTGACCTTGGTACCTGACAATTTGGCAGGCCGGTTTTCGTGGCAGCGTATATTAAGATACCCTGGGAGGCTGCACTTAACTCAGCCCTGATTTCAAGATTTCTTTCTCCTTCACCAGGCAGTGGGACTTCAACAAAGGCCGCGCAGCAGGGAGGTATATTAATTAGGGGAACGGTAATGGCACCAATGGTAATGGGACAGTTGGCTAAAGAGTGAATAATGAAATTGACACTTTGAGAGCTTGTTGTATAATTTAATACCTTCAGGTGGAGAGTTTGCTCTAAACAATCAACAAAGAATGGACCGGTGGAAAGATAAGGAGCTATACCCTGGTTTGCTAAAATTTCTATAATCTCTGTCTTTATTTCCTGCAAACCAAAGGTAGGGCTGAATACTGCATCCTCAATGCCGGCAACCTCAGATTTAATTTCCTGCAAACCAAAGGTAGGGCTAAAAATTGCATCCTCAATACCCGCCACTTCGGTTTTAATTTCCCGCAGGCCAAAGGTAGGACTAAATATTACCTCAAGGATGGTCTCCACATTGACCTCAATCTGCTTTACCTCTGATTTGATTTCCTTAAGGCCAAATTTAGGGTTGCACAGTATTTTTTCGCATTGTTCAAGCTCTCTTTTAAGGATGCAAAGACATTTAACTAGTTTCATTAGAAATTGTTTATCCGGAATACACTTATCCTTGTGGCAGGGATTTGACATGCATTTATCTGGGAAGCATTCAGAATCGCTTTTGTCCCAGGGAAAACCTCCGTCAAACCACATACATAAACCCCCTTTAATTTCATATTTATACATAATATGCCAATTTATCCAATGTGTTCATTATATATTTTCAAAAGAAAAACCGGCAAATATTTTTGCCGGCTTGATAGCTTTTATATGTCACAGAAGGTTCCTAAAGGTAGGAAGTTACCAGAGAATATCTCTGTAAATTTTGTGTCCTGATCTGTTGTTGTAGTTGCTGCATAAAGGAAGATACCAAAAGTGGAAGTGGTTTGTGCATTTATTAGGATATTTCTGGCAATTGCAGTAGCTATGGAAACGTTAGTGCTGGCTGTGCAGCAAGGCTCTATATTAGCAAAGGTCACGGATGTTATCAGAGAAGGTGGACAATCATCCACGTCATGTACTCTATAGACAACATCCTGGAATTCTCCAGTGGCATTAAAGGCCTTAAGTTCCAGGTCGCTTTCCCCTGGTGTTTGTAGGAAAGGCCCTGTAGTTAGATTCTGGGCAGGTCCCCTGGCTTCCAAAAATTCTTCAAATCCAAAAAGCAACTGAGCAATCTCAGACTCAATTTCCTCCAGGCCGAAGGTGGGACTGAAAACAGCAGACTCAATCAGAGATACTTCAGACTTGATTTCCTCGAGACCGAAGGTGGGACTGAAGACAGCTGATTCAATGTGAGAGATTTCCGTCTTAATATCCAGGAGCAATTCCGTTGGGATTGCAAAGTCACTGACGAGATCAAGAATGATGGAGACCTCAGATTTGATTTCTTCCAGTCCGAAGGTGGGRCTGAAAACRGCAGATTCGATAAGGGAAACCTCRGCCTTGATCTCAGGCAAGCCAAAGGTAGGGCTGGTGATTTCATCGAAGATACCGCCCACAAWGGAYTCGATCAGRGATACTTCRRACTTGATTTCYKCMAGACCGAAGGTGGGACTAAATATTGCATCTTCAATACGTGCCACCTCGTTTTTAATTTCCTTAAGGCCAAATCTCTCGTGCTTGATTAAGCAGAGAATGATTTTTAGCTTTACGCAGGTCAAAATAAAACATTTTAACAACCCATTAGAGGGAAATGGTGAACAAGGATCTTGGGGAAAGCAGAGATCTTGCTTACATCCCCCCATATTTGGAAAAAATAATTCCTCAATTCCTTCGAATTTATCAGATTCAAAAAGTTCCTCAAAATCTGACATATCGCCAATGCCAGATATGTCTCCAAATTCGGAGAATTCATCAGAGTATGGTTGTTTTTGTGTTTTTTTGAAAATTGATTTAACAAGTTCATTGATATATTCCTTAAAACTATCAGACATAGTAGCCCTCCTCACATAATTTCATTCCAATATATTCCTGAGGTGACAACAATGTTAGGATTTTTGTAAAAAAAAGAATTTAGATTTAATTTTGCATAATCCCTTCACCTACAAATTATGGATAAATTTAAAAAAGTGCTACAACATTGGGTAAAAAAGGTTAATAATGGCTGGGGATATAATTGATATGCTTGGAAGGTTTTATTTGTAAAAGTTCCGAAGTATAAAGTAGTTTTTATAAACGGGGGTATGTCAAATGGGCCTTAGATTTGTGATCGGGAGAGCTGGTAGCGGCAAGAGCTATACCTGTCTGGAAGAGGTTAGAGAGAAATTGCGGGTTAATCAGGAAGGGAGACCGATTATTCTCCTTGTACCTGAGCAGGCCACCTTCCAATATGAATATTTACTCTCCACCACTCCTGGTCTAAAGGGCACTATCAGGCTCAGGTGATTAGTTTTAGACGGTTAGCCTTGCGAGTATTTCAGGAAACAGGAGGGGCTGCCAGGGCCCATGTAGGTGAGCTGGGTAAAAGAATGCTAATAAGAAGGATACTAGAGCAGAGAAGGACTGAGTTTAAGATATTTAACCGGGCGGCTAAACAGCCTGGTTTTGCCGATAGCCTGGCCAGTATCCTATCAGAGTTTAAAATGTATCAAATTTCGCCCGATGTGCTGAGTAAAGGCCAAGGTTCAATCAAGGGCGAAGATGATAAAAGTGATTTGGCAGAAAAACTTGATGATTTAAAACTAATATATAATGACTTTGAAGACTATTTAAGGGGGAGATTTACTGACCCGGACGACTATCTTAATTTACTTGCTGAGAAGCTGGGTAGCTGCACCCTTGTTCAAGATTCAGAAATATATATAGATGGTTTTAATGGGTTTACACCCCAGGAGTTTAGTGTTATAGATAAGCTGCTTATTACGGCCAGAAGGGTGACTGTTACCCTGTGTTTAGACCCGATGTTGATAACTGATGGGATTGACCAAGCTAATATGTTCCATCCCACTGTAGAAACCTATAACAGGTTAAGGCAGATTGCCTTAAGACAAAATATCAAAGAGGAACCAAGCATTAATTTGTTCCAGTCCTATAGATTTAAGTGTCCAGGAATAGCCCATCTTGAAAAAATTTTCTACATCCCACAGAAACTTGTAACACCCATTCAGGTGTGGAATTAGCAGCATGCGCTAACAGAAGGGCAGAGGTTGAGGCGATTGCAAGGAAAATTATTGGTTTAGGTCGTGATTGTGGCTATCGTTGGCGAGAGATCATTGTTGTATCAAGGAGCCTAGATAATTATCAGCACCTGTTAAACACAGTTTTCCAGGATTATGGGATACCCTTTTTTATTGACCAGAAAAGAACTGTACTGCATCATCCCCTGGTGGAGTTAATTCGTGCGGCCCTTGAGGTGGTAAACCAGCAGTGGACATATGACCCAGTATTTAGATACTTAAAAACTGACCTGATTCCGGTGGAGCGGGAAAGACTCGATAAGCTAGAAAATTATGTTTTAACCTATGGAATAAGGGGTTCCCGCTGGACTGATAACAAGGATTGGAGCTATAAACAGAGTCATAATCTAGGTGACCAAGAGCAGGGGGATGAAAAAGCCATTGTAGAGTTGGCTGAAGTTAACGCTACAAGATTCATGTCAGTTGAAGAACTAAAGAAATTCCATACGAAGGTTGGGCAGACTGCTAATGTTAGGGAGCTTACCACAGCCCTTTTTGAATTACTGGAGGATTTACATATAAATAAAAGTTTGGAGCAATGGGCTTTTGCAGCTGAGAAGGACGGTAGATTAGTTGAAGCAAGGGAGCATTTGCAGCTCTGGGATAATATTATTTTGCTTCTGGATGAAATTGTAGAAATTCTTGGGGAAGAAAACTTAACCTTGGAAGAGTATGCCAGGATTTTAGATACCGGCCTTGAGGGTCTTAAACTTGGAGCCATACCTCCGGGATTGGACCAGGTGGTGGTGGGGACCTTGGAGAGATCCCGTAATCCTGATGTAAAGGCTGCACTGGTATTGGGTGTTGGAGACGGAATATTGCCGGCAAGACCAGTGGAAGATGGATTGCTTTCGGATTTAGAGAGGGAATTTTTGCGGGAAAAGGGCTTAATGGTAGCACCAGGTGCCCGGAGAAGGTTGTTTGACGAGCAGTATTTGGTTTATATTGCCCTGACCAGAGCCAGTGAACTGTTATGGATTAGCTATCCGTTAGCAGATGATGAGGGAAAGGCTCTAGTTGCTTCAAATGTAGTTTCCCGAATAAAGGAAATGCTGCCGGGTCTGAAGGAGGAGCTTTTGCCCGTAGAACCGGTTTATGGACAAGATTTAGAATTTGTTGCTGGTGTAGATAGAAGTCTTACCTACCTTGCTATTATGCTAAGGGAACTGAAGGCCGGACATGAAATCCATCACCTATGGCTTGATGTATATAATTGGTTTGTTCAGCAGCCAGAATTAAAAGAAAGATGTGGGGCAATTATATCCGGGTTATTTCACGTTAATCAGGAGCAGTCGTTAAGGAAAAGCACGGGACATCGGTTATACAATACCAGATTAAAGGCCAGTGTTTCCCGTTTGGAAAAATTTTCACGGTGTCCCTTCTCTCATTTCCTTTCGCATGGCCTAAAACTTAAGGAAAGAGGGCAGTTTCAATTGGCTGCTCCAGATCTAGGTCAGTTCTTTCATGCAGCACTAAAATTATTTGCAGATCGCACCAAGGAGCAGTCTTTAGACTGGGCCGATATAAATAATCAACAGGTAACAGCTTTAACCAGTGAGATAGTAGAACACCTGGCCCCCCAATTGCAAAACGAGATTTTGCTTAGTACAGCCAGGTATAGATACCTAATAAGAAAGCTAAAGAAAATTGTCGAGAGGGCAGCCCAGACAATCACTTTACATGCCCGTAGGGGGAATTTTCGCCCGGTGGCTGTTGAGTTGGCCTTCGGCAGAGATGAACAACTACCTCCGATTCAATATGATCTGGGTAACGGTTGTGTCATGGAAATGACTGGACGTATTGACCGGATTGATGCTGCCTGTGAAGGAGGACAGCAGTACCTAAGGGTAATTGACTATAAATCAGGAGAGGCTGACCTGAAACTGGTGGAAATAATCCATGGTTTGAAATTACAACTACTAACCTATTTGGATGTTGCCCTTCGCCATTCGGAACAATTGATTAACCAACCGGCATTGCCTGCGGGTATTTTATATTTTCCCGTAAAGGACCCTTTGGTTGTCAGCTCCGGTCCCATGGAACCAGAGTTAGCCGCCAAGGCCTTGCTTAAGCAATTAAAGCTTAGAGGGCTGCTCCTTGCAGATCCACTGGTGGTTAGTTTAATGGATAACCAGATAAAGGGCTATTCTGAAATACTGCCTGTGGCTTTAAATAAGCAGCAGGAATTTTATAATTCAAGTGTTATTACCCATGAGCAATTTACGGAACTGAGAAAGTACCTGGTCTGCAGATTAGAGGAATTGGGTAGGCAGATTATAGATGGGGAAATATCAATTAGCCCTATAAAAGGGGTAAGGATAAGGCTTGCACCTATTGTGTCTATAAATCAGTCTGTCAGTTTGACCCAACACTGGAAGACAATCTTTTTAGGCTGCTGTTCGACCCAGATGAAGCTGCCCTATGGAATATGATTAATAAATATAGGGGAGGGGAAAGCGGTGAGTAATAATTGGACCAGTGAACAGTTGACTGCTATCTCTACCCATAACACTAACTTACTGGTGGCCGCAGCCGCAGGAGCCGGTAAGACTGCTGTATTGGTGGAGAGAATAATTCGTATGGTTATTGACCAAGAAAATCCAGTGGAGATTGACAAATTGTTGGTGGTTACCTTTACCAATGCTGCGGCAGCTGAAATGAGAGAGCGCATTGGCATCGCCCTGGCAGGCCAATTAAGTAAAATCCCCATTCAAAACACTTGGCCAGGCAGGTGGCTTTGCTAAACAGAGCTCCTATAACCACCTTACACTCCTTTTGCTTGGATATTTTACGCCGGTATTTTTATAAATTGGATCTAGACCCAGGTTTTCGAATAGCCGACCAGGTAGAGGCAGATCTACTTCGCTTGGAGGTGTTGGAAGAACTGTTAGAGGAGTGTTACCAGCATGAAGAGGAGTCTGACTTTACCAAACTGGTAGACGCCTATGGAGGACAAAGGGACGATAGTAAATTACAGGGGCTGGTAATGGAGCTTTATCGTTTCTCTTCCAGCAATCCCTGGCCCAGGGAATGGTTAGCAGGGTTAACTGACAACTTTAATGTACTCCCTGAACAATCTCTGGATGATTTAGGATGGATAAAGGATATAAAAGGCAAATTGCCCGGGAGCTTACCTCTGCCCTGGCAATGCTCAGGGAGGCGTCTGAAGTGGCCGGTCAGCCGGGAGGGCCAGGGGCCTATTCTAGCAATCTGATTCAAGATATACAACTGGTCAATGATTTACTAATGAGCTGCAATAAGGGTTGGGAAAACATGTACCAGAGCTTTTCCGCCGCCTCGTGGGGAAGGCTGCGCCTGTTAAGGGAGATATAGATGAGGCATTAAAGCTAAAGGTGCAAGAGCTTAGAAATAGAGCTAAAGAAAGTATTAATAATCTTAGCAAGACCTACTTTTGTGCAACCATGCAGGAGATTATATTTGATCTTAATAATCAAGTTAACCTAATAAAATCACTGGCCCAATTAACCATAAATTTTATGGATGCCTATCAAAAAAAGAAACGCTCTAAGGGTTTGGTGGATTTTGGGGACCTTGAACACCTCTGTTTAAGGGTGCTGCTGGATCAGGAGAAAAGCGGCCCAGGCACCCAGTGCCATCCCAAATAGCCCGAGAACTGCAGGAACACTATACAGAGGTACTGGTTGATGAGTATCAGGATATTAATGAAATTCAGGAGACCCTCTTGCAGTTAGTTTCCAAGACAAATAACCGCTTCATGGTTGGGGATGTGAAGCAGAGTATCTACCGATTTCGTCTGGCAGAGCCGGAACTTTTTCTTAAGAAGTACGAAAGCTATTCGACCTTGCAAGATGTTGGGGGTAAGCGAGTTGACCTCAGTCAGAATTTTCGCAGCCGTCAGGGCGTTATTAATGCTGTTAATTTTGTCTTCAGGCAAATTATGACCCGTTCGGTAGGGGAAATTGACTATGATGAAGGAGCAGAACTTAAATTTGGGGCAAAATATCCTATTCTGGGAGAAAACGGAGAAAATGAAAATGTAGAGCTGCACCTTATAGATGGTAACGGCCTCTGGGAGGAAACAGATAATCAAGGGGACTTATTGCCTGATAACGAGGAGCAGGAAGAGCTGGATACGGACCAGGCAGAGGCCAGACTGGTGGGAAAAAGAATTTTACAGCTGATCAAGGGATATAATGTTTGGGATAAAAACCTTGGGTCACAACGCCCCTTAGAGTTTAGGGATATTGTAATTCTACTAAGAGCAACCACGGGCAAAGCCAACGTTTTTGTTGAAGAGCTCCGCTCCCTGGGTATACCTACCTATGCAGATTTGGGGACAGGATATTTTCAAGCCATAGAGGTTGAAGTTTTTTATCTTTGCTAAAAATAATTGATAATCCCAGACAGGATATCCCACTGGTCAGTGTTCTTAGGTCCCAATTGTTGGACTTAAGGCAGAGGAGCTGGCCCTGGTCAGGATGTCAAAGGGAGATGGGGATTTTTATGATGCCCTTTGTTCAGCAGCCCTTTTAGATCTTGGGTTACTAACCTCTAAAATCACCAGGTTTTTAGAACGCTTAGATAATTGGCGAACCCAGGCGCGCCGGGTTTCGCTGGCGGATTTGATTTGGGAGCTTTATCGGGATACAGGCTATTACGATTATACTGGCGGAATGCTTGGAGGAAGCCAAAGGCAGGCCAATCTTAGATTACTCTACCACAGGGCCAAGCAATTTGAGAATACCTCCTTTAGGGGATTGTTTCGCTTTCTAAGATTCATGGAGAGGATTAGAAATACAGGCAACGACCTGGGTGCGGCTAGATCCCTTGGCGAGAATGAAGATGTAGTAAGGATCATGAGTATCCATAAGAGTAAGGGTTTAGAATTTCCAGTTGTATTTGTGGCTGGTCTTGGTAAGAAATTTAACCTTCAGGATCTTAATAAGGATGTATTAATGCATAAACAACTGGGTGTTGGTCCACAAATTATAAATACCGAGACCAGGGTATCCTACCCCAGCCTCCCTAAACTGTTGCTAAAGACTAGCCTTAAACGTGAGGCTCTGGCGGAAGAAATGAGGGTATTATACGTTGCCCTAACTAGAGCTAAGGAAAAGCTCATACTAGTTGGTTCTGTCAGGGATTTGGATAGGGCTATGGAGAAATGGACAGCACATAGTGGTCAGGGAGAATGGCAGCTTCCTGAAAATGACTTGCTTAATGCAAAAACTGTCTAGACTGGCTTTGTCCTGCCCTCGTAAGGCACAGGGATTTTCAAGCCGGTCAACTCCAGTTTGCTGATAAGACTACCTGTGATTTGACCAGAGATCCGTCCCGGTGGCAAGTTAAAATTACTAGTGTTTCAGAGATACAAGCAAATGTTGAGAAAGCAATACAGGTTGAGGATAGTATCATAGCTCGGGTTAAGGTGTTAGAACCAATGGAAGAAAAGGAGTGGCTTCCCGAAATTGCAAGACGTTTAGGATGGCAGTATCAATATATTAATATAGCCTCTAGGGCTGCCAAAACTACTGTAACTGAGATGAAAAGAAAATTTGATCATGAGGTTTTGGACGATGCTGATACTGTTAAGAGAAGAAATCTAAATAAGCAACCAAGATTCCTCCAACAGGACAAAGGCCTAACCCCTGCAGAGAAAGGGACTGCAATACATACTGTTATGCAGCACATCAGTTTGGAAAAAGCACCTATCCTGGAAGAGGTACAGGAACTTCTTGAACTTTTAGTCCATAGGGAGATAATTACCCCGGAGCAAGCTACTGCTGTAAGCCCCGATATTATCTTGGATTTCTTCACTGGTCCATTGGGTGAGCTAATGCTAAAGGCTAAGAAGGTTATTCGGGAACTGCCCTTCAGCTTAGCCCTTCCCGCCCAGGAGGTATACCCGGAGCTGACCGAAGCAGAGACTGATAACCAGCAGGTACTAATCCAAGGAATAATAGACTGCCTAGTGGAACAGGGTGAGGATGGGGGCTTGGTAATAATAGATTATAAATCGGATGCTGTGTGGCCGGGGCAGGATTCGCCGGCCGAACGCTACCGACTGCAAATCAACCTGTATGCCAGGGCGGTGGAGGAAATCCTGGGCAGGGAGGTAGAGGGGAAATACATCTATCTCTTTCATACTGGAGAGGCCATAAAAATGTAACTAAACAACCGCCCTAATCTTTTATTAGATTAAGGGCGGTTTGTTTATTGGCAATATTTATTATTGGGGCCAGTTGGCCTGGGTGGATTTGGAGAATTTGTTATCCCAAAGAACCCTCATTCTTAGGGTGTCGTCCTGTTCAATATTGCCGGATAATTGCTTGTTGGCGATCATGATATCAAAGGGTTGGTGGACATAGGGGTCAAAAAGTAGTTTTCCCGCTGTTTCCTTTTCAAAGGCAATGGTAGGCGAATGCCATTCTGCCACTTAACAAGTAGAAAGTACATATCCAGTTCTGGGTCATAGGCCCAATTGGTAAAGTACTCGCCACCGGCCTTTTCCAGGGGCTCAGCCAGGCGGGGTTAACCAGGACCATGGTTGTACGGGCATATCCTGGCCATTTTCATCCTCATATTGCAGGTCTGCCCAGGCCCCGAAGTCTGGACTGAAGGCAGATGACCCATATTCCTTAATAACGTCTAAATCTGATTGCTGCATTTGAAATTCCCTCCTAAATCTTTATAATAAATAGTCCTTTGGACAATTATTCCCGGCTTAGAAGAATTCAATTTGCTCATACTTATTTTTTATGCTTAAATCCAAGCGTTCCTTTAAATCAGGCTGACCTTCCTGGAGCCATAATTTATAACCCTGGGATTGCCTGATAATTTCAGGTCGCTTACCAGCCGTCATACCAACATATGAGCCATCCAAACGCCAAATATACAGGTAGATTAAATCCGAAGAGGGACTAACCTGAACTTTGGCAATACACCACCGGTTTTTATGCCACCAGTAAATATAGCGTTGGTCGATCTCCTTCAAGTTCAAAGCGATACCCCCCAACGTAATCCACTTTTCCAAATTCGCCAAACAAAGGAAAAATCCTGTTAAAGTTCAGATTGTTATTTTTGTAGAGGAGAGTTTTTAGGAAATTTGATAAGACCTTGCATTTTTCTTACACTGCAGGGTATGTATATTTAGGTGTAGAAATAAAGCACAAGAAATTTTATTGGGAGGGTTTTTTATGACAACTCACCAGATAATAAATGAAAATTCATGGGGGATAAACGTAGACCTAATCCCAGAATTCTGGTAGAACAAGAAAAACTAGCCATCATACAGGACTTTATGTTTTCTGGAATCAATGTAATGCTCACGGGTGATCCAGGTACTGGAAAAACGGAGCTGACAAAGCGCCTGGCTAGGGCACATGGGCTAGCCTTTCATCGGGTGAATGTGGGGGCCATTAGAACTCCGAGGGATTGGTTTGGTCACTGGGAATTTATCGGTGGTCAGACAATCTTTGTACAATCAGAATTTGTAGATGCCATTCAAAGGCCAGGCATTGTAGCCCTGGATGAATTCAACAGGGTTACCCCGGATATACACAACTCCATATATACAATTTTAGACCATAATAGAGAGGTATTCATTGAAGAAACCAAGGAGCATATTTCAGTCCACCCACGCTGCATATTTATCGCCACTGAGAACCGTGGGCGTAGCCATACGGGAACATTTATGGAAGATACCGCAGTGGACGATCGCTTTGAGTCCCTGAGGCTGGAGCTACCACCGGTGGAGCTTATGGCAGGCCTTTTGGAAGAAGTATATGGAGCAAAGGAAGAGCATGCCTTGTTACTGTCAAGAATTACCCATAAGCTTAATGGCCTCTTCCACGAGGAAAGCCTGAGCAGGCCAACCGGCTTTAGACCGGCCATTTCTGCAACTGCTTTGCTGAAAAGGGGACAGCCTTTAAAAACTGCCCTAAAATATACTTTTGTGAATCGCTTTTCTCCAGAAGGAGGGGTAGATAGCGAGCAGACAACGGTACTTCAAGTGATTCAGGCCTATCTTAAGTGAATAAAAATATAAATGGTTTTATTGACAGGGGGTGAACCCTTTGACATTACAAATTAGCACTGAGACATGGAAAACTAAGAGTCTCTCTGATTTTTGGCTGACGGGTAAGGGCTTGGATGGTAACGGAAGGGTTTCAGGAAATAATTACGCCATGTTTAGTCATAAATTATTAGCTTCCGAGGATATGGATGCCCAGGCCATGGCAATGACCGCAATTCTAGGGGCAGTTTCCAGGATAGTAGATATTGTTCATGGTCGAAATAAATATACCATTAATTTTAGCTCTAAAGAGACCAGAACTGACTTTGGAAGAAAGCAGATTGCCTTAAGTGCTGAGCCCTTAATGAATCCACCACCGGGCTTTTTAATAGGGGATATTGTTGATGTACTAACGGGCATGGCCCTGCATGAGGCTGCCCATGCCCAATTTAGCTCACCCGAATATTATACTGAAATGCCGGGCAATCCCTTTATGGCTACAGTTAGAAATGTGGTGGAGGACGTTTATATTGAACACCTAACAGCCCTTCACTATCCAGGATACCAGGGTTATTTTTGGAAGCTGAGACGTTATGAATATGATTTAGATCCTAACAAATGGCCCATGTCCCCAAAAAGGATCTGATGGAGAACGAGCTAAACCTGAGGGCAACGGAATTTCTACTTACAATGAGATCTACAAGGGGATATGTTTCTAAGGTGCCCAGGGTAAATAAGGTGGTTGAGCTGCTGCACAAAATAATTTATATAGATAATCCGGTAAGACTAGGGAAGCTAAATACCCGCAGTGTGGCCAAGAAGGTTTATGAGGAGTTATTCGGCAACCTAATCCAGCATGACATTGCCTACTCACTGCCCAGTACTTTATTGGATTATAACGGCAGGGGTAATCATCAGACCGATACAAGTGGTGGTTCGAAGGATAAGACCAATATTCCCGGAGATCTCCAGAGTCTAATTCAAAATATGAGGCAAGAGCAGCTTCAGGTTGCCAATTTGTCGGAATTGATGGAGGCAGGGCTTGACCCGGATTACCCACCACCACCACCACCCATGGTGGTCTTTAGAAAACCCGTGATAGATGAGGGAGCAGCAGAACGCTATGAACTGGCCAGGACAGTGGTAAAGCCCTTTATCATTAGGCTTAGAAATCGTCTAAGCTGGGCCAATACCCGTCAGGTAATAAACCAGTATAACTTGCCAAGTGGGGAATTGGACGAAGACTCCCTTTATCAAGCCTACTATTCCAATAAATTATTCAAGCAAACAGAAGTTATCAATACTCGAACCAGAAATATGGATATAGGACTATTAATAGATACCAGTGCTTCTATGGTATATCCTGCCGCCGAAGGAATCTCCCGGGTGGAACTGGCTAGAAACCTGGCTGTTCTCTTCCTGGAGGCCCTTGAACCGGTAGACTCAGTCAAGACCTGGATTTTTGGCTTTAACCTAAAGGTGGCTGTGAACATGACCGAGCTATATTCACCAACATTGACAAGCAAAGCACGAATCGGCATGACCGGAGCAGAGGGAACCACCCCCGAGGGAAGTGCCTGAAGTACTGCGCCTTAAGGTTAATGTCCGAGGGTAGGCGTTGGGTGCAAAAGGTAATAATTGTAATAACCGATGGCAATCCTAATCCGGGACCAGAAACAAAGCTGGTCAAGGAGCAGGTGAGGCGCTTAAAGAATATGGGCTTCAAGACAATTAATATATCGGTGGGTGATAGCCGGCGGACTATGGTTACGAGAACAGCATACCCTGGACCGACTATAATACGGTAATAACAAGCTTTGGAAGGCTTTTAAAGCAGCTTGTAGAAAAAGAATAATACGATGCTTACCCACAAGGGCTACTCCTTGTGGGTAAGCTTTTTATAATGGATATATTTTTTAAATAATGTCAATACTTTTTTTGCATAAGACAATAAACAAAGGAAAAAAATAATTTTTTCGGTATATAATTGCCCGGTGTGTTTTTGATAACAACTTATAAGATTTTTTGACACAAAAACGTGATGACAAAATATTTTTGTCACACTGAAAATACCTTGATTAGATGGCTGAAAACGTAATGAAAACTATAAAAAACAGAAAAATATTTTTGATTTTGTGCAAGAAAGTACTTGCAATCAAAAAGGCCATTTGATAGCATTACCCCCAAGTAAGGGTGATGACAAAAAATAATGTTACGAGATTAGATTTGTTTTAGAGTAAACAAACTGTTTAATATATTGATACAGGGATGAGATTTTATCTTCATTAATTTTTGTGATAGATGGTAGTTTTCTCGGTAGGGATGAAAAAATACTAACTTTATATAGGTTGCGGAAGTAGCGGGAGGTGAAGATTGTGTTTTTTCGCAAGATAACTACTAAGAAAAACGGGAAAGAATACGTTTATGTGAAACTTATAGAAAACTACCGTTCTGATGGTAAGGTAAAGCAACGGGTTATAGCTAATTTTGGAAGTATTGAGAACCTCTCTCAAGAAAGAATAAACTACCTGATGGCCAGCTTAAAAAAACTACATAATGAAATTGGGTCACAGGGCAATGAAACAATAATCCCCAATGATTTAAGGATACAAGTTCAAATCATTAAACAACTATTAGTTGATTTAACAATAAAAAGAACAATTAATAAAATTGTTAACCAGAAGCAGCTCTATGAAATAGCAGAGGCCTTAATTATTAAAAGCATCCTAGCTCCAGAGGCAAGTAATCCTATTCAAGAAGTATGTAAGGATTTAGGTCTGATGGATGCCCCCAGTGTTCAGTTTTACAATGCGATAAAAAGACTAGGAGAAGATGAGGCTAAAGAAGAATTTTTAGCAATAAGGCTGAAAAGGATCAATGAATCTGAAAGCATTCACAATCCCATGTTTGTTTATATATTCTCCATTAATTTTGAAGGAACCGCCTTTGATGTGGATGTTCCTGGCAACCTTTATTTACCCCAGGATTATCACAAACAGTTAATATTATTGATAGCTTGTGATGCTGAAGGAAATCCCGTTGATTATGAATTACTGAAGAAGTAAATGAGGTTCAAGAGCAAATAGAAATATTGGTGGAAAGATTACAAAGGAATATCAGTAATACCATCATTGTTCTTGATGAGGATAGTTTATTAAAGGCAAATAACCCAAATTTTTTAATGGCAAAGCAAGTGGTAAATTTGCCTAAGGATTTAATGGAACGGGTTCCCTATTTCAATACCATCCGCTATGAGCAAAAAAGTGAATTAGAAATTAAAGAAATCAGGGCAAACATGGCAAAGGTAACTGCAGGCTTAGAAAATATTAAAGCAGATGTCTTATTGGGCAAATTAAACAAAGATTCAGCTTTGAGGAAAAGGGCAGAGGCAGTGATTAAGGCAAATGGCTGCCAGGATGTGGTTTCCTACAGTTTTAATGAAGCCAGCCAGGCCTTTAATTACAGCATTAATGAAGAGGTTTTAAGGGAGAAAAATCAATCGGTAGTTACTACAGCCTGGCAAATCGAAGGAATAGATAAGGATTTAGACACCCTAAACCTACCAAGTACAGTTAAACTTAAAATAGACCAGTTCAATATAATAACTGATCAACTTAAAATTCCACCAATTAATATGTATGTTGATTACCACTATTCACCGGATGTGATCTCGGGACATATTCAACTCGAGATAATCAAATATCAAATATCAAGGGCTATGGATATGCCACAAGGAGGTGGAGTTTAAAGAAATATAAAATTTTATTTTGTCACTACCGTTCATTTATGATTGTAGCACTTTTTAAAGCAACATTCAATAAGTATAGGAATTAATATTCTGAATTTTTGTCACTATTATCGCGAACTAGTTAGTTAGAAAAAGCACATTCTCAAGATTTTAATAAAGGGGGTTACTCAATTGAGAGCCTTGTTCGAAAGTATGATGGCAGCTTCTAGGGCCCATGCTAAATGGGAAATGGAAATGTCAAATAACATCGTTCGCAATAGAAAACACTTATTTATTTTAGCAATTATGATGCTTCCTTTGATTATCCCGGCCATTGGTCATGCAGCGGATCTGCCTGGCTTTATCGGTGGGAAAACTGCCTATGGGCCTTCTCACTACAATCCCACCATGTTTTATGGCTCCATGGCCGTAGGCGTTTGTGCCGGCTTGATTACCGGCTGTATTGGTGCAGGTGGCGGTTTTGTAATCACACCAGCCTAATGTCCCTGGGTGTAAAAGGTATCCTGGCTGTAGGTACTGATATGTTCCACATCTTTGCCAAGCATTATGGTACAGTGATACACAAAAAATTAGGCAACGTAAACGTTCCCCTGCTATCGCCTTCCTGTGTGGTTCCGGTATTGGTGTAACTGCTGGTGGATCATTAAACCGTGCTTTGTTTACATCAAACCCGGTAATGAGTGACTTTGTAATTAGTGCCATTTATGTTGTAATGCTTGGTTTCTTAGGATTCTACTCCTTGTATGACTTTATCAAGACTAAGGGTCAAAAAGATAGTGGGGATGCCCATGGTGGTCCTGCGGGACTTACTCCCCTTGCTGTTAAGCTGCAAAAAGTCAATCTGGCTCCCATGATTAAGTTTGATGAGGATATTACTCCCGGAGGTCGTAAAATCTCTGGCTGGTTTGTGGCAATATGCGGTGCTGTTGTTGGTTTTGCAGCAGCTATCTTAGGTGTGGGTGGTGGCTTCCTGACCTTCCCCATGTTTGTGTACGGTCTTGGTGTTTCTTCCTTCACCACTGTAGGAACTGATATTCTACAAATTATCTTTACTGCTGGTTATGGTTCAATTGCCCAGTATGCCATCTATGGCTATATTTTCTACACCCTGGCCATGGGTATGCTGGTTGGTTCTCTGCTGGGTATCCAAATCGGTGCCGCTACAACAAAGGTTGTTCCTGGTATATATATCAGAGCCTTCTATGCCCTGGCGATTTTGGCTGGTTTTGTGAACAGATTGTTTGCTCTGCCGGAAAAACTAACACAAATGGCTATATTTCACTTAGTGCAGAGGCCGGTAAATTAATTGCTGACATCGGAGCCTGGATATTCTTCGGCTTGGTATTAGCCTTTGCTGGTTGGATCATTCTCTCCTTCATACGCGGCATTCCCACATTAAGCTGAGAGTGCAAGGGTGCAGTGCTGGGAAAGGAGGGAGCCATTAATGATTAGAGATAGCAAAGCATTTATCATTGGACTATTAATGATGTTATCCTTCGGCGTCATCTATGCTATATGATGAGCCCATCCTTTGGGGATGGTCGAAACGGCTTAGAGTATGCTGACGACATGTTTAATTCCATCTCCAAGGGTTCTGCCTATGAGATTGTACTTGGTGAAGCTGCCAAGGCTGATAAATGGAACGGTACTGCCTTTGATGTTGAAATTAAGGCTAAGGACCAGGCAGAAGCTGCAGATTGGGCCAAGCTTTATCAAACAGCCGGTGTTAATGTGGCTCAAAGCGGAGAAATGCTAAAGATCAGTGGCGATTTGGGCAAGGTTTTCGCTGCCATTGTTGTTGACAGTGATGCTATGTACCAAAACAAGGGTAACGAACTACAGGCCAAATATGGCCTTGATCCCAGAGTAGCTACCTATGGCTGGTATAATTCTACCAAGCAGGTAACTAGAGCCCTTGATAACCAGCATAATTTCCCCGAATCCCTGGCTATTCAGAGCTTGCAGAAGAAAAACATTGAGCCTGCTTATAACTACTACGGTGTTGAATCAAAGCCGGTTGGGGAAAATAAAGGTGTAATGACCTTTATGATGGTATTCTACCTCTTCTATACCCTCTGGTACGGTTTCGCAATTTACTACCTATGCCAGGGACTTGGTATCACCATGAACAAGTCTGCTAAAAAGGCAGAAGCATAGGTATTATCAGCTATCTAAAAAGGTAACCCTGGGCTTCCATGATAGAAGCCAGGGTCATTTTATTTTGCTATATGACTAGACGTTGTTTTCGAGCTTGTCCTTTATTTGCTCTGCCAATTGAACCATTTGGCCATTGGTTTCAAATACAGGAGTACCTGTTAGGTCTGCTTCAATGACTGAAGGGTTGAAGGGAAGAATGCCTAACAGTGGCAAGAAATCAAGGAACCTGCAAACACTTTCCTCCTGTCCGGGATGTACCTTGTTAATTACTGCAAAAACCTTTTCCACGCCCAAATCTTTGGCCAGCCTCACAGTTGCTGCAGCAGTTTGAAAGCTCCTTTGACCCGGCTCCACCACCACTATAAAGGCGTCAACTGCACGGGCAGTTCCCCGACCATATGCTCTAGACCTGCCTCCATGTCAACTACAACGGTATCGTTTGGCGCTAAGACCAGGTGGTTTAGCAGTTTCTTCAGAAAGGTGTTTTCCGGGCAGTAGCAGCCACTTCCCCCGGCGGCACTTTGCCCCAGTTGCAGGAGACGTATGTTGCCCTTATTAACAATATACTTTTCAGGAATATCGTCAACCCTTGGGTTAAGACAAAAAAGTGAACCGGGTGTACCTGGCTCAGCACCGGTACGCTCCTTAATCAGTTTTCTATCCTCGGCAATGGTAGTGACTTGTGCCAATTCATCTGGGCTAAATCCCAGGGCCATACCAAGGTTTGCATCCGGGTCTGCATCCACTGCCAGTACAGATTTACCTTCCTTGCTAAAGAGATGACATAGTAGGGCGGCCAAAGTGGTTTTGCCCACCCCGCCCTTGCCTGACACTGCAATTTTCAGACCATGTTTTTCTGTCATTAACATCACTCCGCTGTAGAATTAAATTCCTAAAGCTTTGCGTTTCATTTTGATTCTCTCAATGATTAGTTCCGCTGCTTTAACGGAATCTTCTTCATAGATTATTTTTCCACCGAAGAGGGCGTCAGTTGTAATTGGGAAATCCTCTTTGGCAGCTGTTAAAACATTGGTGACAAGCTCGGAACCTGTTACCTGGGGGTTAACCCCCACATGAACGTCTACACCGCTGGCCAAGAAGTAGGTTCCAATGGCCAAGGCTTTGGGATGGTGGGTTTCGGGACAGGATCCCGCCACGGGCAGATCCTTTACACCCACATTTAGATAGCCGCTAAGGCCGAAAGTAAATCAGCTATACGGGAATTGTCCACACAACTACCCATATGGAGGGCGGGAGGCAGAGCCGGCAGTCCATTTGCTTGACCTACCGCAGTAAGCACCCCACGTAGTCCTTCGCCGCAATATTTCAGACCATCGGGGGATAATAAACCAAATTTACCCAGGGAATGGGCCGAGCAGCCTGTGGCTACCACCAACACATTATTCTTTATTAATTCCATAACTAATTCAACATTATACTTGTCTTGCTTTCTTCTAGGATTTGTACAGCCCACAATAGCCACAGCACCTAATATGCTGCCCGAGGCGATGGAATCAACTAAAGGCTTTAAAGGATCACTTTTGTTAACTGCTGACAAAGCCTCGACAATTTGCTCCACGGAAAAACCGGCGTAGGCTTCGGTAATTTCCTCAGGAATGCTTATTTTGTTTGGATCACGCTTGGTGAAATTGCTAATGGCTCGCATAACTATTTCCCTTGCAGCCTCATCGGCTTTCTCTGTGGAAAACTCAATATGGGTGGCACCTGAAATCTTGGAGTAGGGGATGGTAGTAATAAGCTCAGTATGGTAGCACTGGGCCACCTGCTGTAAACCGGGCATGATGCATTGAATATCCACAACCATGGCATCCAGGCACCGGTGATAATGGGCATTTCCTGGCTGGCATAATTGGTGGCAACATTTACACCTTTACGCATTAAAAGCTCGTTGCCGCTGCAGCAAACACCTACAATATTAATACCCTGGGCGCCTACCTTGGGAGCTTCGCCTTCCAGCTTGCCGGCCCATTCCACCACCTTTTCGGCTAGAAGGGGTACGTGGCCGTGGACTGCGATATTAACCATATCTTTTTTAATTACACCTAATCTATACTGGGCCTTAACTGCCTTGGTGTGCCAAACATAACGTCCTGTAGATCCGTGGACATGTGTAGTCCGGCAAAACCATCAACAAGACTTAATTTAACGGTTCCCATCAAGAGATTGGCTGGGTCAGAGTCAGCACCCATTACGGTTCTGGCCAAAGACTTAGCTATTTCGGCATGGGCATTTTCAGGCAATAGGTTCAATGCTTCCCAATTTTGAAAGTTTTTTTCGTGGGATTTAAGCTTAAGCCAATTGAGGGTGCCATGCTGTTTCTGAAAATCTTCAAGGGCCTTGGCTGTAACTTCTTTAACCAATTGGTTAATTTCTTTACCTTCAATATCTATTCCTAAACCTGGGCCAGGCATTTTAACTTATCGGTGCCTTGAATTTGGTATGGCGCATGCCCTTCAATTGTTTCAATTAAAGCATGGACAATTTCCCTGGCATGTTCAACGTGGCTGGATGTTCCTTGCATGACATGCTGGTAGAGGTTTCTCGCAACTATGGTGTCAGCATCAGCACCACAGACACCCCTTTGTGGACCTTTACCCTTGGGCGCAATACGGCATGGCCCCTCCAGGCACAACCTGCAGCAAACCCCCTGGGAGCCAAAGCCACACTGGGTCATCTTAGCGGCCCGGTCAAAGGCAGTTTCAATCCCTTCCTCCCTTGCCTTTTCCAGCATTTGCTGAACGCCAGTATCCATTGTTAGATCTTTTACATCCGGTTGTCCCTTCATGCATAGTACCCCCTTGTATACTTTTGATCCTATTTTACCAGCCAGTTGGTTGAAAAAATGTAAAACATTTTACAAATATTAAGAAAATTTATACTGATTACTTATAGAAAGCTTTCAATCCCTCAAAATCCTTGATAAGGAGTTTTTTTGCTTTAGTTCAACCAGTCCAGCCCTGGAAAGTTCCTTGAAGATATTTGCCAGGGTCTGTCTGGTGCTGCCTATCATGCTGGACATTTCTTCCCTGGTTAATTCTAACCTAATAAGAATACCTCATCGGTTGTTTCACCATCCCGGGACCACTCCTGTAATAATGCAATCAGTCTCATACCGGCTTCATCAAAAACTAAGCCTTCAATTACATCGATGGATCCCTTTAGGGCATCACCTAATACATTTACCAGGCCAAAAACCAGTCCAGGAAGATCGGTAAGCATAGCTCTAAAAACCTCAATAGGTATTAAGGCTATTTTTACGTCGGTTATAGCCTGACCAAAGGCCCTGGTATGCCCGCTGTATACATCTCCTGACTCTAATACGGTTAATGTAAATTCCTTACCCAGGTTGTAGTTTAAAAATACCCTTACTTTACCATCAAGGATCAAAAAAATTGAATTTGGATACTTTCCCGGATAGAATACGATGTCCTTTTTGTTAAAAATTAATTCCTGGAAGTATTTCCTGTATTTTTTGATCTCCTTAGGTTGCACAACCCCAAACATATCTGCTTTTTTTATTTTATCAATCTCTTTGATAGTAACTCCTCCAAGCTATAATGTTCTGTCATATATTTGTCCTGGAATTTGGATATTCCTGTACGGCATCAAAAATAATATAATTTATTTTTAATGTAAATGCATTATGGCTTTGCAATATATTAAGGGGGTAGGCAGCACCATGGGCAAGCAGTCCCAAAAGCCGAAGTAGAATAGTCTGGATAACCCCAAAACACCCTTCGTTGAAAGGGTGTTTTTATTTCAATGAACACATTATCATATATTGTCAACTATTTTTTTACAAAAAATAATAAAGAAAGAAAAATTTGTGACACATTAATGAAATGACAAATAAAAATATTTAGTTTAGCTATTGGACTCTTTTGACAAAGATTTTTGACACTCTCTGATAATCAGCTTAAATCAAGGATTTCAATGTTTAGAGCCTGAAATAATAAAAATATTTTTCATATTGTGCAAAAAAGTACTTGCAAATAAAAAGCTCATTTGCTAATATTTGCCCAAGTTAGCAGCTAAATAAAATATAAACCAAATTTTAAATAAAGTATAAGGGCTATGTTTATGAAAATTAAAAGATATGCTTTATGCAGGGCGGAGGTGGAAAATGTTCCTGCGCAAAATCGTTACCAAGAAAAACGGAAGAGAGTATGTTTATGTAAAATTAATTGAAAACTATCGTGAAGATGGAAAAGTTAAGCAGCGCGTATTGGCAAATCTTGGTAGTATAGAGAACCTTTCTCCTGGTAGATTGGATTACTTAATAAATAGCCTGCGTAAGTTGCAAAATGAGCTAGTGCCCCGTAGTAATGAGCAAAATCTTATTCTACCACCAAAGGGTAAGGTGACAAGAATTTTAGAAGAATTAAAGAGAATTGATTTTGAAGGGTTTATCAATCAATTGCTTGCAGATAATAAGTTCCGAACTTTGGTTGAGTCCATGATTGTTAAATCAATATTGGCGGCTGAATATAGTGGGCCAATACAAAATGTTTGCAAACAGATGGGATTGATTGAAGCTTCAGGATTAGATTTTTATAAGGTTGTAAAAAAGCTAGGAGAGACAGCTAGTAGGGAAGTTCTAAATAAAATGCCACTTTATCTTAAATATAAAAGAGAAAAAAATCACAATCCTATAATTGTATGTGTTTTTGATGGTGTCTTTAAAGGAATTTCCTTTGACGGAATGATTAAGGATGTTGATTCAATGCTCAGCTATGAGAAGGACCTTTGCCTGATAATTGCTTATGAGCTCAATGGTACAGCCCTAGATTATGAGTATGTGGAAGAAAGGAGTCAGATAAAAAGCCAGCTTGATAGATTGCTAACAAGAATTGAACAACACTCCACCAATAAAGTAGTTGTAATGGACCTGTTGAAAAGTCTAGATGACTTGAAGGAAGGTTGTTTGTTAGCCCATCAAGTTGAAGAAGTGCCAAAACAGATTTCTAAAGAACTAGTAAAAGAAGTATCCATTTTTACAACAATGCCTGGTATTTCAGTACAATCACATATCAACCAATAAGCAAATCCAAAATGAAAGAAATTCAGGCAGGTCTGGCCAGGGTTTCTGCCGGGCTAGAAAACATTAAGGCAGATATTATCCTAGGTAAATTGACTAAAGGTAACTTTATTAGAAAAAGGGCTGATGCAGTAATAAAGGATAACGGATGTCAAAACATAGTTAATTATCATTTTGATGAGGCAACTCAAAATTTACTCTATGTAATCAATGAACAAGAATTACAGGAAAAAATAAGGTCTAAAATTGTTTTAACCTGGAAGGTTAAGGGGGAACAGTTGGAGCAAGAGGTTATTAGGAAACTCAATGGCATAAGTGTTTTTACGGATAGGTTTTCTATAATTAGGGACCAATTAAGAATTCCTCCCATGAGTATATATGTTGATTATCATTACTCACCGGAAATAATCTCTGGTCATATTCAACTTGAGATTATTAATCAATTAATTGCAGGAGAACTGGACTATCCTGGCGAGGGGGTGAAGCTCTAGAAAAATTACCTTAAGAGATATAATCCTATAGTTTTTTACTAAACACAAGAACCTTAAAGGAACTAAAAACATTGGAAAAAGCAGGGGAACCATTTATTTTTTAAAGCACCTTTATAATATAAAAAATGAAAGGGGTTGCCCACATGAGGGGAGTATATGAAGCCTAATGAGTGCCTCCAGGGCCCACGCCAGGTGGGAACTGGAAATGTCAAATAATATAATTAAAAGTAGAAAGCACTTGCTTATCTTGGCGGTAATGCTATTGCCTATAATTATTCCAGCCATTGGTTATGCCGCTGACTTACCTGGGTTTATTGGAGGGAAAAGTGCCTATGGACCTTCTCACTATACACCCACCATGTTTTATGGTTCTATGGCCATCGGGGTTTGTGCGGGTCTAATTACCGGATGCATCGGTGCCGGTGGCGGTTTTGTTATTACTCCTGCCTGATGAGTCTTGGTGTTAAAGGTATTCTGGCAGTAGGTACTGATCAGTTTCATATATTTGCTAAAGCTATCATGGGAACTGTAATACACAAAAAATTAGGTAACGTTAATATACCCTTAGCCATTGCCTTCCTCTGTGGTTCTGGTATAGGTGTTACGGCTGGAGGCACCTTAAATAGAGCACTCTTCAACATGAATCCGGTGTTTAGTGATTTTGTGATTAGTGCCATCTATGTGGTTATGCTAGGATTTCTAGGTTTTTACTCACTATATGATTTCATTAAGGCAAGGGGAGCCAAAGATAGTGGTGATGCCCATGGTGGCCCTGTAGGTATGACTAAGTTAGCTATCTACCTTCAGAAAATTAATCTTAAACCAATGGTTAAGTTTGATGAGGATCTGGGTGGACGCCAAATCTCTGGTTGGTTTGTGGCTATTTGTGGAGCAGTGGTTGGTTTTACTGCGGCTATCCTAGGTGTAGGCGGCGGGTTTCTAACCTTCCCCATGTTTGTATATGGTCTTGGTGTATCCTCATTCACCACGGTGGGAACTGACATTCTGCAAATCATTTTTACAGCAGGCTA
>AWVY01000055.1 GCA_004143605.1 Desulforamulus aquiferis
ACCAAGTTTGCATTCATCATCTACTGTTTAGTTTTCAAAGACCGCCTGTCCTCTCGGCCAGGAATTACATCTTACCATGTCCCTCGCTCTGTTTCAAGTGCAAGTTTTTGGTAATTTTGTTTAATTGTCTTCAAGCAAGTGGTAATTTTTCTCTGTCACCTCGCAGCGACATTTGTTAGTTTACCATAATGATTAGTCATTTACAAGTCTCATTTTGTTTTATTTTTTAATAATTTGCCCAATAAATTTAATAAGATTAATTAAACTACACTAACATACATCATTTTTTGTTTTTTTTCATTAAATAGTCAAGGTTTTATCAAGTGCTCAGGTTTTAATATGCTAAAATTAGGCAATATACACTTGTTTCCTTACAGTAATGGAGGTTTTGATGATAATTGATCATGGGAATGGTTTGGTCTTTCGCCCTCCAGCGGAGGCTAATAGCCTAATATTACGTATAACCATTGGTTGTTCCCATAATGCCTGTGCCTTTTGCGCCATGTATCGACGGACGAAATTTCTAGTTCGCACAGATGACGAAATATTTCATTCAATTGAATTGGCAGCTGAAAAATACCCAGATACTCGCAGAGTATTCTTAGCCGACGGTAATGCTCTTGTTCTGAGCACTGAGCAGTTGCTTTCTATTATTTCTAAGCTAAAGTCTACTTTCCCTAAATTAACTAGAGTAGCCTGTTATGGTGGCCCTAGGGATATTCTCAGAAAAACTGTTAATGAGTTGACAGTCCTTAGAGAGGCAGGTCTAAAAATAGTTTATCTTGGAATAGAGAGCGGTGATGATGGGGTTCTTATTAGGGTTAATAAGGGAGTTAATTCAATGGAAATGGTTGCTGCCGGGCAGCGTGTATTAAAATCAGGCATAAAACTATCGGCAATGGTTATTCTTGGCCTCGGGGGAAATGAAAAGTCAGCCCAGCATGCCCTAAATACCGCTAGGGTACTTAATCTTATTAACCCAACCATATTAAGTACCCTTACCCTAACCCTTTATGAAGGTACTCCATTATGGGAGTCTGTACAAAAGGGTGAGTTCATACCCCCATCAAAGGAGGAAACACTATTAGAGCTAAGGCAACTACTTTCTAATATCCAGTTTTCCAGACCCTGCATTTTCCGCAGTGATCATGCATCAAATTTATTACCCTATCGGGCACACTAAACAAAGATAAAGATAAATTACTCTCGGAGCTTAATGATGTCATTGATTTTTTCCATGGGCGCTAAAAAGATTAACAAATAATTAATACAGTCTTCATCAATATTTCCATTTCCTTTGTTATTCTAAATCTCGTGATTTTATACAAAGGAGCGACAACATGAAGTTTCAGTATTATAAACCAGGGATACCAGCTCATATGACACAATTAGAGGCATATTTTTTAACCAACGAGCAAACAATGACATTTAAAAATAACCTGCTGGAATTATGGTCCAAGGAGACAGATAGGCTGCTAGTGGCAATAAAGGGTAAAAATATTGTAGGAGCTGCATGGTTAAGGAAAGAATCAAACATGATTTATATTAAATATATCCAGGTAAACACCCCTTGCAGGGGTGTTGGCCGGAAAATGATCGAGTTCTTAAAAAATGAACAAGAGGTTCTGGAATGTCGTGCCGTTTATGAGGCTAAGGGTTTTTGGCACAAGTTAGGTTTTTCAGCTAAAGATAATTACGGTGCCATGATTTTCAATCCACCCATAGCATCATAAACAATCAGAGCCTCACCTTAGGTGGGGCTCTGATTGTCGAGAAACTACCCATATTCGGGTTTTAATAATCCCTCACGACTCCTCTCTCCGCAGTGRACAGCGCTAATCCCTTGCTTCGGGCCAAAATGGGCCGCCTTCGAGTAAACATCGTGTTTACCTCAGGCTTTCGCGGACGTCCATGTCCGTTCACCCATTTTCGCATCCTCAGCTTCGCGAAGCGCTGTTTCCACTGCTTCGAACGTCGCTGCTCGGGATTATTAAAACCCAATTATAGCTTTTTCAACAGGCTGAAAACTCCCGGGAATAAACCTGGGAGTTTTCTAACATTAGCTATGTTGTGAATATCCGGAAACTCCGGATAAAGGATTTAGCCTCAGGAATGGGGTCCGCAGCTTGAACAACTGTGGGACTCCTTGGGCTTACCTTCAATCCCCTCACTGATTTGTTCATTTACCTGACCAAGGTACTTCTGAAATTGATCTTGAATTTCAGCAAATTCCTTAATCAAAGGGTTATTCATCATTTTTTCTTCCATTTCATAAACATCATTGACCTGAGATTCGGTAAGCTCATGGCCCTGCATTCTAACCATTTGATGACTCCGCTGCAATTGTTGAAATTGTTCAATTAACATGCACGCATCAACATCAGACATCATGGCCGATTCCTTCTGTCTCATTGTTTGATACTTTTCGGAGTTAGCAATCAATTTGCCCAGTTCCAATGCTTTTTCCAATACAGCATCACTCATTAATATCACCTCCTAGTAAATAGTACAGAGAATTTTATTTATTGGCACTAACCAGTACCAGTTCTCCCTCTAACAAGTTTGGACGACCTTTATTTATCTTCACTGAGACCAATCGCCCTGACAATTCCATAGGCCCTTCAAACACAACCAATTTGTTTGTCCTAGTCCTACCCGCTAATTTTTCCCGGTTTGTTTTTGTTTCCCCTTCCACCAGCACTTCAAGTATTTTACCCTCATCTTGAATGTTATTCTCAAGGGAAATGTTATTTTGTAGTTCTATTAATCTTTGTATTCTTGCAGTTTTTACCTCCTCCGGCACCTGCTCCATTTTAGCAGCCGGGGTGCCACTGCGGATGTTATATATAAACGTAAATGCACTATCATAGCGGACCTGCCGCACTAAATCCAGGGTATCTTCAAAATCCTCTTCAGTTTCCCCAGGAAAGCCAACCATAATATCTGCCGTAATTGAGCTGTCGGGAATTGCTTTACGAATATCCTGAATAAGCTTGAGATATTGCTCCCTGGAGTAACCACGGTTCATTAGCTTTAATACCCTATTACTACCGGCCTGGCAGGTAAGTGGAAATGCTGGCAAACCTTATTTGAGGCTGCAATGACATCTATTAGCCTCTGGTCAAAATCCCGGGGATGAGAGGTCATAAACCTTATTCTTTCTAACCCCTCAACCTTTTCAATATTTATCAATAGATCAGCAAAATAGTAATTGATATTTAAATCTTTACCGTAGGAATTTACATTTTGCCCGAGGAGAGTAACCTCCTTGTATCCCTGCCTGGCTAAATCCTCCAGCTCATGAATAATATCCTCAGGCTTTCGGCTGCGCTCTCGCCCCCTTACATAGTACAATGCAGTAGGTACAAAAATTATTGCAGCCATACATGATGGTTACCCAGGCTTTGAGCTTGTCCTTTCTACGGACAGGAATATTTTCAGCGATACCCCTTTCAGTGGACCACACTTCAAGGACAGCTTCCTTTGTTTCCTGTATCTGCTGAAGCATTCTTGGCAATTCATGAACGTTATGAGTACCAAAAATCAAATCAACAAAGGGAAAGCTATGACGAATTTTTTAGCAACATCCTGTTGTTGGGGCATACAGCCACATACCCCGATTATCAAATTTGGATTGGCCACCTTTAGCTTTCTAAGCCGTCCCAATAGGCCAAACACTTTGCTCTCGGCAGTCTCACGAACACAACAGGTGTTTAGGATAATCATATCTGCATTATCCTGAGCATCTATCTGAAAGTACCCTAAATCCTCCAGCATACCGGCCAGGGTCTCGGTATCCCTCTCATTCATCTGGCAACCAAAGGTCTGGATATAAACGTATTTTTTCATATCCGGCATTTATCTTAACCTCCAAGTGGTTGGAAAAATAATCTATAAGCATTAACATTTTCCCATATTTATTTGGATAATGCAAATTATTACTTTATTTTTTAAATCTGACATAAAAGGTTGTACCCTTAGGGCCAGTATCTACTTCTATAACAGCATTGTTTCTTTCTGCAATACTATAACAAGTTACTAAACCCAAGCCTGTCCCTTGTTCTTTAGTAGTCAAAAAAGGTGTGGCAATTTTATTAAGGACTTCCGGGGCAAATCCAGGACCTTCATCTTTAATAGCTAGAACTGTATCTTGGTCATCAGCAAAGGTTTTGATGGTAATTTTTCCACCACTGGTCACACTGGTCATAGCCTCCAAACCATTTCTCACCAGATTAAAAATAAGCTGATGAATTTCATCCCTGTTAATTTTAATATCCGGCACAGACAATTTATCTAAATGGATACTATGATTAACGTTCAAGGCATCTGCCTGAAGCAATGGGTATAAGTTATCAATGATTTTGTTTAGATTATGTAATTTAATTTCTGAAGATTGATTTTTTGATAAAGATAAATATTGGGTGATTATTGAATTTGCCCTATCCAGTTCGGTGATCATTAGATCAAATATTTCCTTTTCCTTGAAGTATTTGGGCTTATCTTTAAGTAGCTGTAAAAACCCCCTTGTTGTAGTCAGTGGATTTCTAACCTCATGTCCGATACCTGCAGCCATCTGACCTATTAGATTAAATCTCTCAAGCGCCTTAATTCTATCTCCAACTGCTTACGCTCGGTTAGATCACTGCCAACCCCAACAAACCCCTTTAGTTTACCTGATAAATCCTTAAATATCCCAAGAGCTAAATGAAAGGTACTATTGTACCATCCTTCTTAATTAGAGTAATTTCACCCTCCCAAAATCCGTACGCTTGTATTTTTTCCATCACAGCCTTGAAATGACTTCTCTTATCTTCCGGCGTTATAATTTTTATATTATTGCCAACAGCTTCCTCTTTGCTCCAAAGAAATATTTGCTCAGCCGTTTTATTCCAATAGATAATATTATATGACAAATCACATGCAATAATTGAATTTCTAACCTGATCTAAAATTGAGGCCTGAAAATATATTTGTTCTTCTGCCTTTTTGCTTGAAGTTATAGACAGTTTACACAGATTATTTTTTATGATATTGATGGATCCTTTAGCAGCAGTCAAGAGAAGTCCCACTGTAATTAACCAAAAACTAATTATTATTGAAATGTTTTTATTGCAGAAGCATAAATAGCATCTGTTTTCCCATTAGCCCAGATATGTCCAATAATTTTGCCATTTCTTACTAGGGGCTTAGCATAGTAAACTATTGTTTTTCCATTCCAGCCCCCCGGGTTACTTAACTCTCCAAATTCCGGCTTTTCATTGGCATAAATATTAGTGTAGGGATACATATTGTGTTCCAATTGAACAAGCTCTGTCTGATCATAGTTAGGAGCTATAGCTACAATGTGATCTAACTCGATAGAATAATATCCCATCCCAATATCTAAAAAGGAATGGGATATTGAATTAACCAGTGGCTGTAAAACACTGTTTATTACTATAATTTTATCGTTAATGCTTTTGTTAATTGCTCCCTGCTCCATTAATATTTCATCATAACTCAAGTTTAAACTTTCATCTAACCTATCAACAATGGCAAATAACAGTTTTTGTTGCTCCATTTTACCCATTTCTATAATACTATGTTGGATTATGGCTGCCATAATCAGCATCGGAATAACTGTTATGAGAATAATCACTAGCATTATTTTATTAGTTAGTCTAATCGGAATTAGTTTCTTAATTGCACACAAAATAACACCCCCACAACCATTCCATTCTATAAATATACTCTAGTTCCTTTTTAGAGCAAATATTAATCACTGTGATTCACGGATTTAATACAAAAAAAACCTGCCTAAATAGGCAGGGACATTTAAAATGATCCGCGTGATTATGTCGGTATTATTTTACTCCAACGGGAATTTTTTATCCCCGCTAAACTTGAAGTATTTATTTTAGAATATTTATGGGTGTAATTATAAATGTTTTCCACTGCGTAATATTGTGTCCATAACTACGGACGTATCCAAGGATACATTAGGTACAACCCAAAGGGCAAGGAGAACTATTGCCATTGATAAAAGTGCGATGATTAATTTTCTCATGGAGGACAATCCTTTCAATAAATTATCGTATTACCTAATTATAATAGTAAGTTGTTACAAATTCCTAAAATTTAAATTAATTATTCCTCAATATTAAGACGTTCCTCTAGAGCATTTTGTTACAACTTTCAGTATTAAAGTTATAGATTTATTTCATCATAACATATTTAATAAATTTAAAACTATCTGCCAGACGACCATTTTCGACCTTTATCAATTTGTCCATATTTGCACATAATTACTATTGAGGTGATAAAGATGCTTTCTCTTGGAACAATCCTCTATGTGCTTATTGTTGGTAGTATTGGATTATTTTTTTTAGGGTTAATTTTGTCTAAAATGAAAATAAAATAGATTAGAATAGAATATTTCTTTATTATTTTTACCGGTAGCAGGTAAAATTTCTCCTAATTATAACCAATGAAAGTGGTCAAGAAACCTTAATTTCACAATTGGTTAAGGAGCCCCATATATTGAAGTAAATCATTTAAAGGGGGTATTTAGGAGATGTCATCAACCTCTATTTGCATTTGTTTGGGGTTACTAGTTTTACTAATTATAATTTTGCTTGTATTAGTATTAGTGGGTATATTCTAAAGACAAAATATTAATCCCGCCGAACTTCAGCGGGATTAATATTTTAACTCTTGTCTAAATCTATTATTTACCCTTGCCCTTTTTGGACCATTCCATTTCACGTAACTGTACCCTTCGTATCTTTCCACTCACTGTTTTAGGCAGGGACTCTACAAATTCAATCTCCCTTGGATATTTATAAGGTGCTGTTACCCTTTTAACATAATCTTGAAGTTCCTTAACTAATGATGAAGACGGGTGATAACCATTTGCTAATACCACAAAGGCCTTAACTATTTCTCCCCTTAATGCATCTGGCTGGCAACTACTGCTGATTCGGCAACAGCTTCATGCTCAATTAAGGCACTTTCCACCTCAAAGGGCCCGATTCGATAACCCGCCGCAAGGATAACATCATCAGCACGACCCACAAACCATAAATAACCATCCTCATCCTTTACAGCCCTATCCCCTGTAATATACCAATCCCCCCTGAAACATCTTGCTGTCCTCTCGGTTCTTGCCAATACTCCATAAATAGGCCAACAGGTCTTTCAGGTTTAACCCTTATCGCTATATCTCCCTCTTTTCCTGGAGGTAATATTTGTCCCTGTTCATCGATTACTTCCACAACAAACCCAGGTGCAGGTTTACCCATGGAGCCAGGTCGAATAGGTACGCATGGAAAATTACCCACCACAAGAACTGTTTCTGTCTGACCATAACCATCTCTGATGGTTATGCCTGTTGCTTCCTTCCAGGTATCAATAACCTCAGGATTTAATGGTTCTCCAGCACCAGTACAACTTCTTAGGGCAGAAAATTCATATGCACTCAAGTCTTCTAATACCAACATTCGGTAGTTGGTAGGCGCACCACAAAGGGTTGTTATGGGATATTTCTGCAATAATTCTAAACAGCGTTTGGTATTAAATCTAGATTCATGATGAACGAACAAGGCCGTTCCCATATGCCAGGGTCCAAACAAACTACTCCAGGCAGCCTTACCCCAGCCTGTATCGGAGAGGTTCCAATGTAAGTCTTCAGAATTTAAATCCAGCCAATACTTGCCTGTAATTAAATGGGCATATGGATAAGTGGTATGAGTATGTACAGTCATCTTAGGATTTCCTGTAGTTCCAGAGGTAAAGAATAGAATGGCCGGTGCATCACTTCGGGTTTTAGGACCATTAAATTCAGTAGTATAGCTTTCTAATGCTGGATTATAGTTAATCCAGTCCTCCCTATCCTCACCTACAACTATTTTTACTTTAACAGATGGAAGTTCAGCTTTTATTTCATCTACCTTAGCCGCCGTGCGAGAATCAGTTATAATGGCTGCTGCACTGGCAGTATCTACTCTAAACAATAAATCTTTGGTGGTTAATTGGATGGTTCCAGGGCTAACAACCGCGCCAATCCTTAAACATGCTAAAAAGGTTTCCCACCATTCGATGTATCTGGGCATAATCAGGATGACTATGTCACCCTCTTTAATTCCCTTTTCAACCAGAAGGTTAGCTAACTTATTGGAACGATCTTGGAAATCCTTAAAGGTTCGCCTTACCTCATTATCCTGCTCATCAACCCAAAGCATGGCAAGCTTGTCCGGATTTTGTGCCCATTTATCTACCACATCCGTTGCAAAATTAAAGTACTGGGGAATATTCCAATTAAACTCAAGGCGTTCCTTTTCATAGTCTGTCATGTTGCTAACCATTCCATTACCTCCGTTTGTTTAATTTTTTCTCCCTAAATTCAATAAGTTATATGCCTATAAACAACAGCAAATTATAAAGATTATAGAAAAATATAAATTTACTGTTAATTTTCTTTCTTATTATATCAGATATTGTCAAGTATCCAGACAGATTAATATTCCTGCCAATTTCTCAAAATACGTTCAAGAATGTGATATTTTACTCATTCCTGCATAATCTCTAAAATATAAGCTAAGGAACCTCCTTAGCTTATAAACCATTCTATTGTTTTTTTAACTCCAGGGATAAAATCCGTTGTTGGCTTCCAATTCAAAATTTCCCTGGCCCTTGTTGAATCTACACAATAAGCAAATTGTTCATCCCTGCTATAGGGTATGACACCTACCTTTAATAGTTCAGCTTTGCCTAATTGATCAGCCACAATATTTGCTGCTTCCCTCAGGGTAATGGATGCTCCGGTACCTATATTATATACTCCGCCCTGTCCCCTTTCTGTGGCTGCAGCCAGCCAAAGGGCCTCAATTACATCATCCACATAGATAAAATCTCTGTATTGTTCACCGCCGGTCATTGCAAAGGGCTGATTAGCTAACAAACTCTTAATTAATTGACTCAAAAATAACTTCTCACCTTGACCCGGTCCATATACTAGGGTTGGCCTTATTACTGTTATCGGCATTCCAAACATTTTAGCTACTAGCAAAGCCAATTGTGTAGCTGCTTGCTTGGAAGAGCCGTAGGCAGTACTGGGTTGACAGGCTTGATTTTCTTTATAGGGTGCCGGTCCTGGACCATATTCCGAGGTACTGCCCACAACAATGACTGCCCTGCAGCCATTCTCCTGCAGGGCTTGCAGGACGTTAAGTGTTCCAGTTAAGTTATTTTGGTAAGCCTGTTGAATAGTCCCCCAGGCACCTCCCAACGGTCTGGTCCCTGCGAGATGAAAGGCTAAATGGGGTCTAAAGGACTTTACTTCCTTGCCAAGTTTGGAGAAGTTTAATACATCTGAACTTATATAGTTTATATTAGGGTCAGGTTTAATAATTTCCTTTCTACACCTGCCCCTAATTAATGCACCAACCTTTAGACCATCAAAGGCTAATCTATTTACCAAATGAGATCCAATAAACCCCCCGGCACCGGTAACCAGAACCCTGGTTTGCTTCACCCCACTTGCTCACCCCACAATAAACCTGTATTATTTATTCGGATTCCTTAAATAAATATTTTTGATACCATTTTATAGTTTCATTTAGACCATCGTTTAAGCTCCATTTCGTGCCCCAGCCTAATATTTTTTTTGCCTTTGTACAATCACAATATTGATGGATTATTTCTCCCTCCAGGTCCCGGAACCGCGAATATCAGGTATTAAGTCTTTGCCGGAAACCCTTACTATTTCATTTACTATTTCTAAAACCGTACTGGGTCTATTGGGTCCGAAATTAAAGGCTTCTCCAACAACGGCCTTACGGTGTAGATTCTCAGCCAATAAAATATAGGCTCAACGGCATCCAGAACATAGAGGTACTCACGTAATGGACTGCCATCACTTCTAATAATAGGATTTCTGCCCTCTAAAACAGCCCTAATGCTGCCAGGCACAATCCTGTTAAAATTCAAGTCCCCACCACCATACACATTTGACAATCTCGACACAGCCACAGCCAGACCGTAGGTTTTATGATAGGTCCTGGCAATCAGATCAGCACATGATTTGGAAACATCATAGGGATGTGTCCCCCTTAAAGGGTGATCTTCATGATAGGGTAGTCGCTCATGACTGCCATAGGCCTTATCGCTGGACGCAACCACAACCCTTTCCACAGTGGCCGACAAACGACAGGCCTCCAATAATGTCCAGGTACCCCTAATGTTTGCTTCAAAGGTTGAAAGGGGGGATCGGTTGGCTATATTTACTATTGTCTGGGCTGCCAGGTGAAATACCGTATCAACCTCGTATTCAGCCAAAACCCTGGTAACAAAATAGTAATCTGTAATATCACCATAAGCAGCATTAATTCTATTAATCAACCCCTCTTTAAATAAATTGCTGTACCCCACATGATCCCTTATTATCCCAGTTACCGAGGCACCTTTCTCTACTAGCCTATTAGTTAGCCAGCTTCCGATAATTCCGGTGCAGCCGGTAATTAAAACACTCTTACCTTGCCAATCACTCATGCCCTCTCACCTCCCAGGGAGCATTCCCTTGCTGCCAAAGCCTATTTAATTGCTCCATATCCCGATATGTATCCATACATTGCCAAAAGTCCCTATGTCTAAATATTTTGAGCTGTCCATCCTTGGCCAGCTGTTCCAGTGGCTCTCTCTCAAGTATGCAATCAGCCTGGTCAGTCAAATAGTTAAAAAACTCCCTCCGAAAAATAAAATATCCTCCATTTATCCAACCCCTGGCGACCTGGKTTTTTCACTAAATTCAAGGACATTATCACCCTCCACGGCAAGCTCTCCAAATCTTGATAGGGGACGAACACCTGTTACTGTGGCAATGCATTCGTGCCTATTATGAAAAGCCAACAGTTCATTTAGATTCACATTGCAAAGTCCATCACCATAGGTAACCATAAAGTTTAAATCACTTTCAACATATCTCTGTATTCGTTTAAGTCGCATCCAGTCATTGACTCAATACCGGTATCTGCCAAAGTAATCTGCCAATCCAATTCTTGTCTCTTGTGAATCTTTATCGAGGAACCTCCATTGGAAAAATCAACTGTTAAGTCACTGTTCATCAGCTCATAATTTACGAAATATTGCTTGATCATATCGCCCAAATAACCAAGACAAAGTACAAAATTGTTAAATCCATAGCTTGAATAGTGCTTCATGATATGCCAGAGTATAGGCTTATCTCCAATACTGACAAGTGGCTTTGGGCGGTAAACGGTTTCTTCCTTAAGCCGGGTCCCCTTCCCGCCACATAATATCACCACTTTCATTCCAGTCCCTCCTCTTTCGGTAGCTAGCCATGTTACGTAAAAATTCCCAAACAGTTTTAATCTTCACGTTTGAGCTACCCCCCTGTCGCTGGCGAAAGACAACCGGTATCTCACCAATGGGTGCTGCAAGGGCATTGACTTTGAGCATAACCTCAGCATCAAGAAACCAATCTTTACTGCTTAAATTTAACCTCTCATAACATTTCCTCGTCATTATTTTAGGGGTTCCGTTAATATCCCCAACATTTACCTTAAATGTATATACAAATAGTTTATTAAATATGTGGGAAACAATTTTTCTGACTGCCCCGTCCTCCCTCCGGCATCTCTTAGCCTTACAAAGCTGTAAATCACCCTCAAGAATTTTATTAAATACTCCAGTGACATCCTTTGGATCTATTTGACCGTCTCCACCCATAAAGCCTAAATACTCCCCATTTGCCCATTTTAATCCATTTATAACACCCCAGCCGTAACCCTGGTTAACAGGCACAGTAATAGTCTTTATTTGTGGATATGTTTCAGCCAGTTTTGCTAGGATATATCCAGTCCTATCCCTAGAGCCGTTATTGACAAGAATTAACTCATAATTAATTTTTTGTTTATTCATTTCTTCCACTAATTCAACAGCAACTTTTTTTGCGGTGGCCTCTTCATTATAAAGGGGAATCACCAGTGAAAGGGTTGGTCGATTTCTAGTCATATTCTTTCTCCTTATTACTTACTGTAATATGGAGTTTGGCCCTGAATATGGCCATCTATTCAGGTATATTAGATAATGATCGGGAAATACTAAAGGGGTTAATTAAGTAGGTGAACTAATGAGCTACAGGTTGGTTTTACAGGGCAGTTTAATTACCCTTGCTTGGATATTACTTGTAATTCCCAGCATTGTCGGTTATCTAAAAGGAACTTCTTATACAGTTTTTTATCGTTCATATATCCTAGGTCAAATGCAAAAAACCCCCTTGTTAGATTCAATATTACTGGGGGTAGTTTTTTTAATAGTTTTTGTTTTATATTTCTGGACATTAAGAATTAACCTGCTAAATATTAGCTCCATGACAATTTTTGTATGGACTGCAGTTTTTACAGTGATTCTAGTCCTATTATTTCCCTATACCTGTCATGATGTGTTTTATTATATTGCCACTGGCCAACAGCAAAGCCAATATCAAATAAATCCCTATCTAACATCAGTACATCAGATGCCTGATTGGCGCTCGGATCCCTTACTTAGTAATACACGCTGGGGATTTCTTCTCCATGTTTACGGCCCCCTATGGGCCAAGGTATCCAGCATATTGATTGCACTGGCAAGCAACAGCCTCTGGGCCGCCTTATTTATTTTTAAAGCCTTTGCCGGCTTAGTCCATTTGCTAAATCTTGTATTGATTGGTCTTACTGCCCGACGGCTAAACTTAAATACCTCCTGGGCTATGCTAGCTTACGGTTGGAACCCCCTTCTACTTTTCGAATTACCTGGTCACGCCCATAATGATGCACTCCTGCTGACCTTTATTATTTTAGCCCTTTATTTTTTGACCATATCAAAAGGCTTATTTTCCATCCCCGCCTTAACCCTGGCTGCTACAGTAAAGTATACTTCAATACTTCTAATACCCCTCTTTGCTGTCTGGTTACTTCTACAAAGGAAAATTAAACCTCTGATCCTAGGGGGGCTAATCTCCTTAGGATTGTTATTAGCAGCCTGGTATCCTATTGGGAAGGCCTTGCGACCCTAAATGGTCTATCCCGTCAAATGAATTTTTACTCTATCAAGTCATTGCATTTTTTACTTTGTCAAGGGATTCAATACTTCATGCCCAGTCTTTCTAAGGATGTTATATTCTCAAACCTATCAAGCATATTGATTTTAATATTTATTCTCTCTTACTGTTATTTGCTTATATATCAAATTCGGTCCAAAAACTCCCACCATGGTTTAATCTCACTATGTATAGTTGCTATTATTCTATACCTTTTTATTGCAAACAAATGGTATCAACCCTGGTATATTTCTTGGATTATTCCCCTTGGGGCTTTAATTAGACCGGTGAGCCAAACTTTATGGGTACCCTGCTGCTCTCCTTCTCCGCAGAAATGTCAAGGCTGCCTCAAATGCTGATGCAAAATGTAAGTGTCTCAGTACAATTAGCTACCTTTCTTATTGCCTGGCTGCCAATAACCTACTTCTTATGGCACCCGAAGAGGTTCCCTCCTGCAAATAACTAGTTTTTTACTCGTATACCGTCAGTGAAAAGAATTTTTATGCGAAATATGTTTTTTATAATATTTTTCCTTAAATTTAAGAAGGAATTGGTCGGCGATGGTCGAATAATTTCACCAATATGAAAATATTGGAAGGTGACCTTAATGAATGATGTTGTAAATATCAAGGGAACACGCCACGGACTTTTGATTCTTTTTGACCCTACACGAGATTTTGATGATATTCGTAATAATCTTAAAAATAAAATGGAAGCCGCCAGAGGCTTTTTTAAAGGTGCAGAATTTGCATTTTATCAAGAGCCTGAAGTTGTAGAGCAGAAAAAACTTCTGGAAGAAATATGCCAGGAGTATGGACTAATACATCAACCTGATATCAAATCCAAAATTAATAATCAGGCTGAAGCTGCAAAAGTTACTGCAGCTTCCCAAGCAATGGCAGGAGAGAAAATAAAGGAAAAGGCAGCCACCTCAACCCAGGGTGATACTCTTCTTGTGAAAAGGAGCCTACGTTCAGGACAGCAGATTAATTATCCCGGCCATGTGGTCATCCTTGGGGATATACACGCCGGTGCAGAGGTAATAGCCTATGGCAATGTTATGGTAATGGGTGCCTGTCGAGGTGTAGTACATGCCGGTGCAGGAGGAAACAAAACTGCCCGTGTAGTGGCACACAGACTATCTCCAGCCCAACTAAGAATCAGTTCATCCATAGCCTGCTCCCCCTCGGACAAACATTCAGTCGCCAAGTACCCTGAAATAGCCTATTTATCCCCCGAGGTCAAATAATCGTAGAAACCTACAACAGCAGCCGCCCCGCAGGTTCATCAAAATAATCAAAAGTTGCACCCAAGGTGCAACTTTTTTGACTGTTAAAAAAGATTCAACTGGGTTTTAATAATCCCGAGCAGCGATATTCGGAGTAGTGGATACAGCGCTTCGCGAAGCTTAGGTAGTTTCTCGACAAAAGGAACTTATATAAAGGGTTTCTTTCATAGTAAACTACTTACTAACAGCAGTCTGCGCTGCTAGTAGCCCAGCAATGGACTTCCCATCCCTAATCTTGCCATCAAAAATCATCTTAAGGGCCTCCAAAAAGGGAACTACCTCCACCTTTACAAACTCATCTTCATCGGGACTAGCCACACCAGCAGTAAGCCCTTGGGCCAAAAACACATGCATAAGCTCTGTAGTAAAACCAGGTGTAGTATAAAACTCACATAATTTTACCAGAGACTTAGCTGTATACCCAGTCTCTTCTTGCAATTCCCGCCGTGCGCAGGTATCAGTCCTCATTGTGGTCCATTTTCCCGGCAGGTATCTCAAGCAATACCTCAGATACAGGATAACGATACTGCTTTACTAGCAGCACATTATTCTCTTCGGTTAGGGCAACCACCGCCACTGCCCCGGAAAATTCCACTACTTCCCTACCACTTTCTTTTCCATTGGGCAGCAAAACCTTATCTACCCTCAGGTTTAATATTTTCCCCTCATAAACCATTGTTGAAGAAAGAGTTTTTTCCGAAAGATTATCCATATTATAACTCCTCTCTAGATCTTTCCAAATCATTTATTCCCTTTACAAAATTTAATTCCTGCAAAAAAGATATTGTTTGTATTCTAAATACAATATTACATGGCCTACTTTTGGCAGGACTTTCATAATATTATGTAGAAATAAATTCCTGTCCGTAAGTAAAGGAGGGCATAGAGATGTCTGGTACTACGGTAGGAATACCAAGGGCTTTAGCATACTATCTATATTTCCCCAGATGGAGAACTTTTTTTACAGAATTAGGGGTAAACGTAGTTACTTCCAAACTTAGCAACCGCCAAATGCTTGATGACGGAGTTAAGGAAGCTCTAGCGGAAGCATGTGTTCCAATAAAGCTTTATTTTGGACATGTTCTTTCCCTTAAAGACCGTGTTGACTACATCTTTGTACCCCGCCTTTATTGTCTTAATGGAAAAACCTTATTCTGCCCAAAATTTTTAGGTTTACCCGATATGATAAAGCATGGTATTGATAATTTACCCCCTGTCTTAGATACCATGCTTAATAACCGGGACAAGGGCATAATTTCCAGAAGAATTGAAATGACAAAGTCCTTTTTTCAACTGGGAGAAAAGTTCACCAGAGATAAAGTAAGGATAGTAAAAGCTATTTACAATTCCCTAAAGGTAGAAAATAAATATTGCCAGCTTTTGCATAAGGGACTATTGCCAAACCAAGCTTTAGAGGTATTGGACGGTGCCAAGGTTCCAGAAAAATTAGGTAAAGGCTCGCTAAATTTTGCAGTATTAGGCTACCCCTATCATCTATATGACGATTTTATCAACGTAGGAGTATTTAATAAACTCCATCGCCTTGGGGTTAATACCATTACGACCGAAAACCTTAATTCAGGTCTCCTGGAGAATATAAAACACAACCTTCCCAAAGAAATGTTCTGGACCTTTAGCGACCGAGCCTATAAAGCAGCCTTACACTTCTTTAAAGAGGGAAAGGTGGACGCTATCCTTTACGTTACAGCCTTTGGATGTGGACCAGATGCAATGGTCTACAGAATGATAGAGCTAGAAGCTAAAAAGTACCCCCATATTCCCTTCATGGTACTCATGATCGATGAGCATAGTGGTGAGGCTGGTATGTCTACCAGGTTAGAAGCCTTCACAGATATGGTCAGACGAAGGAAAGAGTTAGGTGCTTGCTTATGCTAAAAGTTACTTTTCCCCGCATGGGCCACTCATATATTGCCTTCAAGATGTTATTGGAGGATTTGGGAAATGAGGTAATTGTTCCTCCTCGACCAAGTAAGAAGACACTGGATTTGGGGGTGCAGTACTCCCCTGAATTTACCTGCCTCCCCTTTAAAATATTAATGGGCACATATTTAGAAGCAATACAAATGGGTGCTAATACCCTGGTTACCTCGGGAGGGAATGGACCCTGTCGTGCAGGCTTATATGCACAGGTGCATCAACGAATTATTGAAGATCTTGGGCATCAGATTAACATGATTTGTTTTGAAGCTCCCTTAAGTCACCCCATCGACTTCCTTAAAAAGGTGAAGTTTTTGAATAGCTCAAAGCTATCCTACCTTTCCGTTTGGCAGGCCATTAAAAAGGGTTGGCATAAACTTAAAGCTCTGGACAATATAGAAAAGCTAACTCACCAAATAAGGCCCAGGGAAAGGGATAACGGTACTACCTCCAGGGTATACAGGCAAGCCCAGAATTGGTTAGGTCAGGCCAGTACCATAAAGGATATTGATGAGGCTTACCAGGAAGCTGTGAAGTCCTTAAATAATATCCCCCAGGCTCAGGATCGTTTAATAATCAAAATTGGCATGGTTGGTGAAATATATGTGTTGCTTGAACCCGCCAGCAACCATGAAATTGAAGAGGTTCTTGGCAGCCTGGGCGTAGAAATAGAACGTTCAATGTTCCTTACTGGTTGGACCAAGGATAATTTAAATGAAAAATGTAATGAGGTTGTAACCTGCCATAATGCAGCTAAACCTTGGATTCCAGTGGCGATTGGAGGACACGGCCAAGATACTGTTGGCCATGTTATTTTATACTCTCAACGGGGTTTTGATGGAGTAATCCAGTTGGCGCCTTTCACCTGTATCCCTGAAATAGTGTCTAAAACCGTGCTAACACAGGTAAGCAAGCAGCATAACATACCAATATTAACTTTCTTCTTAGACGAGCAAACGGGCAAAGCGGTATGGCTACCAGATTGGAAGCCTTTGTAGATCTACTAAAACGAAAAAAGCTAGGAAATCCAGTGGATAAAACAATAGCTACAGCAAGTAGGGTGATCATATGAAAGCATATTTAGGTATAGACGTTGGTTCAGTCAGCACTAATATAGTTTTATTAAGTGATGAAGGTGAAGTCATAACAAACCTTTACATAAGAACCAGAGGCAGACCCATTGAGGCACTTCAAGCCGGCCTTCGGGAAACTGCTAAAGATATTCCTGCAGACATAGATATTGCAGGTGTAGGAACAACAGGCAGCGGCAGATTTCTTGCCGGTGTGATGGTCGGGGCGGATGTTATTAAAAATGAAATAACCGCCCATGCTGTGGCAGCCTCACTATATGAGCCCAGGTGCAAACAGTATTGGAGATCGGCGGCCAGGACTCAAAAATAATCATTTTAAGGAATGGTATTGTTACGGATTTTGCAATGAATACAGTTTGTGCTGCGGGCACAGGCTCTTTCCTGGACCAGCAGGCTTCCAGATTAAACATACCCATTCAGGAATTTGGCAGCCTGGCATTGAAATCTACTGCTTCGATTAGAATTGCTGGACGATGTACTGTTTTCGCTGAATCTGACATGATCCATAAACAGCAAATGGGTTTTCGGGTGGAGGATATCATTAACGGCCTATGTGAGGCCTTGGTGCGAAACTATTTAAATAACGTGGGAAAGGGCAAAGAGATCCTATCACCAGTTCTCTTCCAGGGTGGTGTTGCCGCAAATCAAGGAATTAAAGCCGCCTTTGAACGTTCTTTAAATATAGACATTCAAATTCCCAAGCACTTTAATGTGATGGGTGCCGTGGGTGCAGCCCAGTTGGCCAAAGAGGAAATGGGTCGAGGAGGTAAGACAAAATTTAAAGGTTTGAATATTACCAATCTTTCTTACCTTACCCGCAGTTTTGAGTGTAATAGCTGTTCCAACCTTTGCGAGATTGTGGAGGTACTGGAAAACGAATTGGCCATAGGACGTTGGGGTTCCCGCTGCGGACGCTGGGATTTAGCCGACGGTTAATTATAAAGGTACGCTGAAATGCGTACCTTCAGCCTGTTGAAAAAGGTATAACTGGGTTTTAATAATCCCGAACAGCGACATTCGAAGCAGTGGAAACAGCGCTTCGCGAAGCTGAGAATGSGAAAATGGGTGAGCGGACA